>CAZQBX010000075.1:0-15248 GCA_964592145.1 uncultured Ignavibacteria bacterium
GACCTTGGCAGTAATTGCAAACGCGCTCACTGAGCCAACTAGGTTATTGAATTCTGTTTATGGAAAGGCAAGACATAACGTCGAAGCGGATGTTATGAGGGGCCTGATTGATCTGCTCGAGTTTTCTCGCCAGTTCCGCATCCTGCTGAATAGCCAAGCAGACGACAATCTACCGAGAGCTATGCGAAATTACTTTGCTCAATGGTTTGGTGGAGGTCCCGCGGCTCTTTCAGAGCTGCCATCGATGCTTATTTCATCGATTACAACTTGGTCTAGTCGCGAGTTCAATTCCAATCAAGATCGGGCTCAATTCCTAGTGGAGATGGCTGAGGTCAAGGGAGATTTGAGTTTCCTCCTCGATTCATTTGGAAATGTCACGACAACCAGCGAGGTGTTCATATCTACCAGGTCCTTGTACACCTTACCGCCAATCGAAGAACGACTGGAGGAAGTATTGAGAAGAGTAATTGCTAAAGAGGGAATCAACTGGTCAGAATGGAAACTCCGAGTCCTAAGCCCAGGCTCCACTAGAGTATGGGCCAATTTGATAAAACGGTTCGGCAAAGCTACTGATACGGCGTTAAGGGAACAGGTGGCAGTCGCCCTCTTCCACGAGGGAACTAGTCTGGGTCGCCTAACGCGTAGAGATGTGAAGGTTGTAGTCTATGATGAACTTCTTAAGCGATTTAGTAGTACCACCGAGGCAACTCTCAAGGGTCAGGTTGTTCAGGCACTCCTCGAGAAGGGAGCCGCGCTGCGCGGATTAAGGCGTTTTCATGAAGCCCTTGAAGTCTTCGACAATCTGATTGAGACGTTTGGTAGCTCCAGTGAAAGTGCATTGAGACTGGGAGTGGCTAAGGCTCTCCTCGAAAAGGCAATCGCGTTGCGCCGACTGAACCGCTTTGATGACGCCATGGCAGTCTATGATGAATTGGTCACGCGATTTGGCAATGCCACCGATTCGTCGTTCAGGGAACGGGTAGCTGAAGCCTTATCCAGGAAAGGAGCGGACTTGTATCACATGAAGCGATATCATGAAGGTATTGCGGTCTACGATGAACTGATCAAGATGTTCGGTGGCTCTGGTGAAACTATATTCGAATCGGATGTGGCTGGTGCTCTCTTCATGAAGGGCGCATGCTTGGTTCAAGTCGAACGGAGCGAAGAAGCCATCGTCGTATATGATGATCTGGTCGAACGCTTCGGTAATGCTACAAAACGAATGGCACGAGTCCTGGTAGCCAGGGCACTCTTCAGGAAAGGAGTAATTCTCGATCGACAGGGTCGAATTGAGTTGGCCATACTGGCTTACTGTGCCGCATGGAAACGCAGGACATCGTTAATTCGGTTCGAACTTGAAAAACTTCGGACTTCACTTGTCATACTGGGGAAACCTCCCGAATCGTGCGAGTGAGCCAATTAGGTCGACGATCGAAGGAAAAATGGGGATCGGTTTCCAATTGTTACGAGAGAGAGTTTGCTCCATTTCCATTTCCATGCTGTGAGTTTGGAGATAAGGAAAAGAGAAATGTACTTGAGGGTCTTTGCGACTATGAAGACTAAAGTTTGCACAAGTTAACAGACTAGCAGTGACTTCTTGTGTTTTGAATTCTGCCCAATGCGCGGTAGCCGCTTGACCGGCGCCGCAGTCTAATACATCGTCCGCGGTCTTGGTCGCATGGCAGGTATCGCAACGCGGCCGCACTGCTTGCGCCATGCCGCGATCACCGAAGTCCCGGCCTGGTGCAAGAGCTGTCGGCTTGGTCCAACCTGCTCTGGGGCAGGTTACTAAGGAATCAACAATTGTGTTGGCTGGATACTGCCCATCAATGATTGTCCACGGCGGCGGATGAATAACCCTGCCGCCGTGATGTGATCACGAATTATTGTATTCTGCTCTTGAAAAAGCACGGCCTGCTCTCAAGAACTACTTGTGGCTGTACTCGATCAATAATACTCCAATACCGCCTTGAATTGCGTCACTGGATAGCGACAGTCCTGCCGCCAATGGGGATTCACTCATAATGCACAGCCCAGCATTATCACATCGAGCGTCAGCCAAGCACTGCAACCAGTGCGTCAAATCGACTGCCACGGGCTTGTCAGTTGACGTATCGATGTATACTTGGGTGCCGTTTTCGACATCCAGATTAGGCTCCTTGTCATCAGTCAAAGCATCCGAGGAAAGTTCAACTTCAGTAAGCAGTGGATATACGCTAATTTCGATTCGTCGCCGTGCACTCTGATCGAACGAAGGCTCAATCATCAACTTGGCCGAGTGAATGTCGGCTCCGGTCAACTTCTCGTTGAAGTCGAAATAGAGTAGTGTCACCGCGTTCCCAGTTATAGAGTCCGCAACTACGTTCATGGACTCGATCACAATCTCAAGCTTCTCGGCCATGGCTGTGCCAATGGAGGCGAACAGCCACACGCTGACTAACAAAATGATTCCAATTCGTCTTGACATGTTTCCTCCTACTTCAACAACAGCATCTTCTTAGTCTGTGAAACATCGTTACTCGTGACCCGATAGAAATAGACGCCGCTAGCGCAGTCACGACCCGCTGAATCCTTACCGTTCCACACAACTTGGTGCACTCCCGCCGGCTGCAGGCCTTCGACAAGCACTGTGACACGTTGGCCGAGGAGGTTGAGTACCTCTAGTCGCACGTACCCGGGTTTACGTAACGAGTATGAGATGAATGTTGAGGGATTAAAGGGGTTTGGGAAATTCTGTTCCAACGCAAACGACCCCGGTAGCACGTCTCGATATGCCGCCAACTTACTGCCCTGTCCGCCCCCACTATAATCTGGCGCAGTCGTCAAAAACGGAGTCACGTCGACGCTACCCGAACCTCGTACCCAGAAATCAATAGATGCTGAATCAACTAGTGTACTGTCATCCAACTGCCAAAAGTTCTTTTCTGCCTCGATGGTATTGAGCGAGTATAGAGCAAACGCCGTATCTGTCCCGCTCCACGGAGGGATGCGGAACCAATTCTGCCCTTTAATGACTTCCGAGTTTTCGCCAAAATCTGGGAAACTTCCGCTGATCGTTGCACCGTAATCGTAGCAGTTGTAAAACTGGTTGTACCAGACTTCACCGGCGCCCCATGGCCCGAACGCCAGACCAATCGAACAGGAGTCCTGCCCATCAGTTGTGTCTATGCAGACCTGATTGTAAAGAGTACTCACCGTCGCATTCCAATAGTCGATGGCGCTGCCAAGAGACCCTGTGAAGCGATTGTACCAGACCTTCGCACCAGCCGTCGAGCGAACATGCACACCGAATGCGCAACAATGAAGCGTATTTGCTTTGAGTTGTGGACTATCGGTAAATGAGTAGATTCCATAGCCATAAAACTCAACCAAGTTACTATCTATTGTCGGTGAGTTGTCCGTACGAATTCCATAACCAGTTAGACTGATCGTCGAGTCCTTACTGATCGTGTTCTTGCGTACCATTGTGGTCAGCGAGGAGGCACTATCATTGCGGACATAGATTCCATATAGGCGGTTATTCGTAAACGCACAATTGTAGACTGTGTCTGGCACTGTGGAGGCGAGATCGATCGGAAGATATGCGTTACGAATTTCAACGTTCCTAAAGACAATTCTCCCATTGCCGACCACTCGGATTCCATACCACGATGTACTGTCGGCGGGCACTGAATTGTACGGCTCGAATGTAATCGGATCATCACCCTGCGCATCCGCTATTAGAGTGCCTCTTACAATGATCTCCGCCCGATTGCTGTCGGCCTGTCCAGCCGCATCATAGTGATCGATGGGCCTTACCCTAAGCGTAGTACCAGGTTCAATTGTGACCGTTACACCGCTATCAATCACAATGTCGGAAGCAATCACGGTGTCACCTGACCAGGTTTGGTTGGAGGAGTATTTTCCCCATAACTCATCCCAAGTGAGCGCTCGCCAGGCATTGATTCGCCCTTGACCGTACCAAGGATGTGAACTCCAGGATGCCCGAGCCGAGTCATAAGCTGGTTTAGTCGTGTCCTGCCAAATCTTGTCTGACGTGTTCTCGATAATCGTCCGAATCGAATCTGGGGAAATGTCACCGTACTTAGCAAGTAAGAGACCTGCGAGAGCGGCGACATGCGGGCAAGCCACCGAAGTTCCGCCAGTCGTTCCGTAATGATCATACTTAGCAACTGGAACGAAGTCTCCGGGAGCAGCAACAGTCACCTGAAGGGTGTCACCGTTAGCCAGCAAGGAGTCCTGTGTCGCAAAAGCCGTACGTGAGCCTTCCATAAGCGAGTCACGTTCATCTGTACCGCCAGTCGCTATGACATTTCTGTACCCCTCTTCATAGCCCTGATTTGTTCCAAGTGAAGCATATCCGCCTGGGAACCAAAAAGGGCCATGATTTCCGGTAATTGTTGCAACCAGTATGCCTGCTGTATCAGCTCTCGCAATTTCATCTTCTATGCACGCTGCCATTGTATAGAACCCACCACTGAAGTTGATAATATCAACACCTTGCTCAATTGCATAGGAGAATCCATCGACAACCTCCACTTGAGAACTAAATAGCGCCATAACCTTCACTACGAGAAATATTGAATTCGGGTCGATTCCAGCAATTCCTATGTTGTTGTCTCTCGTCGCCGCGACAATTGACATTGTTTCACCACCATGATAAACAAAAGGCCATCCAGTATCATCAATGTCGCTTGAATCGCCCTCAGAAGTGGTGTTTTTACCGAAAATGATTCGCGCAGTATCCCTTAGATCTTCGCAGAATGCGATGCCGTTAGAATCAAGGCCCAAGCCAGAATCCAGCCAACCGTAACGCACGATGCCGCATGAGTCGACTACATCCAACGCGTACGAAAAGAACCCTGATGCACCATTGGCAGCAATAGCGGTATCTCCCTCCTCAACATTTACCCACAATAACTGTCCGGTGTTCTTCCAATTCCATTGCACTCCATAGTTAGGGTCGCCGTAATCACTTCCCAGCTCTGCACGTATCAGCGGTTCAGATTTCCACACATCTTCATAGTGCAACAATTCCTCTGCTAGTGCGGGTACGTCTGCCTTCGAGTCCACGGAAAGCAACTCCCAGCCGCATCCGCCGACCGTGCGAACAAATGTCCCTCCAATTTCATCGAGAACAGCGGACTTCTCGCGCTCTCCCGCATTGGGCTGCCACCTGACTAACACTTTGCCTTCAAGGTACTCGACTTCTTGCCCAAGCCAAACTCCCTCTTTGAAATCCTCGGCACGCGCGAGACTCGTCCATAGAATGCCGAGGAAGAACAGAATGGCCATAACGCATCTTCGTAAGAACATGTTATTACCTTTCCTTAATAGTTGATTCCTGCCTGTTTTACGCTTGTGAAAAAATTCACATATCTGCCGCCAATTCCTCCTTTCTATCTAGTTCAGTACAAAACTACAAAATCAACGCCAGAATACGCAGCCGGCCTCTGGTTCCGGCCCACCAGAGAATAGATAGTTGATCAAGTAGACTACGTCCGAGATGTTCGTGAAACAGCTCCCATTTGCGTCGCCGCATGGAACCGGATCGTCGAAGGGGCCAAAGACGTACGAGATGCCATAGACGCAGTCAGAAATGTTGATAGTTCCATCACCATTAAAATCACCTGGCGCCGCAATGACATTTGCTGAGGCGAATTGTCGGCCACGCCAATAGAGGGGCGAAGGTGGGTTGCCAAAAATAGGAGCTCGCAAGGAGTCCGTGATGAAACGACAAGGAGACTGAAAGGTGAAATACAGGTCGGCAATGTGATAGTGACCCGGTTGGAAGATGAAACCGTAACTTGGACTCTTGGACATCCAACCGGTAACGTACCCAATCGCATTATTGACTCTAAACTCATAGATCACAGTGTCCAGCATCGAGGTGAGTCCCCAACTTATCGAATCACAAATGACCTCTCTGGCGTCAATCCACTTGAGGGACAGATCCATACTGCCGCAGGGGCCCGAATATGGAATATCCGGATGGTACCACCACAACTCGGCTTTTATCTTGCCCGTTTCGGGAGGACCCGGATACCACACCTGAACATTCTTGACCAAAACCGAGTCCCAAGAATAGCCGTCTTGGGCGGATGCATTTGTGTCCATCATGACCACGAGCAAAGCGACGATTTTGCAGACTAATCGGATTGTTTTCATTTGGCCCCACAGTCAAAACTGCATATCAATGTAACAGTGGCTTCAATTGCTGTCAAGAGAAAAATTGACAGATGATACCATATCCTGAAAAACGCCGAATTGGCCGAAACCCTTGCGCTGATGCAAGGGGATGTTTGCAGCGTTCAGAGATTTTCGCGCCACCGCAATCTGCAGACGTTGACCATATACGATGACACCCGCCGCGATATCGCCGCCGCCGTCGCCACAATGGTCGCGGGCAGCGTTTAACAACACTATCGCGGTACGTACCGCAAGGGGAGACCATGGACCCAGAAACATACTTCCGCGACATGACATCTGAATTCAACGCAGTGCAGAACAAAATCCGCAACCTGATAGGACTCGCGCACCTTCCATCCGATGGCGCTTGGAAGGAAAGCGTTTTGCGGTCATCACTCAGAGGCTATATGCCACCGAGCTTCACTGTTGGCTCCGGCTTCATTGTTACCCCCGATGATCAGAGCACGCAAGTTGATATCATGGTCTGTGACGATTCTGCTCCAACGCTCTTCCGCGACGGCGATTTCATGATTGCACCCGCAGACTGCGTCCGCGCCATCGTGGAAGTCAAGACTTCCATTAACCTCAGAGACCTGCGGACCGCGCTTGAGAAATTGGACGTCATTTCACGACTGATGCACAAACGATGCACACCATATAAACCATTTCTTGGATTATTCAGCTATGAAGTCGCGACCACGAATCAACATGCAGTCTTAGAGGCGCTAAAACAATACAACGGAGACAAGTTCATTCCGGAAATCTCCGCCATGAGTCTGGGTGATTGTCAATTTTATCGCTATTGGCAATTTGCCCCACCAGCACGGTCTGGACAACCATACGACTCATGGCACGCCTACTATCTCCCAGGCACCGCTCCCGGGTACTTCATTCACAACCTTATCGAGCCACTTTTCCCGCGCGCATTTGAGCGGGCGGCCAAACTCTGGTTTCCTTGGACTGGCAAAGAGCAGCACCTTGTCGAGACAATCCGCAGGACTGATCCCACAACAACATGATGTTTGCTTAAAGAACCATTATCGTAAACATCCAATGGCACCAACAACGAAATTCACAAGCCAACTCCGCCGCCTGATGTCGACACTTGGCGCATTGCTACACAGCCGCAAAAGGCCCACCAGCACGCGCCGCCTGTCGGATCGGGAGCAATATATCCTTTGGGCTGCCATCCACGCCAATGGCGAGATATTCACCTTCACCGGCGTCGACCACGTCCCCAGTGGGAGCATTATCAAGATCGGACCCTATTCGAGCGAGAAGCTCCGAACCCGAGCTGAAGTGATGCTGGACCTTGCCGCTCTTGAGCAACTCGAATCTCTTGGCCTCATCGAACGCGTCTCCAAATCAAAACTGATTGCCACCAAACGCGGTCGCACCGAAATTGAAATGTACTCTCGGTAAGGAGATCAGATTTATGGCGTACCGGCTTGAGCAGTTTCTCGTGGGCTTCCATATCCCCAAATCGATCACCGGCAAGCAGCTTCACAACGCTGCCCTCGATATGTGGGGCACCGACTTCACGCAGGTCGCCCGTTCGGTTGCCGCCATGGAAACCTATCAGGACTTCGACCACTTCGTCTGGATTCGTGCGCTCACCCGTCAGCAGGCCGCCACCGCGATCTATTGGGCTGAGAGCATCGGCGCCGGTGTTTGCGTCATCGACCCCTTTGACAATTCCGGGATTCCGCTGATGTTCTTTATCCGCGAACTCCAACACATGCCGGCACTGACCGCAGTGCATAAGAACCCCATCGATCTGGACTATCTCTATTGCACCGACCTGATTTTCAACGGCCAGCCCAAAGAACTCCCGTCATCACTCGTGCCCCGTCCGGAGACGATCATCTTGCCGCCGCCGCTGGATTCCATGATGCGGAGCCGAAGCAATCCGAATCCTGATGTTGTGGTCCCGTTCTTCGAGATCGGTATCACCCTCGACCGTGACCCATCGGATGAGGTCATCGGCAAGGCCGTCGCCGAGCTATTCCCGCTGCATCCGTCCGCCTGGCAATTCCACGTAAAGGATTTTATCGCCAACCGTGATCATCATCGACGCGGAACCACTACTCCCGACTTTCTCTGGATCTCTGCCAACAGCAGGCAGGAGGCCGGGCTTGCCATCTTTTGGGGCGTCAGCCTTGGTGCCTTTGTCGCTGTTCTCGATGCCCAGGACGCCACGCCGTTGCCGCTTGAATCGTTTTACTTGGATGTCACGTTGATGAATCATCGTGCCAGCACTGCTATCGCTGACACACCAATCACCGAGGAATTCTTGCGGACTTCGGATATCGGCAGCCAGTCTCCCCGCGCCGCTGTTGAATAGTCCATGATTCGTGCGAGCGTTCGCAGGCTCGCCAAATTGGTCACGAAAATCGCATCCGCAATGTTCGCTCCCCATCTTTTTCCAACTCATTATCCGCCAAGCGTCTCGACAATTCTACCATTTTTCCAAGTGTCATTTCAGGGGATGCTACGGGAAGCGATTCTCGCTTGTCACGTCCCTTTAACTCGAACGCTCGCGAACGCTATCTCCCATAACCCCGTATTCTTCCCACCATTTAGCATCTCGCGGGATTCACCTGCGAATGCGTACGCCAAGGTGAAACGCAAATCATTTGCGCATCATCCACTTTCGCGCAATCGTCATTTTCTGCACCGCCTAAAATTCGAAGGCTGTCGAGGGTGATTTTTTGACATCAACTTCGTCCGTATGCCACTTTTTGTATTGCCGCGTATTCTCGCCGGTGTTAAATCACCTGATCATTTGCCCGCTGAAATCGCTTTCGGGTCCGAAAGCAACCGATTCCGGACAATCATTTGTACCTTACTCACTTACGACTCTGCCTGATTTTTTTGCCTCCCTCTAACGCGAAAGCGGTAGGGAGACAATTCATCGCTTCACATTAATCTTGATTAATCACGACCACCGCTGTTGTCGCTATTATTTTATCCTTCACCGCTACCGAAGCCTTCGATTGCCAAAGTCTCCTTAGTTGATTGACCGCCTTTTGGCCGACCGGCGCGCTCACCCGCTTCAAAACTACACAGATCACATCCGCGACGTCATTACCATCCTGCCTGCGTCAGTCCGCGTCAATCTGCCGACGCCGCCGATGGGCACGATTCTTCGCGTGCTATCGCTAGCTCCTCGATTGCGCGATTATTCTGCACCATGCCGAATCCTCCTTTTGCAGTTCGGTCCCTGGCCACATTGAGCGGTATCGCGTCGGGCTTTGTGATTAGCCGCATAGATGCTGCACGAAATGCATCCGCACAGTGGCAATCCCTTGCCCGTATTCAATCCAATTCAATCATCCGCCAGCTTCTCCATGCCCCAAAAATTCGGCGGTATTCGGCGGCGCTTCGATTACGGTTGTATTCAGTCGATGCTACGCTCGCGTATCACCACGATCCGCCGCCTCACTTCCCCATTTCTTCAACCGCCGTCTCCAAGTCTGATCCGACACACCGGATCTTCTCCCGACCTCCGCGGTATTTCGACCGCAGTGTTCCAACATCTTTTCAAAGTACATTTGCTCAAGCCGATCAAAGCGCCAACCACATTCATCCAACACTGCATTCCAGTGGTCGATCGCCGCAATCTGTACGGCAACATTCTCAGATTCTTTCGTTGCGCCAGACAGCGGTTTAGTCAATTGCACCTTGTACCCACCTTCAGCTGCAGTTCGCCAAAGCTGTTCTCCAACTGCCACCATCTTGCCCCACATTCCTCTATCTATCTTGCCTGCCTTGGCCATTAACCTCCACAGTTCCTCTTGTACTTCTAACAAGCGGCTTAACCAGCCCATTCCATATGCTTTCCCCTGAGCATTCCCGTGAAGCTGTAACACCGCATATTCCCGACTATTCATCAGATCTTCCAATCGCGATCGTCCCACTTTTGCCACTGCCAACCAAGACAGCGGCCCGCACCGCAATTTGTATGCATCCCTTCCAAAACTACCACAAAGAACCTCGACCAACTCATCAATTGACATACACCACAGTTCCGCACTAATTGGGTCCAGCCTCAGCAATACCTCCGGCCGTTCGCGTTCCATCTGTACGAGCTTTTTCACGCCTTTCTTCAACTCTCGCACATTACCGGGCCAGTCATAGGCGAGTAGATTTACGGCGACCCCAAATGGTATATTCTCCGCGGGCTGTAGTCCTTTCTCTGCTCGGGCCTGATCATACCAAAAGAGAAACAACTCTATCACATCCTGCCGTCGATTCCTTAAGGCAGTTATCCAAATTTTGCCGTCAAACCTCTCGAAAAAATCCCTCCTTAGGCCGCCAGTCGATAACCTTATCCGCCCAGTTTCCCGAATCCGCCCTTTCACTGGCTTCTCATCCTCGCGGTCCGATAGCTGGCCTGCAGCATTACTCGCGGCGATGATCCTGCAGCGTGCCGATTTCACTTCGTCGGAGCCGAATTTTCGATAAGTGCCATCTTCCATAGTCCGATTTAATTTCGCCGCCACCGATTCCGGCAGGTCCTGAATGTCATCCAAAAAGAGCACGCCATCACCGGCTTGTGCTATCAAACCGTCCCTCCCTTTGCCGGCCCCAGTGTATGCACCCATTACATATCCGAATAGGGCGGTTTCCGCTGCGTTCCCATCGCCCACAAACGTCGCACACGACACCGCTTCAAACCTATCTCCATGTTGATTTGCCTTGAAGCCCTCTTCATGCAGCGCTTTTGCCACCAGTTCCTTGCCGGTCCCGGTTTCTCCAATAATTATCACATGCCCCCTGTGACTTGCTTCCACTCGAATCTCATCGCGCAATCGCTTCATGTCCGGCGAATTTCCCCAAATTAAGTCAATTGCTGGTATCCGACTATCCACCTCACGATTGGCTCCAATACGCTTCTTCATTTTGATATCTCCTTATCATTTTGAATTATCAAAATGAATATGATCTATCGTTCACCCGCATTCATTTATTCAGTCGCAAACTCTCCACATCGCTCCATTACTCCGTAATTCGCTGCACCTTTGTGATTTACGCCTGCCCTTATCTCTTCCGGCATGGTATTCGCATATTTCCCACCATTATAGACACTCATAGCCGGAGGAAGATTATGAACGGAACCGAATTCGCAGCGAAGAGAAGAACCGCAGGTCTAAAACAGGAGGATATTGAAGCCATCACGGGGATTGCTCAAACTAAAATATCACGATTTGAAGTTGGCACAGCAACTCTCGATGATTCCGAGATCGAGCGACTCGCGGCAGCTCTTGAATATCGCCAGATGCTGGCTATTCCTCGCCCTGTGCGGATTCCCGCAGGTGAACCTTTGAGCCCGGAGCAGCATCCGTAGGCAATCTCAATTGTGGTTACTCGCTTGCTGTCAGCTCCGCCCGTTCGGATAGATTCAGATCCGAACAATCCCCTCGATGTCGGTCTCCCCGAGATCGAGGTCACTCTTCCGCCGCTTGACATGGCAGTCATCGGTGAGTTCGAAGAGTTTCTGGCGCAGCTGATAGCCTCCAACCTTCTAGCAAAACAAAGTGAGCACGGAGGCTCAAATGCAGAACACAATCCTTGATGATCCCGTTTTCAAACTACCCTTAATCGCGCTGATGATGTCGGTCGGTGCAGCCGAGTTATCGCACCGTCAGTTCAATGTCCTATCCCTCATCATCGCCAATTCCTTCAGCCACGATGTGATTACTCCGACATTCATTTCGCAAAAGGCCTTTGAAAACCATACCCGCTACAACGCAGAGGTAATCCAGGACGCCTTGGCTTTCCTTATCGACAATCGCATTGTCGAACGCACCTACCCCGACAAAAGCGGTCTGCCGTTCTATGCGATTAATCCCGACCCCAATGTCTGGACAATCTGGGAAGATGCCCCAGTAGAGTCCCCACCGCCTGAGGAAGGCATTAATGGCTAGTCCGCAAACCGACAATGGATTTCTGCGCATCGCCAACGAACTAGCCGATGCATTCGGCCGCTACCGACTCAGGGGTAACGCCTGGCTGATTCTTTGGCAGATCCTCCGTTACTCGTATGGCTACAATAAAGCCGAAGCGGATATCTCCCGACGTCACCTCGCGACTCGCACAGGGCTATCGCCACGGCACGTTGAACGCGAGCTTCAACATCTACTGCAGTCAAACATCATCGTCGCCGTCAGTCCGGGCAAATTCCGTTTTAACAAGAACTATGACCAGTGGCTTGAACCGACTCCCAAACGGGAGCCGCCGAAATCCGCCTCTATTCCGGTTAGAATTAGTCTAATAATGGAGTCACAGACCGACTCCCAAATTAGCACCACCGCCGCCAATAACGGCGTCGCATCCGACTCCAATACTGGAGTCCTACAAATACAGAAAGACAACCTTCAAAAACAGAACAGAAAGACAGAACGCGCCGCGCCCTCACTCGATTTTGATGCTATCGCGGAGTCATGGAATGCGCTAGCCCATGATTGCGGACTACCACCAATAATCCAACTTTCCGACAAGCGCAAAACCGCCGTTCGTCACCGCCTCAAACAGATCGAGTTTGACGCCAGTGAAATTTACCGACGAATCCGCTCCAACCCTTTCTTCCACGGGGATAACAACCGAGGATGGCGGGTTGACTTTGACTTCGTTTGGTGCAGTGCCCACAATTTCTTGAAAATCCTCGAAGGCAAGTACGATCCCATTACAGACAGAACCAAAGAACTAGCTGACCAGTGGGTCATGCAAGGAGTATCAGATGCAAGACGTTGACAGAAGTGCGTTTCGTACAATCATTATGCGGCTCTACACGGCTTACGACCGACAGCCTCCCAAGAACATTGATGACGTGCTTGATGAATATTGGCTCAGCCTACGTCGGTACAGTCTGGAGGCTATTCAATCCACTTTCCAAGTCCTTAAGGAAACCAATAAGCGATTCCCATCGATTGCTGAGTTCGTCGAACAAGCGAGGCTCTCACAGGCCCATACCCTCGCTAATCAGCCATACCGTCAGGGATCATCACCCACCGCTTGGGATCACCGTTGCCCAGCCTGTTCCAGTCCCGAAATGGACTTCCGCGCAAAAGGATTCGAACCTATGCCGGATATTACAATGGCCATCTGTCTCGACTGCGGGTACAAGAATGCCTACACCGAATATCGGAAGGCTCGCTACAGTAAGTACCCCACATCCGTTGCGCCATACGCTGCTACGGCAAAGTCCAACAGCGACTCATTAGCCGCCAGTCTTTCTGTTTCTGCATCGCATGAAGCCAAGCGGCTAAAACAATCATCACTTGAAACCACCAAGGCGCAGCACCCCCTTGATATCGTCTTGACAGCAAAGGAATAAGGGACTACATTTGCGCAAATACAAAGGATTCTAATGCACTGCGCTATCTATGCTCGATACTCTGACGAGAGTCAGAATCCCAGATCGACCGACGACCAAATCTCCCAATGCCGTCAATTGGTCGCCCAGCGAGGCTGGCAGCTTGATGAACGGCACGTCTATTCAGACGATGCAGTCAGTGGGGTAGTCCTCCACCGCAGCGCTTACACCGCCATGAAATCCGCAGCATTTGCCGGCGCTTTCGCCTGTATCATCGTCGATGATCTCTCACGGCTTGGGCGCAACGCCGCCGAATCCCTCAACGTCTATCAGGAATTCACCGCAGTGGGAGTCAGTATCATTGCGATTGCAGACGGGATCGACTCCGCCGTTGCCTCATCGAAACTGCCTTACTATTTCAAGAGCATCTCCAACGAACTCTTTTTGGACGACCTGAAAGCCAAGATCATTCGAGGTCTCCGCGGTCAGATTCTCCGAGGTTACTCTGCAGGTGGGCGCGTCTATGGCTATAACGCTGTACCTCATTGGCTCGAACCGGAGCAATATGACAAGTTCGGTCGCCGCCGTCGCCACGGTGTGCATATCACAATCAATGACACCGAGGCCGCAGTGGTCCGGAGAATCTTCACGCTCTACGCTTCAGGAACGGGCTACAAAGCGATTGCCGCCGAACTCAACTCCGAACATGTCCCGTCGCCGCACGCGACCTGTGGCCATCGCTCCGGCTTTTGGCAGGCAACTACAGTGCGGTCACTACTCCGCCAAGTTAAATACTCCGGTGACTGGACTTGGAACCGATGCAAGTGGAACAAGAAAGCATCGACAGGAAAGAGGCTTTCCCGTCTTAATCCGTCAACCTCGTGGGTTCATCGGCACTGCGAGGAGCTGCGCATCATCCCGCCCAGCCTTTGGCGTCAGGTCCAAAATCGCATCAGCGAAACAGCCAATCGCAAATCCATGGGATCACCGAAGCGATTCAAATACCTCCTTTCCGGAGTTCTCAAATGCCCCGATTGCGGATCCTCACTTGTCGTTGTGAACTATAAGAATCACTCCGAATACGTTTGTTGCCGCCGTCGAAGTTCCGGCCTCACAGCTTGCCCATCGACCTTGCGACTTCCCCGGGTAATCGCTGAAAGCTACATCCTCGACAAACTCCGCGATACAATCTTGAATCCAGTTGCAGTTCGCCGAATTACCGCACGCGTCGCCCAACTGATGAACGAACAACAGGCACCGTCGCGTGAATCTGTAACAGCCCTGAAGAAACAACAAACGCAAATCCAGCAGATCATCGGTCGCCTGGTCGGTTGCATTGAGGACGGCACAGGGAGTGAAGCAATCGCCAGCCAGATCAGGGAGAGGGAGGCCCAGCTCTACGAAATCCGCGAGAGGATCAGTCACCTTTCACAGACCGCCACGCCGCCGCCGATCAAAATTGCACCGAGCGAGGTACTTCAGCAGTTGAGTGTTTTCGAGGAGATACTTGAATCAGGCAGAGCTACGACAGGTGAACAGGTTGAAAAAGGCAATGGAATCTTGCGCAGACTCTTCACTGCGCCGATGATTGCGACCTGCACATCGACCGCCAAAGGCAAGCGCTTCACGATAACTGGCCACGCCGCACCCCTTGCGATCTTTAACCTTCAGTTTAGTAACAAGTTTAATAGCGGTGCAGGGACTTGAACCCCGGACACGCGGATTATGATTCCGCTGCTCT
>CAZQBX010000076.1:0-15173 GCA_964592145.1 uncultured Ignavibacteria bacterium
CCGGATGTCGGACGCGTGATGGTGGCGAGGATACGCATCAGGGTAGATTTGCCGGCACCGTTGGGGCCGAGGAGGCCGATGATGCCGCTTTGCGCCTGAAGGGAGAACTCGCGCAGACCCCAAACCGAACCTGTATATTGTTTGCTAAGACTTTTGATATCGAGATTCATATATTACGACCCAATTGACGATGTTGTTTTCAATTAGACAACGTAATTCGGATTGCTGTTTCAAAATCGCGACGGAGAAGAACGAAAAGGTCACTTGGACAGCTGAAGTAGAAATGAATTGAAGCAAGGAATAGAGGACATTGAAAATGAAATACCATTTGTTGGGACGAAGCGGGTTGCGCGTTTCCGAGATTTCGCTTGGGACGATGACTTTTGGCGAAGAGTGGGGCTGGGGAGCTTCCAAGGAAGAAAGCAAACAGCAGTTTGACGTGTTTGTCGAGCGGGGCGGCAACTTCATCGACACTGCTAACCGCTACACCGAAGGCACGAGCGAGAAGCTGGTGGGGGAATTCATCAAGTCGGATCGCGAGAAGTTCGTGCTGGCGACGAAGTATACGCTAAGCATGCGCAAGGGAGATGTGTCGTTTTCCGGGAACAGCCGCAAGAACATGGTGCAATCGCTGGAAGCGAGCCTCAAGCGGCTGGATACTGATTACCTGGATTTGTACTGGCTGCATGCGTGGGATTTTACCACGCAGGTCGATGAGGTAATGCGGTCGCTGGATGATATGGTGAGCGCAGGAAAGGTGTTGTATATCGGCATCTCGGACACGCCGGCGTGGATTGTGTCGATGGCGAATACATTGGCAGATTTTCGCGGGTGGACGGCGTTTGCGGCACTGCAGATTGAATATAGTCTGCTTCAGCGGACGCCGGAGCGCGACCTGTTGCCAATGGCGAAGGCGCTTGATTTGGCGGTGACACCGTGGGGTGCACTGGGTGGCGGGGCGTTGACGGGCAAGTACAGCCGTGCCAACAATTCGACTGATGTCAAGGGGCGGGTTGCGCCGGAGAGTGCGCGACGGTCGGAGCGGGCGATGAAGATTGCTGCAGTGGTCGATCAGATTGCGGATGAAATCGGCAAGAAGTCTTCGCAAGTTGCGTTGAACTGGGTGCGGCAGCGCAATCAGGTGATGGTGCCGATCATTGGTGCGCGGACGGCGGAGCAGTTGGGTGAGTCGCTGGATTGCGTGGGATTTGAGTTAACGCCGGAGCAGATGGAGCGACTTGATCAAGTGAGCGAGATCGAGTTGGGATTCCCGCATGATTTCCTGATGAACAAGCCGATCAGTGATTTGGTGTATAGCGGGCTGGGGCACAAGATACATAATCATAGGAGGTAGGGGGGCGGCACGAGCGCCGAATGTCTCGCAGGCGATTCTACTGACACGCCTCGCAGGGTGCCAGTCCGCCTCCGAAAATATAATTGATGAGGTATACAACATCGGAGATCGAAACAAACCCGTTACAATCGGCATCAAGATAGTACCAGTGGCACATCGTGCTTGAACTGTTGAAAATGTATCCAACCAGGGATACTACATCCGAAACATTGATCACACCTGCATACTCCTGATTCGCATTGCCGCATTTCATTGCGCCAATGTCAGCCATTATCATCCAGTTAGGCTCAAGAGGACTGTACAGATCCTTGCTACTGACCCAAGTACCTGCGATCCGTTCGGATGCGCGAAAGTCTCCATGTGTGCCGTCATCCGAACAAATCGGATACAGGTCACTTTCCGGGGCGGATACCTCGAAGCCAATATGAATGTCAGTCGATCTTCTAAAATTGAGATGACACATTCCAGTAAAGCTCACTGTTGTTATCTGGGGGTCGAATCTACATTGCTCGTGAGGAACATGAACGGACGCAAGCTCAGCACCGGGCAATCCAAGACTATCTGCCCACACTTTGACGTCAATCCCACCTGTACCGATCTGGCTCCCCGACTGACTGCTGTCCAACATTAGTTGAACACTTTCGAGCCAGAAACCCGACACCGGTCCCCAGGCGTTGCATGGACCAGTCTCCGGAATTGTTACCCTCATAGCTTTCGCGTTAGCTGTTGTGGCCTGATGATAGCATTGCTTGCAGTCATCCCATGTCGTCATTAGATAACCACAACCGTCGTTTCGATGACATATCGTTACCTCTTGCACCCAATTTCGGTCATTACCGCCAAAGACTGACGCTATGTCGCGCCAAGTTCCGTCAATGAATATGTTCGATGACAATCCATATCCGCAGGATGCCGAATCGACAAGCCCCGCATATATATCACCTGAATGGGCCGGAATGAAACCAGTGTGGTAGTTTCCGTACAGTAAGAGGGACTGACCACACTGGTAAAAAGTAATATCCGTTGTGTACGGATAGTACACGATTGCGTCATGAGGAACAAACCTTGAGAATATCACATCTCCGGGACGTCCAAAACCGTCATCTGACCACACGTAGCCGTATACCCCACCTTGGTTTGGTGTCAAACTGGCTGGTTCATACATCACCAGACTTATTGTTATAAGTGTACATGAAACATCATTGAACCACCTCACCGACTGTCCAAATGATGTGGAGTTGTAGAGAGCATTTATGTTACAGTACTGATAATTAGTAGAACAATTTGCATTTTCAGATTCCTGAGTAGAATCGGCAACGCTCAACCCACCAAACGGCGAAGTTGCTAGAACTACTGAACAGCATATCTGAACAGCGATCAATAGAATCAGAAGAAGTCTCATCTGCCTCCCTAATTTTCTCAGCATAAAGGAAACTGGTTAAACTATACCACAAAGACTAAATATGTCAATCGAAAACATGGAAGTTCAGACTTCCATTAAAGCAACCAAAGAAGTATCTGGGTTATTCAATGGCACCGCTATCTAATCTCAAATGAGTGGGGGCAGGTATGGCGATGACGTCTCTAGCGCACAAATGAACGCCGAGATGGCGACTGCATAATCTGCCGTGCACGCGCCTCCTGTCGTGCGAATCGGCAAATCTGAATCAAGGCGTAGCGTCTCTTGGAGAGTGCTCCCCAATTCGTTCGATGACAATTATTTTCTGGTTTGACATTTTTGGGACGTTAGCCTAACTGTTGTGTCGAGCAGAAAGCAGACGAGGTAGCACGGCGCGAACAAAAATAAGTGACCCACCCCGTCTCGAAACCGCAGGTCGGTGATTGGAATAGGTGAGTGACTCGATGTGCGGTTTCGAGCCACCCCTCCGTCGGAGGGGAATATAGTGTGCAGATGACGAGCGTAAATGACGCCTACGTTGAATTGCGACGACTGGAAAAGGTAATAATGGTATGAGTCTAAATGCACAGATTGCGCAGCACTTGAGAGAGGTTCATTTTGGTGGAAACTGGACTTCATCAAACCTTAGAGACAATTTGGCAGACGTAAGTTGGCAGCAAGCGACGACGCGAGTTGGTTCTCTCAATACGATTGCGGCTTTGGTTTATCACATGAATTACTTTGTCGATGCGGTTCTGAAGGTCATGCAGGGGAAGCCGCTTGATGCCCACGACAAGTACAGCTTCGATCATCCGCCGATTCAGTCGCAGGAGGACTGGGACAAATTGTTGGCGAAGACCTGGGGGGATGCCGAGAACTTAGCGATGTTAATTGAGCAGATGCCGGAAAGCAGACTGTGGGAAGACTTTGCCGATACGAAGTATGGAAACTACTACAGGAATCTGCAGGGGATCATTGAACACTGCCATTACCATTTAGGGCAAGTGGTGGTGGTGAAGAAGATGATTGCGTAAAGGGAGTAGCAGTAGTGTCGGGTTCCGCCCGTTGCTGGGAACGCCGACCTACAAGACAGCCAAGCTGGATTCCCATCCAGCAAGGGGCGGGATTTCGCTTCGCTCAACCTTCGAGTGAATGACGAGTAATGGGGCGACAGTGGTGGCTTTTGGCGCGGCAGGCGTGGACGACTGCCGCGCACGAAATGTCGAAATCACGGGGTTTCGACCTGGATCCCCGCATTCGGGACTGTTGAAAAACTTTTCCCGTGTCATTCTGAACGAAGTGAAGAATCTGTTAGTCTTTGTTAATCAACACGAACAGATCCTTCGCTGCGCTCAGGATGACAGTAACGGACGGTTTTTCAACAGTGTCTCGCGCGGGAAAGACCGTTGATAGAAAATGTCCGGAGCACAAAGCTCCGGCTCTACCTAATGTGAGACATTTCGGCGTCCGAGACAAGACCTGACGCAACTACGGGCGGCTTACTTCGCTTTTGACAGAAACTTTGCTGCTGCCAGCTTGCCGATTTCGATTCCCATCGATGTACCGACTTCCGTCGAGTTGCGGTAATGCACGCCGTCGTAAATGCGCGCATTCGCGACCTCTTGCACGAAATCGTCGATCTTTGTCCAGTTCCGGCTTGATCCATTGGCAGTGGAACTGGTCGTTGTCAATTTCGGCACAGGGTTGTTGCCGACTTCTGCGTCCAATACCGCGCCGACAGCTCCAGCGACGATACAGTGAGCGCAGGGATACTCGGGATGCATCGGCGTTTCGATAAACGGTGTCCATGATGAGTCGCGATCGGTGGCGTCATTGCCATCAACATCGCCATTTCGAATAGCGGTGATCGGCCGCCAGAAATGGTAGAAATACTTGGCGTCAAAGACCGCGATGATGGCGTCATCCATAGCCTCCCCAACCGCGGCGAACAGGCGCGCGTTTTGCGTGATATCCCGCCCAGGCTGGTTTGCGACTGAACGAACTACACCGTAGTAAATCTCCGGCAAGGTGGCTTCCCAAAAACGGGCGATGTCAGTTTGCTCAGCGGTGCGAGTTGAGCTGTTCTTGGCGCCAATTGCCTTGATTTCGCGATAATCGCGTGCCCAAAGCGGGCTATCAAGCGGTGGCGGGGGACCGGGTCGAAACTGCGCCGCATCTGACATCAGCCAGGGTTTGCGGTGCGGCCACTGCGGGAAGGCTGGTATGACAGTCGGCACGTAAACGCCCGGTGTCGTGCTTGGTCGGTACGATTCGGGGGTGGCAGCGCCATCGTTGGAACGCAGATTGAGGACCGCGGCGGCGGCACTTTCACCGGCTGCAATGCCTGCGGTTTTAGCCGCGCCGTCAGGAATCGCCGCAAGTGCCGATTTGTAGTCCTCGTCAATAACTGATTGTTGCGACGGCAGCAGCTTCGCCAACACGTCGTGGCTGGCGGCAACGGCAGCAGCTTCGACAGAGGCTCCGGGCGCCGTTTCCAGATGTAATTCGCCGTCAGGATACTTCTTCGTGATCGCATTGACGCCTTCGTAAATTGCGGTGTGAACGAGCGCCATTGCGCGGTTAGCGGCCGGAGTTCCGATTTTGGCTCCGGCAATGACTTCGCAAGCCTGGACATTGCAGTCGGTAACGACATCGGCATTAGCGATGGGACTGGCGAGACACAGGAAGTGGAGGGTCAGTAGGGAGATCAGCAGTGGGTCTTTGAAACGATACATGCGATTTCCTCCTCGCTGAAGTGTATCTTGGCGGTGGAAGCACGATTGAGGCAAGCCGCAAGCAATCAACAGCTGGGTCGCGGCACCTACCTACTTGTCTTGGATATCAACTAATGTAAACAATAAGGATGCACATAGTCCAATAATATTACAACAGGGAAGCCTGCCCTGCGGATTTTTGCTGAACAATTAAGTCGATGCTGTTGTGGGAGCGGAAGGAGGCGACAAAGACTCGCTCAAATCAGTGCATACGGGTGCAAGGGGTTTCTTGGGTTTTGGTTGTGCAATACCTGAACACGTCGCAACCTGTTTCCTGATGGTGACTTAGAATCTCAAAAATTGCACACCTTCTTTGCCCAGTTATTGCGGTTACCCCTTTCACGATTAGAGAGGAGTACGGTCAATGAAGATTACACGCATGCATCAGCAGTACACGGAGTCAGGGTCGCGCTTCGGCAACAAGATCAACAGTCAAGCAGGTATTTCGATCATCGAGGTTTTGATTGCTGCGCTGATCGCTTCGTTTGCGATTACAGCAGGTTTGAACACGTTCGTCAACACCAACAAGAATCACATCATCCAAGACGGTGTAGTGCACATGCAGCAAAACGGCCGCGCGACAGTCGATGAATTGGTCGACAAGGTTCGCAGCGCCGGATACAAGGTTCCGCTGGGAGTGAAGAGCTTGTTTAGCTGGAACGCGGATCCGGACACGATCGCGATAGTATATCTGCGCGAGCCGGCCTGCACGGCGACGGTTTCAGCCGATATGCCGCAACCGTCAGCTGAGCTAAAATGCGTCGGCTCGGAGCTGGCATGTTTTGAAGCCGATTCCTGGGCTTACATCTGGGATCCGTTCGCCCAAGAGGGAGAGTACTTCTTCATCACCCATGTTCAGGATCAGGCAGGACATCTTCAGCATAACAACGCTAGCCTCTCCAAGTCATATCCGGCGGGTTCGCAGATCTACGTGCTGGATTTCTTTAAGTACTATGTGGACAATACGACCGATCCGTTGCATCCGATGTTCATGAAAGAGGCAAACGGCGAGCCGGCAGTCGTATATGCAGATGACATAGTAGATATGCAACTTAGCTATCGAATGGCCAACGGTTCGATTTCGGATACAATCGGTCTGGACCGATTTGTGCGTGAAGTGCAGATGACGGTGGTGGCGCGTACTCCGAAAAGCGACTTATTCTTGAATGATTTCCGCTATGACTCACTGACGACCTCGGTAATGGTAAGGAACTACGAACTGTAGAAGCCAATTTGAGCGAATGATCGAACTCTAATCTGGTCGAAGAAGGAAAGCTGCTCTGACGGGCAGCTTCTCTCTTTTGTACCTGTCAGAGGAGAAGCACAAAGTTGTGTATTCTCTCCACAAGGAAATGAATCTTTGCATTGATTCTGGCGGAGAGAAAGTTATCTTTACGGCAAGAAGTTCAGAGGTAAAACCATGAAGCCGTATCAAATTCCCATGCTGGTCTCTTGTCTGATGATTTTGGCAGTCATCAGTATGCTCTCCTGTTCGGACTCGGATAAGCCGTCGGAAGGCGTCGAGCCGATTAATGCAAACTTCTTCGATGGTGATCTCGAGCCGGGTTATTACTGCATCTGTTGGGATCAGTATTACGGGGAAACGAAGGCGGCGACGGGAAGTTACAAGCTGCGAATGGTAGCCGGCGAGTTTGACAACGAGTATATTTTCGAGATCATTTCGTCAGCTGCGCGGCGGCAGCCACCGCAGTGTTGTGACACGGCGACAAAGACGATTTATCCGCTTGATAAGATTGCCAAGGACCCGCCGGAATTTTTCGGGGCGGATATCGATACGAATGCCTATGCGTCGGGGGATACGGTGCATGTCGAGATTGCGGTACCGGCGACTTCGCGTGTGAAGCTGGAAATCTCGCCTATATCGGCCCGATAACAGCGTCAAAAAAATCTTGCTTCCCCGGAAATTATGAATATATTCTCCGCCTGCTTTTTGGAGAGGTTCCAGAGCGGTCAAATGGAACAGACTGTAAATCTGTCGGCGATGCCTTCGGAGGTTCGAATCCTCCCCTCTCCATTTTAATTCTGCGGTTTCCACCTACTTGTTTCGTCAGATCAAGATTTGCAGTTGTACGGGGAAAATCGGCGTGTAGCCGAAAGAAAAACCTGACGAGATTTGCCCGATTCGGTTGGAGATGACGGCAAATTGTTGTTGGCCATTGTCACTGTTGCCCTGTAGTATGCGGGGTAACTCTCGTTGCTTTAAAAATCATACCATTATTGGAAGCAAAATATGAAACTACCATCGCTCGAACAAGTTTGGCAAGATCTTGTTCGCACGCTGTCACGGTTTCCGGTGGTCATTGCGTGCGCTGTAGTGGGTACGATTGCCGCGGTTGCACTCGCCGGAAGTGAGTTGGAACCAGAGAGCAGTTCGCTTGTGAGGATCATTCTGCCCGCTGTGCTTGGTATTCCGCTGCTGACCGCGTTTGCGATTTTCAGCGAAGAACGCCGTCAGAGCAGGGTAGTTGGTTTGGGAATGCAATTTGCCGGCGCTGTGCTTTTGGCGGTCTATGGTTTGGTCTTGCCGACTACCTTTGCAGGAGCACCGCTTTTTCACATTTTCCGGTTCCAGATGTATCTGATCGCCACAGCATTCCTGCTGACTGTATCGCCCTATGTCGGCAGCCTCAAATTGACGGGATTCTGGCACTTCAACAAGACGCTCGTCTTTCGGTTTGTAACGGCGATGGTGTTTTCACATGTCCTCTTTCTCGGTTTGACATTGGCCTTGGCGGCGCTTGACAATCTGTTTGGAGTTGACGTTCCGGAACGAAGCTATCTTCAGCTTTGGATCCTCATCAATGGGTTATTTGCAGTCTGCTTCTTCCTCGCGGGAATACCGCGAGACTTTGAAGGCCTGAATAGCGAGATGGATTATCCGAAAATTCTCAAGGCATTTGCTCAGTATATCCTTTTTCCTGTGGTAGTGGTCTACTTCGTGATTCTTTACGCCTATGTTGGCAAGATTGTCATTGCCTGGAGTTGGCCGCAAGGATGGGTCAGTCGAATGATCCTGGGGTTCTCTGTTACCGGTCTCATTTCGCTGTTGTTACTTCACCCGATTCGCGACCGGCTGGAAAACACTTGGATGAAGACAGCGTGGCGGTGGTTCTTTGTGGTTTTGGCTCCGCTCACCGTGGTGTTATGGTTGGCCGTCTGGAGGAGAATTTCCGAGTATGGAATCACCGAATCAAGATACACAGCGCTGGCTTTCGCCGTCTGGCTGGCCGTCATACTAGTTTATTTTCTGATCAGTAATGTCAAGAACATCAAGCTGGTCCCCTGGTCGTTGTGTATTTTTGCCATTGCCATTTCCTTTGGCCCCTGGGGCGCATTTAGAGTCTCCGAAGCAAGTCAGATCGGTAGGCTAAGAGGTTTGCTTGAGCACAATTCTATGCTTGTCAACGGCAGAGTGCAGAAAGCTCCGGGAGTGGTACCAAGTAATGACCGCCGGGAAATCAGCGCCATTATCGGCTACCTGCATAATGTGCATGGCTACGACGGAATTCAGCCGTGGTTTCAGGAGAGCCTCACCAGCGATTCCAGTGGAACATTGCGCTACAAGGATCCTGTCCTGGTGACTCCCATGCTGGGAATTGTCTATGATCCAATGGCGAAATCGTCATGGGATGATCGCATTGCACTTGCCGTCGATCCGGAAGAGGCAATGGATGTTGCGGGCTACCGTAACTTGCTAAGCCCGAACTTCATTTCGACAAGTTCAGGTAAGAGGACTTACGGCGAATCAGGAGTGGCGTACCATGTCGATGCGAATCTCGATACGCTTACGTTTCAGGTTGTTGAAGGAGAACTCGTCAGAGATTCGCTTCAAGTGACGTTGCGTGCGCTGGTCGATAGTGTCCTGGCAGAGGGCAGCAACGCGGATTTGAACAAGCTGCCGCGCCGTACATTGACTGTCAGTGCGGACAAGCCGGGATTGAGAATGAGAGTCTGCCTTGAACAGGTGCAGCTTGCCCGCCAAAGGGAAGGGTTCCAGTTGATTTCCTGCAAGGCGGCAATTCTGTATTCAATCGGTGATTGATGAGACTTGCCGCTGCGGGAGAGATAGGGGGCACTTAAGGACACGCTGCGCATGGTGCGGTGCCGCCCGAGAAGATGTAGTTGATCAGGTAGACCGCGTCGGAAATGTTGACAGCGCCGCTGCAGTCGGCATCGCCGGAAAGCAGGGGACTTGGCGCAGGTCCGCCGGAGAAGATGTAATTGATCAGGTAGACTGCATCGGAGATGGTGACGCTCCCAGAGCCGTCGGCGTCGCCGCAGAGATAGCACTGGTTGACGATGCCATCGGTGATATTCAGGTCACAACCGCCGGAGCCATTTTGTTGCGAATAGTTGGGATCAAACGTGACCGCCGATCCATCAGCGGCAAGCATCAACAGCGAGCCGGTTACTGCCGACCTAATCTCAAAATCGTGACGCTCCAGTGTTGGAGCCATAGCCATAACTCCGGTCTGATTGGCGGAGATGTTGACTAAGGACAAATCTGCCGTACCATCGGGAAGTACTAGCCGAAGCGAGTTCTGGAGCTCGGGCAACACCACATCATCCGGACCGAATGAGTCTAAGTCCAGAAGTGCGAGCCTTCCACGGGGTGGCATGAGCGTAAAAACCGTTGCATACGGACCCGGCAGCGGCGGTCGAAATCGAATCCCTCTGACAAGGTCTTCGGTCAGAGTACCCAGAGCGATGTAGCCGTGTTGCGGCAGAGGTTGGAGATTGACAATTGGAAGTGCTGATATGGGCAAGAAATCTGCAACGGGGTCTCCGCCAATTTCTGTAAAACGCAGCACCACCAAGTATCCATTGTCAGTACCTATGAACAATCGGGGTGCGGCGTCGGCAAACTCCGAGCCCGGAAGTTCTGCAGCGCAAGTAGCATGACCATAGGTTACTGAGTCGACGATCGGTTGGAATGTTACTCGCGTCCCTGCGACCGGCGTTCCGTCAAGGCCATACGTTACCAGGAATGTTTGAAGCCGAAAGTCACGAAAGACTATGAACGGACTCGGTTCGATTCCACGTTCTGGCGAAGTTGCGAAGTGGTCAGCCCAGAGAACGTCAACCGGATGCCAAGTGTCTGGAAAACTTACATTGAGACGATTCCCGCGCTGAGCGCCAGTTTGCGGATCAAGAGTCATGAGCCAGACACCGCTTTGGGAAGTCACGTCGTTGCGCCACAAAATGAACGGACTAGGTTCGACGCCGCCGGGCTGACGGAGCGATGCCTTGGCCGGATTATTTTCGCTCAAAACACTGGTTTGCACGTAGGCGAGATCGATAGCGACAAAGTGAGTGTCACTGATAACGTTGGATGCGAATAGACTGGGTGCACTCGCCAAACTGATCGTTACGAGCAGTAACAGGGCTGTTAGAGGATTGATTCTCATATTGCCTCGTGGTAAAGTAGGATGATTAACTCTATGATAATAATCATCGCTGACGATCTTGTCAATTGTGGATTTGTTCCAGTTTAACCTCCTGTCACAGGGGTGGACTGCTTGGGATCGAGTACCTACCCCTCGTCTACATCATGTTGTGCCGATGGCTCGTTCATCTTGCCTTCCAGTTGCACTCCGGCTTGTCGTCAAGAGAAGATGTAATTGATCAGGTAGACTGCGTCAGAATTCGTAATGACACCGGAACTGATGGCATTGCCACATTCGTTTGGATCAGGTGCAGAATTTGATGGCAAATCGAGAACGTGAATATTTACTTTCGGACCAGTAACTTTTCAACTGATGTTTGGCAGAGGTGGTTATATGTCCAGCAAACTTGAGATAGTCTATTACACCGACTTGAAAGAGAAGAACGATCTGATGCACTTGTGGGCGCAGTCATTTGTGTGGCTGGGAACGCCGACGGTGATCGACAACTGGGCGAGGGATGGACATTCGCTCAAGGACACGCCAATCGGCACTTGCGGTTTGGTCGATGGCAAGTTAGCGGGATTTGTCGGAATACTGGAACTACCGACTCGCAACAAGAACGGCGAGGTGGAAATGGTGGGGGGCATCTGGGCGATCGCGACGCGACCATCAATGGCCCGACAGGGAATCGGCAAGCAGTTGTTGGAGGCTGCAGAGAATCATTTCCGCAGCCGGGGGATTCGTCTGGCGATGCTGACAACGAGCCGGGCGATTGTAGCCTATCGGTGGTACTCAAGTGTCGGATATCGCGAGATCGAGATAGTGAACCAGCTGCCTCATTATTATAAAGTCTTGAAGCCATCGGCTGCGCGCCGAAAGAAGAGAGCGGCAAAGACGGAAGAGTTTGACCGGCTGCAATGTGTCGCCAATTTCACCCGGTTCATGAAAGATCATTGCGGGTTTGTCTACCGGGCGCCGCACCGGTTCGACTACATGGAGACAGTGGGGAATCTGCATCCGGCGTTTTCCAAAGTAAGCGAGCACGGCCACGTTATTGCCTCGCCACAGATGGGTGCGGCAATGGTGAACGAGATGATCGCCGACAATAAGACGCAGGCGACGGAGATGATCAAGTGGGTGGAGAATCAAGTGGATAACGGTGTGTACTGCCGTTTCGTTTTTGATCCGGTGGTAGCAACCGCGCTGGAAAAGGCAGGTTATCGCTCGGATCGAGGTGGATTTGACGTCTTTATGTGGAAGGCGCTCGGGGATGTCGGGTTTGAGGATGTCTATGATGAGACGTTTACGGTGAGCAGGGGAGAGTTCTTCTAGCCCTTATGGCTTAGTTGAATTCGGAGAAGAGTAGGGAGCGGACATACGAGGACGTCTGACGCGCACTGAAGTCGGGAGATTGCTGGATCCCCGCCTTCGCGGGGATGACCGGAGGGTATAGACTGGGCGGATGGGAAAGAGATTCCTCGCTATGCTCGGAATGACAGCAGAAGGGAGAGGGCAGACGAAGACCTGCAGGGCGCAATGTGCCCTCACCCCCAACCCCTCTCCCCGAGGGAGGGTGGAGAACTTTTCTGCGAATGTGTGGTCTCGAATTGTTCGGCACTTGCGGGGAGGACGGAAACAAAACGGGCCACCTCGTCACGATAAATCCGACGGGAACCTGAGGCATCCAATTTTGTAAATTTACGATTGAAAGAGCAGATTTGGGAAATTGCTTGATTTGTGATAAAGCGATGTTACATTCTCGATTCTCAAGATAGATCAAAACAGGGAGAGCAACAACGGTGATAGAAGTCAGAAATCTCACCAAGAAGTACGGCGAATTCGTCGCGGTCGACGACATTTCGTTTTCCGTGCCGACCGGTCAGGTCCTGGGCTTTCTGGGACCCAACGGCGCCGGCAAAACGACGACGGTTCGCATTCTTACATGTTACATGCCGCCAACATCGGGCGCAGTGACTATCGACGGCAACGATGTGGTCGAGCAATCGATGGAAGTCCGCCGTAAGATCGGCTACTTGCCGGAATCGGCACCGCTATACACCGAGATGGATGTCATCGAGTATCTCGAGTTTGTATTGGCGCTGCGCGGTGGCGGAAACGGCGACCGCAGTAAGCGAATCCGCCACGTCGTGGAGATGTGCGGGCTCGGCGATGTGATTGCTAAGAACATCAGCGAGTTGTCGAAAGGGTACAAACAGCGCGTCGGTCTGGCGCAGGCGATGATTCACGATCCGGAGATTCTGGTGCTCGACGAACCAACGGTCGGACTTGATCCGAACCAGATCGTCGAAATCAGAAACTTGATCAAGATGCTGGGCCGCGAGAAGACTGTCGTGTTGTGCACTCATATTCTGCCCGAGGTTGAGGCGACCTGCGATCACGTGATGATCATCAACAAGGGCAAGATAGTTGCGAATGGAACGCCTGATTCACTGCAGCGCTCGCTGGCGGGAAAAGCGGTGATTCGACTGGAGATCAACCAATCACCGGAGACGATTCGCCCGGTGCTGATGGAGATTGAAGGGATTGAAGTCGTCAAGGCGACGCATCAGAACGGAACGTCCAAGTGCGAAGTTGTTTGCCGTCAGGGAAGCGACCCGCGCGAAGCGATTTTCCGCAAGGCGGTCGGGGCGAACTGGGTACTGCTGGAAATGTCACAAGAGGTGTCGAGTCTTGAGGATGTATTCCGCGAAATGACGAAGGGAGGCGCGCGTGAATAATGTTCTAACGATTTTCCGCCGGGAGATGCGGTCGTATTTCAATTCGCCGGTGGCGTATATCGTCATCGTGCTGTTTCTGCTGATCGCGAATGGGCTGTTCTTCTGGAGCGATTTCTTTGTCAGGGGGAATGCGGACCTGCGCGGGTTGTTCGGGATTTCTTCATTTATATTGATGTTCTTCACGCCGGCGATCACGATGCGCCTACTTGCGGAAGAACGCCGCTCCGGCACGATTGAAATATTGGTGACGCTGCCGGTGAAGGATAGCGAGATCGTGATAGGCAAGTTCCTGGCGGCGTTCGGACTGACGACGCTGTCGATCTTGCTGACCTTTGTGGCATATATTTCGGTGTCGATGTTGGGCGATCCCGATTTCGGCGCGTCACTGGGCGGATATTTGGGATTAATATTAATGAGCGGAGTTTATGTCGCGATCGGAGTGTTCACCTCGTCGATGTCGCTAAATCAGATTGTGGCGTTCATCGTCGGGTTCGTGATCGTGTTTGCTTTGTTCATGCTCGACAAGATACTGCCGTTTTTGCCGACGGTGTTGGCCTCGACGTTTGAGTTCCTTTCGGTGGATTACCACTTCCGGAACATATCGCGCGGCGTGATTGATACCAGGGACATCATCTACTATGCGTCGATGATCTTTTTGTTCTTGTATCTGGCAGTCAGAGTCACCGAATCAAGGAAGTGGAGGTAAGCGATGAAAACAAAACTTGCAGCCACAGGGGTCTCGGCGATTGTCATCGTTGCGGTGATACTGGTCGTGATCAATTTGATTTCAGTGAATGTGTTCGGACGGCTCGATCTTACCGAGGGTGACATCTATTCCTTGAGTGAATCCTCGAAGGAACTGGTGAAGGGGCTTGATGACCGCATTACGGTGAAATGCTACTTTTCCGAAGATCTGGATCCGCCATATAATGCGAACGCACGGTATGTTAAGGATCAGCTCGATGAGTTCCGTTCCTATTCTGGTGGGAACTTGAGTTTCTCGTTTATCGATCCCATAAAGGAAAAGAAAGAGCAGGAGGCGCAGTCATACCGGATTCCGGCGGTGCCGATGCAAACGCTCAGGCGCGACAAGATGGAGATCAAGCAGGTCTTCATGGGGATGGTAATTCTGTATGAAGATAAGCAGGAAGTAATTCCGGTAGTGCAGAACACCGCGACGCTGGAATATGAGATCACACGCGCCATCCGCAAGCTGACGAGTCCGATTACCCCGAAAGTTGCTTTCACTGAAGGGCACGGCGAGTTGGACCTGAAAACGAATCTCACTTACGTCGACAAGGTGCTGGGTGAGGAGTTCGAAGTTCAGACGATCAATCTCAAGTCAACTAAAGTGATTCCAGCGGATATTCAGACGATCTATGTCGTCGGACCGCAGACGCCTTTCAGCCCGTGGGAATTGTACCAGCTTGACCAATTCTTGATGCGCGGCGGTAAATTAGGATTGTTGATCGACCGGATTCAGGCGGAGATTCAGCAAGG
>CAZQBX010000077.1:0-15167 GCA_964592145.1 uncultured Ignavibacteria bacterium
CAAGCACAATGGATGGACCTTCGACATAAGGAGTGAGCAATGAGCAAGAAAATCGTCATACTTGTGGTCGCTTTGACCTTGGCAACAAGTTCATTAGTTGCCGCACCAAGAACATTTGGTCTGCATGGGGCAGGACCGCGCGTGGGCGTTTCGATCGACCCTGACCAGGTCCACTTTGGTGGACATCTCGATCTCGGTGATTTCGCCACGCGCCTTATGATATTTCCTTCAATTGAAATTGGCGTCGGTGACGACCTAACTGTAGTAACTCCGATGTTTGACATCGCTTATAGATTCCGTGAAGATTGGGGAAGCTGGAATCCGTATATCGGCGGTGGCGTTGGGCCGGTTTTTGTTTCGTCCGATCGGGGCCGAAGCGACAGCGAATTGGGGCTTACGGTGCAAGGTGGAATTCAGAAACGACTGACTTCACAATCGGGATTCATGTTTCTGGAGTTTAAAGTCGGCCTTGCCGACTATACTGACTTTAAATTCACACTTGGCTGGTGTTTTGGCAGCAGATAGTTTTTGAATCAACGAGCGGGACTCTGGCAACGCTACCACATCCTTACTCAACTTGATTTTGCCGATATGTCAGCACGCGGACGTTTTCGACCGTAATCAATCCTTCTGTGATAACCGCGTCGAGCTTTTGCAGGAAAAGCTCTAACTTTTCGGTCGTGTCGACAATCTCGACTACCATTGGCAAGTCTTCGGACAAGCGCAGTACTTTCGCCGTGTGAATTCGACTGTTGGCGCCGAATCCTAGAGTCCCGCGCAGGACAGTGGCTCCTGCCAGGCCCGCGGACCGCGCCATCTCGACAATGACCTCGTAAAGCGGTCGACCTTGATGGCGATCGCTCTCGCCGATAAAGATCCGCAACAGTTGTGCTTCTCCCGAGAGTCTCATTTGATTCTCCTAAATAGTTTTGCCAATCGCCATCCCCGCGATTAATCCAACTAATCCGAGCAATATCTGACCACCCATGTTTACCAGCGCCAAAGCCCATTCGGAGTCGCGCAGCAGTTCTCCCGTTTCAAAAACAAGGGTTGAGAATGTGGTGAATGATCCGATGAAGCCCACAAGGATAATTGTGCGGGTCTCACTGCTGATCAATAGCCGCTCTTCCGCCAAAGGCCATATCAGCCCGAACAGGAAACAACCAACCAGATTTACGGCAAAAGTCCCTGCTGGAAAAGTTCCACCATAGATTCGTGCAACCAAACCACCCAACCCAAAACGAGCGAGCGCGCCAGCGGCTCCAGACGCAGCGATCAAAACTAGTTTGGTCAACATCACGATCTCTTGTTAATAAACTCTCGCTTATTGAACAACAGAATGGAAAGCGAGAACAACAGAAGACTCCAAGCGGCATAATATCCGATTCCCGAAAGAATTGGCGAAATGCTCGAGATGTCGGACTTCAAAATTGCATCAAGGGAATAGGTGCGATTGTTGTCAATCGAGAGGAACTTCAGCGTATCGCCAATTACCTGTAATGTCTTGAAGGGCAATTTCTGGAAGATATCGCCCATAATACTCAAAAACCAGTATAGCGCCGCCAGAAATGTCGCCAACAACGGGTTACCGAAATTCGAAAAAAGTAGCCCAAGTCCGAAGGTCGAGAGCCACGCTGTCAGCAATTGCAGCAAATAGAGGGGCGCCACTCCCGGAATAGCAAATCGAAAGAAGATCAGATGTATGACCGCATACAGGGCAACGGCGATCAGGAGATAAATCAGAAGCCCGTAAAGCGAGCCAATGATCTTTCCAATAAGTAACTCAATCCGTGCAATTGGACGCGCAGCGAACGTCAGTAATGTGCCGTCGCGATAATCAATGCGCCAGGTCGTAATTCCCAAGATCAGAGCCGCCATATGTCCCATGAAGTTGACCAGCTTGAAAAAGGGTGCAGCTGCACTTTCGGCGCCGACACTGCCGGGCGCCATGCTGTCGACAAAAATGATCGGCAATATGGTCGGAAGCGCAAGGAAAACACAAGCGCCGACGAACACCCATATTATCTTCGAGGACCGAAGTTTGCTTAGTCGGTGCAGAGCAAGATCATTGATCATCACTTAACTCCTCGTGCTCCACCAATTTCAAGAACTTGTTCAATAAACTTGCACCGGTCTGCTTGACACCAATGATATCGCCGCCGTGACGGAGTATCGTCTCCAGCGCGAAGTCCTTGTCTGTTCGGTTGTGGGTCGTAACGCCGGCGGTGTCGCCATCGACGGAGACTGCAAAACGCTCCTGCAGCCGAGCGATCATTTCGGCACCATGCGATTGAAAAGCGATCCGGTAAGTCGAATGCTCCGAGTTTAACAAGACGCCGAGTTTCTCGACGGCCAGCAACTCGCCATTGTTGATAATGGCAACTCGGTCAGCGATGTCCTCAATATCCGAGAGAATATGGGTTGACAGGAATACAGTCTTTCCTTGCGAGCGCAGCTTCTGTAGAAGTTGCTTGACTCTTGCCTTGGCAACCGGATCCATTCCGGAAGTCGGCTCATCAAGAATCAGTACTTGCGGATCTGCGATCAGGGCCTGTGCCAAACCGATCTTCTGCGTCATTCCCTTAGAGTAATTCCGAATCTTGATGCCGCCCGCTGTCGGCATGTCAAGGGTCTCCAACAGCTCGGCAATCCGAGTCGTTACCTGCGCCTGATCGGCTCCGCCCAAGCGCGCAAAGAGACGAAGGAACTCCTCACCTTTCAGGAACCCGTCAAAACTAAATATCTCAGGCAGAAAGCCAACTTGCTCGCGAGAACGCGGATCACGAGAGTCGATACCCAATATCTCTGCTCGACCTTCGTTAGCCTGGATGAAGTCCAGTAGAATGTGCATTGCGGTGGTCTTGCCGGCGCCGTTAGGACCGAGAAATCCAACGATCTCACCGGCCGGCACCTCAAATGACATGCCTTTGAGCGCTTCCTTGCGATTGCCTCGTTCGCGATACGTTTTGCGAACATTGTCGAATCTGATCGCTGCTGTCATCACTTCTCTTATTCGATCCTAAACTTGAATTCGCCTGATGATCCGAGCAATCTCCTTGCGCTTGCAACCATTTGCAGTCTTGAAGTTAACTCGCCGGGAGAATAGCCCTCGTATCCCGCAAACACCGAGCCGGTGGAGGAGAACACTACGGTTAAAGGTAACGTGCGTACCGGTGATTCGGCAAGAAACTGTCCGGAAGGCTCAAAGCCAAATGGCAGCTGGCGATTGTCAAAGTCGATCATCTGTCGCATTTCTTCTGGAGAGTCTTCAGCGTTGACGACGTAGAAATTGAATACAGAATCAAACTCTTGAGACTGACTTGCCTCCACAACTTCCTTAATCATGGTAATACTGCGTTCCGACGACGTACTCCAGAACACAACGACACTGAATTTACTAGTGTCTTCCGGAATAACAACTGTACGGCCGTCATTCATGCGAAACTGAAGTTCCACTGGCGTCAAGGTCTTTGTCGTTGGCTTGATTCGATTGGCAATCAGATCGTATTGCCAGAATCCCAGGCCAACTGCCAGAACAAGGCAGAGTACCTTGAAGAACGATACCGGAATTCTTCGCAGGAGGCTCATCTCAAGCCCATGTTCTTCAGCCGCGCAAGTATCGCACCGATTCCGTATGAAAGCAAGCCAAAGCAGAATCCCAACACGGAGATTGCAGTGCCGATTACCAATTTCCCCTTCTCCGACAACTGATAGACCGACTCTGAATGCAGCATCGCGGTAATGAAGTCGTTTTCAGTTGTCACGCTGCGAAGATCAAAACTCGTAATCAGCAGATACGCTATGCCAATGGCGCCAACCGGAATAACGAACCCCATCACCTTGTAGAATCGATCCATATTATATTCCTTTTCTTCATTCATCAATCTTTTGACACGCCATACCGAGTCAAGGATTCAATAATTGTATACAATGGACAATTGTTTTTGAATTTGCGAAATCGTCGGGCGCTATTCGAGATCTTCGCTTAAAAGAATTGAGAGGTCGATAAGTAAACTGATACCGATCCGTCGCGCGGGTTCAAAGCGACGTCTAGCCGACCAATGCGACCAAGGAATTGCTTGATTGACCCGCGAATGCCGAACCCTATCGTGTAATATGGATTGGCGAGTGCATCGCCAACTTCACGACCGCGTCCCCAGATAGAACCATAATCCAGAAAGGCCACCAGTTGACCGTATAACACCCGGGTATCTAGTGTTCGCCAGCGGGCTTCAATGTTGCCGATCAGGGCATGATCACCGCGCTCGACTTTTTCTGGAGTCCCGCGAACGTTGCTCTCACCGGAAATTGCATAGGGACGAACTCTCTCGTCTGCAGAGGAAGTCTGCAGGCGCATTCGCGCCGCAAAATTGAAAGGGTCTCGGATTACGTATTTGCGGCCGGTCAACGAGAACCGCCATTTGTTGAATCGGCCTTCTGTTACTTCATTGATGGCTGTTAAGTCGATCGAGACATCTTCACCAATGTAAAAGTATCGATCAAAATACACTCTGCCGACAATCGCCCCAGCTCCAACCGAATAACGTGGATAGTCAATTGACGTCAATGCCAATCCGAGCGTATCGGTGGTGATCAATTGCCAGTTTTCTCGATCATACCCGCCGTAGCCCTGAATGTACAATTTTTCTTTGAGTCGATGCCCCAGGGAACCAGAAACCGCTTTCCGAAGATATTCGTACTCGTAGCGGGTACTGTGAAACTGAAGGGGATCAATTTCGCGTTGCTGGGCTATCGCGAAGCCAACTGCCAAGTCTTTTCCAAGGAATCTCGGAAAAGTCGCGGCAACGTGGCCGGAGTTACGGCCTTCAAAACGCCGATAAAGAACAACTGTCTGAAGGTAGAAACCCAGGAAGTTCCGCTCATGGACACCAACCGACCAATCGAGTTTGCCATCGGTACGTCCCAAAGCGACAAGCGGTAAAAGCGTCCATACTTCTCGTAATTCAAATTCAATGTCGACGGAATCCCCATCTGGTATCAAATAGGTATCGACCCGCGAGAAAATACCAAAACCATCGACCTTGCGCCGATCTCGCTCAAGCAACTCCAAGTCCAGAAGCTGTCCCGGTTTGGAGTCAATTTCGCGATAGAGAATATACCGGCGTAACTTGAATTTTCCCGTGAAGTCGATATGACGAACGGTTTTCGCATCCGTGCGGACAGAATCCGCAAGCTCATGTTCGACCGGTTGTGCATGAAGGCTTATCCCCCCGAACAACCATAACACCAACAGTATGGGCTCAATCCGCCGACCTCCAATGATAGTAGCAATCTGAAACATCAATTAATAAAGTCCATGTTACACATTACGATTAGTGTTTTGGTAACGTTCGAAGTACCGATTATACGCGAATTTAGTTATTGGGCGAATGAAATTTAGCCGCAATTTGCTTAAGGAGGTTCACGGTTTCCTCCGATAATAAATGCAGGGAGGACCTAACTCAATTATGGCTAAGCAAGATACTAAAATATTGATTGTCGATGACTTCGGTGACACCGGGAAAATTCTCGGACAAATGTTCGATCATCTCAACGTAGCGACGGAGAGCACCAACAGCCCGGAGCAGGCGTTTTCGAAGATCAGCGAGAATCATTATAAACTCGTTATCGCCGATTCAAGAATGCCGAAACTTGACGGCGTAAGTCTGCTCAGACAGATTCGTCAATGCAGCCCTGATACGAAAGTCGTAATCATGTCCACCTTTGATTCACACCACACGCAAAAAGTGGTAGTGGCAGACGGAATCGATTACTACTTGCCCAAACCGGTGAAGCTGGAGCATTTGCGGCAGATGCTGACCGAATTGGCGCTCAAGTTATAAACCGCCTTCAACTCCACCTCAATGTCCGTTGTTTCAGCCAATTTGAGAGTCCACGCTGAACGCAGAATTTCGTTGCGTTTTTCGCGCGTTTGAGTATAATTCCCCTGTAATTTCAAACCGCCCGAACGAGGATAGAGCCAGCGATCTTCTGCTAAAGACCGATTCGATAGTCCGGAGTTTAAACTCACGAATGGTCAAGTGACCGTAAATTGAAAGGTCTTGGCATGTTTCCATATCTTCGCCCGCTTGCATTCATAGCCGTAATCATATCTTTGACGATTGCCTTTCCACTTGCAGCACAGTCGATAACCGCCAGATTACATGCTCCACGCGGTGTTGAACCTGGTTCGATTATCGATGTGAGTATTTTAGTGCAGTCGGCACGGCAGGTTGGAGGAATCGACTTCACAATACGCTACAACGACAGTATTTTCTCGTTTTTGGGAGTCGTCCAGGACACAGGGCTCAGCAACTGGGAATACTTCACCACACTGCATAACACTGATTCCCATACGGTCAACATCTTCACCATTGCCGACATCCAAAATGGACCGGTCCACCCCGATTCACTCGATTTGTATCCCAAGGGTTCCATTGCTCGGTACTCCTTCTTCGTTGCGCCAAATTGGATTTCGGATTCAGCGCAGGAGCAATTCCAATTCTTCTGGCACACGTGCGGCGATAATGCCGTTTCCAATACCAGGGGTGACACATTGATACTTCTTAACCGCGTTTTTTCGCCGACCGGCATGATGGTCTGGAATGAACCCGACAACGTCAATTATCCGGACAGCATTCGCATTCCGAATTTGGGTACGCCGGATAGTTGCTTGGTCGCCGCCGACAAAGTGCTCTTCAATATTGACTTTCAAAATGATTTTGCGGCCAATTACTTCATTTGTGGAGATTCCGATGGCAGCGGCTTTATTACCATATCGGATGCGGTGCTCATTATCTCCTACATCTTCTCAAGCGGTGCATTGCCGAATCCGCTGCAAGCGGCAGATGTTGACTGCAGTGGAATGGTGACAATCTCCGATGCTGTCTACCTTATAAACTACATTTTCGCGGGCGGAACTGCCCCATGCTTCAGTTGCCCCTAAAGAGCTCATCTTCTAAGGGGTTTTCTTGTAGCTGTACTTCGGTGCCCAGCCATTGACACCGCGCGGTAACAACTCAAAGAAATGCCAAGTTGGGCAGAAGTCATCGCCAGGACCGAAGAAAGACTTCGAGACCCGGAAGATCTTGCCATCAGGATTCCGGAAAAGTGTGGAGACACCGGGCTGCGCACCGCCACCAGCTGACTCAAAACCAAGTACCCTGCCAAAATCTGTTCCAAAATGTGAATAGATCTTGAACTTCCACTTGCGTCCCTTGGCAAATTCTCCCATGATTTTTGGCTGATCTGGAGATACTACCGCGAAGCCGGCTCGGTCAGACAAATGCTCGCGCAAGCCGTTGAAGCCATCAGCCCACATTGTGCAGTATGCGCATCGCACACCCATATTATGCACTATGATCAGCTCATCATGGGGACCAAACAGCTGCGACAGTTTCACTTTCTTGCCGCCAGCTGTTGAGAATACATAGTCATCAAGTTCCAGCGGAGCAGCATTCCGCCGCATCTTTGCGAGCCTTTGCTTGTCCCTGAAGATTTGTTTCTCCAGACGCTCAATAACCTGCTCTTTCTTGCGTGCCGATACTTTCGCCATGGCGCTCTTCCTCGACATTCTCTAGAATATAGATTAAGTGATGTTACCTTTTCAGATTCGAATTTAATGTGGAAACAATAGCGATTGCGGCAATTCTTGGCAAACGGGAAATCTCAAGACTGACTTCTTAAAATGATTGATTCTACCATCTCCACCGTACATATTCGACCACCAATTAATTCCGACAGGTGTCAGACGGATCGATATCCATGTTAAAATCGCGCGAAGAGCATAGTTCCCTCGAACTTATTTCCGGCGTCGTTCTCATAAGTTTCTCGGCTGTTTTTGTGAAGCTTGCCGATGTCGGTCCTTCGGCAGCGGCATTCTATAGAATGTTCTTCGGTGGCGTCCTGCTATTAGTGATAGCGCTTGTTACCCGAACCAAGCTTTGGTTCGGCTGGAAGCCGTTTTCATTAGCCGCTCTCGCTGGTGCACTCTTTGCCGGAGACTTGACATTCTGGCATCGTAGTATTCATTTTGTCGGACCCGGGCTGGCAACTATCCTTGCCAGTTTTCAGGTCTTCTTTGTAACGGCTTTTGCGATCTTTATCCTCAAGGAGCGCGCACAACTGAGGGTGATCTTAGCGATTCCACTCGCACTCATCGGTTTGTTCCTGCTGGTTGGTACCCAGTGGAACGAAATGGGCAGAGACTACCAAACAGGCGTTATATTCGGCCTCATTACCGCCATGTTCTACGCATCCTTCGTACTAACGTTGAGAAAGCTCCAATCAATGCCCAACGCACCCGCACCTTTTGCGAGCATAACAATTTCGACATTGACGACGGCGGCCTGCTCGGCAATTGTTGCCCTTGTGGTTGGTGAGAGTTTCTCAATCCCGAACACGCAGTCAATTATATGGCTCCTACTTTACGGCATCTGCGGGCAGGTTTTGGGATGGGTGCTGATAACCCGTAGTATTAAACATCTTCCGGCCGCACGAGTCAGTCTCACGTTGCTGCTCCAGCCAGTTCTGTCTTTTATCTGGGATGTTCTCTTATTCCATCGTCCGACAGTTATGGTCGAAGTTGTAGGTGCCGTGATCGCAATCTTCGCGATCTACCTGGGAACCTGGAAAGGGGAAGTTAAGATTGAGACCAGACAGGTGTGAAATACGATGAGTGGTCGCCGCCAAAGAACAAAGTATCTTCATGACTATCTCATTTTGCGTCCATTGTCGATAGTGGCAGCCGCAATCTTCCTAAATGCGTGTTCAGACAAATTTAATGATACTCAAGAAAACCAGCCACCTTCGACACCGATATTAACGCAACCGCCTGACGGCTCCGTCGCAATGCCAACCAGCGTGACGCTCGTGTGGGAGGCAGCAGATCCTGATGGCGATTCGTTGACGTATTCGATATTTCTCGAAGATAAAAACCCACCTACGATTTCGTTTCTCTCTGATTGGACATCAAGTAATTGTCTCGTTTCCCAGCTAAGCCAGGGAGTGACATACTTCTGGAGAGTCGCTGCCACTGATGGCCAGAATGCGGAAAGCCCGCAAAGCGCAATAAGTCGATTCACCGTCGGTACATTTCGAGATGGCTGGCAGGACCGTATGCCGATGCCAACCTCTCGGACCAGCTTGGCGTCCGTCACTTTAGGAAATAAACTTTATGTGCTGGGCGGCATCTCAGAAGTCGGGGTTTTGGATGTATGCGAAGTTTATGATCCTACCGGCGATAGCTGGGCAACCATTGCCTCCTTGGCTTCACCAAGAGCATATGCAAGCGCTGTCGCATACCTCGGGAAGGTCTATATTCTCGGTGGCGAAACATCGCAGGATCAACTTGCAATAGTTGAGTCTTACGACCCATCGACTAACACCTGGTCGCAATTGACGCCGATCCCTTCGCCGCGTTCACGGTTCGGGGCAGGTGTCTTAAACGGCAAGATTTATGTCTTCGGAGGATATCAGACCGATGGCGCAATCTATGCGTATGATGTTTTGAATGACGACTGGGACCTGGTCGGAACATTGCCCAAGCCTCGCGATGGCATGAGCGTCACTGTTTTCAACGGGCTCTTTTACATAATAGGCGGTTCTCACCCCGATAACTTCTGGTTGACCGATGTAACTGTGTTTGACCCGACGACCGGCGCTTCTTCGTCTCGCTCACCGATGCCTTCCGCGCGCCGCGATCACCGCGCGACGCTTGTTGGCGACAAGATTTACATTTCCGGCGGCATGAACGCGATTAATCAGCATGTGTTTTTCTCGAGCGTTGAAGTTTACGATATTTCGGATGACAAATGGATAACGCGGAGCCAAATGAAGTTCCCTCGTCACGATCACGCCGCCGGGGCGATTGACGGCAAGCTCTTCATAGCTGGAGGACTGACCAACGATACCCCGGGCATACTTAACAGTCTTGAAGAATACGACCCGCTGCTAGACCCATAGAAAGAAATGGAATCATAGTGACAATGGTAGATTCCGGCAACTGGACAAATGCCGTGAAGCATTTGAAGCGCCAAGACGAGGTTCTTGCGGGCGCGATCAAGATGATTGGCCCATGCAACCTCGACAAGGGGGAGGGCGGATTCAATGCTCTGGCTCGCACCATCGTCTACCAACAGCTTTCCTTGAAAGCAGCCGGTACAATCTTCGGACGAATCAGGCAATTGACGGGAAAGAACAAACTGACACCACCCTGTATCGCACAACTCTCCGATGACCAACTTCGCTCGGCGGGGGTGTCGCGGCCGAAGATTTCATATTTACGCGATCTTTGCGCAAAAGCAACTGCCGGGGAGATCTGTTTTCGCAATTTTCCCCGCATGAAAGATGAGGAGGTTCGCGCCGCACTGACTTCGGTAAAAGGACTCGGTGAATGGAGCGCCGATATGTATCTGATCTTTGTCATGAACCGGACCAATGTACTGCCTACAAAGGACCAAGGTCTCGTAAACGGAATTTGTCTCCTCTATGGTTGTACAAGTGACAATATTGACTGGAACGAGCTGCGCGAGCGCTGGTCGCCGTATTGCTCGATCGCCTCATGGTACCTCTGGGCTTACAAGAATAGAATGATGGGATCGAAGAAGACGTGATGAAGAAAGCGATCATAACCGGTGCAACCTCGGGAATTGGCCGTGCGCTCGCGCTCAAGCTGGCTCGCGAAGATTATTTGGTCGGCATAATCGGTCGCCGCAACGAGAGACTTGAGGAATTGCGCCGTCTCGCCCCTGGTCAGTTTGTCATCAGGTCGTTTGACTTACGTGATTACGGAAGCGTTGGACATATGCTTGATGATCTGGTTAGAGAACTAGGAGGGCTCGACTTGATGATCGCGAATGCCGGTGTTGACCGGCGTAATCCAAAGTTAACCCTCGAACCAGAATTGGAAACGATCGAAGTGAATGTCGCGGCGTTTGTTGCCTGCGTTGATTGGGCTGCCGCTTATTTCACACAGCAGGGTAGAGGGCATATTGTCGGCGTATCTTCGGTGGCTGCATTTTGGGCGAATGCTCGCACGCTGGCATACAATGCCTCCAAGGCATTTGAGGCCAAGTATCTTGGCGGGCTGTACGCGAACCTCAAGCCCAAAGGCATTCACGTAACGGACATTTGCCCCGGCTTCGTCGCCACCGAGATGACACAGGGCCGCACTGACATGTTTTGGGTTGCCACGCCGGAGAAGGTGGCCGATCAGATTTATGAGTCTATTCTCAAGAAGAAACGAATCGCTTATGTCTCGCGGCGCTGGCGCTACCTTGGCTGGGTCATGCGAATTCTGCCGTTTCGACTCTACTCGCGGTTGACCATGCAGAGTTGAGTCGTTGCGTGCCATTATGCTTGCACTTCGCCTTTACCCCCGTATATTTCTTGCAGATAATTGACTGTTTCAAACCACAATCGGAGGATCCGAAATGGCAACGTACATCATTCTGAGCAAACTTGGTCCCCACGCTTTCGAAACACCGGATGGACTCAAAGGCATTGCGAATTTGGTGAGGGAGAAGCTTCGGAAGGAATGTCCGAAAGCGAGGTGGGTGCAGAGCTACGGCTGCATGGGCAGCTACGACGTCGTCGACATAGTTGAATCAGATGATCCGCAGCAAATTGAGAAAGCCGTAATGATCATTCGCGCGCTCGGACGCTCGACGACAGAAACCCTTCTGGCGACACCGTGGGACGAATTCCTCAAAGCCCTATAATTAACTAGGCCCCGGCTTTAGGCCGAGGCCTGTTGGGTGAGTGGAGGGATTATGACCAAACCCGCATAGGGGGTAATCAGGATAGAGTAAGTCTCGCAGCTGCATAGACTCAAGGAGCAGAACGGAAGTGATCTGCAAGATTTCCTCTACATGATTTCAGACGTAAACAAACTCAATTTGTTTAATCGCTTACCCAAAATTTCCAGCTTATAGCCGGATTCAAAAAACAATTGACTTTGGCGACGCAATTTATACTTTGCGGTTCTCATCTGGGGCTCGTAGCTCAGATGGTTAGAGCGCGCGCCTGATAAGCGCGAGGTCGGCAGTTCGATTCTGCCCGAGCCCATTTGTTTTCTTCCAATCAGTTCCGAGATCGGCAGATTCGACCGCAGGTGCCCGAGCCCATTTGTTTTTCCCATCCCTCCCCGAAGTCAGCAGATTCGGCCGTAGGTGCCCGAGCCCATATTTATCCCATTCATCTTCAAGGTCGTCATTTCGACGGAACGTGCCCGAGGCCTTTTTCATCCGTGAAAAACTGATGGTTAAATCGTCCTGACCGCAAGGTCGGAAAGGCCGGCATTCCGATCGAAGGTGCACGGTTCCATTGCTTTTCTTTCAACTCTGGTCTTAGTGTCTTCAGGCAAATCGTGCGCCGTCCCGAGATCCCGGGACGGCGTCTTAGCGGGGCGCGCCACACTCTGCACGTTCAACGGTAACCGATTAAACCTCGGCGCAGAGCAGGTGGATTTGTGGATTTTTCGAATTCATAGTAATGCCTGGGAAATCAGCGGTTGCCTAATAAGGCATTGCCGAAATCCAATTGGCGACACCTAATATCTATGATACACCAGTGTGCCCCCCCGCGATCCCGCCTGTTGTCAGAAATTGTCAAACTTCATGCAAAAAATGCGGGATCAAATGTTGCTTGCATCAAAGTCTCTAATCGACGAAGTTATCTACAATCAAAATTGATCCACAGAGGAGAATTCAATGCGACATTATCTGGTTAGCGTCGCCGTTGCTCTGGTTCTCATGCCGGTTGCTGTGGTCGCAGCCTACGATCGACATACCTCCTTGACCGTGTACTGGCTGACTTCGCGAGATACCATAAGTGTCCATGGTTTCGTCACGCTGGCCGAATCCGATGCAGACAGCGGATTAACCTTATTGCTCAACCCAAGCACTGCAATTCGCGGAATGTACTTTCATGTAGAGGGAGATTCGATCAAAGCTCAAGTCGAACGCGTTGGCGGCGACACAATTGTTGTTGCGCGACCAAGTGAATCTCCCACTGCCTTGTCGCGCGTTTTATCGTTTGACTTGTCGTTCCCCATTGACAAGAACAGTGATTCGCTGATTATGCTGGACCGGGGAAATCGTTGGTATCCGGTGTCGCCCAGAGGACTGACAAAGGTAACCATTTACCTCTACTGGAGCGGTGATGAAGATGTCTTCAGCACCGGCAACGAGGAAATTCACTTGTCTGGCGGAATAATGTTGCAGCAATTCATCACCACGATCCCTGTTTACAAGATCCCGCTAGTTATTGCCAAGAAACACTACTATCGCAATTGCAGAAGGGAAGTAGGCGAACACGAGATTTCGCTGAATTACTTCAGCATCAGCGACTCTGCAGCCCAGAAGGTACTTGCTGAAGCCGCCACCGCGTTCGGATTTTATCAAAACCTTCTCGGCGACTACCACCACAAGAAGCTGACGATACTTGAGGTACCCAATTTCGAAGGCACCAACATCGGCACGGGAATCCTCATGATCGGCACTCCGACAATGAAAGCTATTGCAGCGGGTCATTATGAATCACTTACTCTGACAATCGCTTCGCAGTGGTTCGGAGCCGGAGTTTTCTGCGAGTTTTCCAGCAAAGGGTTCTGGTTCATGACGCTGTCATTTTCGCACTACCTGCGCATGCTCTACGAGGGGCGCGAACTCGACTCGGCAGCTTTCGCTGCAAAGATCGAAGGCAATCTCGCTACTTACAACAAAATTGCCGGTACCGAGAATGACATTCCGATTATCGATATCGTGCGTCCAGATAGTCGTGAAAAGGGAATGGTGATATACTCTAAAGGACCCTGGCTGGTTCATCAATTTGCGGCGTGCATTGGAACCGGGCGGATGACGCGGGCTATCAGGGAGATTTACTCGAAGTTCGTCGGAAAAGTCATTTCAATTGAACAACTTACTGCGGCATTGTCCGCGGTTGACAAGGCCTGCGCTGACCGACTTATTGTGGCTCTTGGTAAAGTTGGTCTGTAGTTGCCGTGCGTGTATGAGATTATTTTGTGCCAAATATGCTTGCCTGATAACGAGTTAGCGTTTTTCTAACAATAATCTGAAAAAATCTTCACAAATATCCGAAATTGCTGTTGACATCGGTAAGCTCATGCATATATTGGGCGTCGCTGTTTGAAGGCGCTCGATAAACATCGACTCCGGGACGCTCGGAGCGATTTTTTTTCGGAGGTCGCCGACAAAATGAAGCCGGAAAAGCTTCAGCAGTAAACTTGAATCTGTCCAACGTTAAAAGCGTTGACACTGTATAAATTCAGAAGGCGCGAACTTGCGGGGGCGCGGCAGAATCAAGACACGATCTTTGATTACGAGGGGATGTAGCTCAGCTGGGAGAGCGGCGGCTTTGCAAGCCGTAGGTCGTCGGTTCGATCCCGATCATCTCCAAGACGGTAAAGGCTACACGCCTGCAGATAAATTATCACGCGACGAGCGTGAATGTGACAAGCCAAGTCTCTCGCTTCGGCGGGAGAGTCACGATCTTTGACAACCAAATATCAGAGCCAATGCGGAATCTAAAACGCATGGCTACAGAAATCGAGCTTTTAGGATTTCGATCAAGTTACTAAGAGCATACGGTGGATGCCTTGGCACTGAGAGGCGATGAAGGACGTGGTAAGCTGCGATAAGCCTCGATTAGGAGCAAACATCCTTTGAGTCGGGGATTTCCGAATGGGGCAACCCAGCAGGGTAATACCTGTCTATTGCATAGTAAATTCATAGCTATGCAAGGCGAACGGGGGGAACTGAAACATCTAAGTACCCCCAGGAAGAGAAAACAACCGTGATTTCCCAAGTAGCGGCGAGCGAAAGGGAAAGAGTCTAAACCGATTGACATGTTAAAGCGGGTGCGCGTTGTGTCGTCGGTGTTGCGGGTTCAGTTCTGACCGAAGTACCCATAGGTCGAAGAGTCATAAACCGTTTGGTTAACCGAATAATTCTGGAACGTCAAACCATAGAGGGTGATAGTCCCGTAGGTGAAAATCAAGCGGCTCTTTCGAATTGATACCCAAGTAACCCGGAACACGAGAAATTCTGGGTGAATCTGCCAAGACCACTTGGTAAGACTAAACACTACTTCGTGACCGATAGTGAACCAGTACCGTGAGGGAAAGGTGAAAAGAACCGCTGACGCGG
>CAZQBX010000078.1:0-307 GCA_964592145.1 uncultured Ignavibacteria bacterium
ACATCATTCAGACCCCACAGGGGCATCCCTAACACGGATGCCCCTTTTGATTGGGGGGAGTTGGAGCCAATCGGTCGAGAATCTGCCGTTAATTGGGCTGAGCCGCGTTCATCTTGCGCTTTCAAACTTCTCCAAATGGAGCTTGCGAACTCTAAATTGCAGCAACTATATTATCACTACCCACTAACGAAAGGAGAAGTCCATGCGGGGATTACTGATTTGTGTTTTGCTACTAGTTTGTTGTGCTATGAATTGCTTAGGTGCATCGACAAAAGCTATCACCCAAGATGGTAAGGTTGTCTATCTG
>CAZQBX010000078.1:317-14667 GCA_964592145.1 uncultured Ignavibacteria bacterium
GGTTATGAGGAGAAAGCAGTTCCATCAGACTCCACAAACTACACAATTACTACGCCCGATGGATCGACGGAGGTGGCCCGAAGCAAAAAGGGATTTGTGGAAATCTGGTACAATCCTAATACATGGAGTGCCGCGAAGCAGAAGAACGAAGCTGAAAGTGAATTCCAATTCAGGCACAAAGTTGGCGATGTTTACGTGGTTATGATTGTTGAAGAATTCGAAATGACCATTGAAACGCTTAAAGAAATGGCAGAAGAAAATGCACGGTCAACGACTGACGAACTTACAATCACCCGAGATACGTTGCTAGCCATAAACGGCAGAGAAATGGCAAGCCTCGACATGCTTGGAGTAATCAAGGGGATTGCGTTCAAGTATCGGGGATGTTATTGGGCAGGTCGTGATGGATGCGTACAGGTTGTTGCTTACACCGGATCGCGCCTATTCGATAAGTACTCCGCCGACATTGACATGCTAATGAGCGGAATCAAGATCACTAGTGAGTGACGAAGATTCCAAAGGCTCAAACATCTCGCCGGGAACTCAAACAGCAGAATATCGCCAGAAACAAGAAAGCGTCCCGCCGGAGCGGAACGCTTTCCCAATCACATCGATTTCAATCGTTCTACTTCTTGGTAATCGTGTAATCCATCGCAGCAAGTTGCTTGTAGAAGTTCCAGTGCGCAGTAACCTCCGCCTGTGCCTCCTTCATCATCTCTGCCGCCGCAGTCGGATTCTGCGATTTGAGTGCCCGGAATCGATTCTCGCCGTAAGCATACTCCGACAACGGAATCGTCGGATCCTTGCTGTCAAGTTGGAATGGATTCTTGCCCTGGTCGCGAAGCATCGGATTATAGCGGAACATCACCCAGTGGCCTGACTCCACCGCCTTCTTCTGTTCATCGAGACCGTGCGCCATGTCAATGCCGTGCGCAATGCAGTGCGAGTACGCGATAATCAACGACGGACCATTGTACGCCTCCGCCTCGGCAAACGCTTTCACCGTCTGATTCGGACTGGCGCCCATCGCTACGCGGGCGACATACACATTGCCGTAGCTCATCATCTCAAGGCCCAGATCCTTCTTCGGCGCCGGTCGTCCACCCGCCGCAAACTGCGCAATCGCGCCGCGCGGCGTCGACTTCGACATCTGTCCGCCGGTATTGGAATAGACCTCGGTGTCCAGCACCAGCAAATTGACATTGCGTCCTGATGCCAACACATGATCCAATCCGCCAAAACCGATGTCATACGCCCAACCGTCGCCGCCGACGATCCACACCGACTTCTTCACGATGTAGTCCGCAATCGACAACAGGTGCCGCGCCTCCGAAGAGTCAATCTTCTCCAGCTGCTTCTTGATCTGATCGATCTTGACGCGCAATGCTTCAATCTCTATCTGGTTCGTCTGTGGTGCATTGCGAATCTCTTCGACCCGATCCGGCATCACCTTGCTCATCAACTCCAACGCAAACTCGTGCATCTTGTCGATGGTCAAGCGCATCCCCATTCCGAATTCGGCGTTGTCTTCAAATAGGGAATTGGACCACGCCGGTCCGCGTCCGTCCGAACGCTTACAGTAGGGGGTAGTCGGCAGATTACCGCCGTATATCGATGAGCAGCCCGTCGCGTTCGCTACAATCGCGCGATCGCCGAACATCTGCGTCATTAGCTTGACGTATGGCGTCTCGCCGCAGCCGGCGCAGGCACCCGAGAACTCAAACAACGGCTTCACAAACTGACTGCCCTTTACCGTTGCGACATTGAACTTCGCCGAATCCGGCTCCGGCAGGTTCAGGAAGAATTCGAAATTCTCCCGCTCTGATTGGCGCAAGGGAAGCTGCGTCGCCATGTTGATGGCGCGTTTATCTGTCTTGTTGCCTTGTTCATCTTTGGCAACCACCGGACATGCTTCAACGCAGACCTCGCATCCCGTGCAATCTTCCGGTGCCACCTGAAGTGTATACTTCAACCCCTTCAACTGTCCGGTCATCGCGTCAATCGACTTGAACGTCGCAGGCGCTCCTGCCAGGGCAGAGGCTTCATAGAATTTCGGACGTATCGCCGCATGCGGACAAACCAGCGAACAAATATTGCATTGAATACAGATATCCGCCTCCCACACCGGGATATCGATCGCAATATTCCGCTTCTCGAACTCCGTTGTGCCGGTCATGTAAGAACCGTCTTCCGGAAATGCGCTCACCGGCAACTCGTCGCCGCGGCCTTCGATGATCGGCGCCGTAACCAGTTTCACGAACTCCGGCGCATGTGCCGGAACCACACTCGGACGATGCGTCTTGCTCGTGACCGCCTGCGGGTACTTCACTTCTTGAATACCCTTCACGCCGGCATCAACCGCCGCATAGTTCATCTCGACGACGCGTTCGCCTTTGCTGCCGTAAGTCTTCTTGACCGCTTCTTTTATCGCCGAGATCGCCAGCTCTTGCGGAATGATCCCTGAAATGACGAAGAACGCTGTCTGCATGATCATGTTGATGCGTGCACCCAATCCCAATTCCTTGGCGATCTGCACGGCGTCAATCACGTAGAACTTCGCCTTCTTGGCGATTATCGACTTCTGAAATTCGATCGGCAGCTTGTCCCAAACTTCTTCAGCTTTGAACGGACAAGTCAGCAGGAACGTCCCGCCCTCTACCATCTTCTCCAGCATTTCATACTTCTCGACAAACGAGAAGTTATGGCAAGCCACGAAATTCGCGCGATTGATCAGATACGGACTCCTGATCGGATCGTTGCTGAACCGCACGTGCGACACTGTGACCGCTCCGGCTTTCTTCGAGTCGTACACGAAGTAACCCTGCGAATACGCCCCGGTCTTCTCGCCCAGGATCTTGATCGAGTTCTTGTTCGCACCGACCGTACCATCGGATCCCAGACCGTAAAACAGCCCGCGAAATACTTCATCCGGCTCAATGTCAAACTTGTGATCGACTTCAAGCGAAGTGTGCGTGATATCGTCGACGATGCCGACCGTAAAGTGATTCTTCGGGATATCCTTCTTTAGATTATCCAAAACGGCCTTCGCCGTCGCCGGATAGAATTCCTTCGAGCCCAGCCCATAGCGTCCGCCGCAAACTTTCGGCATCGTCTTGAATGGCGCAATCTTGCGCTCGGTCATCTCTTCCAGCGCCGCCTGCACGTCGGTGTAAAGCGGTTCGCCGACGCTGCCCGGTTCTTTCGTGCGGTCAAGCACCGCAATCGCCTTGACACTGGCCGGTATCGCCTTTGCCAGCGCATCCACCGAGAAGGGACGATAAAGACGTACTTTGATTAATCCGACCTTCTCGCCGCGGGCATTAAGATAGTCAATCGTCTCATGCATCGCCTCGGCGCCTGATCCCATCATGATCACCACACGCTCCGCGTCCGGCGCGCCAAAATAGTCAAACAAGTGGTATTGACGGCCCGTGAGCTTCGCAAACTGATCCATCACATCCTGAACAATCGGAATCGCCCTGACATAAAACTCGTTGACCCGCTCGCGACCCTGGAAATAAACATCAGGATTCTGCGAAGATCCCCGCAGCAGCGGGCGGTCCGGTGTCAGCGCGCGCATCCGGTTTTCAATCACGACGCTGTCCGGAATCATCGCGCGCATATCGTCAAACGTCAGTTCCTCGACCTTGGCTACCTCATGGGAAGTCCGGAAGCCGTCAAAGAAATGGACAAAGGGAATCCGCGAACGCAGGGAAACAGCTTGTGCAATCAGCGAATTGTCCATCGTCTCTTGTACCGAACCCGATGCCAGAAGTCCGAATCCTGTCGAGCGCGTGGCCATCACATCGCTGTGATCGCCGAAGATCGACAACGCCTGCACGGCAACCGCCCGGGCAGAAACATGAAACACCGTCGGCGACAATTCGCCGGCGATCTTGAACATGTTCGGAATCATCAACAACAACCCTTGCGAGGCCGTAAATGTCGTCGTCAGGGCGCCGGTCGTCAGCGAGCCGTGGCAGGCGCCTGAAGCACCGCCCTCCGACTGCATTTCCACTACTGTCGGAATCGTTCCCCAGATGTTCTTTTCGTGTTTCGCCGATTTCGCATCCGCAATCTCACCCATCACCGATGACGGGGTGATCGGGTAAATGGCGATCACCTCATTGGTCGCGTGCGCCACATGCGCGACGGCTGTGTTGCCGTCAATCGATACCATGCGGCGCTTCGCAGTTTTGGCTTCTGCCGCACTCGCGGCCGCCTTCTGTTCTTTCTCGTGGCTATTTATCACAAAGATCACCAGATCCTTTCTGAACGTGGCGCCCTCATGACGCCAACTGAATCTTCTATCTCAATATTGCCGAAGGTGGCGGCTACTTGCGTATCCGCGCGCGGGTAATCGCCTTTTGCGCCTGGTACTTGCCCTTCTTATCGGCATACGAAGTCTCGCACAACTCGTCCGCCCCGATGAATAACACTTGTGCGATACCCTCATTGGCATACAACCGCACCGGCAGGGGAGTGGTATTGGATATCGAAATCGTCACAAACCCTTCCCATTCCGGCTCAAGCGGCGTCACATTCACAACTACGCCGCAACGCGCATAGGTCGACTTGCCAAAACAAATCGCCAGCACATCGCGCGGAATACGAAAATATTCCAGGCTGCGTGCCAGCACAAACGAGTTCGGAGGTATCTTTATCGACTTCATCTTCATCGCAACAAAATCGTCCGCACTCTGATCCTTCGGATCGAGCACCGCCGCGTGAACCGGCGTGTACACCCTGAACTCATCCGACAACCGCATATCATACCCGTAGGACGACACCCCAAACGATACAACTTGCTTGGAAACCTGCTTGTGCGCGAATGGCTCAATCATGCGGCGCTCTTTGGCCATCCGGACTATCCAATGATCTGGCTTTATCGACATAAACTATCCATGTTGAATAACTACTACGACTATCGACTTATCCAGAATTGATACGCTAATCTTGCCAATCGGTCAAATCTTTAATCGTATGTTCTGAAAAGACCTTCAATAACCGGCCCTGCGCCTCTTCGAGCAGCTTGCGCAAACTCAACATCGCCGGCGATTGCCCGTCGGTCGGTTCAGTCAAACACTTGGATATGTAGTAGGGTCCCTGAATGCTCTCCACGACCTCTTTAATCGTGATCTCATGGGACGGTTTGCCAAGCGTAAACCCACCCTTAACTCCGCGATGCGAACGAATCAGCCCGGAGCGCGATAATGACTGGAAAATCTTGGCAAGAAACTTCTCCGGCACTTTTTGATTCTCAGAGATTTCCGAAAGCGGCGTAATCCGGCCTGGCGGCTGACTTGCCAGATACATGATGCCGAAGATTCCGTATTCTTCAGCCTTGGTGAACTGCATGCGATACCTCTTTCATTTCGCTACAAGAGTATTAGTTAAGCTGCGACGCAAACGCAGAAGCAAAAACATAAAATGTGAAATAATTCACAAAGTCAAGTCCTGTTTAAGTCTTCTATCGTTATTTCACAGTATCTTTCTACTCCATTATACTTTTCGCCATTCTAATCGCTGGCCTGAATGTAAAAATTGATATAATTTATGTCAACTATTATTTAGTGATTATTTTCACATAAAAGTTAGCGGACACTAACCGTATTATTTCGCCCTGATTCTCTTATACGTTATGGCTTAAGCCTTTACAAAGAGTCGCCATTTCCGTAGATTCTCCGCAAATCTATTCGGGAGGACCGATTGACGCCATCACAAGAAGAGAATAAGGGTTTGGTTATCGTCTATACCGGTAACGGCAAAGGGAAGACCACTGCTGCCCTCGGAATGTGCATTCGCGCCGCTGGATATAAGAAGAAAATCAAAATCCTGCAGTTTGTTAAGGGCAGTTGGAAATACGGCGAATTGAAGGGAATCGAACTCCTCAAAGACTTCGTCGATATGGAACAGGTCGGGGAGGGATTCGTCGGTATCGTGGATGATAATAAGGAATTTTCGGTACATCAGGAAGCCGCCCGCAAGGGTCTTGCCTATGCCCGTGAGATAATCCACTCCGGTCAATACGATATTGTAATTCTCGATGAACTCAACATTGCTATCGACCTCGGCCTTATTCCGCTTGAAGACGCGCTCGAAGTCATCCAAAACAAACCGGCACAGCTTCATCTTGTAATCACCGGCCGCAGCGCCAAACCGGAGTTGATCGAAGTCGCGGATTTGGTTACCGAGATGCGCGAAATCAAACATCCATTCCAAAAAGGAATCCTGGCGCAACGAGCCATCGACTGGTAGGGGAACTTTCTACCCCACCTGCGTTGTTTACATTGACGGCGAAACTTTGTGACTTATCCTGAACTGGTATAGAGGAACAATGAATACGGATTACGATATCATCATCATCGGCGGCGGTCCCGCAGGCCTTACCGCCGGCATGTATGGCGCCCGCGCCAATCTCAAGACCCTCTCGATCGAAAAGTATCTTCCCGGCGGACAGATCGCCAATACCGCTGAAGTCGAGGACTATCCCGGCTTCGAGCATATTCTCGGTTCCGAGTTAGCACAACGTTTCGAATCGCACGCCCGTAAATTCGGACTCGAGATCGTCAGCGATACCGTCGAAGAAATCTTCAAGGACGGCGAGCATTTCGTCGTTAAAGCCGCCGAGAAGTCTTACACGAGCAAAACAGTGATCTTGGCTACCGGAGGTTCGCCCAACCTCTTGAAGGTCCCAGGCGAGCTGGAATACGCCGGCAAAGGCGTTTCTTATTGTGCGATCTGCGACGGTGCATTTTTCAAAGAGCAAGTCATTGTCGTCGTCGGCGGCGGCGATGCTGCTGTCGAAGAAGGAATCTTTCTCACCAAATACGGATCCAAGGTTTATCTCATTCATCGACGCGACAAATTGCGTGCCCAAAAAGTCATTCAGGATCGTGCCTTCCGAAATCCAAAACTGGAAATCATCTGGGACAGCACCGTCGAGTCGATCAATGGCGAAAACAAGGTCACGCACGTGATTCTCAAGAATCTCAAGACCGGCGCAACCAGCCGGCTCGATTGCGGCGCCGTCTTTGTCTTCATCGGTTTCGTACCTAACTCGAAGATCACCCGCGAGCCGCTCAACCTCGACCCGAACGGCTATATCCTTACTGATGAAAATATGCAGACTTCAGTGCCCGGCCTTTTCGCCTGCGGCGATGTCCGTCATCAGCTCGTGCGTCAAGTGACTAACGCCGTCGGTGATGCCACTACCGCTGCGATGGCTGCCTCAAAATACATCGAAGAGCTGGAAGATAAACACGCCGCCATATCCACATCAGAAGCTGGGTAGGTCCGATCCCTGCGCCCTTAACTTCGCCGCTCTTTAACTGTCGTCCCCGCGAAGGCGGGGATCCAGCAATCTTCTAGTTGGCGTCTCGTAAGTAATAAGTGCGCGCGGATGTCCGCATCCGCGCGTTATCACTTTTGACAAAAACAGAGAGAAGTGTCATTCCGAGCGTAGCGCGGAATCTGCTATTTGAGTAGGTTAGAACTCCGTCTCGAATCGACTGTCTAAACGGAGCATCTTACCAGGGGGTTTCGACAAGAATCCTGTCTTCCCCGCGAAGGCGGGGATCCAGCAATTTTTCAATGGGTATCTTTTGAGTAATCTGTGCGCATTGTCCCCCACCGGAACGGTGGGTATCATTTCAACTGCTGCCACACTGCCCATCCAATTGCGCGGCAATTGTTGTTCTCTGCCCAATGCTCTTTTCCCTCGCCCGGCGGGAGACGGGTAGGCGCGATGCGCTTCACCTATGCGGCAGCCCGCCTCACTTATTCAACGACTCCCAATCATCCGGCGCACTCTTCGCCAGCCACTTCAGAAACTCGATTTCCGATTTGAGGAACTTGATTCGATGTCGCATCACCGCCAGACGTCCGAACGGTATCTCTGAATTCATCTCCGCTTTCTGCCACACTTCCTGTGCACGATCAAGCTCCGTCTCCATCTCTTCCTGCCGCTTTTTCAGCAACTCCAGGAATGTCGAGTCACTTGACTCAAGTTGCCGCGAAAATCCCAACAGCAAATCAAAATCGAAATACGTTCGACCGGTCGAAAGCTGCTGAAGATTGATTCCTTCGCGCATTGCGTTTTGCCCTTTGGTAGTTACCCGGTAAGATTTCCGCAGCGGGCTCTTGTCTGCTTTGTCCTTCTCAATCAGTCCGCTGCGCTCCAATTTGCGGAGTGCATAGTACAAATTCGGCCGCGAATACTCCGCCCACAAGTCTGCACCAGCCTCAATCAACCGCCGGTCGATGTCCCATCCGTGCGCCGGCTGTTCAGAGAGAAACGCCAAAATCAGCAAGTCTGTTCGTGTTATTGACATAGACATTATTATTAATAATATCGGCGTTCCAGTCAACAACATTGCGCAAAAATAGCCGCACTTGGCGGCAATTTAATCCGAAATTTGCACAGCCGTCCAACTGCATGGGCGCGTCTTTCTGTCGATAAAATTCAAGACGGGGAGACCAAAGGTCTGAATTTACGTAACTACTTTCCTGATTTCGGAGACTAAAACGACTCAACGCACACGGAATATGATCGCTAAACACCGAATACTGGTTATCGACGATGAACAAGTCGTTTGCGATGTAGTCAAGGAAATGCTTGGCTCCAATGAGAACTATCGTGTCGTGGCCGAGTACGATCCCGTCAAGGCGCTCACCCTGCTGAAAACCACCCAGTTCGACCTCGTACTCACTGACCTGATGATGGGGAAGTACTCCGGAATGCAGATGATCCAGGCCGCTCTCGAGCAGAATGGCGATACTGTCGTCGTTCTCATGACCGGCTATCCGACCATGGAGAACGCTATTGACGCCCTCAAGCACGGTGCTTACGACTACATTGTCAAACCCTTCAAGATGGATCACTTGATGGCCACCGTCGAGCGTGGTCTGCGTAAACAGATGCTGGCGCGCGAAAACATCCACCTCAAAGAACAACTCGCCCTATTTAAGATTGCCGAAGCGATGGGCTCAACGATTCATCTTGGAACGGCTCTCAATCAAGTGCTTCGCCTGACCATCAAAGAATTCAACGCCGACGGCGCATCCATTCTGTTCAATGAAAGCGCCGACACCACTCGCTTCGTCCTTCAGGCCATCCAGACCGTGCACCTGGCGGAGGTCGATCGTGAGTTCCTTGAAGGCCGCACGCATCATTCGCAAATGGCCGCCGATTCTCGCGTCGTTGAAATCGAGAATCTCTATCAGGACGCCCCCAATGAAGGCGACGCTCTCGGCCAAACCCAGATTAAGACATATCTATCTTGCCCGTTGCTGATTCGCGGCCGTGTGATCGGCATTCTCAATATCCAAAGACAGAGTCACTACCGCGAATTCGCTACCGGCGAATTGCAGTGCCTCAAGGTCATCGCCTCCAAAGCGGCTTATGCAATCTCTAACTCGAAGCTCTATGATGATCTCGAGAAAGCCTACCTGTCGACGATCATGGCGCTTGCCAATGCCGTCGAAGCACGTGACCGCTACACTTCCGGTCACACCGTGCGCGTCACGTATCTGGCCGAATTGATCGCGAAGGAACTTGGCTGGGAAGACGACCGCATCTTTATTCTCACCATGGGCTGTTCATTGCACGACATCGGCAAGATCGGCGTGCCCGACTCGGTGCTGAATAAGCCCGGCAAGCTGAACGCGCAGGAGATGAGCATCATGCAGCGTCATCCCGAAGTCGGCGCTCGTATGATCGAAGGCATCGCCTTCCTCAAACCGTGCGCGCCGTTCATTATCTCCCATCACGAACAGTGGGACGGTTCCGGCTACCCGCACGGACTTAAGGGCGACGGCATTCCCATTGAAGGACGCATTCTCGCCGTTGCCGATACCTTTGATGCCATTGTCACCGACCGCCCGTATCGCCGCGGCAAGTCCATCGAAGCCGCAATCCAGGAACTTCGCGATTTCGCTGGCCGTCAATTCGATCCTGATGTTGTGGAAATCTTCGTCGAGGCGATTCGCAAGAACCGCGAGAAGCTCGATATTATCTACAATCTCGAGGGTGATGTCGAAGAACTTAAAACGGCACCGGTGAAAACGTCAGTATAAATATCGCCATCGCCGTCCAGCCGATCCACCGGCTCTTGCGGTCAAGCGGCTCATAATCATTCAGCGTCGGCGGATGCCGGAATTTGATCACAAAGAAAATCATCACCGCCCAGATCCACCAGCCTTCCCACATCATGCCAAACCCGACCAGTGCCAGAAAAGTCAAGCGGGATATCCAGTAATGATAGCGCGGCGACAAGGCGTAAACGATATGCCCGCCGTCAAGTTGCCCCACCGGCAGTAGATTCAGCGCCGTCACGACCAGCCCGACCCACGCCGCAAAAATCATCGGGTTATCCTGAAGATAAATATTGTATCCATCCGGCGATGGTTGCGCCCACACCAGCGCTTCCAGAAGGCGCATGATCAGCGGCTCAATCAAGTTACCAACCGGAGCAATTTCCACTGGCGCCTGCCGATAAGTCACGTCACCGAGCGCGATCGCCAACACGACAACTGCCACGACAAATCCCGCAATCGGACCGTAGGCGCCCACCTCCAGCAAATCGCGTCGAGAAGTAAACGGCGAGTTCGATTTGATAAACGCTCCGAATGTCCCGATCAAGGTCGGTGCCGGCAAGAAATAGGGGAGTGATACGCGAATGCCCCTCCTGCGCGCCGCCAGATAGTGACCGAACTCGTGGAAAAGCAGTATCAGCAACAGTGGAATCGCAAACTTCTGCCAGTGCCAGAATACCGAAGCATCCGAGAAGATCTTGTTGCCGTCGTTGAACCAGCCCGGCAAGATCGATACCGATGCCGCCGTCGCAACAAACAAGGCAATGTTCAACCACGGTATCCGCTTGCCGGCAGGATAAATACTCACCTGCGCCGTTGTCCCCGCCAGGTGAACCTTCACCTTGTAACCGAGTTCAAGCAACTCCCGCGACAGCGATGCCTGCCAACTGCTCTCCGTCGTCGCAGTTGTTCCGCGTATGACCACTTCATCTTGCCGCGAGTAGTAGCCGTCGACACTCATATACCGGCCGACTACCGCGATGATATCGTTCACAGTCGATTCACTTACACTCGTTCTCATTGCCACTGGCGCCGACTCTCAATCTTGTTTGTCCTGGCCTGCAAACGCATACACCTTCAACACCTAATCTATCGGCACAGTTCCACTCGCGCAATATCCCATTGCGTAGGTGCGTAAGTTACATCCCGTCCTGAATCAACTTTCCCTCCGAAGCATCCCTTCAGTGGGTTCCGGCAAGAATCGTGGAACGCCCGAGTCGTAGGGTGGGTCTCCTTACCGGAAGATTCCCTGCCTCAAATCCTAACTCTCCCGGAGACCCGCCATCCTTCAGTAAACATTTAGCTCCGGACGCCTGCGCTCCTGCCAAAAGCTCCGCTGTCGGCGACGATCACACTTGATTCCCCTCTCGAGAGGGGTGCCTTGAGTGCGTGAGGAACGAGCGCATTCATGGCGGGGTGTGTTTATTCACCATCACGCCACAACCACTCCGTTTTGTCAGCTTACAGTTCAGAAGCCCTGCGCCCTTGGCTACTTCTTGTCATTCCGGCCGCCTCACAGGCGAGGAATCCACTCATTGCGCGTCTTCCGCTTTAACCACCCCGGTCTCAATAGCTCCTTCATCCCCGCGAAGGGGACTGCTGAAAGACAGCCCAATACTATCATCCTGAGCGCAGCGAGGGATCTGTTCGTGATGCGCAACAAAGACCAACAGATTCTTCACCACCGGTCTGGTCGCCCACAGCTTGCTGTGGGTTTCTAACCATGAGGCCACAAAAAAACAGGGGCCTCGTTTCCGAGACCCCTGTGGTCTATCTCTAACAGAAAACTGTCAGATTAGAACTTGAATGCACTCTTCGGAGGAGCACCACCGGTGAAGTAGTAGGCCGCCAAATAAGAGCAATCTGCGCTGTCGACATCGCCATCGTTGTCAACGTCGCCAAGGTGCTTAAACGGAGCCGGACCAGGTGAGCCAGGAATGTTCACATAACGTGACAGTCTGACAAGGTCACGGAGATCGATGAGGTCATCATTGTTGACATCACCGCGCGCGAAACCGGCATACTTGTTCACGAACTTGCTCAAGATTTCAGAATCTTGTGCAAGGTTCGCGGAAGCATTGAATCCATAAACCGCGTAGCCGTAGGTCTTCGTGCCGAATCCTGCGATGTCGGCCTTACCCCAGGCAGCGATTGTGGATTTGTCCGGTCCAAGTGCGCCGTCGAACATCAGATCGTAGCCACCTTCCGGAAGACCATCGACAAACGCGAACAGCGAGTCAAGGATACATTCCGGACATGCAGCGCTCGGATATACAACTTCACCATTTTCAATGGTTCTGGCGTTGTACATCGGATCCGTCTTCGAACCGTCTGGCCAGTAGGAACCGCTCAACGGGATACCCATGAAACCGCGCGCTTGGTTGGTTCCATTACCCTGATAAACAAATCCCTTAGCCGGATCGCCGAAGCCGACATCCAGCGGATCCCAGTCTTGGATATTACCATAATACAGACCGTTAACCGGAGCTGCATTACGATTGGCAATATCGACTACGATCAGCTTGAATGCGCCGAAATCAGCACCGTAGGTACCGACTTCACGATAGGTGATCAACAAGCCAATGGTCGGTCCAGCCTGATGCGGCCAAAGGCCGGCACCCTGCAGCGAATCGATCATGGCAAATGTGCAAAGGTCACCAACGGTGTTAGCATAGGAAACACCATTGTTAGTTGTGTACTCGACAGGGAGGGTGATACCAAAGTCGCAACCGCCACAGTCACCATTAGCAAACGGTCCAACATAGAACGGGAACAGGAAGCCAAAGCCGGCAGGAACACTGCTTGCATCTGGATTCCATGCTGCATCGTCCATGGAGGTCATGAAGAACATACCGCCGCTATAGGGCATCGAACCGTCGCTCGAACCGTCAAGCGTGAACTCGAAGGTGACCGAGCCATCAGCCAAACGGCCGAAGTTCGTGTACCACTCGCCACCGCTCGTACCGAATTCCATACGTCCAGTGTCCTTCGGACAGTATTCGTACGGGATCTGGTATTCGATGATGGTCTGCGGTGAAGCAGCCGGGAACTGAAGGTTGAAATCCGGATCATCCGAATCAATGTACACATAGAAATAGTTCGGAGCCAGGAAGTTCATGCCTGAACGATCGAACTCAAAGGTAAACGACTGACCAAGTCCAGCCGCGACGCCAAAGTTAACTGTAGCGCCGGCGGAGAACGGACTTACCCAATCAACCCAGGTCGGTTGAGCCAACGCTGAAGAATTGGCCTTCGAAACCTTGATATCGGCATTTCTCGTCGAGGCGAGGACTTCGCCTTCGGCGTCCATTTCGATACTAAGGGCCGCGCCCTTCATGTTGGCAGTCGCCGGCTGACGATACATCATCTCATCAACTGTGTAGTCGATCAGATTGTTGGCCAGCATTTCGGCTTTCTGGGCAAGAGCCGGATGTACGGTGCTGATGCGTGCAGCTGGCGGATCGCCGGCTTCAAGCGTCGCGGTCACATTAAGAGTGGCGCAACCGACGTTCACGACAGCATCATTGTCGGTTCTCTGTACCGGTGAAGCTTCAGAGGTATTCGTACCCGTGAAAGCAACCACAGCTTCCGGAACCGAAAGACGCGGACGAGGACCGCCGTTCTTGAATGCAAACAGACCACCATTGGTCGTGAAATATTCCCAACGAGTGGAAACGACCAAATAGTCTACGCCGTCTGAACCGGTCGCGATGGCTGTACCATTCGGGATACCGGCGTCAAACGAATAGTCGATGAGCTTGGCGCCGGTATTGCCGTCGGCAATAATCCAGTGACCAATACCATCATTCAGGCTGTATGCGCCATACACAACATAAGGATCGCACGTTACGGCTGTCGACTGGAATACGTTGTTGTCGGCAAGGCCGGAAGTACCGCCGTTGACCCACACCGTGCTGTTAGCAAAGCTGACAGCGCGTACGCCGCGAACGGTCGTGTTCGCAGTGTTGAAACCGTTGGTCAAGCTGGAGAAGTACGCCATGTTACCGCCAACCGAAGTATTACCACCGAACGAGTTGGCGCCAGTCAGGAAGTACTGCGCCCAGTTCGGAATACCGGTCGTGGGATTCAGGTTCTGGCGATAGCCAGTGAAGTCACCACTAAGGCCGTAGGCAAACGAAGCCTGGACAAACAGATTGTCGCAACGGAACGCCGGAGCCGAAGCAAAGGCATCATGCAACGTCGGAATGTTCGGGCTTTCGAAATTCCAGTTATTCGTGAATGAGCCGCCCGGGTT
>CAZQBX010000079.1:0-14504 GCA_964592145.1 uncultured Ignavibacteria bacterium
AACGAAATTTCGGCAAGGAGACCTGCCCTACAATTCGGTAGATGTTTCAATTCCCCTCTACAGAGGGGTGCTTTGGGCGCGCGAGGAACGAGCGCGATCAAGGCGGCGTGTGTCCTTCTGTGCGCAACAGACAACGCAAACCCGGCAGGTCTCCTTCACCGTGCTTCTTATGTCAACGCAGTTTCGGCAAGGAGACCTGCCCTACAACACTGGATTCCCGCCTTCGCGGGAATGACAGACCTTGTGAGCCGCATCTCCACAAATAAAAACGCGCGGACGATAACATCCGCGCGCAAAACGCCCACAAGGGGCTATGCTACAAATCGAACTGAAGTCTACTTAATCGACGAGGACCTTCTCAAGGCGCTCGGCGATGTAATCGGCCTCGGCTTCAGTGATGACCAAAGGCGGGCTGATACGAATCGTGTGATTGTGGCTGTCATTTGCCAGCAAGTCGAGATCGAGCAGTTTGCGGCAATAGACCATCGCGTCGCCGTTTTTGACTTCGATGCCGATGAAGAGACCGCGACCGCGGACTTCTTTGACGTGAGTCGAGCGTGCGGCGATCTTCTCGATCTTGGCTTTGAGGTATGCGCCCATCTTGGCGGATCTTTCGGAAAGTTTCTCGCGCTTGAAGACATCAATCGCAGCGACGCCTGCCGCCATAGCGAGCGAATAGCCGCCATAGGTGGAGCCGTCAGAGCCAGGCTTGAAAGCCATATCCATCAGCTTGGAGTTGGTGATCATCGCGGAGAGCGGTACAAGGCCGCCGGAGATGGCTTTGCCGATGATGATGGCATCGGGAGTGACATCTTCGTGCTGGAAGCAGAAGTCGCGACCGGTACGGCCGAGGCCGACCTGGATTTCGTCGAAGATCAGCATGAGATTGTGCTGGTCGGCGAGTTCGCGCAGACCGGTGAGGAACCCTGCCGGCGGGATGTACATGCCGCCCTCGCCCTGCATCGGCTCGACGAGGATACCGCAGGTGTTGGGAGTGATCAGCGATTCGACGCTCTTGAGATCGCCGTAGTGGGCGATTTTGAAGCCGGGGGTCAGCGGGCCGAAGCCTTCTTTGTATTTCGGTGTTTCTGAGAAGGAGACGACAGTGATCATGCGACCGTGAAAATTCGAGCTGAAGACGATGATTTCCTGCTTGCCATCGGCAATGCCCTTGGCTTTGTAGCCGTAGAAGCGGGCGAGCTTGATTGCGGTTTCAACCGATTCGACGCCGCCGTTTTTGCAGAGGGCTTTGTTACCCTCTTTGCCGAAGCGCGGGCCGAGTTGCGGGACTAACTCGCAAAGGTCTTTGAGAAATTTGGCGCGGACGTCGGTATAGACGACGTTGGATATGACAGAGCCGTAGCCTTCAGTAACGGCATGGACAATCGCATTGACGATTTGCGGATGATGATGGCCCGGATTCGCGGCGCTATAGGCAGAGAGGCAGTCAAGAATCTTGCGGCCATCAGCTGTGTAAAGCCAAGCGCCTTCAGTGCGGCGGATGACGGTGTTGAGACGGGTGTAATGATGGGCGCCGAACTTGTCTTCGAGATGGAACACGTCGTTGTCCGGCATGGCTGAGAAGCCGATTTTTTCCAGTGTTTTTTCAGTGATTGATCCGTTCGACATAGTTCACCTCGCGAATAAATATGTTTGGGGGCATCCGGCGCCCGAATATTGTAGCCTCTTATTATACGAAATAGAGACTATTAGTCAATAGAATATTGTCAGAAAAATTACTGTACTATGAAGTTATTTAATGACTTATGAGGAATTGTGGTTCGCTTGATTTTTCGAATAATATTCGGTAATCAGAGGCTTCCACCGAGGTTCGTGCGACTGACACGCAGTCGTAAATTCGTTATCGTCAGCCACCGCCCCGTTTCAGCCAATAAATGTAGAAAACGACGGCGACTGCAAAGACGATAATACTTAACCAATTACTCAAAGAATGTCTTCCCTAAAGGCGAAATTTGGTCACAAAACAAGTGCCGTAAAGTCGGCTATTGATGTAACGCAAGGAGGCGAAGGATGTTCCTGATGGTGGAAGAGGGAGAAAAATCCCACTCGTCGCTGCGGTACAGAAGGGCTACCGGCTCACTCGCCAGAGATTTGGACGATGATTTCGCGTTGGCGAGGTCGGTTGTCGAATTCGAGCAGGACGATTTGTTGCCAGGTGCCAAGCATGAGGCGGCCGCCCACAAGCGGACAGGTGAAGGATGCGCCAACAAGCGCGGCGCGCAGGTGGGAGAAACCGTTGCCATCGCCCCATGTGTCGTCGTGGTGATACTTCTTGTTTGAAGGGATCAATTTTTCGAGCAGTTCCGGAATATCGCGAATGAGCCCGGGTTCGTATTCGATTGTCGTGATGCCGGCTGTCGAACCTGGTACGAACGTGAGGACGGTGCCATCGTTGATATCGCTGTCGCGGACAGCCTCGGCAACTTTCGCCGTGAGGTCGATGATGTCGCCGTTTCCGGTGGTAGCGACGGTGATGCCGAAGGACTTGATGGGCATGGGACGAAGGTAGTGAAATGCGGCAGCGGAGGCAAGGGCCAGGTGCGTTTTGGTGTATGTGAGATCGTGGAGATGACAAGACGCGGCAGGCGTGGACGACTGCCGCGCACTGAACCGGAGGTTCGTGTGCTTATAATTCGCCGAGTTTTTGGAGCGTGTCGAGAAGGATGTAGCGTTTGACTTTGCGGGTGGAAGTTTTGGGAAGTTCCTCGGTCATGATGATGACGTCTTTGACACGCTTGTATTCGGCGAGTTGTTCGCAGAGTTTGAGTACTTCACTCTTGATGATCTTGCGGATTTCTTCATCGGTAGGCACAACATTCTCGTTTATTGATGCAATATATTCGTAATCCGGCACGACCACGACGATCGGTTCCTGGCCGGTGCCTTTGGGACGCGGCAACACCGAGCACTCGTTCACGAACGGCGATGTATCGATGACGGCCTCGATTTCTTCGGGGTAGATGTTCTTCCCTGCCGGAGTGATAATGACGTTCTTCTTGCGGCCGGTGATGTGGATGTGTCCTTTGTCGTCGAGGTAGCCGAGGTCGCCGGTGGCAAAGTAGCCGTCGCGCATTACTGCGGCGGTGGCTTCGCTGTCCATGTAGTAGCCCATCATGATCATGCGACCGCGGGCGGCGATTTCGCCGATTCCCTGTTCATTCTGGTCGAGGATCTTGATGTCGACGCCGTCAAGGGGCATACCGGCAGAGGCGTAGTTGTTATCCGACTCGCGATTGACGGAAAGAATCGGCGAGGTTTCGGTGAGTCCATAGCCCTGCAACAAGACGATTCCAAGGTTGTTGAAGAAGCGCGAGACCTCCGGATCGAGCGCGGCGCCGCCGGACACGAAAAAGCGGATCGAGTCGAGACCGGCCTTGACGCGCAGGGACTTGAAAATCAGCTTGCCGGCGGAGATGTTGAAGATCGATTTTGAGATGTCGGAGACTTTTGTGCCCAGATCAACGTAGAGACGTGCGACGAGGGCTTTCTTCTGCAACGCGCGCTGAATTCCCCAATACATCTTTTCGTACAACAACGGTACGCCGCACATTACAGTGGCGCGGAGGGATTTGATGTCGGCCATCAGGTCGGCGGACTTGAGCGATTGGACATAGCCGATGGAGGCGCCAATCGAAAGCGGAAAGATGAATCCACAAGTCGACTCAAAAGTATGGTGCAGCGGCAACACCGACAGGAAGCGATCGTCGCTGCGGATCGGGACGCGCGAAATCACGGGTGCGATGTCAGAGACAATGTTGTCGTGCGAGAGCATGACGCCCTTGGAATCCCCCGAGGTTCCTGATGTGAAGATGAGCACGGCGAGATCCATTGGCTTGGTATCGTGGCTAGGCAACGGCAGATCGCGGCCAAGTTCTTCGAGTTGGGCAAGAGTCATCTGATCCGGAACAGTCGAGCCAGTCGGCGAGTCGATGGCAATGACTTCAGGATACGGCGCCGACATTGACTTGAGTTCCATCAGATCGGAGTAGGACGATTGCGCGCAAAAGATATAGCGCATGTCCGACTTGTTGATGATGGTGCGTAGTTCGAGGTACTTGAGTTGCGGGTCAAGGGGAACGACCACTCCGCCGGCGGCAAGGATGCCCATGTAGATCATGCACCATTCCGGTGAGTTGCCGGCATAAATGCCAACTCGTTCGCCGGGACGGTGACCGAGCTGCGGCAGACCGGCAGCAATGGCGGTGACCTTCTTGACGGCTTCAGTATAGCTTAGAGGGGTGAAGCCCTCGGCGGCACGGAGCCAGAACGCCGGTCGATCTGCATTGGGACCGGCAGACTTGAAGAGCAGTTCTTGAATGAGCATAACAATTTCAGATTAATAACGTTGAGCGAGGCTTCCAGCGCAAGAAAATTGCGCAAAACGAAAGAGGCCCTTCTCACGAAGGGCCTCTTCAGACAGGACAGGAGTAGGATGAGCCTTACTCTGCGTTCTTGATCTTGATCTTCTTAGCGAAGCTGACGCCGCCGCGCGGGTCGGTGTCAGTTACAGTAATGATGGCTGCTCCCACGGCTGCCGGCGCAGTGTAGAACAGATTGACTTCGCCATAAGCATCAGTTGTCAGGCTGCTGTTTGACAGCGATCCGAAACTGGTGGCAATCGTCAGGCGATGTCCGCCGAGGGGATTGCCGGCACGGTCCTTCACGACGATAGAGAACGGAACAGTCGAACCGGGTTCGATTTCCGGATCAATAATGATGTCGCTGTTACCAGTGTACGTGTTTCCTGTCAGGAACAACGTTTGGAAGGCCGTGTTCGGTCCGACGACACCGCCGGCATTGACCGAAACGATGGCGACGGCGCCGATGCCGTCATCGGGAGATACCGGTGAGTAGTCGAGCTTGAGCACTTCGGAAACATAGTTGACTTCGTAGAGTGAACCATAGCAACCATCCTGCGTGCTTCCACCGTTGATCTGGCCGAAGTCGGTTTCGAACTTGACGGCGGTACCGGCGACGACATAGTTGGAGTTGATGTCGAGCACGCGTACGACGACCTTACCCTTTGATTCGCCATCGGCGATCAATGAGCTGGGGTACTGCAGGACATCGACATCGGCCGACGGTCCGGAACTGATGAATGCAACGGTGTCGCCGACGGTGCCACCAGAAGTGGAGACATAGATGTGGACGATACCGTCATTACGCGGATTGCCGGAGTGCCAATCGACTTCGCAAATGCCCTTGGGGAAGTTCACGCCGGTAAGCGCCTGGGCGACGACAAAGCCTTCCTCGGTGCTGAAGTAAACGGCAGTCGAGTCAGGAACCGGGTTGCCCCAGATATCGACGACATTGACAGCGATACGATTTAGGGCGTTGACGACATCCCATGAGCGCACGTTGCAGTCGGCGGCGCCGATGCTGATGTGCGCCGGCGGGCCGGCATTGACAGTGAGGTGCGTCACAGCCGAAAGCACGGAGCCGGAGGATGCGCGCAAGCGGATCGTTCCAGAAACGGTACCGGAGTAAACGGTGACCGAGGCCTGCCCCTGGGAGTTAGATGTTACCCTAACCGGACCATAGCCCTGCCCCTGGATATTTTCGCCGCCATTTGGACCGTTGGCAATTGTGAAGTCAATCGGAATGCCTTCGGGAATGGTATTGCCGAATTCATCGTAACCGGTCGCGGTAACGACGCTGAACTCGATTCCGCCGACGCCCTTGACGCGGAGGTCTTCGCCGTTGTGAGAGAGCGAGATCGACGCGACGGTCGTGTTGGGATTGAGCTTGGCAGATATTTCAGTGTAGTCATACTGTGATCCATTGATCATGGTAGCGCGGACATAGACAGTAGTTGCCTGGCTGCCCGCGTAGTAAGTTACGTTTGCCTGTCCGCCGACCGTGGTCGCGGTCGAAGGAATCGAGCCGATGGGATCCCAGCGTCCGTTGGCGTTGGCATCGAACATCAAGCTGTCGAAACCCTGCGAGAAGTAGCCATCCTTGTCTTTATCAAGGAAGCGTTCGCCGGCGGTGAGATAGATCACCGTACCATCGGCGACCGGAGTCTCATCCTGATTGACGGCGGTAACGATGACCTGGGCCGAATCGGCGCCATTGGCGGTCATCAATGCCGGAGTCACGACGATGGAAACGCGGCCGGTCGAGATGGCGGTTTCATTAATGGTGAGGGCTTTGCTCAAGCTGTTGCCGCCGACAGTAGCGGTCAGCGTGGCGTTTCCGGCTGAAGCGGCGGTGAACAACGAGGCAACAATGCCGTCCTCATCGGATGTATCAGTTGTGGGCGTAAAGTAACCGAGCGATGTCGGTGAGACCGAAAAGACGACGGTGCGACCGGAGACCGGGTTGCCGTCGGTATCAGTAACAAGGGCTTCCACAACTACGGTGGCGCCTTTGTCAACCTCGGAAGTCGGGGTCGAGACAATCTGCTCGACAAAGTAATCGCCGCCACCGGATACCGAATCGTCACCGCAGCCGGCGATGAAGAAGGCAAAGGCAACAATCAAGGCGACTGCGAAGCCCGAGGCTATTTTATTCGGCAGTGAAAATGAATTCATGTTCGCTGACTCCTTCTCGTGAAATCCAAATGTTTGCATCTCTGGCCTCATTTAGTTTCCGGCGTCGGATGGAGGAACGGCACCAGCCAGACTTCCATCGACAATGGTCGGAGTGACAAAAATCAAGAGATCACGATTTTCGACTTTCTTGCGCTCATAGCGGAAGAGGTAGCCGAGCAACGGAATGTCCTTAAGAATCGGAATGCCGGACTGATCGGTGATAACGTCTTGCGTTGTCAGGCCGCCGATGACCGCAGTCTGGCCGTTCTCGACGACCACGTTGGTCTCGGCGTTGCTGGTGTTGATAATCACGCCGTTCGGGTCGAACGTATAGGACGAACGCTCGGGGCGGAGCTGCATGAGAATCTTGTTCTCTTCCGTGACGTGCGGGGTCACACGCAGCAGTGTGCCAACTTCTTCAAAGGTAATGACGACGTTGCCGGACTGGTCAAACGTCTTGATCGGAATCTTCTGACCCATCTGGATGCGGGCTTCCTTGTTGTCAACCGTGGTGATTTCCGGATGAGCAACGACCTTACCATTGCCGTTGGTGATCAACGCGGAAATAGTCGCCGTCAAGTCCCAGCCATCCTGCAGAGTCGTGAAACTAAATGAACCGGCCGGGTCGCCGACGCGATCAAGATTCTGATTTGATTCCTGACTATATTCTTTGCCCGAACTGGTTCTCTTGAAGCCAGTAGCGGTCCAGTCAATACCATACTCTTGAAGAGCGGAGGTTGAGACTTCGATCATCTGAGTCGAGATCTTGATCTGCTTGGTGGCATAGTCAAGCTTGCCGACCAAGGCTTCGATCTTAGCGAGATTTGACGGGACGTCGCGAACGACAAGGTTGTTGGTGCGCTTGTCGATTTGCGCTTTGCCACGCTCGGACAGGAGCGGGGTGACCGTCTTCTGGAGGTCTTCCGCCGCAGCGTTATCGATCTTCATGACCGACGTATTGAGTTCGGTCAGTTTCTCCTTGTCACTAAGATGCTTCTCCATGGTGGAGACTTCATCGAGGTAGGTCTTGGTCGGGACGACGCGGATGTAGTCCTTTTCGGTGACAGCTGTCAGTCCGTAGGTCTTGCAGACGATGTCGAGGGCTTCACCCCAAGTCACTTTTTTGAGTGAGAAGGTGACGTTGCCCTGGACTTCGGGGCTGGTGACGATATTTTTCTGACCGTAGTCGGCGAGGAAGCCGATGACGGTGCGGATGTCGGCATTCTGGAAGCTGAGATTCTTGATCGGAGCCGACGGATCGTCTTGTGCCATTGCGCCCTGGCTGAAGGCGAATGACGCCGCGAGGGCGATCGCCAGCACCAGCATTGTGCTATAGAGTTTCTTGAGTATCATCATTCCCTCTCTATTGATTAGTGCGTTTCTTCAAGGTCAAGGGCGACCTGGCGGTTCCAGCCGTATTGGCGGATCTGGAAGACCACGCGGTCTTCGGAGATCGAAAGCAGGAAGCCGTTTTTCACCCGGTCACCGGTTTGCAGGATATAGGAGTAGCCGTTGGCATCCTCAAAGAGGGCGCGGCTGCTTTTCTTATCCAGTAGGATTCCGACGAGGCGCAATGACTCGACGTCGGGAATGCGATCATAACCAGCACTCTGCTGGGCATCTTCGACCAGTGGTTCGAAGGGATCCATGCGACCACCGGTGTTGTACATGACGATTTCACGTTCGGGAAGGAATTCGTTGTACGGTCCGACCTGCGGAGCGGCGACGAAATCTTCCTCGCTGAAGCTGGATTCATCGAGCGCCAGCTGCTGTTCATCAGCATCGTTCTCGACGAACTTGATACCGCGTTTATATTTCAAGCGGATCTTGTCAATCTTGGAGAGCGGCACTTCGGGAGTGTCCTGCTGCGCCAGCTCGGCTTCGTCCGATGGCTGCGAAGCATCGACCGGCTTTGTGTCGCGGCTGGACTGATATTTCTGGCGGACAGCGTCGCTCTTCGACAAAGTCTTGGAATCGGCGTTCTCTTCGGCAAGGGACTGTGCGTCGTCGGTTGCTTCAGCTTCCGCCGGCTGATTATCGTTCTTTAACGCAGTCGCCAGTTTCGGATCGAGCGGAGTCGCTCCCTCTTCGCCGGCGTACTTCGGTTTCGGATTGACTTTCAGATCAGGCAGACCAGTCTTCTGCGCCTTGGGCGGCTTAATCGACTCGATTGGCTGCGAGGTCGGCGTGCTGGCAGGATTCTGCAGTTGCGGAATCACGGCTGAGTCGGCGACTTTCGCCGGTTCGGTCTTCGCTGCCGAAGACTGTGCCGGCTGTGCCTTGTCGTCGACCTTCGCCGGAGTTGCGGTTTTCGATTGCGTAGCCGGAACGGAATTGTCAGCTACGACCGGCGCCGGTTTATCTTCACCGTAGATCGCCGTCAACAGCTTTGGATCAATCTTAACAGCCGGTTTGGAGGCGTCGGCTTGTGCCGGAGTCTCTGCAACTTCCTTTTTCTCGACCGGCGGATTGACCGGCTGGGATTGCGGAGTTGAAGGAGCGGTCACAGCCACGGTAGTTTGCGGCTGGGTGCTGTCTGATTTCGACTTGTTGAGCAGTTTGCCTTCGTCGATCGGCTTGGCGCCCAATTTCAGATCCGCCTTGGCAGGATCGGTCTTGTCGATCTTTGGCGCGTTCTGCTCATTGCCCGGGAATGCCGGCATTGTCGCCGGCGGATCACTATTGACCAGCACTGGCGCGGGTCCGCCCGGTACCGCCGACCACAACGGGAAATCCTGGTCAGACGGTGTATTAATGAAGAGGGTGACGCCGTTGTCACCGGACTTGACTTTGTAAGTGAGACTGCCGACGGCATCGATCACCACGCGCACGACCTTTTCGGGATCGGTCGAGAATTGGCTGGTGCGAATCTGGCGGACCATGCCGATTGGCAGGTTCGCGAAGGCGTGCTGCGGCAGGCCGTGGATGGCATCTTTGATATCGACCACGATGCGGTACGGTTTGTTGGCGGCTTCCTCAACGATTTGATGAGTGAAGTCGCACTTGCCGTCGGTCGCGACGGTCAATTCGGTGAATTGGCCGTTTTTGGCCATATGCAGATTGGTCACTCTGACAGATGCGTTCGCGGAGATTGAGGCGACCGCGAGCAGCAGAATCAGAGCCGCGAGGATACGCTTAATTGGCATTTTCCATCTCCTCTCCTTCGAACTGGACGCCTTTGAGTTTCTCTTCCGGCTTGACAAAGTATGTTGAGAGGAAGAAACTGGCTTCAAGGGTACGCGAGTCGTAGTTGCCTTTCTTGCGGTCGGTCGTTTTCTGAAGGGCAACATCCGGAGGCAGACCCTTCAGGTTAAGTCGCGACACGTTCGTGATGAACGGGAAGTTCGCGACCGAGGCAAGGAAGCGGCCGAGTTCGTGGTAGGTACCGACGAACTTGACGCCGAATTCGGACGTGTTGTAGAATGACTCGCTGCCGGCCATCTGCGGCATCACCTCGCCGATCTTCGCCTGAGAGATCATCGATGCAGAGTGAAGCTGCATCAAGAAGTCGGGCACTTGCTCTTCTTCGGGAAGCAGTTGTTCGATGCTCTGGTAGCGGTCGAGGAGTTTGTCATATTCCTTGCGCAATCCGGCCAACGATTTGGCTTTGAGCTCAATCGTCTTGAGATTGGTCATGACTTGTTCATAGTTAGCTCGCTGAATGCTTAGTTGTTCACTGGAAGGTTCGTACACCTTCGAGTGCCAGAAATAGAGCGCCAGAACAAATACCAGCGCCACTAACAGCAGCTTCTGTGTTTTCGGGTCTTTGAAATCCATTTATGCCTCCGGCTCTCTCTCTTTTCGTTGTTAAACCTACTGTTCCTCGTAGTTGTCATTGAAGTAGTCGAAACCGTACTCGTCCTGATCTTCCACAGTGCTGGAGAGGTCGAAGTCCTCATCGGACATTTCTTCGAACTCATCCTTGGCGAGGTCGGCATCATAGAGGAGGTTGCAGGTTATTCGGAAATTGTAAGCGGTGACGGAGCCGACTTCTTCGGCGACCGCCTTGCTCAACTTAACGTTGTCAAAGAAATCAGATTTCATCAGACCGATAATGAAAGACCCGATCGCGCTAAGGCTATGCGAGTAGCCGTCGATGGTCGCAGTACCGATGGCCAGATTGACCGGCGGAGTCTGCGCTTGAGCGTTGGCCGGCTGACCGGGAGGAGCTCCACCAGCGGGCTTTACAGGAGCGCCAGGCTGATTAGGGGTCGCGGCGACAATGCTCGGAGGCGTCTCGTTGAAACCGGTCATCCAGAGGAATTCCGGCATGCGCGTGTTCAAGTCTTCCATAAGTTTGATATAGAAGTCGCGGCGCTGGTCGAGTTTTTCGATCGCTTCGACGCGCGCGAGGATCTTCTCCTTCACTTCAGTCAGGGCATCGATGATGGCGATGTCCTTCTTGTAGCGGCCCTCTTCGATACGGGCTTTGGCGATGAGTTTCTGCATCCGCCCGATCTGATGGTTCTGGTAGAATGTGATGCTACCCAGCGCTATCACTAAAGCGGCGGCAGCAACACCAACGTAGAGGAACTTTTTGTCGAAGTTGAGGACGTTCCCTCGTCTCCGGTACTCTTTGGGGAGTAGATTAATTTCCAACATATTGGCTATACCTTCCTTGCTGCCAGTCCAATCGGCACCGCCAGAAGAGGCGCAATTCGCTCCGGCTGGACGTTGGTGAAAAGGTCCGGATCATATTCGATGTTGCGCAGCGGGTTGGCGATCTCAATCGGAATGTTCAATTTCGATTGCAGGAATTCCGGCAGATGCGGCATCAATGCGCCGCCGCCGGAAAGCACCACCCAGTCAATCTTGTCAACTTTCGCCAGCGACCGGAAGTACGAGAAGGCGACTTCGAGACCGGAGATCAGCTCTTCCGCGGAGGTCACGATGGTCGCTTTCAGCATATCCTGATCGATGGAGGCTTCCATCTCGCCCTTGATTGCTTTCATCGTCAATTCCTGGTTCAGACGGAATTCCTTCTGAATGGTATCGAAGATGTTTCTGCCGCCGGCGGCGACATCGCGGGTCGAGTGGTAGATGCCATCCTTGATGAACACGACGTTGGTGTTATCGTAGCCGATGTTCACCAGCGCGGTGACGCGTTCGGGATGGATATCGTAGTTGATTTCATAGGCATTGAGGACGGCGAAGGCGTCGGTGTCGACGACGACGGGACGCAGATTCGCATCGGTGAGCAGATCAAGGTACTGCTTAAGGAAATCGTTACGCGCTGCGACCAGCAAGACATCCATCTTGTTGTTGACATCGTCGACGCTCAGGACGTGGTAGTCCATGGTGACGTCGTCGAGATCATAAGGAGCGCGTTGTTCAGCTTCGAAGAGAATGGCCTGCTCTGCTTCGGGGCCGGTTTTCTTGTCGAGAGTGAACTTGTCCGTGATGACGCCATGACCGGAAACCGAGACGACAACATCTTTCGTTCGCGGGTCGACCATGTCGATGACGGATTGGATGTTGAAAATAACGGTATCGCGGTCCTTGATTTCGTCTGAGACAATTGCCTCAGGCGGGAGATCACGCGATTCCAGCGCCAGAAGCGCGTAGGTGCCGTTGCGGCGTTCAAGCTTGACGCATTTGATCGAGGAGGCGCCAATATCGAGGCCGACGGTCGTCTTGCTACCTTGTCCAAACAGCATATCGTACCTTATCTGTTAAAATGAGCTATATTTCCTGTCACGGGAGACTATGGCGTCTCCGCAATACAGAAGATTGTTAAGTCCTTTAACTCTGTTTTATTATCGTCGGGGCAGAGGGAAAAAATTAGCGCAGGCTGATAAATTCTTTCACAGCCGGGGGGCGACTGTCCCGTGTTGGCGGGACAGTCGTTACGGATGCGAAGCAAAGGATTAGTTGTAGCTTAGCAATTTGGCGCGGCCCGAGCCAGCGACCAAAGACACTGAAAATGAACGAGTTTGGCCGGAGGAATAGCCGCTGCAGACGACGTCGCCGCTTTGGGAAGCGGTACCGTCCGGATTGAAGATGACAGTTGAGTTGGCGAAACTCGAACCAATATAATTCACATTAGAAGTGAGTGAGTCGAGACGGACGACCGAGTCACCTGTTTCAAAAGTACCCAGTTCGGGGTTGACCAGATCGACGAAGGTGGTCATTGTCTTGGCATCGTTGTCAATAAATACACCAAGGGGGCGTTGCTGGCCGACAGCGGCGGCGCGGGCATAGCGCATCGTGCTGACGATTTCGCGGCCGGTGTTGTCGAATTTCATCTTCTTGATTGCCCCGCCGAAATTGGGAACGGCCAGTGCCGAGAGCAGGCCGACAATGACGACCACAATCATCATTTCCATCATCGACACGCCGCGTTCGGAAGTATGTTTCAGTACCATAATAGTTCTCCATCTATGATTTAACTGACGCTATGCTATGCAACGATGTTGCCAAATGAACGGTGGTTTTGAAACAGTTGCGGATGATGAGGTTGCGGGGGCGGTTGAACGCGGAGCGGGTATTGCAGAGTGCGAAAAGTATTAATTGCAGGCGTCAGAGTATGGGACGAACCCCACAGGGGGAATTTGTAAGCCGTACGCGCGGATGTCCCCATCCGCGCATTTCCATTTGTGATAATCGGCGATAGAGTCTAGTAGGGCAGGTCTCCCCAGAGACCTGCCATCACTCTCCCGTGCGCGGCAGTCGTCCACGCCTGCCGCGTTCTGTTTTCCCCGCGAACGTCGAGTCTTACGAAATCCCACCTTTAGCGGGGCCGCAATCCAGAAGATTCGTGCGCCTGCAACTCACTTTTTCCCTCGCCCCGTCAGGGGAGAGGGATTAAGGGTGAGGGTGTTTTATCACTGCCCCACGCATCCCGCCTGTGGCGGAGGCCCGCCGGCAAAGATGTAATTGATCAAATAGACCGCATCAGAAATAGTGATTACGCAGTCACCGTTAACATCTGTTGAATTTGGTTCAGGCGCTTCACAGCCGCCACCGAAAATGTAAAGGATTGTGAATACGGCATCTGAAATAGTAACTTGACCTGACAAATCTACGTCTCCAGGAACTCCCGCTGTGTTCGCATTCATTGGCGTCGTTTCTCCGAGTTCGCAAACTCCTGGTGTCCACTGGTCGAAGAATACGTTACCCAAAATGAAGGCATCGCACCGGATTTCAGCGATAATTGTGTCGGCAGGATCAAAATGAAAGTGAATTGCTGCACATTCGCCGGCTGAAGTTAATGTCAACCCCATGAAGATAATGTACACTCGCATGATGCTACCTGAGAGAGGAGTGATGTGAGTATTCACACCGGGCAGGGCAGCCCAGTCATTGAGAAGTGTGACTGAATCAATCCCAATCGGCGAGCGTAAGTCGATATCAAATCGAACAACATCATAATAATAATCCGCCGCTAAATAGAAACGGATTTCCGCACTGACACCTGAGGGGCAATTAAATGCGCCGACTCGTGTCATCGAGTACCGTACTGTGTCTGGATATCCGTAATCCTGTGCCCGAATGTCAGCATTGAAGCAGATAGCTGCCGCAATGAACACTATTGGGCTACGAAATAAGTTAATCATAGCTTGTCCCCCACCGGAACAGTGGGAAAGCTCCGTAGGGCAGGTCTCCTTACCGGAATCAAGTCGCCAGTCAGGAGCATCTAACTGGAGACCTGCCAATTTCCTTCATGTCGCTGTTACAAACATGGCAGGTCTCCGTCAACGTGCTTCTAATGACAACGAAATTTCGGCAAGGAGACCTGCCCTACAACCTAATCGTTCACCAAGCCTCGCACCGCAATCACTCCGGCAAACACCCAGGCAGCGGTGCTTCCCCGCCGGCAAATATGTAGCTGATCAGCCTCACAGCGTCCGAAATGGTGATTGTGCAAGTTCTGTCAACATCACCCGCCTGCTTGTACAGAATGCTCCCACCAGAAAAAACATAATTGATAACTGTGACAACATCAGAGAT
>CAZQBX010000080.1:0-14164 GCA_964592145.1 uncultured Ignavibacteria bacterium
ATTGATGCTCGCAGCTGGTTCAATGGCGGCCGTACCCGGCCTGATCAGCTACCAAGGTCGCGTTACAACGTCTGCCGGGCAACCGGTCGCTGATGGAGCCTATTTCATTCGCTTCCAGATTTACGATGCCCCAGTCGGCGGCACTTCACTATGGAATTCCAACATTCAACCGGTGCAAGTGAAGGATGGTGTCTACACCTATATCCTCGGCCAGGATGTCCCCTTCCCCAGTGGGCTTTTTTCCGGCGGCAATCGTTGGCTGGGTGTAACTGTCGGAGTTGATCCGGAGATGACGCCACGTCAGCAAATGATTGCAACTGGCTATGCCTTTGTCAGTCAGAATGCGGATTCGGTCGGCTGGGGCGGCATCAAAAACATGCCAGCCGGTTTTGCCGACGGAATTGACGACGTTGGAGCTGGCGACATCACTGCCGTCAATACTTCCGGAGGCTTGACCGGTGGAGTGGCCGCAGGTGACGCCAACCTCTCCATTGCCAATGCAGGCGTTACGTCCACTCACATCGGCGACGGGCAAATCGTCGATGCCGACATCAGCGCTTCAGCGAATATTGCGGCTTCCAAGATTGCCGGCACTGTGGCAACGCTTTCAGGAACCAACACATTCTTGAATTCAAATCGATTCGACCTCAGTCTACAAGTCTGTGACTCGATTCTTCGCGCCGATTGCAACGGTATTTACATCGGCAGAAACGCGGCGCCGGGAACTAGCTACTTGCTTCAAGCGCGGCGGAATTACGACACTGCGAGTTTACGATATGGACTCTACACGAGAGTCGAAAACTCTGGGGCCGGGCCACTCTATGGAACTTATTCAGCGGCACTCGCCACCACCCTTGGAGACGCCGGTGCTGGAGTCACTTACGGCACGTATTCGTACTCTGAATCGGACAATATCTCCCGCTACGGCTCGTACTCCGCTGCTTATGCCAACGATCGTGCGGCTACAAGCGGGGAAAGTTTTGGCGCCTATGGCTCTGCGGCGGATGGCTACACCGCCTTCGGAGTTTTCGGCTACGCAACCTCGGCCGCATTTGGGCGCGGTGTTCAAGGATATGCTACCGGCAATTCCTCGGCAAGCATCGGTGTCTTTGCGGAGGCGGAGAATGCTCCGTCCCTGCGCGGAGTGTATGCCACCGCGCATGACGGCACGTCGGGATATGGCGTCTGGGGGGCAGCCAGCGATAACTCTACTGGATATGGAGTATACGGCGAAGCCTCAGGCAACACCACCAACTATGCCGTCTATGGCTTGACAACCTGTTGTAACTTGGCGAACCATTGGGCCGGCTACTTCTACGGCAACGTCAATGTGACCGGAACGATCTACACGCCCGTGCTTGTCCAGAGAATCGACCATCCGCTGGATCCGGAGAATCAGGGGCTCCAGCTCTCGGGAATGGTCTCACCGGAGATGACCAATGTCCTTAGCGGAAATGCAACGACGGATCAATCCGGAGAAGCACTTGTGAGTCTGCCGGAGTACTTCACCGCCATGAGCACTGACTATCGTTATCAACTGACGGTCATTGGTCAGTTTGCACAGGCGATAGTCGCTCGCGAGGTCGAGAACGGTCGTTTCTTGATTACCACCGACAAGCCGAACGTGAAGGTCTCGTGGCAAGTCACTGCGCTGCGAAACGACAGTTTTGCAAAAACAAATCGCGTCCAAGTGGAATTTGACAAGTCGCCGGACCAGATTGGGCGCTACTTTCAGCCCCAAGCCTTTGGCCTGGGAAGTGAGAGCAGTGTAGAGTATCCGATGCACCAACAAATGGAGGCGGTAAAGGCGGCCGACGCAGCACAGAAATCGGCCTCCAGCGTGCCCAAAAACACTGAGGAACTCGATTAGTTTTTTGGCTCGGTATCCCGGCATTCCCGATGATCTGATCCTTGACGTTCGATTGAAAGGCTTACAAAACAGCGCATCCGTTTGTCAGCCGTATCCGGTTTCTCGCCAATTTCATCATTGACTTTTTCGTCCAATTAGACATACTGGTACTGGTAATTCGAATTCCAGGCCTCTTCACGGAGTATGTTATGATTCGCCAGCGAAGGTACTGGTTGGCGGTCGCCGTTGTATTCCTGCTTCTCGCATCTGCACCTGCAACCGCCGGCTCTCCTCAAGTTATCAGTCACCAGGGTTATCTGACATCGTCCGATGGCATTGCGCTGTCTGGTGCACATTCATTGACATTCAGTCTCTATGATGTTGCGGCTGGCGGTGCCGCCCTCTGGAGCGAAACACACGCCGTCGTTGATGTGACCAACGGCCTCTACTCGCTTCTGCTCGGGTCGATCTCGCCTCTTACGCCCGCGGTTTTCTCCGGCCCAAACCGTTATCTCGGAGTTTCCGTCGATGGCGGCGCCGAACTGACGCCAAGGCGCCAGATCGCGGCTTCGGCATTCGCCCTACGTTCCGATCGTGCGGCCAATGCCGACAGTCTCAATGGCCAGGCGCCTTCATTCTACCTTAGCTGGGCAAACCTGACCGGGGTTCCAGCTGGATTTGCCGACGGTACCGATAACATCGGTACGGGTGATATTACCGGCGTGACCGCCGGAGAAGGGCTGATGGGTGGTGGAACTTCGGGGACAGTTCAACTCGATCTTGATACCGCGGGTGTAGCTTCCAAGCACATTGCCGACGGGGCAATCGTTAATGCCGACATTAACGCCGCGGCGGCAATCGGCGTTGGTAAGATATCCGGGACTGCCATGAACCTGTCTTCAGCACAGGTTATTACAGCGACGAAGACTTTTGACGGCACTGTGTACTTTGGCGATAGTACTATGAGGATAGACAATAATGGGGTAAGAATCGGTTCTTCTGCATTGGCTCCGTCGTCAACCTACCTCTTGTTGCTTGATCGGCTGTTCTCCACGGCCTCAACGAGATATGGAGTTTTTAGCGATATGGATAACGCTTCAACGGGCACTGTGTACGGGTTATATGGACGGGCTTCCAGTGCAACTGCCGGCGCGGCCAATTCGGGAAACGTCTACGGTCTTTACGGCGTGGGCATCTCCGACGGCGCCGAGCGACGCGGCGCCTATCTTGTCGGACGCGGGCGAACAGCTTCTATGTCTGGCGGTATCAGCTACGGTCTCGACGTCGAAGGCAAATATGGTACAGCAGCATATGGCCTTAGTATTCTCGCTTCGGAAGCAGCGAGCGGATACGGGATTTATGCGGAAGTAACTGAAAATCTCGGGGGAACAGCGTTTCACGCAGCCGTTCACGACAATGGAAGCTCTTCATCTTCAATTGGATCGACCAACATTGTCTCATCGAATGGAGGAAACGCATGGGGCGTTTCCGGCACTGTCGGTAACAACGTCGGAAACGGCTATGCTGTTTGGGGTTCCGCATATGGCAACGCTACAAATTGGTCGGGTTATTTCACCGGCGACGTATATGTGGGTGGTACTCTCTATATGCCGGCGAAGATCACCAAGATCGACCACCCGCTTGATCCGGAGAACCAGAACCTGTTGTTGTCCGGCATCGATTCGCCGGAGATGCTGGTCATGACTTCGGGTAACGTGACAACCGACGCTTCGGGAGAAGCAATTGTCACTTTGCCTGCCTATTTTGCAGCAATTGCGACCAATTTCCGGTATCAGTTGACGGTAATCGGTGCTTTCGCCCAAGCGATCATCGGCGAAGAAGTCACCGGCAACCGATTCAGCATCAAGACCGACAAACCGAACATCAAGGTCTCTTGGGAAATCACGGGAGAGCGGAGTGACAACTTCGCAAAGTCGCACCGTTTGATCAATGAAATGATTAAACCAGTCGAGCACCGTGGTCGTTATCTTCATCCGGAAGCGTTTGGACTTCCAGTCGAGCGCGGCGTGGACTATCTTATTGCCGAAGAGCTGGCAAAAGCAACGCCACAGCGACCGAAAACCACAGAGCCAGATGTTACAGAGGAGTGAGATCGCTCAATTAGAGCTTGCAAATTCACTGATAGGCACTATATTAAGTGAAAATCCAGCGAGGCGTAAATATGAAGAGTAATTATACAGTAATATTGGCTGTCGCCTGCATGTTGTTTATTGCGGGTACGGCGCCAGCGGCCAAGGCTCCGGCCAAAGACAAGACCATGAAGTCGGTACCGGCTTCAACGGCGCCAGCGCCGGCAGCCCAAACCGGTTCGACGACGACGACAAAGGGTGAATCAGCGACTCCGGCAGAAACCGAGCCCATGGGTAATCCCTCGCCGCAAACATCCAATGGTCCTCGCGCCGGCGAACAGATCAACTGGGATGTAATTGCTTCCGGCGGCGGAATGATGAGTTCCGTGGGGTTTATCCTGAACGGCACATTGGGGCAAACTGTTGCCGGTGAATCGAGTTCACCCGGATATGTTTTGAACGCGGGTTTCTGGCAGAATTTCGGGACGGAGTTCCTCTGTGGCGATGTGAACGCCAGCGGCTCAATGGACATTGCCGATGTAGTTTATCTGGTGAACTACATCTTCGCTTCTGGTCCGGCACCCGACCCAATCGAATCGGCTGACGTGAACTGCACGGGTTCGGTTGATATTTCGGATGTGGTTTACATGGTGAATTACATCTTTGCTGCCGGTCCGGCGCCGTGCGCTAGTTGCCCTTAGACTGCAAAGCTTAAGGCAGTTAGCCTACAATTATAGATGAGACGGGCAGATACAGGCTGAAAACCTTTGATCTGGGCCGGAATCTTCCGGTGAATCAGACGTTATTCCAACCAATTGTCTCCCAATAGCGTAAAAAAATGTCACGCACCCCTTGACAAACGCTTCGCATTTCGTATTTTGCGGGTCTTGTATTGTGACGAATTTTGAGGAGTTGTTAGTGAAGACGTATATCCCCAAAGTTGACGCGATTGATCGCAAGTGGCATGTCATCGACGTCAACGGAAAAATTCTCGGACGGCAGGCGGCACAGATCGCCCGTATTCTGATGGGTAAAACCAAGCCGGAATACACGCCGTTCCTCGACTGCGGCGATTTCGTGGTCGTGATTAATGCCGAGAAGGTTCGGCTGTCAACTCCGAAGAAGGAGTTGGAAAAGACCTGGCACTGGAACACCCTTTATCCGGGTGGCCATCGCCAGACAACGTTCGGCAAGGCGATCAACGCCAATCCGGAACGGATCATTCGCGGCGCCGTCTGGGGTATGCTCCCCAAGGGTCCGCTTGGTCGCAAGATGATTAAAAAGCTGAAGGTTTACCGCGGTGCGGCGCATCCGCATTCCGCCCAGAAGCCTGACGCCCTGATACTGAAATAGTTTCTGACTTGAAAGGTTGTTGATGGCACAGGAAAAAATTCACGCCACCGGCAGACGTAAAAACGCCACCGCCAGTCTTTGGCTCGCTCCCGGCAACGGCAAGTGGATTGTCAACGGCAAGGAACTGCTTGCCTATTTGACCCGCGAGTCGCTGATGTCGCATGCGACGGAACCGCTGAAGATCACCAATATGGGCGGCCGCTTCGATGTAATCGTAGCTGCCTCCGGCGGCGGACTTTCCGGCCAGGCCGGCGCGATTCGTCATGCCTTGGCTCGCGCCCTGTCCTCGTTTAATCCGGACTTGCGCAAGCCTTTGAAGATCGCCGGCATGTTGACGCGCGATCCGCGAATGGTCGAACGCAAGAAGTACGGCCAGGTAAAGGCCCGCAAGCGCTTCCAGTTCTCCAAGCGTTAAACGGCAATTTGTTTTTGAACTTTGTATCGCCGGGCTGCAAATGCCCGGCGGTTTCAGAGATATTAGTTCACACATCCGGGGATTTGGACGGGAGGTCGTTGCGCAAGCATCGTCCCGTTGACCGAAGATGATCCGGATGGCGGTTAAACCAAACATCCGGAGTTATTAATGGCCACTGAAGTCACTGTACGTGATCTTCTCGAAGCCGGCGTGCATTTCGGTCACCAGACCCGCCGCTGGAACCCCAAGATGAAGAAATTCATCTTCACCGCCAAAAATGGCGTCTACATCATCGATCTCAACAAAACCCTCAACTCGCTGAAGATTGCCTGCCGCAAGGCGCAGGAAGTTACTGCGAAGAACCAGTACATCCTGTTCGTCGGCACCAAAAAACAGGCGCAGGATGTGATCAAAGCCGAGGCGATTCGCGCCGGACAGTTCTATGTCACCGATCGCTGGTTGGGCGGCATGATGACCAATTTCCAGACCATCAAAAAGAATATCAAGCGTCTGAAAGATATCGAAAAGATGCAGGAAGACGGCACTTTCGAGAAGATTACAAAAAAGGAAATCTCCGGTCTCAATAAGGAGAAGGAGAAACTCGACAAGGTGCTTGGCGGCATCCGCGAGATGAACCGCTTGCCCGGTCTGATGTTTGTCGTCGACTGCAAGAAGGAGAAGATTGCTGTGGCGGAGGCCAAGAAACTGGGCATTCCGATCATCGGCATCATCGACACCAACTCCGATCCGGATCCGATTGATTTCCCGATCGCGGCCAATGACGACGCCATCAAGTCGATTCGGATCATCACCAGACAAGTCGTCGACTCCGCCCTCGAAGCGAAGGCGATGTTGATCCAGCAGCCTGCCGAGCAAGGCGGCGCCGGAGCTTCAGAGAAGTTCGACGAAGGCACCAGCGAAGCATAAGAGAGGTATTCTAACATGGCGATAACAGCAGATTTAGTCAAAGAATTGCGCGAGCGTTCCGGCGCCGGCATGATGGAGTGCAAGAAGGCGCTCACAGAGGCCGATGGCGATATGGATAAGGCGATCACGATACTGCGTGAACGCGGAATCGCGAAAGCGGCTTCGAAGTCGAGCCGCGAAACGAAAGAAGGATTGATTGGCACTTATGTCCATCCCGGCGACAAGCTGGCGGTGATGATCGAGGTCCAGTGCGAGACCGACTTCGTAGCCCGTACCGACGATTTCAAGGACCTGGTCAAGCATCTGGCGATGCACGTCGCCGCTGCTAATCCGGTGGTCGTTCGCCGCGAGGAGCTCTCCGAAGAGCAGATGGCCAAGGAGCGCGACATCTACCGTCACCAGACGTTAAATGAAGGCAAGCCGGAGAAGATCGTCGATAAGATCGTTGAAGGCCGCATGGAGAAGTGGTATTCGGAAGTCGCTTTGATGGAACAAGCCTATGTGCGCGACCCCGAAATCACCATCCAGGACCTGATCAAAAACTCAATCGCCAAGATTGGTGAAAATATCGTGGTCCGCCGCTTCGCGCGCTATCGTCTCGGAGAATAAATGACGGCGACGCCAGCCTATAAGCGAATCCTGCTGAAACTCTCCGGCGAACAACTCGCCGGAGAGCAAGGCTTCGGAATCGATCCGCGCCAACTCGAATATGTAGCTAACGAAGTTAAATCAATCAGAGAACTCGGGGTCGAAGTCGGCATAGTTGTCGGCGGCGGGAATTTTCACCGCGGCGCAACCGGCACCCTGCTGGGCATCGGCCGCGCGACCGGCGACTACATGGGGATGCTCTCGACTGTCATCAATGCCATGGCATTACAGTCGGCGCTGGAGAACTACGGCATGTTCACCCGTGTGTTGAGCGCCCTGCGCATCGAAGCCGTCGCAGAGCCGTTTATTCGCCGCCGCGCCATTCGACATATGGAGAAGGGCCGCGTGGTGATAATGGCCGCCGGCACAGGCAATCCCTATTTCACGACCGACACCGCAGCGGTTTTGCGCGGTATCGAGACCGAGGTTGATGTCGTTATGAAAGCAACCAAGGTTGACGGGATTTACGATGCCGACCCGATGAAGGTGCCAACTGCCAAGCGATTTGACGTGCTAACTTATGATGAGGCACTGCGCCTTGATTTGAAGGTCATGGACGGAACGGCATTTACTTTATGCCGCGAGAACAAGCTGCCCCTCGTCGTTTTTAAGTTGACCGATGCGGGCAATCTATATAAAGTTGTCACAGGTGAAAAGATAGGTACGTTGGTAACGATTCGTTCGGAGGAAAACGTATGACGACAGTAAAAGAGCTACTTACAGACGCTGAAGATAGAATGAAGAAGTCGGTTGCGACTTTGCAGCACCACTTCTCCACTGTGCGATCCGGCAAGGCAAACGTGCACATGCTGGATGAAATTGTCGTGGACTATTATGGCACACCGACACCGCTGAAAAACGTCAGTTCGGTCACCACTCCCGAAGCGCAGTTGATTGTGATCCAGCCCTGGGAGAAGCAGCTGGTTGGCGAGATCATGAAAGCGATCCAGAAATCGAATCTCGGTTTCAACCCGCTTTCCGATGGTCAGGTCGTGCGCGTTCCGGTCCCGGCGCTCAATGAAGAACGGCGCAAGGAACTCGTGAAGCTGGTCAAGAAGATGGCCGAAGAAGACAAGGTTGCCATTCGTAATGTTCGCCGCGACACTCTTGACCATGTCAAGCGGCTCCTCAAGGATCACAAGATTTCCGAGGACGAGAAGGACAACGCCGAAATCGACGCGCAGAAGCTCACTGACAAGTATATCGAGCAGATAGATAAATTGACATCGGCCAAAGAAGCCGAGGTGATGGCTGTCTGACCGCGCGTCTCGCCGCCGATATCGCCGCACTTAAGGAGAAAATCTCTCCCGCCAAATTGCCGGTGCACGTTGCCATCATCATGGATGGCAACGGTCGCTGGGCTGCCAAACGAGGACTCGATCGATCTTCCGGCCACAAAGCCGGAGTTGATGCCGTCCGCCGGATCGTCGAAGTATCCGGGCAAATCGGCGTCAGCTATCTTACCCTCTACACATTCAGCGTCGAGAACTGGAAGCGCCCGGTCAGCGAAGTTGGTTTCCTGTTCAAGCTGCTCAATGACACCGCCCGCAGTGAATTAGCCGAACTCAACCGCAACAATGTCCGTCTCATCGCTACCGGCCAATTGGATCAGATTCCTTTCACCCGCCGCCGGGCAATCTTGCACGCGATCGAAAAGACCTCGAAGAACACCGGATTGGTGTTGAACCTGGCGCTGAATTATTCGGGGAGAATGGAAATCGTTGAGGCCGTCAAAAAGATCGCCCGCGACTACAAGGCGAATAAGCTGAAATTGAGCGAGATTGATGAAACAGTATTTTCAAGTTACCTGTTCACTCATCCCCTGCCTGATCCAGATCTGCTGATTCGCACCTCCGGCGAGATGCGGCTGTCGAATTTCCTGCTGTGGCAGACATCGTACACCGAGTTGTTTATCACCGAAACGCTCTGGCCAGACTTTTCCGAGCGCGAATTTATCGAGATCGTTCTCGAGTACCAAAAGCGCGAACGGAGATTCGGCAAGCTATGATCTCCAAGAATCTTCTCCAGCGACTGGTTGTCGCGGCTATTTTCATCCCGCTGCTGTTGTATGTCTTTCACTTGGGCGGAGCAGTATTCCTCGGCGTTGTCGAGGTGATAATCGTTCTGTCGGTGTGGGAATTCTTCACTCTGACCAAGATCAAACTTTATTGGTGGCAGAAACTGCTGTTGGTGGCACTGGCGATTTTTCCGGCGATTTCGGATCAATTTCTCGAAGGGCGCTATCTGTTGGAGACGCTGCTGGGCACGATGTTTTTGACGACGCTCCCCTACACGTTCACCCGCGGACTCGGCGACATCAGCCGCTCGATTGGCGTGGGGTTCTTTGGCGTGATCTATCTTTCTCTCGGGCTAAGTAGTTTGATCCTGCTCCGCAACGGCACGGTTGTGGCCCCGGAACTTGCCGCCGGATGGGTGACCTTCCTGTTTGCCGCCATATGGATAATTGACACCGCTGCTTACTATGTGGGAGTCAAGCGCGGCAGCAACAAGCTTTCTCCGGCGATCAGTCCGAATAAGACGATGCAGGGATTTTTCGGCGGTTTTCTCGGCGCGGTTTTGGCGGCCGGCATTTTCAGCGTGATTTTCCTGGAAGAGGTCGGATTCGTCGGCTTGATACTGCCGGCGATGGTGATTGCATTTTTCGGGCAGTTGGGTGATTTGGTCGAGTCGATTTTCAAGCGAGAGATGGGGGTCAAAGACTCCTCGAACTTGATTCCCGGCCATGGCGGTATCCTTGACCGCTTCGATTCGCTGGTTTTTGCAGCACCGGCATTGTACTTGTATCTTCGATACCTGGGATAAGTTACTCCCTTCTTTTTTATTGAAACATCTTGCGGTAATCCGCATATTAAACGGAGACTATGAATAAGCTATTCGACTACATTTTCCTGATGCGCCCGATGCTGATTGTTCCCGTCTGGACGATCTCCCTGCTCGGCGCGCGGGCCTCGCTCTGGCGCGAGCGCGGCACCAGTCCAATTACCATCGATCGCTACCCCTTCGTCGACTTCAGCACATCGGATCTGAATCTACTGGCGATGTTGGGATTGGCGACTTTGCTGGCCGGCGGAGTATTTATACTCAACCAGATTTACGATGCCGACACCGACCGCATTAATAAGAAGCTATTCCTGATATCCGAAGGTCATGTCACAGCCGGCGAGGCGTGGAAGCTGTATGTCGCTGTCACAGCCATCGCCATCATCGGCGCCTTTCTGCTCAATTGGCAACTCGGCTGTTTATTCATCGCCGGTGCGTGGTTTGGCTTCCAGTATTCCTATCCGGTCTTCAAACTGCGCGAGCACCCCTACAAGTCATTCCGCAACAATGTAACTGCGCACGGGATACTCGCATTTCTCTTCGGCTGGGTAATGTACTTGAACTTCAATATTGAAGGGATAATCAAGGCGATGCCGTACTTCCTCGCTGTCGGCGCGGTCTATCTCAATACCACCTTGCCCGACCTTGAAGGCGACAAGACGACTGGCAAGACAACTTACGGCGGTGTGTGGGGACTGGTCAAAACGCAGCGTACGGCATTCTTGCTGGTATTGGCGGGAATGCTGTTTTCGATCATGACGGCTGACTATGGTTTCACAATTGCCGCGACTGTTTCCGCACCGTTCTTCCTTGTGGCTTGGTTGCAGGAATCGGTAGCGGTATCAACGCTGGCATCCAAGGTGGCGGTTCTCGCCCTCTCGGTATTTGCGGCGATTTTCTTCCCGCTGTATGGAGCAATTCTGATATTCACGATAGTCTTGACGCGCATCTATTACTCGCGCCGATTTGAAATCACCTATCCAGCATTAACCGAGAAGCACCAGTGAAGAACCTGATTTCATATCTGCTGGTAGCTGCAGTTTTCGCGATCATGGGCTGCACCAATGCTGTCCGTTACTCCGTCACTGATGAAGCGGCGCGGCGCCCTGCTCCCAGAGAACCGATCGGTGATACGACGCGCATCGATGATTTTGATTCGCAGACTGACGATCGCGACACGCGGGTCGAGGATGACCGGCGAGAGGATCGCGAGCCAGCCGAAGACCAGCGCCTGCCAGAAATCACTGGTTCGCAGATTGACAAGTCGATGATGAACCGCATCATTTCGCGTTATCTGGGCGCGCCCTACGAAAAAGGCGGCTCGGGAAAACTGGGGCTGGATTGTTCGGGGTTGGTGTTTGTCGTCTACCGCGATTATGACGGCACCCGCTTGCCTTTGAGTGTGGAAGCATTGTATCGCCTGGATGACCGCATCGGTTATGATGAATTGGCTTATGGTGACCTGCTCTTCTTCCGTATCGATGACCGCCGTGTCTCGCATGTCGGTATCTACTTAGAGAATGGCCGCTTCGTCCACTCCTCCGAAACTCGCGGTGTCGTGATCGACGACATCGCCGACGAGTACTTCGCAACCCGTTTTGCGGGAGCACGCAGGGTGCGGTTGTAGGCGCTCACGCAGATTCGTTCGACTTTACCTATCCCCTTCCCCTTCATTACTAAATTCCGTATCTTTCCAATATGACCGATCAGTTCGAACATTTGCGCGATAAACTCGCTGATCTGCCCGAAAAGCCGGGTGTCTACATCATGAAGGACGCCACCGGCAAGATTATCTACATCGGCAAAGCGTCGTCGTTGCGGGATCGTGTTCGGCCATACTTTGCGCTGGCGCCGGAACTCAATCCCAAGATCGCCGCGCTCAAGGGCAAGATTGCCGACTTCGAGATGCTGGTCACTGACAACGAAATCGAGGCGTTGATTCTCGAAGCAAACCTGGTCAAGAAACACAAACCGCGCTACAACATCAATCTCAAGGATGACAAGCGTTATCCGTACTTAAAGATCACGCAGGATGACGATTTCCCGCGCATCGTCGTGACCCGCAGTATGTACCGTGATGACGGACTCTATTTCGGGCCGTACGCCAATGTCGGCGGTATGCGCGAGACCTATAAGATGATCTCGCGTTTGTTCAAGCTGCGGACGTGCAAATTGCGAATCCCGCATCCCAAAGGCAAAGACCGCTACAAGGTCTGTCTGCAGTATCATATCAAGCGCTGTGACGGGCCGTGTGAGAATCTGGTCAGCAAGGAAGAGTACGACAAGGAAGTGCAGAAGGTGATCAAGCTTCTGCAGGGCAAATCGGCCTCACTCGTGGACCAACTGCAAGACGAAATGAAGTTGCTGGCATCGTTGCAGAACTACGAAGAGGCCGCCCGCGTTCGCGACCAGATTCGTTCCATCGAAGGGATCATGCAGAAACAAAAGGTCGTCGCCGACCACGCAGTCGACCGCGACATTATTGCTTTCGCACGCTCCACCGGAGACCTTGCCGCAGTGGTGCTGCAATTGCGGGAAGGGCTGTTAATTGGGAGGCAGAATTTTCACCTGCGCGCCGACAAAGCCGACACTGAATCCGATATCGCCGATTCGTTTTTCAAGCAGTACTATCTTAGTTCAACGATGATACCAGAAGAGATTTATTGCTCGTTCAAGCCCGACGACGAAAAGGTCATCAAGACGTGGCTGTCAGAGCGACGCAACGGGCGCGTGGAATTGTTCTTCCCGCAAAAGGGCGAGAAGATGCGGCTGATCGAGATGGCCGAAGCCAATGCGCGACTTCTGCTGGGCGAACTGATGAAACAGAAGCAGGAACGCGCCGACAAATTGCCGGCTGCCGTGGCGATGCTTCAGAAGGACATGTATCTCGCGAAAGCTCCGATGACCATTTGTTGTTTCGACATCTCAAATCTCGGCACGACCGATCCGGTGGGATCGATGGTCTTCTTCAAGGCGGCCAAGCCGTTCAAGAAGAACTACCGGCACTTCAAGATCAAAACGGTCTCCGGTCAGGACGACTTTGCGATGATGCGCGAAATCGTGTCACGTTATTTCACGCGTGTGCTGTCGGGCGAAGCCGACATGCCGGATTTGTGCATCATCGACGGCGGGCGCGGGCAGCTCAATGCCGCGCTTGAGGCGCTCGCCGAACTCGGTATAGACGATCTGCAAATCTGCGGCCTGGCAAAACGACTGGAGGAGATTGTACTTCCCGGCGAGAAGAAGATGTTGTCACTGCCGCGCACTTCCCCTTCACTCAAGCTGATGCAGCGCGTTCGCGACGAAGCACATCGCTTCGCCATTACTTATCACCGTACTCTGCGCGACAAGAAAACCGACAAGTCATTGCTCGACTCAATTGAGGGCATCGGCGACAAGCGGAAGGAACAGCTTCTGAAGGCGCTTGGTTCCGTTGACGGCGTACGCAATGCCACTGTGGAAGAACTCAATACGGTCGTGCGCAACAAGTCGCTGGCGGAACGAATCCACGTATTTTTCCGCTCCCACTCCGAACTCTCTGAAGAACACTAGTCTCCCGATGAGGATTCGTCGAGTCCTGTGGAAGGCCCGTCCCTGTCGCGAACAGTGCAATACTTGACAAATTTGTCTTTCTTAGTATCTTGAAAAAGCCCATCACGCTGTCGTCTTCTTCTCGAACCTGAAATGATGGACACCGGCGGCGATCTGCGATCCGCCACGATACCGCCACCCAACTGATACTCGCTAAGACTGGAGCTATTATGAAACGCCTGTCGTCCGTTGTGCTATTCTTCGCGCTGTTGCAGATTTCCCTGCTGATTGCCGCAATTCCGCAGCAAGTGAATTACCAGGGCTTTCTGTCCGACAGTTCAGGAAATCCGCTGAACCAAACGATCGCCCTTACCGCGACCATCTACAGCGACTCGCTGGGCGTGACTTCACTTTGGAGTGAAGTTCATGCCAGCATTGTCGTAACCAACGGTCAGTTCGCGGTTGTATTGGGAAGCGTTACTCCAATTCCGGCAACTGTATTCAGCGGCG
>CAZQBX010000081.1:0-14030 GCA_964592145.1 uncultured Ignavibacteria bacterium
CAGCAACATCGCGGCGCCTTCCGAATCGAAAATCCCGCGGAAGAAATAGTGCTTTGCAAAGTCGATGTCGATCCCAATGGCCAGAGTCATCTGCGCCTCGATCAATATTATCGCGGCCTGAAGGTGATAGGCGGTGAACTCGTTGCACACTTCACTCCCCAGGGTGTCTTGCGCCAAATCAACGGCCATACTGAAGCCGATCTTGATGTCGACGTCACTGCGTCCATCACCGCAAACACGGCAAGTCAAACCGCATTGGCCGATCTCAAGTCTTTCTTTGGCGACGGTAATCCGGCAGAACCCGAACTGGTCATTTTCCCTTGGGAGGGAACAACTCATCTTAGCTATCGTCTGTTCATCTATTCCGATACACCGATGGGACGTTGGGAATATTTCGTCGATGCCAAGACCGGTGCAGTCATCTTCAAAGCTAATCGCATCATGGATACCGATGCGATCGGTACCGGCATCAATGTTATGGGTCTTACCCGCGATCACCTTGATGTCGATTTCACTGGTACCACCTACCAGATGAAGAACAACACTCGCCAGATAACCAACAATCCGCACCTCCACAACGGCCAGATGCCGGCAGGCAATTACCTGCAGACAAACATCGCCGGCGCGAGCCTTCCCGGCACCATCGCGACAGACGCCGACAACAACTGGAACGCCGGCGGATCACAGGCTGCGGCCGTCGATGGACACGTCTACTCGGCTCTTGTCTACGATTGGTGGTTGAGCGAATTGAATCGCAATAGCTACACAAACACCGGCACTTCCATGTTGACGGTCGTTAATTACAGCGGCGAAGGCAACAATAATGCCTACTGGGATGGCAGCCGTATCGTTGTATGGTCTGCTGGCACAGGCTGGCGCTCGCTTGCCGGTTGCCCGGACGTCATCGCCCACGAATGGGGACACGCCTTTACCGAGAACGGATCGAATCTCGTTTACCAGAAGGAATCCGGCGCTCTCAACGAATCATTCTCCGACATGATGGGTGCCGCATTCGAGTTCGCACACAGTGCTTATGATACACCTGATTGGTTGATGGGCGAAAATGGCCAGCTTTCCGGAGCCGGATTCCGCTCCATGTCCGATCCTCATCAATATGGCGATCCCGATTACTACGGCACCTCTGATCCAAACTGGATCGATGTTAACGGCTGTACTCCGAGCTCTTTCAACGATTACTGCGGTGTACACACGAATTCGGGCGTCGGCAACAAGTGGTATTATCTGCTATCCGACGGCGGAACTCATCATAGCATCACCGTTACCGGTATCGGATACGACAACGCCATCAAGATCGCGGCGCGCTCCAATTTACTCTATTGGACGTCGGGCATCACCTACTACAACGCCGCGCTGGCAACTGTCACGGCCGCCGAAGACCTCGACTCCACCGGAGCATGGGCAACACAAGTTGCCAAGGCATGGAACGCGGTGGGAGTTATGATTCCACTGGCTTCGCTTAGTTTCGCCTATCCGAACGGCGTTCCGGAGCTGCTCGCTCCAAACGATCCGACCTCTTTTGAGGTGCAGATTAATGGAAGTCTCGGTGGTGTTTTGGTGCCAAACAGCGTGAAGCTGGTCTACCGCATTGACGGCGGATTCTGGACCGAAACTTCAACTACGTTGATCTCGGCCGGTCTTTACGAAGCCACTATCCCGGCGGCTGACTGTATGAACATTGTCGATTTCTATATCTCTGCCCAGGAGCAGACCAACGGCACATTCAGCAATCCATCGCCAACATCTCCATTCTCGGCGATCGTTGCCAGCAATGCGAATGTACCGTTCTCCGACAATTTCGAAACCAATCTCGGTTGGACGGTCTCGAGCACTGCTACGGCCGGTCTCTGGAACCGCGGTCTGCCTTTGGGTGGCGGATCCCGCGGCGACCCGCCGACCGATTACGATGGTTCCGGGCAATGTTACTTGACCGACCGCAATTCGGGTGATACTGATGTTGATGGCGGTACCACCACTTTGTATTCGCCGACCTTCGATCTTTCGTCCGGCGATGCACGCGTCAGTTATGCTCGCTGGTATTCCAACAATTTCGGCGCCGACCCGAACAACGACGTTTTCAACATCTATATATCCAATAACAATGGCAGCAGTTGGACCTTGGTCGAGACCGTTGGTCCGGTAAATCAAGCCAGTGGCGGTTGGTTTGAACATTCCTTCATGGCCAGCCAGTTCGTCACTCCGACAGCACAAATGAAGATGCGATTTGAAGCATCCGATCTCAACAGTGGTTCTGTCGTCGAGGCTGGCATCGATGCCTTCGCTGTAACGCAGTATGAGTGCACCTCGACAGCACTGCAGATTACGTCATCGTCGCTCCCGAACTGGACTGCCGGAGTTCCTTATAACCAACAACTTCTTGCTGTCAACGGACAGGGTGCACTTACCTGGTCCGATGGTAACGGTGGACTTAGCGGAACTGGCCTGTCACTTTCATCAGCCGGCCTCATTACCGGCACTCCGGTATTCCCTGGTCCAATCAGCTTCCTTGCGCAGGTTACCGACGAAGCCTCTGCCATCGATAACCAGAGCATCACCTTCACTGTGAATGCAGCTCTGAATATCACTACATCCAGCCTTCCGGAATGGACAGTTGGACGCCCTTACTCCCAGTCTCTGCTGGTTACCGGCGGCACAGGGATCATCTCCTGGAGTGACTTGAACGGCAATCTGACTGGATCTGGACTTGCCCTTTCCGCACTTGGCGTCATTTCCGGAACTCCGGCAGTTAGTGGACCATTGAACTTCATCGCTCGCGTCGATGACCAAGTCGGTGGATTCGCCGAAAAACCTCTTCAGGTCCAACTCAATCCGGCTGTAGATATCGTAACGACGTCGCTGCCGACTGGCGTTCAGACCGAAGCCTATTCACAGCAATTGGTGTCCCAATACGGTACCGGTGCGAAGACTTGGACCGACAAAAACAATGACCTGTCGGGAACTGGATTGACTCTATCGACTTCAGGATTGATATCGGGCACTCCGAATGCGGTGACGACTCTCAATTTCACGGCACGTATCGTCGATGCCACTGGTAGCAGCGATGAACAGGCATTGAGCTTGGTCGTTGCACCGCCATATGTTTGCGGCGATGCCGACGGCAGCGATGATGTGACTATCTCCGATGCAGTCTACTTGATCAATTTTGTGTTTAACGGTGGACCAGCACCGAATCCGTTGCTGGCTGCCGATGCCGATTGCAGCTCGTCGATAACAATCTCGGATGCCGTTTATCTTATCAATTTCATTTTCAACGGTGGTCCAACGCCTTGCGCGGCTTGTAGTTAGACCGCATTTTTGGGATTAATGCAACGCCCGCTTCGGAGAGATTCTCCAAAGCGGGCGTTTTCTTGGCCGCAGCACCCCAGATATAGCGACCAGTGAAGGCTTGGACTCCACTGGCCGCTGTTGCCCCCCGCTCACATCACCACTGCCTTCTGCCAGGACCCCTTTGAACGGTCTACCTGTCGAAGTGAACGGCAGTTATGATGCTGAAGGGCCTACCCTCAGGCAGACAGACTAAAAGCCTGTGCTCCCTCTCAGACACACGGAATTTCCGCAATTTCTAACTACTCGAGTTACGGTATACTTGCCCAAGCATCGGACTCGGATCATCATATCAAATCTGATTAGTCTGGTTTTGCCGACTAGATTCATTTCCACGTTGTGTAAAATCGTTCCTGTAATGCAAACTGTCAATAGTGTTGTCTACGACTTAATCGGGCAAGGAGTACGTATAAATTGTACGCAGTGACTCTAGAGGGACTTCAAAAAGGTGGCTAAGTTAATGTCTTGATTGGCGATCCCTAACTTAATCCTGATTCGCTGGCGGAACTTCTCAACCGTCCGAGGAGATAGGATTAACGAATCCGCTATTTGCTTTGTTTGGTAACCCAATCGAATCAAGTTGCATATCTCAATCTCCCGAGGCGACAGGCTTGCTGTCCGCTTTATCAAGTTGTGGGCGAAAGAGGAGGTTAATTCGACTACTAGTGACTCGATGTGATCGGCATATGTACGATCCTTGGCAGATGCGCCCCTCCGAAAGCGATCAATAGCTGGAAGAATGAGCTTCTCGACGTTGGTATTAACTTGGGCCTTTACCTCTTCCACCTCTTGTCGTATTTGCGCAAGAACGACTCGCAATGCGATGTTCTTCTCCGTAAGCGCCAAATGCTCCAGACGCAGTTCTTCGTTAAGTTCCTTCAGCTCCAGTTCCAGCCGCTTTCTCTCCGTGACATTGCGTACTATCACAAGACATTCATCCTCACCGCAACGGACAAAACGGCCCTCGAAATCAGAGCTCACTCCGCTCGGTAGATCGAGCTTGTATTCAATTAGCTCACTGGTGCCTTCGGAAATAGCTCGCTTAACGGCAGCCCTCAAGAGGTCCGACAGCGGTGGTGGAATCGAATCCGTGATGTGCGAGCCCACGACCTTATCTGCCGGCACTAACAGATCATCCTTGTATCCGCCGGTGAACTCGCGGTAATAGCCTTCGCTGTCGATCACAAAGATCAGGTCAGGCAATACACTCAGAATTGCAGCGTTACGAGCCTCGCTCGCTACCAGCGAATCCCTCATCCGGTTGCGGTCGGTGACATCCCGGGCCGTCGCATAAATCCTCGAACCCTGTGGCTTGGATCTCCATTCAACCCAACGATACGATCCATCTTTGCAGCGGTACCGGTTCTCGAAACTCAAAACCTCCTCTTGCGACTCCAATCTCGACAATGTCTCGCGCGTTTTCTCCAGATCATCCGGGTGGATCAAGTCCAAGAATGAACGTCCTTCAAGTTCTGAAATGGAATATCCGAGTACCCGCTCCCATTCTGGATTGAGTCGGATAAACTTGCCGTCAATTGTCGCAATACAGAGCAGGTCAAGGCTGGATGCAAAGTATCGATCCAGCTCTTCGTTCTTTTTCGCCAACGACTCCTCAATCTGTCGAAGCGGCGTGGTATCGACATTACATCCAACCCAACGACACGGCTTGCCGGATGCGTCTTTGAATACTCCGCCGCGACACATGATCCATCGCCAGCTGCCATCCTTGTGGCGTAAACGATGTTCGATGACATATTGTCTCGTCTTTCCCGAGAGATGATCAGCCATCGCCTTTTCAATCTTCTCCGCATCATCGGGATGCCAGAGCTGCTTCCAGGCGTTGTACGTGTTCTCGATCTCGTGCTCTTCGTAACCAAGCATGGACTTCCACTCAGGCGCGTAAAAGACCCGATCGTTCACCATGTCCCAGTCCCATAACCCGGCGCCGGTTCCGATTAGCGCCAAGCTCATGCGCAACTCGCTTTCGCGCAGCCGCTCTTCGGTACGCTTCAACTCCGTGACATCGGTTCCAATTGCTATGGCGATCAGCTCACCTGTATCCTCAAACACGAAAGACGAGTTTGACCAATGTATCGTTCTGATTTCACCCGACTTGGTTACGATCGGTCCCTCGTACCGATCATGCGGATGTGCACGAACCCACTCGGAAAATTCCTGCAGTCCTTCGTGCTGCAATTCCTTCGGTAAAAAGACCTCCGGCCACGATTTCCCGACAACTTCCTCGAATTTGTATCCGGTCACGGCTTCACATTCGACATTGAACACGGTGATTCTGGCCTGCGAGTCGAGACAGATGATCAACGTATTGGCGGTCTGGAGTATCGAAGAAGTGAAGTTCCGTTCGCGCTGAAGTTGCTGTGTTGCCTTCACGCGGTCATCAATGTCGGTCGACTCCAGGAGCGCAGACGTGCATGTCCCGTCTGAATTCATGATTGGTTGTATCGACGTAATGAACCATCTGGGTGCGCCATTGATATAGGTCAACGCCTCACGCGATTCACCCAGACGATTATTGATCACGCGCTGGACCGATGCCAACTGCCTGGCGGCTATCTCCGCTGGGAATAGCTCGGTCATGTGCCTGCCGATATAATCTTCGGGTTTGCCCCCGAGTGTACGTGCTGCCACGGGATTGAGAAATTGAAAGTATCCCTCAACATTGATCGAATAAATCGCGTTGCGTGCGTTCTCCACCAGGACACGATAACGCTCCTCGCTCGCACGAAGAGAGTCCTCAGCTTTCCGACGCACCTCAATCTCCTCAATCAGGAATTCGCGGGCGCGGTCGTGTGCAGATATCTCCCGCCAGAACTTTTGCTTGAGGCTATTGATCGATCGTTGTTGTTCTTGCCGTACATTCTGCAGATCAGTCACATCACGGCACAGATAGAGGATCGCCACAATTTCATCGCCTTGGCGAAGCGGCGACATGGCCACCGACCACCACTGTTCAGAGAAATTCGGGTCAGATCGCTTAAGCTCAATTCTCTCCTCGCTCCCGGTATCGTAAACACGGTGAAGTTTTTCCGCGAGTTGACCATGAAATTCTCGGGCCGTGAAATCGTAAACTGTGTGCTGAAGTACATCTTCGATCTCCGCGCCGTCTGTTGTTCGGTTGATGAATAGTATCTGACCATTGCGATCAACTATCAGATATATGTCTGGAAGCGACTTGACTAATGTTGACCAGTCGAGGCCGAAGATTTTCGCCGAATTGTGTAAACGATCCACAGAACCTGACCCCTCTATGCAAGGCGGATGGAGCTTGCTTCGACTCCCGTTGGCAGGCATGCAGGGAAGCGGGTTCTATTAGGGGCGAAGCAAACGATACGTAATCAAAATAGCCGAGATTTCGATTCTGTCAATGCAAACTCTGGCCCGCGCAGGATCTAAGAGAGGTCCCCGTGTCGGGGAAATATGGGGTGGATGATGGGATTTGAACCCACGACCCTCAGAGCCACAATCTGATGCTCTAACCAGCTGAGCTACACCCACCGTGGGGATGCAATATATACGTCAGCGGCAGGGAAGCAAGCCAGAAATAACAGCCCGGCATTAGTCTGTTTTCAGTGAGAATGGCGTAAAATCGGTCTTGTAATCGTAATAGTCTTCACTCTCAACTTTCTTGAGGAATCCGACTATTCTATAGGTAAATGGCGTAGCTGCAGCTTCCCACAGCACTTTTAGCGCGTAGTTACCGAGCATTACGCTGATTACCTGATCATTCGTCCAAACGCCCCAGAACGCCACCGGGTAGAAAATCGCGCTGTCAATCGCCGTACCGACAATCGTCGATCCGATGGTTCGAGTGAACAAAAACCGCCCCTTCGTCCACAGCTTCATCTTCGCCAGCACATAAGAATTGGAGAATTCTCCGATCCAGTAGGCCGAAACCGAAGCAAGAATAATCCTCGGCGTCGTCGAAAACACACTTTCCAAGGCTTCCTGTCCGTCCCATCCTTCAGCCGCCGGCAACGCCAGAACCACCCACGACATTAGCGATGCGAATGCCAGGGCTCCGAATCCCGCCCAAACCACCTTGCGGGCGCGGGCATAGCCGTAGACTTCTGTAAGGATATCACCGAATAGATAACTGATCGGAAAAAAGAGTATTCCGGCTCCAAACGAATATCCTTGAAAAGTCCAGATTTTCGCCGGGCCGATCAGATTGGAGCACAGCAATACTGTCACGAACAACGCCATGATTAGATCATAGTATCGATATTGCCGATGTGGCGCTTCTGGCTTCTGCTGCAATGAATCTGTCATTCGTTCCCTAATCCTGGATGCAATTAGTCGATTTGCCCGGCTTGCGCAAGCTCGTTTTATTACAGCTTGACTCAACTCAAATCTCGATTATCTTATTTAAACAAATACTCTAGTCAATCCAGACTTACTGCCGGGTTGTGACAACCATAGGGAAGATTATGAAAAAACTGCCATTGTTGCTTGCCTCGCTCGTCGCGTTGCTTTGTTGGACATCATTCATCAGTGCGGACAGTGACAAACCCACCCCGACGCCAAACACCAAACAGCCGACATACGCCTGGGAAGAAGAGAATTATCTTCCGATCGGCCTGACCGAAGAAGAAAAGACCCGTCTACACGAAATTGGCATGAACTACCAGCGTACCGCGCCTCCTCCCGGAGTGATGCGAGCTTGTTCGGAATGGGAACATTGTGATCGAGTTCTGATTCGCTGGCCTTTGGGACTACCGGTAAACCTGATTGCCGAGATGTCGCAGGAGATTAAGGTCGTCACTCTCGTTGCAAACTCTTCGTCACAGACATCCGCAACCAGCACATATCTCTCCGGCGGCGTCAACATGGCTAATGTCGAATTCGTGACTGCTGCCACCAATTCAATCTGGACACGCGATTACGGCCCGTGGGCAGTTTTCGATTCCTCCGGCAACATTGGTTTCGTCGACAACCAGTACAACCGCCCGCGCCCTTTGGATGATGTCGTGCCGCAGATTCTCGGTTCAGCATGGACGATCCCGGTCTATGCATTGCCGGTCATCCACACCGGTGGTAATCACATGTCCAACGGCACCGGCACCTCGATGTCGGAGCGACTAGTTTATGATGAGAACCCATCCCTTACACCATTGCAGATTCAGGATTACTTCTACCAGTATCTCGGCAACGCATACACTGTACTCGAGTACGTTGATCTCTCTGGTATTCACCACATCGATTGCTTTGCGAAATTCCTGAACCCCAATACAATCCTGGTCGAAACCGTTCCGCCTAGCGACCCCGGCTATGCCGCTCACAATGCGCGTATTGCCCAACTGGAGGCAACAATCGGCCCATGGGGAATACCGTACAAGATCGTCCGAGTCTATTGTCCGGCCGGCACCGCATATACCAACTCCCTGATTCTCAACAAAAAGGTGTTTGTGCCGACGTTCAGCAACACTTGGGATGATTCAGCCCTTCAGGTCTATCGCGACGCCATGCCCGGCTACGAAGTCCTCGGCTTCACCGGATCGTGGCTCTCCGATGATGCCATCCATTGCCGCGCCCGCGGAATTCCGGATCGCAAAGCCCTTTTCATTGGCCATGTTCCGCTGCCTGACTCGCTTGGAACGCAGGCTTCATACCCGATCAATGCCTTTGTTTATGCCCATTCCGATGGTGCGTTGATTACCGATTCGCTGAAGATCTACTATAGCGTCAACAACGGTCCCTATCAGTCCGCTCCGCTGTTTGCGACCGCATACCCCGATTCATTCGCCGGCGCGATTCCGGCGCAGCTCTCGGGCAGCACGGTCCGCTATTTCCTCAGCGCCGCGGATGACTCGGGCCGGCTGGCGACCGATCCCTACATCGGCAAGGACTGGGCATATATCTTCAAAGTCCAGGATGCCAACATCGCGCCAAGCATAACTTCGCCCGACTCCTTTATGGTTCGGGCCGGATCGGTCTTCGGCTACACGCCGACCTTCACCGATCCCGACGATCTCGTCCACACCATCACCTATGCCAATCTTCCAGTATGGCTGACCGAGACCAACGACACGGTTTCCGGCACGACGCCGGGCGTCGTATTCAATATCACTTTCGATGTCACGGTTGATGATGGCTTGGCAGCCGATACGCAAACGGTTCGGGTGGTTAGTTATCTCTGCGGTGATGCCGACGGCAACGGTACGGTCACGATTTCCGACGCCGTCTATCTGATCGCTTACATCTTCTCGGGCGGACCTGCACCGGGAATGGTCGCGCAGGGTGACGGCGACTGCAACGGCAATATCACGATTTCCGATGCCGTGCTTCTAATCGCCTATATCTTCTCCGGCGGACCGGCGCCATGCGCCAGTTGCCCGTAGAGCACTAGTTTTGTGCCGCAGGTGTCCCCATCTGCGGCACTTTATTTGAAACAAGACGGTGCCCACAGTTGCCGGGTCTGGTGAAAAACTCAAACCTTGTCATTCTGAGCCGCAACGCGGCGAAGAACCTGTTAGTTGAGTAGGTCCGAACCGCTGTGGTTCGGACTGGTTTTATTTCGAGCCATCAGGCGAAGTCCCTCTTGGGGACCCATTCCTTATGGCTTCTCCTGCACCTTTTATTCTTCCTCACCCCACCTCCGCCATCAACTTCTCCAAATCCAGCGGCCGCGTGTACATCACCAGTTCTCCGTCAGCATCCTTTGGCCACTTGTCGCGAGGAAGATCACAGTAGATCTCAATACCATTTTGGTCGGGATCGCGAAGATAAATCGCATGACTCACGCCATGATCAGAAGCGCCCTCGATCGGCCACTTGTGGTCAATCAACCGTTTCAGGCTGCGTGCCAACTCTTGTCGATTCGGAACCAGGATCGCGAAGTGAAACAGACCGGTCGTGCCGCGCGGGGCAGGGGAGCCGCCGGCGCTTTCCCAGGTATTCAAGCCGATATGGTGGTGATATCCCCCGGCCGAGAGAAACGCTGCCTGCGTCCCCAGTCGGGTCGTAATTGCAAATCCCAGAACTTCTGTGTAAAACATCACAGCGCGTTCGAGGTCGGCAACCTTGAGATGAACATGTCCGATTCGAGTTTCTGGATTCATCGACAACCCCTGTGTCTGGGACCATCCGCATTTCTGTGGCGTTCCGCTTGACTCGTTAGTTCAAGCAGAACTCTGTGCAAACTGGAGACGAGCCGTAATCAAAACGGTCACCGCCTTCGCTGACGGTGACCGCTTCCAACTGCGGATTTATTGTATCATCGAGATGTCTTTGAGCTTGGTCGTGTCCGCCGGAACGACTTGCTGCATTCTCTGGATCGGCGGCATTAGGGTGTCAATATTGGGCTCTTCGAAATCCGGCTTCTTCGCCTTGCCGGCTGCGAATAACACCTTAATGAAGCTGCGCTTCGAGTCATGTTTCCACTTCTTATACCACGGCTTGATCTTCGCCAGCAGATCCGAGTGCCACTGCACACGCGCCTGCTCGTCCGTGAGTTCGCCCCTTACATTCGTCAGTGTCACATTCGTGTCAGAGAACATGGCGTCGATTACCGTCAATACGGAGTCACGCTCGCGAATTCCGGTAAGAAGTTCCGCCTCGCGCTTCGAGCAGTCATCCTGCAAAGTGTTGAACTCCTTCGTTAGGCTCTTCAATTCCTTGGAGAGGTTGGCCGCTCTGTTCTTGGCATTCTGATAGTCTTGGGCGACGCTGTCAGCCACGAAATTGGCCGAGTGCATGCTCTCCATCGCGAGATTCAGACTGTCGGTCTTTACGCGAATCTGGTTCTGCAACGCCCGTATTGAATCGGCTTGTGCAGCGACTTGCGTCAACGATGCCTGATAGGCCGATTCCATTTGCTTGTCTGTGCAGCCGACGGCGAATGACAATACCGCCACTCCAGCGACCGCCAGTGCTGTAATTCTCTTCCTCATGTTTACCTCCTATGGGTAGAGACTTTTGTGCTCTTTCTCATCTATAAATGAATTTCGTACTTTTATCATCTTGGCCGAAAAGTACGTAGGATTCTGCGAGTAAAAGTGCCTGTTTCCATCGTTGCTGGGAACAGAACTGCCAAACGAGCCAGTTCTAAGTCACCGCAGCAGTGTCCGACATTGAGTACAAATCTTCTACCAATTTGAAGCCTAAGTGTTCCGCAACAATAGTCGAGATATAGCTAAGTCGTAGTAAGGGAGCGCTTTAGAGGCAAAGTTTTTATGCGAAAACTCGTCGAACCATCGCAAATAGGCACGATTCCAACGGTTGTCCCGTCTGTGGTTATCACTACCACAGCCTATCACTGTTTTTCTGTCTAATCGGGAATTTCTAACTCGACTAGTTGAGCCAACAACATCAGCGATTCCTGCCAACCGAGGTAGCAAGCTTCCGCCGGGATCACATCCGGAATCCCGCTTTGCTCAATGTGCATCTCCGTCCCGCAGAATACTTTCTTCAACGCAATGGTCGTCTGCATCTCGCCGGCAAGATTGGGGTCGTCGAACTTATCCGAGTACCTGATCTTTTCGCCCGGCACCAATTCGAGGTAGGTACCGCCAAAAGAGTGGCTCTTGCCAGTTGAGAAATTCGTAAACGACAACTTGTATGATCCGCCAACCTTGGCATCCAAATGATGGACCTTGCAGGTGAATCCATGTGGCGGGAGCCATTTGGCAATCGCATCGGCATCAAGAAACGCCTTGTACAACTTTTCAGGTGTCGATTTCAGCACACGATGAAATCTAACTGTGTTCGGCATCATCCGCTCCTTTCGTTGAATCCTGTCGTCGTGGTTATTACACGTACGGATAGACTTGTTGCAAGTTGGCGGAGACAGTTCCATCCAAATTGCCTACGAGTCAGTGTCCTTCGCGGGATGCGCCACCGCCGTGGGCGACACACGACTGACAATCGCCGGCGCTTCTCCAATCAGCGCGTCGTTTTCCAGTGCCGCCACCATGAACAGCGCAAAGTCGATCCGCCGCGTAATGTTGCTGGCCAGAATCGGATCACCGATGTGCCGGCTCCAGACTGGAAGCCCTTGGCTTTCACCCTCCTCAAGATCGCTGCCGCGCACGACCGTCCAGCGGGCGTTGCTCGCAAAGATACGGCGGCACGCCTCTACTTGATCGTCGAGATCTGCAAAGCGGGTCAATCGCCCAATCCAACGGAACACTTGTAGGAGCAGTTTGAAGTACCACGGGTAGACGTCTTGACCGTCTTTTGTGATGTGCCAGCCGCAGGAGAAGACCAGCCGCGCATCTGGCTCGGCAAAGTCGAGCACCGCTTGCGCAGTCCCTGTTGAGTACTGTTGCACACCCCACGGTACGAGTACGACAAGAACACCATCGCAACCGGCAACCGCCTTCTTGATGATCTCGCGGTCGTTTGTTGCGCCGGGATAGATCGTGATGCGATCTTTCAACGAATCAAGCTTGTAAACGCTCTTGGTGCGACAAACACCAACCACGTCGTGGCCGCGGTCGAGCGCGTGCTGAACCATATACCGGCCAAGTTTCCCCGAAGCGCCAACGATGCAAACTTTCATTCGGGAAGAATTAACGAAAATTCCGCTGAATGAATCAAGCTAACAATGTTAAATGTGTGATTGTGAAGTGAATCATTGAAAGTTGTTGGTGCCCGCAAAGTTAAACACCCGCGACAGGATTCGAACCTGTTACCCTCCCGACTTCAGTCGGGATGATCTATCGCGAATGAGCCTCGTGACTTCATACACCTCCGACAGGATTCGAAACTGTTATCATCCCGATGGAATCGGGATGCTCTCTCAATACAAAACACCTCCGACAGGATTCGAACGTGTTATCATCCCGATGGAATCGGGATGCTCTCTCAACACAAAACACCCCCGACAGGATTCGAACGTGTTATCATCCCGATGGAATCGGGATGCTCTCTCAACACAAAACACCCCCGACAGGATTCGAACGTGTTATCATCCCGATGGAATCGGGATGCTCTCTCAATACAAAACACCCCCGACAGGATTCGAACCTGTTACCCTCTGCTTAGAAGGCAGATGCTCTATCCGAATGAGCTACGGGGGCGTGAACTGTCCAATACTACGTCCACCAATCAAATGTGTCAATCTAAACTTTGACCCCAAACATATAGCGTGGCATACAGCGCAAATGACGGATACGGATTGATTCCCGGAAACTCCGGCAGATGCACCAAGTGTAGTTCAACATCACGATAACGATAAGACACCATCGGCACAGCCACCAATACCGCCGATTCCGCTACCGATCGGCTGTCATATATTCCGCACAGTACGCCTATCGACAAGCCCTTGTGGATTCGATAACCATATCCAAACGTCAAGTATTTAGCGGCACGACGATACGAGTCTTCCATGATCCCGCCTTCGGCGTAATAGCGGCTGCGTTGCTTTTTGTAGATCGTGTATGCCATCCCGATACCGGGATTGCGCTCGTTGAACTGATAACCAGTTACATCACGCCGGTCGAGATGATATGACAGGCCGTATAGATTAATGCCCAGTTCGCCCGCGCTCAAAGAAGAGGGAACCTCCACAATAACAAAAATCACCAGGAGGAAAACCACCTGCAATCGGACAATTGGGCCTTTTGAAATCATATTGGACTCATGCGGATAAATGGTCGGGGTGATAGGATTTGAACCTACGACATCTTGCTCCCAAAGCAAGCGCG
>CAZQBX010000082.1:0-13588 GCA_964592145.1 uncultured Ignavibacteria bacterium
TTCATACGTTGAGAGCGGACATTGATTATTCGACTTCGACTGCCCATACGGCATATGGCTGTATTGGTGTGAAGGTTTGGATTTGTCGCGGTGAGATTCTTGACCGTTTTGCCGAACCGGCGAAGCGTCAGGAAGAGCAGCAGCAGAGCCAACAGGGCGAGCGCCCGCGTTTCCGGGATGACCGCGGTGGCCGTGGTGGAGAACGGGGCGGTGAGCGTGGACGTCGCGGCGGCGGCGGTGGCGGCGGGCAGCATCAGCAGCGCGGCCGGATTCGCAAGCCGGGCGGCGGCGGTGGCGACAGAGGACAGCAACAGGCACAGTAATTGATTAAGAAATGACTTGCGGACAGAGAGTTCCACGGATATATTGCAAGTCTGTCACTTTTGGGATTTTGGAGTAGATAATTATGTTAATGCCAAAAAGAATCAAGTATCGCCGGCACCACCGCGGTCGTCGCAATGGACTGGCGTATCGTGGTTCCGATATCGATTTCGGCGAGTTTGGTCTTAAGGCATTAGAACCGGCCTGGATCACGAACCGTCAGATCGAAGCCGCGCGTGTGGCTTTAACGCGTCATATCAAGCGCGGCGGCAAGATTTGGATCCGGATTTTTCCGGACAAGCCGGTGACGAAGAAGCCGGCGGAAACGAGAATGGGTAAGGGCAAGGGCGCGCCGGAGTTTTGGGTGGCAGTGATTAAGCCGGGACGCATCCTATTTGAGATAGAGGGTGTCAACGAGAAGCTTGCCGAAGAGGGAATGAGATTAGCCGCTTCGAAGCTTCCGCTAAAAACGAAATTTGTCAAACGCGAAGCAGCGGCGGCGTAGAGTAATATGAAGATCGAAGCCTTACGGGATTTGACCCACGAAGAGGTCATGCAGAAGAAGTTGGAGCTTGAGGATGAGTTGTTCAATCTCCGGCTGAAGAAGAAAACCAAGCAGGCGCAGAATCCGGTGCGGATGCGTTATGTACGCCGCGACCTGGCCCGCATATTCACGCTGTTGCGTGAAGAGCAGCTGGGCAAGACGCACCTGGCAGAGAGTGGCAAGATTATGCTGGATAAGAAGGAGTAGGGGTGGAGAGAAAATTTCGCAAGACCAGAGTTGGCATCGTCATATCCAACAAGATGGAGAAGACGATTACCGTGGAGCTGGAACGCAAGATGAAGCATCCGTTATACACCCGCGTTATCAAGCGCCGTTCGAAGCTGTATGCTCATGATGAGCAGAATGTCTGCGGTATTGGCGACAAGGTGCTGGTGATGGAAACCCGCCCACTCTCCAAGTTGAAAAGATGGCGTCTGGTTAAAGTCGTCGAGAAAGCGGTATAGGAAATGATTCAGGAGTATTCGCGGCTAAACGTCGCAGATAATTCGGGCGCCAAGAAGGTGATGTGTTTCCGCGTTTTGGGCGGCACGCGCCGGCGGTATGCCCGGATCGGCGACATCATTGTCTGCACGGTCAAAGATGCAATTCCCGGCGGCACGGTAAAGAAATCGGAAGTCTGCCGCGCCGTTGTGGTTCGGACGGTTGATGCGGTTCGCCGCAAGGACGGTTCGACGGTGCGTTTTTCGGAAAACGCGGCGGTTATCATTAACGATCAGAAAGAACCGCGCGGAACGCGTATCTTTGGGCCGGTTGCCCGCGAATTGCGCGAGAAGCAGTTCATGAAGATTGTCTCGCTGGCTCCGGAGGTTGTGTAAGGTTATGAAGATCCGCAAAGGCGATACGGTAAGAGTTCTTAGCGGCAAGAACAAGGGTAAGACGGCGCGCGTATTGATGGTCGATCCCGAGAAGATGCGCATTTGGGTCGAGGGAGTCAATCTGGTCAAGCGGCATTCGCGTCCGACGCAGAAGAATCCCAAGGGTGGCGTGGTTGAGAAGGAAGGATCGCTGCATATCTCGAAGGTGATGCTGATGGATACCAAGGCGAATTTGCCGACACGGGTGGGCTATCACATTGTCCGCAATGAAGAGGGCCGGGTTTCCAGCAAGCTTCGCATCAGCAAGAAATCGGGAGAAAACATTTAAGTAAACGACTATGGCAAGATTTAAACTCTACTACAAAGACGAAGTTGTACCGCGCTTGATGAAAGAGGGCGGATACAAGAACGTGATGCAGGTCCCGAAGATCACGAAGATCGTGATCAATGTCGGCCTGGGCGAAGCGATTCAAAATGCCAAGGCGCTGGAAGCGGCGACTGGCGATTTGACGATGATCACCGGCCAGAAGCCGCATGTGCGGCGCGCCACCAAGTCGGTCGCGAATTTCAAGCTGCGTGAAGGGATGCCGATCGGTATCGCCACAACACTGCGCGGCGAGAAGATGTACGAATTTCTTGACCGTTTAGTGTCGGTTGCTTTCCCGCGTGTCCGCGACTTTCGCGGCATATCGCCGAAGTCGTTTGACGGACGGGGCAACTATACGATCGGATTGAAAGAGCAGATTCTGTTCCCGGAGATCGACTATGATAAGATCGACAAGATCCGGGGAATGAATATTACAATTGTCACGACGGCGAAGACGGATGAGGAAGCTTTGAATCTGCTGACTCACATGAAGCTGCCGTTCAGAAAGTCATAAGGAGCACGCTTGGCAAAAACCTGTTTGATTAAGAAGCAGCAGCGCACGCCGAAGTTTTCGACGCGTGCCTACAGCCGCTGTCGTCGTTGCGGACGCCCCCGCGCCTATTACAGAAAGTTTGGCATCTGCCGTTTATGTTTCCGCGAGATGGCGCTGGCCGGTGATTTGCCGGGCGTTGTCAAGGCGAGTTGGTAGGGAAGGATAAAGAGACGATGACGACCACAGATCCGATTGCGGATATGCTGACCCGCATCCGAAACGGCTGCAAGGCCCGGATGAAGAAGGTTGATGTTCCTGCTTCGAATATCAAGCGTGAGATCGCCCGTATTCTTGAAGAGCACCGCTTCATCAAGAAGACCGTAGAAGTGAAGGACGACAAGCAGGGTGTACTGCGCATTTACCTGCGCTACAACAAATTTGATGAGCCGGTGATCCGGGGCATTCGCCGCGTGTCGCGCCCGGGATTGCGTCAATACGCCAACAACGAAAAGATACAGAAGATGAGCCGCAGCATGGGCATGACAATCCTGACCACCTCGCGCGGCCTGATGACGAGTGAAGATGCGCGCAAAGAAAAGGTTGGCGGAGAAGCTCTCTGCTACGTGTGGTAGGATTAGAGGATAATTATGTCGAGAATAGGTAGAGCCCCGATAACCGTACCGGACAAGGTCAAGATTGAGATGTCCGGGTGTGATATGAAGGTCACCGGCCCGAAGGGGTCGTTGGAGAAGACCTTTCATCCGTCGATGACGATTAAGCTGGACAAGGGTATCATTACAGTTGAGCGCCCGGGCGACAGCAAATTTCATCGTGCGCTGCACGGCCTGACCCGCCAGTTGATTCATAATATGGTACAGGGTGTGACGGTGGGATTTCAGAAGGAACTGGAGATCCAGGGCGTAGGTTATCGTGCGGAACTGGTCGGCAAGGCGTTGAAGATTGCCGTGGGTTTCTCGCACCCGATTATAGTCAAGCCGGTGCCGGGAGTTTCGGTGGTGCTTGATGACCCGACGCATTTCAAGGTCGTCGGGATGGACAAAGAACTGGTCGGTATGATGGCGTCGAAGATTCGCGGCTTCCGTCCGCCGGAACCATACAAGGGCAAGGGCATTCGCTACAAGGGCGAGGCCGTACGCAAGAAAGCCGGCAAGACCGCGGCATAGTGGAGTAACAAAATGTCTGACAAAAATTCGATACATCAACGCATGCAGAAGCGCCGCCAAATGCGCGTGCGCAAGAAAGTTCAGGGCTCGGCGGCGCGCCCGCGGTTGTCGGTTTATCGCTCCGCCAGAAACATCTATGCGCAGATTATTGACGATGTCGCCGGTATCACGCTGGTGTCGTCTTCAAGCATCGACAAGGACATGGTCGAGACAATTAAGAGTGCGAAGAAGAAGAGCGATCTGTCGCTGTTGGTCGGAGAGAACGTCGCCAAGAAAGCGATTGCCAAGGGCATCGAACTGGTGGTGTTCGACCGCAATCGTTACGAGTACCATGGCCGCGTCAAGGGCGTTGCCGAGGGTGCTCGCAAAGCTGGTTTGAAATTTTAGTTGGTAGATTGAGGTATATAGTTTGGCTCGCTACGAATCAGAAGAACAAGAACTACAGGAAAAAGTCATCCACATTAACCGGGTAGCGAAAGTTATCAAGGGTGGAAGACGTTTCTCCTTCACGGCCATCGTCAGTGTCGGCGATCGCCAGGGTCAGGTCGGCATCGGTCTGGGTAAGGCCTCCGAAGTAGTCGATGCCATTCGCAAGGGCACCGAGGCAGCTCGGAAGGGCATGGTGCGTGTGTCGATTGTTCATGGGACGATCCCGCACGAGATCATCGGCCGTTACGGCGCCGCGCGCGTGTTGCTGAAGCCCGCCTCGGCGGGTACCGGCGTTATTGCCGGCGGTACAGTGCGTGCGATTCTCGATGCTGCAGGCGTACAGGACATTCTTACCAAGTCGCTTGGTTCGAGCAGTCCGCACAACGTCGTGAAGGCGACGATGGACGGTTTGATGCGTTTGCGCACCAAGGAAGAACAGCGCGGCTTCCGCGAACTGGAGTTGAGTTAGTTTATGGCGAAGCACTTGAAAATTACGCTGGTCAAGGGCCTGTCGGGCCACATTGAAGCGCATCGCGGGACGGTTCGCGCGCTGGGGATCCACAAGACGAACCACAGCGTCGTCCACAATGACACGCCGCAAATTCGCGGCATGATCAAGTCGATTAGTTATCTGCTCAAGGTGGAGGAAGTTTAAGATGAAGTTGGGCGAACTTAAGAAAGCGAAAGGCTCCACCAGCAGCCGCAAGCGTGTTGGCCGCGGCCCGGGTTCGGGTTTAGGCGAGCAGTCGACGCGCGGCGGTAAAGGCGCCCGCGCCCGTGCCGGATTTAAGTACAAACCGTGGCACGAGGGCGGCCAGATGCCGTTGTTGCGCCGCCTGCCGAAGCGCGGATTCCGCAATATTCACGGCACCGTTTATCAGGCCGTCAATGTGGATGACATTGCCCGCAAGTTTACTTCCGGCGGTGAAATCAACATCGTGAATTTGAAAGAGCAAAATCTGATTAGATCACTGAATAAACCGGTGAAGGTTCTGGGTAACGGTGAGCTAAAGGTCAGCATCACTTTGAAAGTGCATGCGGCTTCCAAGTCGGCTATGGACAAGATCACCGCGGCCGGAGGGAAGGTGGAAATCGTCAAGTGATCGAGAAAATACAGAATATCTTTAAGGTCAAAGAGCTGAGGGAGAGGATTCTTTTCACCCTCGGCATTTTGATTATATACCGCATCGGCAGTCACGTACCGACTCCGGGTATTGATGCTGCATTGCTGCAGCAATTTTTCGTCAATCAGGCCGGCACGCTGTTCGGCATGTTTGACATGTTTGTCGGCGGCGCTTTCCAGAAGGCGACAATTTTCTCGCTGGGTATCATGCCGTACATTTCGGCTTCGATTATCATTCAGTTGTTGACGCCGATCTTCCCGTATTTCCAGCGCCTTGCCAAGGAAGGTGAAGAAGGCCGCCGGAAGATCACGCAATACACGCGTTACGGCACGGTAGCGATTGCCTTAATGCAGTCGTTTGGCGTTGCCGTTTGGCTGCAGTCGCTTCAGCCCGAGCCGGGCATCTCGGTCGTCGTGAATCCCGGTGTGGGATTTGTCATGCTGTGCATGATCACGTTTACCGCCGGAACAATTTTCATTATGTGGTTAGGTGAGAAGATCACTGAGCGCGGTATCGGCAACGGTATTTCGTTGATCATATTCATTGGAATTATCGCAACATTCCCGCGCGCCGTCATTGATTCGTTTACGGATATTCAGTCAGGGACGCGTTCGATATTCAGCGAGCTGTTCCTGCTGGTCGTGATGATCGCGACAATCGCGGCAATTGTGGTTGTCACGCGCGCCCAGCGCAAGATTCCGGTCCAGCATGCCAAACGCATTGTCGGGCGGAAGGTGATGGGCGGAGTCACGACCCATCTACCATTGTCGGTTAATACCGCCGGTGTTATCCCGATTATCTTTGCTCAGTCGATTATGTTTGCGCCGGCGACCTTGTTGACGCTGTTTCCGCAGTCGGATTTCGTACAGAACTTTGTCAGCTACTTACAGCCGGGCGAAGTGATTTACAGCGTCGTTTATGGCTTGATCATTGTGTTCTTTGCTTATTTCTATACCGCAATCGTTGTCAATCCAATTGACATGGCGGACAACATGAAGAAGCAGGGAGCTTTCATACCCGGAATTCGTCCGGGGCGGAGCACGGCGGAATATATTGACCGTGTTTTGACCCGTATCACGCTTCCCGGCGCGATATTCTTCGCAATTATCGCTGTGATGCCGTACATCCTGATCAAGGCGTTTGACGTCAAGTACTACTTTGGCGGCACGGGCATCCTGATCGTGGTTGGTGTCGCACTTGATACCTTGCAGCAAGTAGAGTCGCATTTGATTATGCGGCATTATGAGGGCTTTATGAAGCAGGGTAGAATCAAGGGCCGTTCTGCTCTATGAGGCGACTGGTTCTCCTTGGTGCGCCCGGTTCCGGCAAAGGCACGCAGGCCAAGATATTGGCCGGAAGTCTCGGACTGACGCATCTGTCGACCGGTGATATCTTGCGCGAAGAAGTTCGCAACGGCACCGAGTTAGGCAATAAGGCCAAGGAGTACATGAATGCGGGGAAGCTGGTCACTGACGAGTTGATCCTCGAAATGATCGAGGCGCGATTTGGCAACGACGATGTCCGCAACGGGTTTATCCTGGATGGATTTCCACGGACTCTGCCGCAGGCGGAGGGTTTTGACAAGCTGGCGGAGCGTCTGGAACTTCAGATCGACGCCGTTGTTAATCTTGAGGTCGACAGCGAGGCGATAGTTAAGAGACTAAGCGCTCGTTCGACCTGTTCGACCTGCGGGACGATCTACAACGATCTGACCAAGCCGCCGAAACGTCCGGGATTGTGTGATCTGGATAACGGTTTGCTTCACCGGCGACCGGACGATAGCGAGATGGTGGTGCGCCACCGTCTCAATGTTTATTTTCAGCAGACTAAGCCCCTCGAGGAATATTACCGCGAGAGGGATTTGATGATATGTGTGCAGGGCGACAATCCTGTAGAGGCCGTCACGGCGGAGATTATTTCGAAGCTGGAGATGGCTAAAAAAAAAAGCAGAATGATAGAACTGAAGTCGAAATCTGAGATTGCCAAGATCGCCGAGGCTGGACGCATCGTTGCAAAGGCCCACGATTTGGTGGAATCGATGCTCAAGCCGGGTGTCGAGACGCGCGAGATCGATGACCGCGTTCGCGAATTGATCCAGCAGGAAGGCGGTGTGCCGTCATTTCTCGGTTATCGCGGTTATCCGGCATCAACGTGCATTTCCATCAATGAAGTGATTGTGCACGGGATTCCGGGCCGCCGGAAGATCAAGGATGGCGATCTGGTTTCGGTGGATATCGGTGTTTATAAGGACGGATTTCATGCGGACGCCGCCCGCACTTTTTTAGCAGGCAGCGCCGGGGTGGAGAAGCAGAAGATCGCCAAGATTGTTCGTGAGGCGCTGGAGGCAGGAATAGCCGCCGGCAAGCCGAACGGGCGGCTGGGTGATATCTCGAACGCCATTCAGAAGCACGCCGAGCGGAACGGCTATTCAGTTGTTCGCGATTTAGTCGGACACGGCGTAGGACGCGCTTTGCATGAAGATCCGCAGATTCCGAATTACGGTTCCGCCGGATCGGGACCGGTGCTCAAGGTGGGAATGGTTTTGGCGATTGAACCGATGATCAATGCCGGGACCTGGGAGATTGAGACATTAGAAGACGGCTGGACAATCGTGACCGCTGATCGTAAGCTCTCCGCTCATTGGGAGAACACTTACGCGGTAACGAATGACGGCATCGTAGCACTAACAGTTAGCGAGAATTGATGACCAAAGAAGCGACCATTAAAGTCGAAGGTAAAGTTTTAGAGCCACTGCCGAATGCGATGTTCAGGGTTGAACTAGACAACGGGCACAAGGTGCTGGCGCACGTTTCCGGAAAGATGAGAATGCATTTCATAAAGATATTACCTGGTGATAAGGTGACGTTGGAATTGTCGCCTTACGATTTGAGCAAGGGTCGCATCGTTTATCGATATAAGTAGAAGATTTGTTTTCTGGAGTTTATGATATGAAAGTTCGTTCGTCAGTAAAACCGCGCTGTGAGCACTGTAAGATAATTCGTCGCCACGGCATCGTTCGGGTGATTTGCAGCAAAAATCCGCGTCACAAACAGCGTCAGGGATAGGATCAGGAGGATAAATTGGCTCGTATTGCAGGCGTAGACTTACCGCGCGAAAAGCGCCTTGAAATTGCGCTTACCTATATTTTCGGTCTGGGACCCGCCTCGGCGCGTGAGATTCTCAAGAAGACCGGAATCAATCCTGATCTGCGCGTTCACAAGATGACCGAAGAGGACGTTGCGAAGCTGCGCAGCGTGATTGAGAACGATTACCGCGTCGAAGGTGTGCTTCGCAGCGAAGTCGCCATGAATATCAAGCGCTTGATTGATATCGGCAGCTATCGCGGACTGCGCCACCGCCGCGGATTACCGCTGCGCGGACAGCGCACGAAGACGAATGCGCGCACGCGCAAGGGTCCGAAGCGGACGATCGCCGGCAAGAAGAAGACGCCGACGAAGTAGGATGGAAATGATATTTAGTTTTCCGATACAGGAGAGGTTAATTGGCTAATCCGAAACCAAAAGGTAAGAAGAAGAAAGCGCGTCGCATCGATCCGATGGGCGTGGCTCATATTCAGTCGACGTTTAACAATACGATCATTTCGATCTGCGATTCCACCGGCGGTGTGATCGCCTGGTCGTCGGCCGGCAAGTCCGGATTCAAGGGTTCGAAGAAATCGACGCCGTTTGCGGCTCAGCTCGCAGCGACCTCTTCGGCCAAGGAAGCGATCGACCAGGGATTGCGCAAGATCGAGGTTTGGGTCAAGGGCCCGGGCTCCGGTCGCGAAGCAGCGATACGTTCATTGCAGGCGGCCGGTCTTGAGATCACCGCTATCAAAGATGTCACTCCGATTCCTCACAACGGCTGCCGTCCGCCCAAGCGGCGCAGAGTATAGGGTGGGGAGGTAAGTAGTTATGGCAAGATATACAGGTCCGAAACATAAGATGTGCCGCCGTCTGGGCGAAAAAGTTTGCGATTCACTGAAGTGTCCGGTTGACCGCCGTCCGTATGGACCGGGTCAGCACGGCCAGGGCATGCGCCGCAAGCTGTCCGAGTACGGTATTCAGTTGCGCGAGAAGCAGAAGGTGCGTTCGATTTACGGCGTGCTGGAGAAGCAGTTCCGCAACTATTTTGAAGAAGCCAACCGGATGAAGGGCGTCACGGGCGAAAACCTGTTGCAGCTTCTGGAATGCCGTTTGGACAACGTTGTATTTCGTCTGGGCTTTGCGCCGACCCGCCGCGCTGCGCGGCAGTTGGTTCGTCATCGCCATTTTGTGGTCGGCGGGCATATCGTTGATATTCCGTCGTACCAGTTGAAACCGCACGAGTTAATCCGCGTGAAGGATAAGTCGCGCAAGCTGGATATTATTCACATGGCGCTTAAGAACTCCGATCGTTCATCAGACTTGCCCTGGCTGCGTGTCAATAAAGCTTCACTGGAGGGCGAACTGCTGGAGGTTCCGAAGCGTGCCGACATCCCGGTTCCGGTTTCCGAGCAGTTGATTGTGGAGTTGTACAGCAAGTAGTTTAGCAAGGAGAGTAGCTATAATGAAGTGGAGAAATCTGGTGCTGCCGAAAGAGGTAGCGACCGAAGGAGTGTCGGAGGATCAACGCTTTGCGCGTTTCGTGCTCGAACCGCTGGAGCGCGGATTCGGTGTTACGATCGGCAACTCGCTGCGTAGAATTCTGCTCTCGGCCATCCAGGGAGCTGCGGTGACCTCGATTCGCATCGAAGGCGTGCAGCATGAATTTTCGACGATTCCGGGCGTTTATGAAGACGTCACGCAGATCGTTTTGAATTTGAAGAAGCTCCGGATCAAGATGCATAATGACGATCCGAAGACCTTGAAGCTGGCGATCAACGGCAAGGGCAAGTACAATGCGGGCAAGATCGAAGCCAATGCCGATATCGAAATCTTGAATCCGGAATTGCATATCATCGAGTTGACGGAAGACAAGAAGTTCAACATCGAGATCGATATGGATCTGGGTCGCGGCTATGTGCTGGCGGATCAGAACAAGCGTGCCGATCGTCCGGTCGGAACGATTTTGGTTGATTCGCTGTTCAGCCCGGTGATCAAGGTCAATTACACGGTTGAAAATACCCGCGTGGGCCAGCGCACCGACTATGACCGGTTGACGCTGGAAGTCACCACCGACGGCTCGCTCTCTCCGGAAGAGGCGATCGGCTACAGCGCCAAGCTGCTGGCCGACCATCTGCGCTTCTTCATTCACATCGACGAGGATATCATTCCGGTCGAAGAGAAGAAGGAAGACGAAGAGATCGTGCGCGTCCGTAATCTGCTAAATACCCGGGTTGATGAACTCGAACTTTCGGTGCGCTCATCGAACTGTCTGCGCGCCGCGAATATCCAGACCTTGCGCGATCTCGTGACCAAGTCAGAATCGGATATGCTGAAGTATCGCAACTTCGGCCGCAAGTCGCTCACCGAGCTTAGCGCCATTTTGGAAGAGCAAGGCATGAGCTGGGGTATGGATATTTCCAAATTTATTGCGAATGAATAGATTGAGGAGAGTGATACTGTGTTACATCATGGCAAGAAAACCCCGAAGCTAAGCCGCACGGCAACGCACCGTAACGCTATGCTTTCCAATATGGCAGCGTCGCTCTTCCTGCACTCGAAGATGACGACCACGACGCCGAAGGCAAAGGCGCTTCGTCCCTACGTCGATCGTTTGATCACCAAGGCGAAGGACGGATCGCTGCACAGCAAGCGTCTGGTTGCGAGCTACATGCCGCACAAAGTCGCGTTGAAGAAGCTGTTCGAAGAGATCGCCCCGAAGATGGGCGAGCGGACCTCCGGATATTCACGGGTGATCAAAGCCGGCGTGCGCCGCGGCGACAACGCCGAGGTGTCGGTGATTGAGCTTCTGCTCGACAAGCCGGTCGAGACCGTGGAAAAGAAGGAAGGCAAGGGCAAGGCGACCAAGGAGAAGGGTGATGCTCCGGCAAAGACCGCAACTCCGAAGAAAGCCAAGTCAGCCAAGGCGAGTGCTTCTAAGCCGAAACCCAAGGCAAAGGCAGCCAAGACGGCCAAAGCCGGCAAGTAGTGCATAGCAATCGCGAAAGCGATGATGATAAAGAAGGCGTCCCGACCGCGAGGTTGGGACGTTTTTTTTGTTGGGGGGGGAGATTGTTCGATCCGGCACAAAGTCGACATTGAGATAGATGTTCATTGACAAATGATGGGGTGCCGACTATCTTCCGAGTACGGAGGGTTATATGGCTCAAGTGCAATCGTATCGCCTTTTGAGAATCCTGGTTGCGGGAGCAATGTTCCTGCTGGGATTGTGCTTACTGCTGGGACCGGAAGAGGCGCACGGGCAGGACTTCGGTCTGCCGGATTCTGTGTATTATCTCCCATGCCGGTTTGCACCTCTTGCTTGCTCCGGTGAAGTTGCAGTTCACATCCCGGTATACTTGTGGAGTGATTGGCCCGCTTTATCATATGCAATGAGACTGCAAGTCACTGGATACACGGGATGTGACAGTACGACCATTTACCTCTTGCGACCTTGTTCTTCGCCGTCCTTTGCGCAAACATGCAACAACAGCGACACATTGGGATGGGGAGTGGTGTGTAGTAGTTGGGAAGTACTAACCCCCGGAAGTGGTTTAGTCGGTGAGTTCTTTATACGTGCTTTCCCGGGGGATACAATTGCTTTAGCTCTCAAGCCTCCCCTTAAGTTCACTTTGACCAACTTTTCTGAGTACTGGTATCCTCTCTATAATCATCTAGACACGCAGTTTGTTGTACCGACCGAATTTGATATTCCACCGGGCGATGTCGATGCCTCCGGACTCGTAACGATTTCGGATGCCGTGTTTCTGATTCAGTACATCTTTGCTGGCGGATGCACACCTTTCGATCTCAATGCCGCCGATCCAAACGGTGATTGCAGCAATACTATTTCCGATGTTGTGTATTTAATCAATTACATCTTTGCCGGTGGTCCGCCGCCGCAGGCGGGATGTGTGGGGCTTTAGTAATGAAGATTCCATAGGAGGGAAAAGGTGTTAAGCAGATTGTTAACTAACTGCGTTGTGACCTTGACTGTGATTGTGCTTCTGCATTCAATGGCCAGCGGTCAAATAGACTTTGGAGTTCCCGACACTACCTATTTTGCAGAACCTGCTTATGGAATATCGACTTGCCAGCCGACAGTTGATCACATCGTTCAGTTCAAGGTGTACACTGATGGCGGTCCTAGCGGAATGTCGTTTAATTTTGCCTGGACACCACCAGCCGTGTTTTTAGACTTGGTTTTTGGCACTATTTTCTTGGAAGAAGGCACTTACCACTATTCTTCAATCGACTCTTCAAGCCATTCTGGCTACGTTTCCGTTGATGCGGGGGACAATGGAACGTTTAACTGGGGATTGCCCCCTTTGACACAAACATTGTGTACGTTCCGATTCCGTTCCCACCCAGGTGATTCTTTTAGTGTGAGCATTGTGGACCCCGGCGTGGATTTTATCGGATTTACGCATGGCTGGCGCCCGACTGTTACGCAGAATGCGATCGAACTTGCTTCACCTGATACCATTCCACTATCTCCGGGTGATGCAAATTGTTCTGGGGATGTTACGATTTCCGATGTCGTTCAACTTCTTCAGTACATTTTTGCAGGAGGATCAGCTTCTTATGACTTGAATGCCGCTGATCCAGATTCTTCCTGCAGTATCACTGTTTCGGATGCCGTTTACTTGATTCAGTACATTTTTCAGGGCGGTCCTCCTCCGAATCAGGGATGTGTAGTGCCATAGTAAACTATCTCGCTGATCGTCACAAATGGAAACGCGCGGATATGGACATCCGCGCGCACAGGTTGTTGTCGGAACCCCCTGGCGAGATGCTTCGAGAGGAATGGCGCTGCGGGACGGGGGTTCCAACCTACGCAGTTAAGCTGGATTACCGCGTTCGCGGGAATGACTTACAACGAGGAGAGCGCAAACAGTGAGATCATTCCCCGTGCAAAGTTGTAGGGCAGGTCTCCCCACCGAAATATCGTTATCAAGCGAAGTACGTTTATGGAGACCTGCCGTCTATGTGATGGATGCATGGGGGATTTGGCAGGTCTCCAATTGTATGCTTCTAATTGTCGATTTGATTCCGGTAAGGAGACCTACCCTACTAAACTAACTCACCAACCGTCACACATGGAAATGCGCGGATGTTGACATCCGCGCGCACAGGTTCTTGTCGGAACCCACTGGCGAGATGCTTCGAAAAGAAGGGCGCTGCGGGACGGGGGTTCCAACCTACGC
>CAZQBX010000083.1:0-13578 GCA_964592145.1 uncultured Ignavibacteria bacterium
CTCGCGCGCCCAAAGCACCCCTCTGTAGAGGGGAATTGAAACATCTCCCGAATTGTAGGGCAGGTCTCCTTGCCGAAATTTCGTTGTGATACGGAGTACGGTGACGGAGACCTGCCGGGTTCGTAACGGGCAAAGAGAAATTGGCAGGTCTCCAATTGAGCGCTCCAAATGTCGATTAGATTCCGGTAAGGAGACCTGCCCTACGAAGCCAACTTGTCACATTAGTCAGGAAATCGAATAACCGACGCCCCCTAATTTTCTCGTCCTATTCCGCCGATTCTTGTATAATCAGGAAATGACTCAAGTTTATAGGTCGAAACCCTTGTGGTTTCGACATCCTTAACTCGAAAGGTAAGCTCACGTAATGAATCGCACTTTCTTAGTTTTCGTCGGCCTGTTTGTCGCCCTCGCCATCACAGCCTTTGCCGCCCAAACCAGCAAACGCTTCTTTCTCTCTCAGGACGCCACCAGTATTCAGGAAGTCATCAATCCGACATTAAATTCGCCGATTCTCACTCTTACGGAATTAACCGATACCGTCCCGACGTTTTATCCCCATGAGTTTACCCAGCGCTTCAATAACAAGAAGTTTCACATGATTTCCGTCTCGCCCAACGAGAAATCTATCGCCTTTGTCTCCGGCGAGCCGGATCAGTGGCTCGGTACCATCAACACTGACCACCGCTATTACAAGTTCATCCTCTTCGGCAAGAACACCAAATTCATCGATGCCCTCTGGAGCCCCGACAGCCGTTATCTGGCCTATGCCTTCAAGGGTCCCGATCGCCGTATTGTCGTCCATTTGATCGAACCACCCGCAGTCGATCAAAACAAGCCGCGCCCGATGAACGGCTGGCAGTTTCAGGCCAACGCCGATGAATACCTGCGTGCCGTCGGCTGGAAAACTTCCGGCAAAGACACCACCTTCGCCTTCGAATTATTGGACGCCAAGGGCAAAGCCCAGGAAACTATCAACCTCCCGCTCCATCGTCAGGCGCCCGTTGGACCGCTAAAATCCGAAGGCAGATAACTCCCCGCGATTTTTGCTGTTCTTTTCTCCGCCTGATCTGCTTATCGTAGGCGCGTGAAAATTCTCGTCGCCTATCCGACGCGGCCATCCTTTGTGGCGCGCGACATCGAAATTCTCCAGCGCGACCACTTCGTCACCGAGCACTGCTATTTCCCGCCGACAAGTCTCGCTCGCGGACTCCGCGCCCTCGCCGATTGCGAACTGCTCTTTCTCTGGTTCGCCTCCCAACGCGCCGTGCCGCTCGTCTTGGCTGCGCAGCTAATGGGCAAGCCGGTCATCACCGTTGTCGGTGGCTACGAGGCGGCGAACTGCCCCGAAATCGATTATGGCAACGCGCGCAGCATGCGCCAGCGACGCATCACACGCCTGATTCTCAACCGTTCCCGCAAAATCCTCGCTGTCTCAAATTCGTCGCGCGATTCCATAGTTCAAAATCTGGGGATCGAACCATCCAGCATAACCGTCATCTACCACGGATTTGCGGATACCGCTAAGCACACCGAGAACGCTGGACGAAGCACAATCCTTACCGTCGGCCGGCTCGAACGGGAGAGCTGGCTTGTCAAAGGCCTGCGCGAGTTCTTTCTTGTCGCCCAGGCGATGCCGCAATTCAATTTCGTGCACATAGGTAACGTTTCTGACAACATCAAAGAAGAAGTCGCCGCATCCAGTGCGCCGAACATAACTTTGGCAGGGGAGGTTCCGTTTGCGGAACTCGGGAATCACTACTCGCGCGCCAAGGTCTACCTCCAGGCGTCCCGCCACGAAAGCTTCGGTTGCTCCGTTGCCGAGGCTATGCTTCACGGCTGCATCCCCGTAGTCCGCAATGTCTATGCGCTCCCGGAAGTTGTCGGCAACACAGGTGTCACCTTTTCCGGTGATACGGTCGAAGCGATAGTCGCCGCGGTTCGCATGGCAATGTCAATGGATTCATCGGAAGGGGAGAAAGCGCGCCAGCGCGTCCTGCATCAATTCTCTTACCGCCGCCGTCAGGAGGCTCTGCTCAACCTCGTCGATTCAGTTGGTCCGAAACCTACTAACGATTAGAGAGACTCGTCTAAGCGAACAAGTCGACCAGATGCTCCGACATCCTCAATGACGTCCGCAACGCTGTGACATTCGCCTCAACGGCTCGTTCGGCGACCATCATGTCGACGAAATCCTTCGGATCGGCCGACTCGAATCGCGCGATGTTATTCGCCGCGCGTTCCGCCATCGCCAAACCGTTTCTGATACCATTAATGGAACTGTCAAACATACCCTATCTCCTTGCTACTTTATCGTCGGCGTTTCATCTTGAATTCACCGCTATCCAGCACTGTGCAAAACCTGCACAACAGGCAACTGAACTAAGACTGAGGGACCTATTGGAGTAATGAAATTGCGCGAGCCAATGCCTCTGGCTGCCGGTTCCGATCCCACAAAGCCATCCAGCCCCTCCAGTCGCTCCGGATCAACATTCGCTGCCATCTATTGCCCGCAATTTAGTACCCTCTATTGGTCCTTCGCCCGCCGTTCAACCATGGTCCAAAGCAGCGACAATTCGGTTGACAAATAGCCCTCTGACTGCTAAAATAGCCGATTATGATGTTTACCAAAGGACAGAGGAGTTGACATTGAAAGAGTATCTCGCTGACCAAATTCGCAACATTGGACTGGTAGGACACGGTAGCTGCGGCAAAACGTCTCTCGCCGAATCGATTCTTTTCTCCACCAAAGCTATCCAGCGTCTTGGTAAGGTTGACGACGGTACGACTGTCTCCGACCATACGGAGGAAGAGACACGCCGCAAAATCTCCATCTCTGCGACTCTGTTGCATGCTGAACACAAAGGCCATAAAATAAACATTATCGATATGCCCGGCTTTGCCGATTTCGTCGGCGAGGTCGTCGCCGGAATGCGCGTCGTCGATACGGCGCTAATCGTCGTCGATGCTTTAAGCGGCCCCGAATCAGGCACCGAATACGCCTTTGATCTGGCCGATACCTATCGCTGCCCGGTCGCCTTTGTCGTCAATAAGATCGAAAAAGAACACGTCAGTTTCGAAGCAACGCTTGCCAAACTGCACGACAATATCAGCCCCCGCTGCCTGCCGGTACAGATTCCGATTGGCGAAGCCCTCAATTTCAAAGGCTTCGTCGATATCCTTAAAATGAAGGGCTTCGAATACAACGCCGACGGCTCTACCAAGGAAGTCTCGATTCCGGCCGACATCAGCGCCAAGGTTAACGAAGCACGGGAAAAACTCACCGAAGCCGCCGCCGAGGCTGATGACGCTTTGCTCGAAAAATTCTTCGAAGCCGGCGAATTGTCGCAGGAAGAACTCGACAAGGGACTCAAAGCCGCCATCGCCAAGCGTGTTCTCTTCCCGGTCTTTGTTACCGCTGCCACCTCGAACAAGGGTGCAGTTCCATTGCTCGATTTCGCCGTCTCCTATTTCCCGGATCCGACCTATGTCGGCGAAATGAATGCCCTCAAGGATGACAAGGTCGTCTCTATCAAGATCGGCGAAAACGAGCCTCTGTGCGTCTTCTTGTTCAAGACCGTCGCCGAACGCCACGTCGGCGAGCTCTCGTTGTTCCGCATTTATTCGGGACACCTCAAGAGTGGAGAAGAAGTCTTCAACTCCAACAAGAGAAGCACAGAAAAGATCGCGCAAATGTTCTCGCTCAACGGCAAAGAACGCACCGATATGCCGTCCGTGCATGCCGGCGACCTCGGCGCTTTTGTCAAATTGAAAGACGCTCGCACCGGTTATACGCTCTGCTCGCGTAACAGCGGAATTGTCATGCCGCCGATCGAGTTCCCGGTTTCGACCATCGAATTCGCCGCACAAACCGCGACCAAAGGCGAAGAGGACAAACTCGGCGCCGGTCTCACGGCTTTAAGCCACGAAGATCCGACATTCACCTACGAAATCAGCCCCGAATTGCACCAGACCATCCTCCATGGTCAGGGCGAGTTGCATCTCGATGTTATCTGCAAGAAACTCAAAGCCAACTACGGAATCGAAGTCGAATTGACTCAACCGAAGATCGCTTTCCGCGAAACTATCACCCGCAAGGGAGAAAAGGCCTATCGCTACAAGAAGCAATCTGGTGGTCGCGGTCAGTTCGGCGATGTCTCCATCAAGATCGAACCGCTGCCCCGCGGCGGCGGCTTTGAATTTGTCGATGCCATCACCGGTGGCGTTATTCCGGCAAAGTTCATCCCGTCAGTCGAGAAGGGCGTCATCGAGGCAATGGAACGTGGCGTCATCTCCGGCAATAAGGTTGTCGATGTCCGCGTCACCTTATTCTTTGGATCGTATCATACCGTTGATTCGTCCGATATGGCTTTCAAGATCGCCGGCTCGATCGCCTTCAAGGAAGGCGCTGTTGAGTGTAATCCGATTCTCCTCGAACCGATCTACGACCTCGAAATTGTCGTCCCGGACAGTCATACCGGCGACGTCATGGGCGATATGTCTTCGCGTCGCGGCAAGATTCTTGGCATGGAACCGGCGGGGAAGTACCAGCGCGTTAAAGCCCAGGCGCCTTTATCGGAGTTGTTCAAGTATGCCACGTCACTCCGCTCCATGACCGGCGGCAGGGGAAGGCACACGCAAAAATTCGGTCACTACGATCCGGTGCCAAGAGAAATCACCGACAAGATCGTCGCCGAGTACGAGAAACAACGTACCGAAGAGAAGCACTAACTTCGACGCTCACAGAAACATCCCCACGAACTGAACCAGGTAGGTCAGGAGCCCTGCGCTCCTGACATCGCCGCCCTTGGCGGCGATCCTTATAATCGTGCGCGGCAGTCGTCCACGCCTGCCGCGTTCTCTCTACTACAACAATCCCCTTCCTACTTCGCTCCGCCAATCAACACATTGATTCCACCATGGAATTCGACATAAGTCAGAACTTCCGCTCCAAGAATCATGTGAAGTCGCACCCCGAGATCCAGGCCTAACGAAGGATTGAACCAATACACTCCGCCGATTCCGCCGTCGACTCCGCCAGCCAGATCATCCGGGTCGAAATATAGACCAGGTCCGGCCTCAATGTATGGACACAACTTACTTGCGGGCGCAGGCAGGTAGACAACGTTCGCATTCACGGCGATCCAGGTGTCCGTAGTCGAATTGTCCGTCGTGATCGGGGGGGCGTTAGTCTCGACAATCTCCTTATTCTTCATCCGTTGTAAGCCGACAGTTCCTTCGATCAGCAACTTGTTGGTGATGCCGTACCCTATCCTACCGCCAAACGCGATGCCCGGCTGCAATTGCCTGGTAAAATTGGCAAATGGCAGAGCCGACTTGAGTTCCTTAAAGTCGTCGCCCAGTCCCAGTCCATATCCGGCATATCCACCAAACAACAGTTTTCCCTTCACTTCGGTGGCAGCCTGGCCGAAGGCAAACACAGCAAGCACGATGGCAGCTGACATCATCATGAATCGCTTCATACCTTGCTTCCTCACAAGATTCAAGTGTGATCGTTGCTTTGACGACTGTGCGCTGGAAAAAGCCTCGCAACGTTCTTTAATATCGCTGAAATAGTCTAAGTTTGCAACGCCAATTCGAGTATTTTTCTAGCTTCGTGGCTCGCAGAGCCGCCGCACTTGGCGGCGATGCAGCTTTGAAGGAGTCGACAGCGGTAGGTCAGACAGTTTTGTCTGGCTTTCGTGCAGCGAAGCATAGTTTGTAGGTCGGGTTCACGCGAAGCGCTGAACCCGACAGGCGTATCACGTTGGGCAAAACTCGGAATTGACTTCCAATTCACCACAATCGTCCACCCCCCCCTCAAAAACTTTTTGTTGACGCGTACTCACCAACAGGGTATTGAGTACTAACTTAGTCCATTTGGACTGAAGATTGGGTACGTCCGAACTGAAGTAACATAACCGATAAACAATCCAAGGAGTCACGAATGAAGAGATTCGTAATTTCTGCCACACTCATGCTCTTGGTCGCCGCTTCCGTCGGGTCGGCCGCCTCGCTTAAATCCATGATGATGGTCGGCCCCTATGCCGGCTATAGTATTGGCTTCGGCGACGCCTTCAAGGACTATGAGATCGGCAACAGCAAGTTCTCCAGCAAAGCCGGGATCAACTTTGGCGGCAACATCCACTATGGTCTGTCGGAAAAGATGATGATCGGCGGGGAACTCTACATTCAGAGCACAAAGTACGAAGCCGAAGTTGAAGGCTTCGGCAGTAGCTCTGACACTGAGAGCGGAACCAACTTCCTCTTCAGTGGACTCTATGCCATGAGCCAGATGCAGAAAGCCATGTTCCTGCTTAATGCCGGCGCCGGTCTCTATGACACGGGCGACAACGACATCGGCTTCTTTGGTGGTATCATGTACCAGCGATTGATGGCCAGAACCTTGTCGCTCTATTTTATGGCGAGAATGCACTTTATCATGGCTGAAGACACCATCACCATGCTGCAGCTCGCAATCGGCCTCCACTTCTGGCTCGGTAGTACCGGCGCTCCAATGGAAATGTAGCCGACGATTCTTTCTAAATTACATCGGGGCGAAGGTCCAATTCGCCCCGATTTTCTTTTCTAACGCGTTGCACGCTAAGTACTTCCCATTGTTAATCCGACCAACTTACTCCCCTTTAGCGAAAATTTTTGTTGCATAGTTATTCTCAAAAATGTCATTATTGCCCCTGATGGAGATCAGTCCCCGTGGTGAGTGGGACTTAAAAATGAATGCTAACCCGAATATCCGAAGGATGGTGATTACTGCCGCTAACTTTCAGGGATGAACTATGTCGTTTCTCTTTACTAACTCCTTAGGGGTTAGTCTGTTAAATCAAACTTCAGTGAAAGATTTCACAACGCAGCTCAAACGAACTGCTGAAATAACAACGTACGATGATATTGAACGAGTGAAGAGACTCAACTTTATCGAAAGGATTCACAAATGAAGAAGACTCTTATCGCGATGCTGGTGCTCCTGATGGCCGCTTCAGCCTTCGCCGCCAATCCGGTTGCCAAGGGCATGCTCTTTATGGACGGTGCCTGGACAGGTAATTTCGCCATTAAAGGTGGAGACCTGAATAAAGACGCCGATGATGAAAGCCAGACCTACCTTCAACTCAATCCGTCACTCGGTTACTTCCTCGCCGATGGTATCGCCATCGGTGCTACCGTGATGTTCGAGAGCTGGAAATGGGGCGATCTCAAGGAAAACGGCTTTGGCGCTGGCCCGAAGATCATGTGGTTCCCGACCGCTAAGAATGCCGACGAGCCCAAAGGCAAACTCCTTCCGTTCCTTGCCGGTTCATTCATCTTCCAATCCATGAAGTCCGAGTATCCGTCTTTCGACTTTGAACTTGGCAAGCTTGCAGCAGCGGCTGCTACCGATGAAACCAAAACGTCCGGCTATGCTGCCCGTTTCTCCGGCGGCGGTGTCTGGATGCTCTCCAATGCTTGGGGCGTCCATGGAGAAGCCTACTTCGAACTGCAGAATGCCAAAGCCACCTATACTCCGGCCGAAGGCCCGGAAGTTGAAGGTGATGGCGTTAGCGGCAACGAATTCGGTATCATGCTCGGCGTGATCGCCTTCTTCGGCACCGCGAAGTAATCTACCCGATATTGATATGCACCTTCAAACGGCGGACACCCAGTCCGCCGTTTTTTATTCTGCAGTATCACGCGATCTGTTTGGTTGGGGTGTTTTATATCGAAGATCCCGTCTCTGAGCGGGGGGAATTCGGGCTGATCTGTTTTGTCAAGATCGGCGGACTCTACTTCAATCAGACCAGCGTACCGTCTGGTCACTTCCGATCAACACCCGCCCGGTCACGTCGCCATGCCCCCGCCGGCACTGGGAAACAGCGGTCTATTCATCATCGCCCCAATAACTCCACTTACCTCTTATCAAATTCGGAACTAATCGGTCGATAATACGTTCATAGGACTGACCGCACCACGCGGCGGTCATTACAGGAGTCCGGCACTATGACAGTCAACGTTCCCGTTTCCAACCTTCCCCGCCTGGTTATCATCGGCGGCGGCTTTGCCGGCCTGACATTGGCGCGCAAACTTAATCGTGCCGACCTGCAAATTGTCCTACTCGACAAAAACAACTATCACACCTTCCAACCGCTATTGTACCAGGTCGCCACTGCCGGTCTTGAACCCGATTCCATCGCCTATCCGTTGCGCAAAATCCTTCGACGCCAGAAGAATCTCATCTTCCGCATGGCCGAAGTCACAACCGTCCATCCCGACTCACACGAAATCGAAACCAGTATCGGCCGCCTGCGTTATGACTATCTCGTCATCGCCACCGGCTCGCGGACCAACTACTTCGGCAATGCCCAGCTCGGCGAGAAGGTGATGCCGCTCAAATCGATTCAGGATGCCTTCAACCTCCGCAACTTCGTCCTCGACCGATTCGAAAAGGCTCTGCTCACTAACGATATTGACGAGCGCGAGGCCCTCATCAGCTTCGTCATCGTCGGCGGCGGACCTACCGGCGTCGAAACCGCCGGCGCTCTGGCGGAACTGAAACGTCATATTCTGCCAATCGATTATCCCGAACTCGATCTGCGCCGTATGCAAATTCACGTCGTCGAGGCCGCGCCCCGGCTGCTCTCCGCCATGTCGGAACCGGCAGGGGAACACGCAGACAGATTTCTCAAGGAACTCGGCGTCACCGTCTGGCTCAATGCACCCGTCAATGGCTATGATGGCGTCAACGTCGAACTTGGCAACGGCAAAACGATTCGAAGCGACACCGTCATCTGGACCGCAGGTGTTCTCGGTGCACCGATCGCCGGACTTTCGCCTGAAGCATTCACTCGCAACCAGCGCATTAAGGTCGACAGTTTCAATCGCATGCGCGGATACGAAAACATCTTCGTCATCGGCGACCTTGCCTGCTTGCCAACCGAATCTTATGAAAACGGCCACCCGATGGTCGCCCAGGTCGCGATGCAGCAGGGAAGACGTCTCGCCGAAAATCTCATTCGGCTCCAGCGCGGCAAAGAACTCCAACCCTTCATCTACAACAATCTTGGCGACCTTGCCACTATTGGACGTAACCGTGCCGTTGCCGACTTCGCGCATTTCAAGGCGCAGGGATTCCTTGCCTGGGTGCTTTGGATCTTCGTCCACCTGATGAATCTCGTCGGCTTCCGCAACAAACTCGTCGTGCTAATCAATTGGATCTGGAATTACATCACCTATGACCGCAGCATACGCCTGATTTTCGGTGGCTCGCGTTTCACGCCAACCGCCTCTTCCAAATCGACATCCGCTACCTCCGATCGCACGCCAACCTCGTTGGTATTGTAGTTCATGAGCCCCGTGCTCTCGGCATTGTCGCTCTGGATGGTCTGAGATTATGTCATCTTAAGCCGCTTCGTCGGCGATGGCCCTCTGTGCGTGTCACTCGTCCATGCCCGTTTAAGTTCCCCTCTAGAGGGAGTGTTGAGAAAGCCCTGGCACTGTCATCCTGAGCGTAGCGAAGGATCTGCTCCTTCTGTAATTGAACGACTTCGTGCGCGGCAGACGTCCTCGTCTGCCGCGTTTACCTCCCCCCAAAACCCACCTTGACAATCCGTTGCATTACACTAAATTAATTACTTACCCACGCGGCGAGGACCTCGCTGATCCCCGCCACACAGTTCTAAACTTTGCCGCCGATTGCGTCGTAACTGCTTCGCGCATTTCGACCGATAGATACGATATGAAACCAATTTCCAGCACTCGATTTCACAACCGCCTGACCTCGACACTCAAGTCTGCGTCCTTCATTGCACTGATCATCGCGTTCTGCTCTCCAGCCGTAACTCTGCTTGCCGATACCGAGGGCGATTGGTGCGGAACCAACACTCGGTACATGCAGACTTACGGTAGTCGCTATGCGAAACTCCTCGCCGACTGCCCGATCGAAGGTCCCTGTGACAATCCTGCCATGCGCAATTCCTATATCCCGCAAGGCGGAGATTCAATCACCTGGCTCAAAATCATGATCCACGTCTTCCGCAACAGCGACGGCTCGTCTGCGTCTGCTTCGCCTGCGACTGTCGTTTCGCAGATGAAAGAACTTAACAAGGATTTTCTCCCCGCCAAGATTCAATTCTCTTATGACTGGCGCTTCGTCGATGACACCCGCTACCGCTCGATGTCCGAAGATGAATTCTTCCCCATGAAAAATCTCTACGCCATTGATCCTCAGCGTCAAATCAACGTCTTCGTCGGTTACGTCGAAGCATCCTATTCATACGGTACTTTCCCCTGGGATCCCGATTGCCTTACCAATCAGGGCGGCATCGTAATGACTACACCGCATTTTGTCGCGGATGAAAGCACTCTCGCCCACGAGGTCGGCCACTGCCTCGGCTTGTGGCACACTTTCCACGGTGTGAGCGAGGTCGGCCCTGGCTGTCCCGGTTGCCGCGAGCGCGCCGATGGCTTCGAAACCGATTTCACCGGTGACTTTTGCGCCGATACCAGACCGACGCCGCTTAACAATTTCTGCACCGAGCTTACTGGAATGGATCTTTGCAGCGGCGCACCATGGGCGCCGACACCGCTCAGCAACTTCATGGGATATTCCGGGAGCTCTTGTTGGGACCGCTTCTCCGAACAGCAGAAAGGAAGAATGCACTGCTGGCTTAATAATGTGCTCGCAACCTGGCGCTGTACCGCTGGCACCGACTCCGATGGCGATGTCGTCAGCGATCTTTGCGACAACTGCCTCGACACACCCAATAGTGATCAGGCCGATATCGATTTTGATGTCATCGGTGACGCTTGCGATCCTTGCGTCGATTCCGATTTCGACGGTATCGGTGATGCCGGCTTCGTCTCATCCGGTTGTCCCACCGGCGACAATTGCCGCTTCGTTGCCAATGCTAATCAGCTCGATACAGATGTTGATGCGATAGGGGATGCCTGCGACAATTGCCCCAATCACTTCAATCCAAATCAACGCGATAAAAACGGCGATGGCATCGGTGACATGTGCGACGGCAATCTCCACATCATCAGCTATTCCTTGCCCAACGGTACACTTAACTTGCCTTACAACCAGAGCCTGCAAGCGATCAACGGTGTTCAACCCTACAACTGGGTTTTGCTCGGCGGTGATTTGCCGTTCGGCTGCAGTTTCTCAGGCGGTGCCGTCGGCACCATCAGCGGCACCCCAACTTGGGCAGCCGACTACTACATGACTTTCGCCCTTGAAGACTCTGGCAACCCCGCGCAGTCTGACACTATTTCCTTGTCAATATCCGTCATCGAGCCGCCATACATTTGCGGCGATGCCAACAAAAGTGGCGAGGTCGACATCGCCGACGCTCTTTCGATCATCAACTACATCTTCGCATCCGGCGTCGCTCCCAATCCAATCGAATCCGGCGACACCGATTGTTCCGGGTCAGTCGATATCAGTGATGTTGTCGTACTGATCAATTACACTTTCGCTGGTGGCGCACAGCCTTGTGCCGCCTGCCCGTAACCAAAATTCCATCTGACGAGACTTGCGTCTTGCGCAAACAAAGTAGGACAGGCACTTTTGTCATTCCGTTGTTCCATTGTTAGGAGTTCGCAACGCCCGCTCCCCCTAACCCCACCCACTCAACGACTTATCTGAACGTCATCAACTGCTGTATTCATCGTCATTCCCCCCCACTTTCCTCGCAACTCCTTGATTGACATATTAAATAAAGCCACTATATTGTATCCGAGCTATACTTTCTGGATAAGTACTGACCCATGCTCGATCTTCAGTTCGGGCACGTTTTCGCTTTTGTAGCCCATTTGATGAGCTTATCTACCCGTGGTGATTAGGGTGATTAGAATTAACTTACCTCTACTTTTTGAGCAACTCAAGGAGCAACACAATGACAATTGCTAAGAGCAAGGTCCTCCGCTCAATTCGACTTTTGGTCGCAGCGGCATCGTTGGCTTCCGTGCTCGTGTTATCAGCACAAGCCCAGCCAAGTACTTACAAAGAACCCACCTATACGGACGGCGAGTTGATCATCCAGGTCAACCGCTACATTGATGCCAAATCGATCGCTGATGGCCTCCCCGGGTCGGGACTTCGGCCAAAGGAGTTACTCTCCAGTCGCATGAACATCTGGCTCTTCGAATATGATGATGCCGGATGGACCAAACAACAACGCGAGAACTTTCTTGAGGATGTTAAGGATCAATACGGCGTACTCCTCGCTCAGTTCAATCATCATGTTCAGGAACGCTCAACTTTCCCGAACGACACGCGTTTCAATGAGCAGTACGCACTGCACAACACCGGTCAATCCGGTGGTACGGCCGATGCCGACATTGATGCCCCCGAAGCCTGGGACATCACCACTGGCGGAACCACTAGTACCGGCGACCAAATCGTAGTCGCAATTGTCGATGGCGGCTGCGATCTCGCTCATCCTGATATCAACTTCTGGAAAAACACTGGCGAAATCCCCAGCAACGGCATCGACGATGACGCCAACGGATACGTCGATGATTATGATGGCTGGGATGCCTACGCCAATGACGGTACTGTACCTAGTAACTCACACGGCACACACGTCGCTGGTATTGCCGCCGCGCGGGGCAACAATAACCTCGGCGTCAGTGGCGTCAACTGGAACTGCAAAGTGATGCCGGTCGCAGGTTCCTCCAGCACCGAGTCAATCGTGGTTCGCGCCTATAACTACGTCCTCGACCAGCGCGCTCTCTACAATGAAACCAACGGCCTCAAGGGTGCCTTTGTCGTCGCCACCAATTCCTCGTTTGGCGTCGATTACGGTCAGCCGGCTAATTTCCCGATTTGGTGCGCCATGTACGATTCGATGGGCTACGTCGGAATCCTCTCTTGTGCCGCCACCGCTAACGTCAACCTCAACGTCGATGTCAGCGGCGACATTCCGACTGCCTGCCCGAGCCCCTACATGATCTCCGTCACAAACACAACGCGTACCGATGCGCGCAATTCCGGCGCTGCCTATGGCCTCACAACGATCGACCTCGGCGCACCCGGAACTGACGTGCTTTCAACTTTGCCCGGCAGCAGCTACGGAACAAACACTGGAACTTCAATGGCCACACCGCAGGTGTGCGGTGCTATTGGTCTCCTGTGGTCGGAAGCTTGCGTCACGATGATGTCTGCATACAAACAGGATCCCGGCGCTCTGGCGCTGATCATGCGCGACTTCCTCCTCGACGGCGTAGACCCCAAACCATCACTGGCTGGAATCACCGTCACTGGCGGTCGTCTCAACGTCTACAACAGCTTGTTGCTCGTACAGAGTTACCCGTGCGGTGTCGCGATCAGTCATACGTCGCTGACCGACACGAAAGAAATCGTGAATCCGTATCCGGTCGTCTGCAATATTGCCGCCGATGCCGCTTTGGTACCTGATTCGCTTTTCCTCAAGTATACGGTTAATTTCACTCCTTACCTCGACACGCTGGTCACGACCGGCAACCCGAACGAGTATATCGGATACATTCCGGCGCAGTCGCCCGGCACGGTAATCAACTACTTCCTCGAAGCCCACGCCGTCAACGGCAAGGCCGACACGACCGAGA
>CAZQBX010000084.1:0-13452 GCA_964592145.1 uncultured Ignavibacteria bacterium
TGCAAGGCGTTTAATGCGCGGACGCAGGAACAAGCGGGAATGATTATTCCAGTGGTCATCACCGTTTACTCCGATAAGAGTTTTTCGTTTATCACCAAGACGCCGCCGGCGGCTGTGCTTCTGATTAAAGCTGCCAAGGTACAGAAGGGATCCGGCCAACCGAATCGTGACAAGGTTGGCAAAGTGTCGCAACAGGCAATTCGGGAGATCGCTCAATTGAAAATGCAGGACTTGAATGCTGCTTCCGTCGAGACTGCAATGAGTATGATCGCTGGCACCGCCCGCAGCATGGGACTGGAAGTGGAGAAGTAATTAATGAGGCACGGTAAGAAATACAGAGCGGCCGCTGAAAAGCTCGGCAATCAGAGCAATCTGACGCTGGAGCAGGCCGTCAAGTTCATTAAAGAACACGCCAAAGCCAAGTTCGACGAAACAGTCGAAATGGCGGTGCGTCTGGGCGTCGATCCCAAGCAGGCGGATCAGATGATTCGCGGCACGGTTTCGCTTCCGAACGGAACCGGCAAGAAAGTGCGCGTCCTGGTGATTGCCAAGGACGAGAAGTTAGAAGATGCCCGCGGCGCCGGAGCCGACTATGCCGGCAACGAGGAGTTCCTCGAGAAGCTTAAAGGCGGTTGGGCAGAGGTCGATGTTATCGTCTGCACACCCGACATGATGGGCAAGCTCGGACCGCTCGGAAAGGTGCTTGGACCGAAGGGTTTGATGCCGAATCCGAAGGCGGGAACGGTGACGGCAGACGTCTCTAAGGCCGTGAAGGAAATCAAAGCCGGTAAGATTGAATACCGTGTCGACAAGACCGGAAACATCGGTGTGCCGATTGGCAAGGCTTCATTTACAGAAGAAGCGTTAGTGCAGAATGCGGCGACGATCATGGAGGCGATCATCAAGGCGCGTCCGTCGTCGGCAAAGGGCACGTATCTTAAGAATGTCGCGATGAGTTCAACGATGGGCGTTGGGATCAAGATATCAACCGCCGATCTGATGGCTCGCAACAAGGCGTAGGCGAAGGAGAGATTGAGAAATGCCAAATCAAGAAAATATCGATAAAGTCGCCGCCTTAACGGAGACATTCAAAGCCGCACAGTGTGTGGCGGTTGCGAACTACACCGGATTGACGGTGGAGAAAGCAACCAAGCTGCGCAGCGATCTGCGGAAACGCGATTTCAAATATGTGGTGGCAAAGAACACGCTGTTGAAGATAGCGGCGAAAGAAGCCGGATTCAACGGCTTGGATTCGTTCCTCAAGGGTCAGTCGGCGGTCGCGTTCGGCACGGATGATCCGGGATCGCTGGCGAAAATCCTGTTCGATTTCGGCAAGGATTCGCAGAAGTTTGAAGTCCGGGCTTTTTACATCGAGGGCAAAGTATTCGCGGGCGCGGACGTTGAGCGGATTGCGAAATTGCCGAGCCGCGATGTACTGGCTTCGCAGTTGATCGGGAATTTGAATGGACCGATCTCGTCGTTCATCGGCACGCTTGACGGAGTGATCCGTAAGTTCGTGGGTACGCTGGACGCCATGAAAGAGAAGATAGCTAATTAACTTATCATAGTTTGCCCGCGGCCAACGTCTGGTTGATGCCCAGGCGGCCGATCGTGCTTACGCACTCGCGGTTGGCGGTCTGCTGAAGGCAACAGAATTCAGTAAGGAGTAGAGAAGTGTCAGAGAAACTTGAGAAACTGGTAGAGGACATTGCCGGACTTACCGTCATGGAATTGTCCGATTTGTCTACCAAGTTGCAGGATAAGTTCGGAGTCAGCGCGGCGATGCCGATGATGGCGGGTCCGATGATGGGTGGCGGCGGTGCGGCGACGGAAGCGGCAGCCGAGAAGACCGAATTCAATGTTGTTCTTATTTCCGCAGGCGACAAGAAGATCCAGGTTATTAAAGTAGTCCGCGAATTGACCGGTCTTGGGCTTAAGGAAGCCAAGGACTTAGTCGATGGCGCGCCCGCGAATGTTAAAGAAGGCATCTCCAAAGATGAAGCGATGAAGATGAAGGAGAAGCTGGAAGAGCAGGGCGCTCAGGTGGACGTCAAGTAATTAAGGCGCAAACCATTAAGACCCGGTCCAACAGGCGGTCGGGTCTTTCGCATCTTGGGTAGTCGGGAACTTCCTAACGCTTGAGATGTTTTTCTATTTTTACAGCGCTTTGGGTTACAGTGCCCCGCTGATGGTAATTTCGGAATAGTAATCAGGCTTGAAAGCAAAAAATTTAGAGTTGACAGCATCAAGCTTTAAAGGAGAGTGAGCTCTTGGCCAAGATTTCGACTCTTGACCGGCGTTCATACGCCAAACTAAGTTTCGAGGCAGAGATGCCGAACCTCCTCGCGATCCAACTGGAGTCATTTGAAGAGTTTCTCCAGGCGGATATCCCGCACGATAAGCGCAAGCATATCGGGTTGCAGCGAGTGTTCAACGAGATCTTTCCGGTGTCAGACATCCGTGAGAATTACCTGGTGGAGTTTGTCCGATACTCGATCGGCAAACCGCGGTATTCGATTCACGAATGTCAGGATCGGAATATGACGTATGCGGTTCCCTTGAAGGCGACGCTGCGTCTAATCTCATACGAACAAGCGGAGGATGAAGCGGGGGTCAAGGACCTCAAGAAGAAGAACGAGACGAAGAAGGTTAAGGACGTCATCGAGAACGACGTGTTTCTCGGGGAATTCCCGCTCATCACGGATCAGGGAACCTTCATTATCAACGGCTCGGAGCGCGTGATTGTCAGTCAGCTTCACCGTTCGCCGGGCGTGTTCTTCGATGATGAGATCCATCCCAACGGCAAACGCCTGTACGCTGCGCGGATTATTCCCTATCGCGGCAGTTGGGTCGAAATCAATCTCGATGTCAACGACATTATGTATGTGTCCTCCGATGGACGCAAGAAACTGCCGGTGACGACGTTCCTGCGCGCACTGGGATACTCCACCGATGAAGACATCCTCAAGCTGTTCTACGAATTCGATGCCATTTCGATTTCCAGCCGTTCTTATGCCAAGGCGCAGGGCAAGCTGTCAGCCCAGACCGTGGTCGATAAGGAATCGGGTGAAGTACTGGTGTCGGCTTCCGAGGAAATTACCGAAGCGATTGCACTGAAGCTGGTAGAAGCGGGAATCAAGGAGATCAAGGTTCTCAAAACCGACGCGGCCAAGGATATTCGCGTTATCGGAAACACCTTCAAGAAGGATGTGACCAAGTCTACCGAAGAAGCGCTCGCCAAGATTCACGCGATGGTGCGTCCGGGTGAAGCACTCACACCGGAAATTGCCGCCAACGTGATGGAGAAGATGTTCTTTGACGCCAAGCGTTGCGATTTAGCCGAAGTTGGCCGCTTCATGCTGAACCAGCGCCTCAAGCTGGACGAGCCGGCGACGCAGAATGCGCTGACGCCGAAGGACTTCATTAAGATCATTGATTATCTCGCCAAGCTGCGCAACAGCGAAGGCGGAATTGACGATATTGACCATCTCGGCAATCGCCGGACCCGTACGGTCGGCGAACTGCTCGAGAACTTATTCTCGGTCGGTTTGTCTCGTGTCGCGCGCACGATTCGCGAGCGTTTGTCACTGAAGGACACCGACAAAGTGGCGCCGCACGAACTGATTAATGCCCGCACTGTGTCATCGGTGGTGGATACATTCTTCGGGTCGTCGCAGTTGTCGCAGTTTATGGACCAGACGAATCCGTTGGCGGAACTGACCCACAAACGCCGTCTCTCGGCGCTGGGACCGGGCGGTCTGACGCGCGAACGCGCAGGCTTCGAAGTCCGCGACGTGCATCACACGCACTATGGCCGTATTTGTCCGATTGAGACGCCGGAAGGTCCGAACATCGGTCTGATTGCATCGCTGGCGACTTATGCCCGCATCAATCATCTCGGCTTCCTTGAGACACCTTACCGGAAAGTCAATCACGGCAAGGTCACGGACCAGATTCTGTATCTGACCGCGAACGAAGAAGACAATTACTATATCGCCCAGGCGAACGAGCCATTTGGCGCCGACGGCAAGTTCGTGCACGACGTCATTACGTGCCGTTTCCGTTCGGATTATCCGCAAGTTGAGCCGAAGCGAATTGAATATGCGGACGTCAGTCCGAAGCAGTTGGTTTCGGTCGCGGCGTCGCTGATTCCATTCCTGGAGCACGACGACGCGAACCGTGCATTGATGGGCTCTAACATGCAGCGCCAAGCAGTGCCGCTTCTGGTTACCGATCCGCCGTATATCGGCACCGGTATGGAAGGCAAGGCGGCGCGCGATTCCGGAGCCGTGCTGGTTACCAAGGTGGCCGGTATCGTGACGGAGGTCGATGCCGATCACGTGACGATTCAGCCGGATGCGAAGATCAAGGGAGACGAGCTGGGCTTTGTCGAGCCGGTGTCATATCCGTTGATCAAGTTCAAGCGTTCGAACCAGGATACCTGCATCAACTACCGCCCGATCGTCGATGTCGGCGAGCGGGTTAATCCGGGCGACGCCATTGCCGACGGGCCGGGAGTGCACGGCGGCGAGTTGGCGCTGGGATATAACGCGCTGGTAGCGTTCATGCCATGGCGCGGATACAACTTCGAAGACGCGATTATCGTCAACGAGCAGTTGGTTCAGCGCGACATTTTCACGTCGATTCACATTGAAGAATATGAACTGCAAGTCAGAGACACCAAGCGCGGAGCGGAAGAAATCACCCGCGAAATTCCCAACGTCTCTGAAGAGGAGTTATCGCATCTCGACGACATCGGTATTGTCAAGACAGGTACCGAAGTCGAGGCCGGCGATGTTCTGGTCGGCAAGGTAACGCCGAAGGGCGAAACCGAATTGTCGCCGGAAGAGAGACTCTTGCGGGCGATCTTCGGGGAGAAAGCGGCCGATGTCCGTGACGCTTCCTTGAAGGCGCCGCCAGGGCTGAAGGGAATCGTTATCGACACCAAGATCTTTTCGCGCAAGGAGCGCTCGGAAGAAGCGAAGAAGCGCGAGAAGGGCGAGTCGGCGGCGATCAAGAAGAAACTCGGCGACCAGATCAAACAGATCAAGGCGCATCTCAATGAGCGGTTGGAGACAGTGCTTGAAGGCGCGACCTCCAAGACGCTGAAGCACGCCGAAGAAGGTACAGTTCTTCTTCGCGCCGGCCAGAAGTATAAAGAAGGCACGTTGTCTGATGTCGATGTTCTGGCTTGTGTCTGGCAGGACGGCGTTTGCGGTGATGCGAAGCTTGACAAGAAGGCGCTAAACATTATCAGCGAAGCCGACAAGCTGGTCAAAGACCGCGAAGAGCGGCTCGAGATCGAGTTGGACAAGATCCAGCGCGGCAGCGAACTGCCTCCGGGCGTCAAGCAGTTGGTCAAGGTCAAGATTGCCATTCGCCGCAAGCTGTCGGTGGGTGACAAGATGGCCGGACGTCACGGCAACAAGGGTGTTATCGCGAAGATTGTTCCGGCGGAAGATATGCCATATACCGCCGATGGAACGCCGGTCGATATCATTCTCAACCCGCTCGGCGTGCCGTCGCGTATGAACGTCGGTCAGATTCTGGAAACGCATCTCGGTTGGGCTGCGAAGACGATGAATATGCCGATCGCGACTCCGGTGTTTGACGGAGCCAGCATTGAAGAGATCAAGTCAGAACTCAAGAAGGCGAGCTTACCGATCAGCGGCAAGACGATCCTTTACGATGGCAAGACCGGTGAACCGTTCGACAACGAAATCACCGTCGGTGTCATTTATATGCTAAAGCTGTCACATCTTGTCGATGACAAGATTCACGCTCGTTCGATCGGGCCGTACTCCCTAGTTACCCAACAGCCGTTGGGTGGTAAGGCGCAGTTCGGCGGTCAGCGTTTCGGAGAAATGGAAGTCTGGGCGTTGGAGGCTTATGGCGCCGCCTACGCACTGCAGGAAATGCTGACGGTGAAATCGGACGACGTGGTCGGACGTTCCAAGGTGTATGAAGCGATCGTTAAGGGTGAGAATCCCCCCGAGCCCGGCGTTCCCGAGTCGTTTAACGTACTCGTGAAGGAATTGCGGAGTTTGGGTCTCGATGTTGAGTTGGTCGAGAAATGATAAGGATAATTATTGAAGCGAAGGAGGTATCCAGGTGGTCGATTTTTCGGTAAAACAACAGAAGCGACCCTCGGACTTTACCGCGATTAAGATACAATTGGCGTCGCCGGAAGTGATCTTGTCATGGTCCTACGGTGAAGTCACCAAACCGGAAACGATCAATTACCGGTCATTTAAGCCGGAACGTGATGGTTTGTTCTGCGAGCGTATTTTCGGTCCAGTGAAGGACTGGGAGTGTTCGTGCGGCAAGTACAAGCGGATCCGTTTCCGGGGGATTGTATGCGATCGTTGCGGTGTGGAGGTGACACAGGCCAAGGTCCGGCGCGATCGGATGGGTCATATCGACCTGGCCGTGCCGGTTTCGCACATTTGGTATTTTAAGTCGTTGCCTTCGCGCATCGGCTATTTGCTGGATCTGTCGGTCCGCGATCTCGAGAAGATTCTCTATTACGAGAATTACGTGGTTGTGGATCCGGGCAATACCTCCTACAAGGAGAAGGACATCATCACGGAAGAGGAGTTCCAGGAATTGGAATCCTCGAGCAAGCAGTTCGAAGCGAAGATGGGTGCGGAAGCGATTCAGGCACTCTTGAAGCGCGTCGATATCGAAGAGTTGTCAATCTCGTTGCGTGCGCAGGTCAAAGTTGAGACCTCGGTGCAACGCAAAAAGGACACCTTGAAGCGTCTGCGCGTGATTGAAGCCTTCCGCCAGTCCAACAACCGTCCGGAGTGGATGGTGATGACGCGCATTCCGGTGATTCCTCCGGACCTGCGTCCGCTGGTGCCGTTGGAAGGAGGACGCTTTGCGACCTCGGATCTTAACGATCTGTATCGTCGCGTCATCAACCGAAATAATCGTCTGAAAAAGCTGATCGACATCCGAGCCCCCGAGGTGATTTTGCGCAACGAAAAGCGCATGCTTCAGGAAGCCGTCGATGCGTTGTTCGACAATGGCCGTCGTACCAATTCGGTGCGCGGCGACTCCAAGCGGCCGCTGAAATCGCTGTCCGACTTGCTCAAGGGCAAGCAGGGACGTTTCCGCCAGAACCTGCTCGGTAAACGCGTCGATTATTCGGGACGATCGGTCATCGTTGTCGGTCCGGAATTGAAGCTGCACCAGTGCGGTCTTCCGAAAACAATGGCGCTCGAACTCTTCAAGCCGTTCATCATCATGAAGCTGGAAGAGAAGGGTTATGTGCAGACGGTCAAGTCGGCCAAGAAACTGGTCGAGCGCGAGCGTCCGGAGGTATGGGATATTCTTGAAGAGATTATCGCCGATCATCCGGTGATGCTCAACCGCGCACCCACGCTGCATCGCCTCGGTATTCAGGCGTTTTATCCGGTGCTGGTGGAAGGCAAGGCGATTCGCCTTCATCCGCTGGTTTGCGCCGCATTCAACGCCGACTTCGACGGCGACCAGATGGCGGTGCATGTGCCGCTGTCATTCGAGGCGCAACTCGAAGCGCGCATTCTGATGCTTTCGGTCAACAACATCCTTCTTCCATCGAACGGCCGTCCGGTGGCGACTCCTTCGCAGGATATCGTTATCGGTATTCACTATGTGACCAAGGAACGTGCCGGCGTGAAGGGTGAAGGGTCCCGCTTCTCGTCAATGGACGAGGTGCTTTATGCCCATTCGCAGAGGATGATTGACCTGCATGCCAAGATCAAAGTTGAGCATGAAGGCACAATTCTTGAAACGACCACCGGCCGGGTGATCTTCTATCAGATTTTCCCGAAGGGTATGCCGTTCTTCAACAAGGTGGCGACGAAGAAGAATCTTGAGGAACTGGTCTTGTCCGCCCACGCCAAACTCGGTTCGGTGCGCACGGCGGATTTCCTTGACAAACTCAAGACGCTCGGATTCGAGTACGCTACTCTGGCGGGAATCACCGTCGGTATTGACGATCTGACGATTCCCAAGAAGAAGAAAGAACTCGTTTCGCAGGCAGAGAAGGAAGTTTCCAAGATTCTGCGCGACTACGAGAAGGGTGTTATCACCAACAGCGAGCGATACAACAAGGTTATCGATACCTGGACTCGGACGACAAACGAAGTCGCCGACGAAATGTTCAAGAATCTGTCACTGGAGCGCGAAGGGTTCAATCCGGTCTACATGATGGCGGGATCGGGCGCACGTTCTTCGAAGGATCAGATTCGCCAGCTTGCCGGAATGCGCGGACTGATGGCTAAGCCGCAGAAGCGCATGACGGGCCAGGTCGGTGAAATCATCGAATCACCAATTATCGCGAACTTCCGCGAAGGTCTGAACGTGCTCGAGTACTTCATCAGTACGCACGGAGCGCGCAAAGGTCTGGCGGATACGGCATTGAAGACAGCCGACGCAGGATATTTGACGCGTCGACTGGTCGACGTGGCGCAGGACGTGATTATCAACGAACGTGACTGCGGGACGGTTCGTGGTCTACATATCTCTGCCTTGAAGGACGGAGAAGAAGTGATCGAATCGCTGCAGGATCGTCTGATCGGTCGTGTGGCGCTGGAAGATGTTTATGACACGATCCAGACCGATAGGATTCTGGTGTCTGCAGGGGACGAGATTGATGAAGAAGCGGCGAAGGCGATCGAAGAGTCGGGCACGGAGTCGGTGTACATCCGTTCGGTGCTGACCTGTGAATCGCGTCGCGGTGTTTGCGCACTCTGTTATGGCCGTAATCTGGCGACGAATCAGATGGTGCAGCTTGGCGAGGCGGCCGGCGTCATTGCCGCGCAGTCAATCGGCGAGCCGGGAACGCAGCTGACGCTGCGTACCTTCCACATCGGTGGTACGGCGGCGCGCATCACGGAGCAGTCATCAGTGGTCGCCAAGGCGGATGGTCATGTGGAATTCGAGGATATCCGCACGATCGAACGCGAAGACGGCGACATCATCGTGGTCAGCCGCGATGGTAAAGTGAAGCTGTTTGATTCCGACGGTCGTGTGCGAGCGACATACAATGTGCCTTACGCAGCAACGCTGCGGGTGGCAGACAAACAGAAGGTATTCAAGGTCGACGCCAGCCGTTCGGTCGATGAAGACGACAAGAAGGAACGCGGTACCGTTATCTTTGAATGGGAACCGTATACAAACGAAATCGTCTCCGAAGTCGGCGGCACGATTCAATATGAAGATATCGTCGAAAACGTTTCGATGCGCGAAGAGCTGGACGAAATCACCGGACTGATGAAGCTGGTGATGATCGAGCAGCGTGAGAAGACGCTACTGCCGAAGATCAACGTCGTTGACAAGGCCGGGAAGCGTCGGGCTTCGTACTCGATTCCGACCGGCGCTTATTTGGAAGTTCGCAACGAGGATCAAATCACGCCGGGGACGGTGGTGGCGAAGATTCCGCGCGACATTTCCAAGACGCGCGACATCACGGGCGGTCTGCCGCGCGTAGCGGAGCTGTTTGAAGTCCGCAAGCCGCGCGACCCGGCGGTGGTGACCGAAATTGACGGTATTATCGAGTACGGCAAGATCATTCGCGGTAATACGCAGATCTTTGTCAAGGCAGACGATGGCGATGTCAGCGAGTATCTGGTTCCGCACGGCAAGCACATGCGTGTTCACTCCGGTGACCGCGTGAAAGCCGGCGACCGACTCTGCGAAGGCGCGATCGATCCGCACGACATGCTGAAGATTCTTGGACCGGATGCGGTGCAGGAGTATTTGGTGAACGAAATCCAGGAAGTTTACCGTCTGCAGGGCGTGAAGATCAACGACAAACACTTTGAAGTGATCGTCCGCCAGATGTTGCAGAAGGTCCAGGTCGATGAAGTAGGCGACACCAACTTCCTTGAAGGCGAGAAAGTCGACAAGAACCGTTTCCGGATTGACAACGAAAGAGTCATGGCGGAAGGCGGCGAAGCGGCGACCTCGCGCGATCTGCTCTTGGGTATCACCAGAGCATCGTTATCGACAGAGAGCTTCATTTCGGCGGCATCGTTCCAGGAGACCACTAAGGTTTTGACGGAAGCGGCGGTTGCCGGGAAGGAAGATTATCTGCAGGGATTGAAGGAAAACGTCATTATTGGGCGTCTAATTCCGGCGGGTACCGGTATGGATTTCTACCGGAATCTGGAGATCGAGGATGACGAAGAAGGTCACGGCGAAGACACTGAGGAAGCGGAAATTCTCCAAGAAAACGCTTGACAGTGTTAGCCGGGGCTGATATAATATGAGTCTTATTTTAAGGCGTTTTTGCGTCTGATGTAAACCGACGCCCCCTTACCGGGGCGTCGACTTTGAGAGAGGATTAGTTTGCCGACGATCAATCAGTTAATTCGCAAGGGCAGAATCAAGGTTCTGTACAAGACGAATACTCCCGCGCTCAAGAGCTCACCGCAGAAGCGCGGCGTCTGTACCCGCGTATACACCTCGACGCCCAAGAAGCCGAATTCGGCTTTGCGGAAGGTCGCCCGTGTCCGTCTGACGAACCAGATGGAAGTAACGGCGTACATTCCGGGTGTGGGTCATAATCTGCAGGAGCACTCGATCGTGCTGATTCGCGGCGGTCGTGTGAAGGATCTTCCGGGTGTGCGGTATCATATTGTTCGCGGCACCATGGACGCCTCGGGTGTGGAAAATCGTAAGCGCAGCCGTTCGAAGTACGGCGCGAAAAAACCAAGTGGCAAGTAGTTTGACAGAGGAGTAGAGGAGTAGATGCCAAGAAAGAAAGCCGCGGAGAAGCGGCCCCGCAAACCGGATCCGATGTATGGTGACGTCGTCATTTCGCAGTTCATCAATTGTTTGATGAGTAGGGGAAAGAAGTCGACCGCGGAAGGCATCTTGTATGGCTGTCTCGATATTATCGAGAAGAAGCACAATCAGAAGGGGCTCGAAGTCTTCTACAAAGCAATCAACAATGTCAAACCCGTCCTGGAAGTGAAATCTCGCCGCGTCGGTGGCGCAACGTATCAGGTGCCCGTAGAGGTGTCGCCGGATCGTCGCACGGCGCTGGCTTTCCGCTGGCTCATTGGATACGCTCGTGAGCGTTCCGAAAAGACTATGGCAGAGCGCCTCGCCTCTGAATTTCTGGCTGCTTCGAAGAATGAAGGGGCCTCAATCAAGAAGCGCGAGGACACGCATCGAATGGCGGAAGCCAACAAGGCGTTCGCTCATTTCCGCTGGTAGAGTTAGCTGGTTAAAGTCTCCACTGAAAAGGGTTATTGGTACGCGTTTTCGGTGGAGGCGTTTTTGTCTAAACTGTGGGAGTTATGGATCTTAATAAATTGAGAAATATCGGCATTATGGCGCACATCGATGCCGGCAAGACTACAACGACCGAGCGCATCTTGTTTTATACCGGCAAGAGCCATCGGATGGGCGAAGTGCATGAAGGCGCTGCCACGATGGACTGGATGGAGCAGGAGAAGGAGCGCGGCATTACGATTACGTCGGCCGCGACGACTTGTCATTGGAATGGTCACCAGATCAACATCATTGACACTCCCGGTCACGTAGATTTTACCGCTGAAGTGGAGCGCAGTCTGCGCGTGTTGGACGGAGCCGTGGCGCTGTTCTGCGCAGTTGGTGGTGTCGAACCGCAGTCCGAGACTGTGTGGCGTCAGGCCGACAAGTACGGCGTGCCGCGTATTGCCTATATCAACAAGATGGACCGCATTGGCGCTTCGTTTGAGAAGGCGCTGGGAATGATGGAGGATCGTCTCCACTCCCATTTTATTCCGGTTCAAGTCCCGGCCGGCGAAGGCGAGATGTTTACCGCCGTAATTGACTTGATCACCATGACCTTCAGAGTCTATCACGAAGAATCTTCGGGTATGACTTTTGACGATATAACCGTCCCCGATTCACTGATGCCGATTGCGCGCAAGTGGCGCGAAAAGATGCTGGAAGCTGTCGCCGATTACGATGATCATCTCCTGGAGATGTTCCTTGCCGGTGACGAGCCGCCGGTCGCGCAGATCAAGACGGCGCTTAGAAAAGCGACTATTGACTGCAAGGTGACTCCGGTATTGGTGGGTTCGTCGTTTAAGAATAAGGGTGTGCAAAAGCTGCTCGACGCAATTGTCGACTTCTTGCCATCGCCGGCAGATTTGAAGCCGGTTGAGGGACATCATCCGCGCAATGACAAATTAGAGTCGCGCAGTTCGGATCCGAATGCGCCGTTTTCGGCGTTGGCGTTCAAGATTATGTCTGATCCGCACGTTGGCAAATTGACATACTTCCGCGTGTACTCGGGCACTGTCAAAGCCGGAAGTGCTGTGCTCAATGCGAGCCGAGACAAAAAAGAGCGAATTTCGCGTTTATTACTGATGCATGCCAATCGCCGTCAGGACCTGGAAGAGGCCAAGGCGGGTGACATTGTGGCAGCAATCGGTTTGAAGAATACAACAACCGGTAACACGATCTGTGATCCGGATCATCCGATTTTGCTTGAAGTGATGAAGTTCCCGGCGCCGGTGGTGTCGGTGGCAATTGAGCCGAAGACGAAGGCGGACCTTGATAAGCTCGGTGAGTCGCTGCAGAAACTGGCGGAAGAAGATCCGACGTTCCGTGTCGAGTCGAATGAAGAGACGGGCCAGACGATTATTTCGGGCATGGGTGAGCTTCATTTGGAAATCATTGTCGATCGTCTATTGCGCGAGTTCAAGGTGCAGGCAAATGTCGGCAGTCCGCGTGTAGCATATCGCGAAACGATAACGCAGTCGGTTACGGCCGAGGGCAAGTTTGTTCGTCAGTCGGGTGGCCGCGGTCAATTCGGTCATGTGGTGATGGAATTCGAGCCGCTTCATGACGGTACCGAATTCAAGTTTGAAGATAAAGTCGTCGGCGGCACGGTTCCGCGCGAATACATCGGATCGGTCGAGCATGGTGTCAAAGATGCCATGTCGTCGGGCGTAGTCGCCGGTTATCCGGTGGTTGGTATTCTCGCCCGGTTGGTCGACGGTTCGTATCATGAAGTCGATTCGTCCGATATCGCATTCAAGATTGCGGGTTCTATGGCGTTCCAGGAGGCCTGTCGCAAGGCCAAGCCGGTTCTGCTGGAGCCGATCATGGAGGTTGAAGTTGTGCTTCCAAATGAGTATCTTGGCGACGTGATGGGCGACTTGCAGTCTCGCCGTGCGAGCATCAAGGGCATCAACAGCCGTCCGGATGGACAGGTGTTGAATGCGGCGGTGCCGTTGGCGGAGATGTTTGGATATGCGACGCGCTTGCGCAGTTTGAGTCAGGGACGTGCGATTTACACGATGCAGTTCGCTTCGTACTCGCCGGTGCCGGAATCGATTATTAAGAAGCTCGATTTCGCAAAAGCTTAGAAAGAATTTCAGTTTGAGATATTTGGAGGATTGAAGCAGCCATGGCGAAGGAGAAATTTGAACGGACGAAGCCGCACGTTAACGTGGGTACGAT
>CAZQBX010000085.1:0-13123 GCA_964592145.1 uncultured Ignavibacteria bacterium
TTCGCCGGTCTGGATGCGCTTAATGAGCGCGACAGTCTCGGCCTCGCTCTGATCAGCCGGATCGAGCGATTCGGTGGAATCGTCCAGCTCCAGATCATCCTGATTTTCGATGACGTCCGTGGTTTTCTTGGTTTTCACTTTATCCTCACTTGCAAATTACATATCAAAGATAGACCCCAAATGGCTATCATACCCTTGTAACGCGACTGCTGCCCGAATGTTCCAACTTTGAGAGAGTTTCGCTCTACGCAAAACTGCTGTATTTATTTGTGCTTTTCTTAAAGGTACAAAGTGGCACTGAATTAGCAAGGGAAAAAGTACCGGAATAGTCCAGAGCCGTAAACTTCGCTATAATTCTTTATCTAATAACGGCTTAAGCCTGCAAGAACGATGAATTGACCAAGCAGACGACAACCTTGGCTAAAGAAGCCGATGTGGAGCTGATTAGAAGGTGCTGGAATACGTTATGACATTCTGCATTGGATTGATCGAGGCACCATCTTTGAGCACTTCGTAATGCAGATGCGGGCCGGTTGAGTACCCGGTATTGCCCATGAGGGCGATGTACTGGCCACGGATGACTTTCTCGCCGGGGCGGACCTTGAAGCCAGAAAGGTGACCGTAAACAGTTTTGTAGCCGTTACCGTGGTCGATGACAACCGTCTTGCCGAGACCACTCATGATTTCGGCCTTCTCGACGGTGCCATTGGCGGTTGCCACGACACGGGTTCCGACGGCGTTTGAGATATCGAGTCCGGCATGGAGTTTCACCTGGCCGGTAAACGGATCGCGTTTCATACCGTAACCTCTCATCAAGTAGCCGACAGTAGGCATAATGGAGGGGGTATGGTCGAGATCGGTTTTCTTCTGAAGGAGGGCTTCATATACACTATTGAACTGTTCTTTTTCGAAATTAGTAAGTGCCACCAGGCGGTCGACTTCGGCTTCCGACTGGAAGGCGAACGAGCGACTTGGGGCAAGTTCTTCCTGCGGAAGGATATTCGGGCCGCCGATACCAAGTTCCCGCTGCTGCGGGTCGATTTCCGGCAGTTCGAAGATGGTACGGATAGCCTTCTCCTTCTCGGTCAGGGAGGCGATTTCGGTTTGCAGGAAGTCGATTGACTCGCTGATATCGACCAATTTGGCGGTCAGGAACTGGTTTTCCTTCGTCAAGGAGTCGATCTTGTGTGCTTCGATACGGCTTGAGAAGAAGCCATAAGAGAAGAAGACGGTGACGATGGCGTAGGTGAAAATGGCACTAATTACAGTGATCAGTACGGTTCTTGATATTGAGAATTGTCTTACTTCCCCAGAGTCGGGAACTATAAAGACTGATAACTTTTTCTTCATCCCTAAAGATTTCCCCAGTGTTCGCATCCAGCCAGTATGAAGCCCCGTTTAAGTTGCGGGGAAAATAGGCCGAGTGCAAACCAATGTCAAGTTTTTTTCAAATTGAACTTCCAATAAAGATGATCGGATTTGAAACAAAAAAATTGAGATATAAATACGCTAGAATTGATACAATTTAAGGCAGGATTTGGGCCAATTTTTTGCCCTTAATCGTGAAGAAATTAACAAAGACAACTCCTGCCAGATCTATTTGATGACCTGCCATTCGTGGCGCAGGATCTTGTTGACGACCTTCACGAACTTCTCATTATTGAGTGTCTGTAGAGAGTAGAGGTGCCAGCAGGTCTTTTTAGGGATTTTGTACGCAGATTTGCGCTTCTTAGCCATAATATCCTCCATCTTGCTCGTCGATGGTTGCGTGGTTTCCGGCTTCCCGACCATTGCCTTTGTACCCAATCCCAGCCGCTTGACGTTGTGCAAAATAAGTGCCGAACGTATGTTTTCCGCTTGAGGGGCCTTGTTCTAACAAAATAGGTTGAACGACAACGGCTTAGACTGAAGAATCTCGACTGGTTTAGCCGTTCAGGAATAGTGATTAAGGGGGGTGTTCCCATACTTTGCGGGATATGTGCATCAATTGTTCACATAATCGAGTGATTTCAGATCTGTTGTGGGAGAATTAGCCACATTTGGAGCTGAATCGTCTATAAGGGGCGGGTGAGAGAAAGTTTTTGGTTTTGAATATGGCTGACAGTATCTTACCCGCCTGTGAAACAAGGAATTAGGCAAGGCGTATCTAAGAGTTAGGTTGAACAGGTGCAGGAACCGGACGAACTGTTAATCTCCAAAGCACTTGCCGGCGACCAAGCAGCCTATCGGGGGCTTCTGAACCGTCATCAACGGGCCATTTATCAGATTATTCTGAAGATTGTCCGAAATCGTGATGAGACAGAGGATTTGGTTCAGGAGACGTTCATGCGGGCGTTTCATTCGCTGGCAAGTTATCGGTCCGAGTTCCGATTCTCGACCTGGCTTTACAAGATCGCGGCCAATTGTGCGATCGATTCGATTCGCAAGAAGAAGATCGAGGCACTTAGCCTGGACAAGCCGGTCGAGACCCAGGACGGCACAGTAGAAATTGACCTTCCCGACACCTCGTTCAACCCGGAAGAGAACCTTTGGGAGAAGCAGCGGCAGATATCGATCCAAGAGGCGATTGACTCGCTGCCGGACAAGTATCGCGACGTGATCCTCTATCGCCACCGTGACGATCAATCATATGAGGAGATCGCGCAGATACTGAAACTGCCCGTAGGAACAGTCAAGGCGCGGATTTTTCGCGCCCGGGAACTGCTCAAGAAGAAGTTGAAGGGTGTTCGTTAGGAGGGTGATATGTCGCGACACATTCTGATTGCCATCGCAGTTTCGGCAGTATTGTGTCTGGTGCTGGCAGCGACTGCCGACGCCAAGGTGTTTCGCTTTGAAGACAGCTACGAGTATTCCGTCGAAGATGGATTCAAACTGACCGTCAATAATACTTCGGGGGCAATTATCGTTTCGCGACAAGCCGGAGACAAGGTCATTATCAAGGTGACCAAAGAGGTCGATGCGTCATCGCGTGAAGATGCCGAGGAAATGGAAGACCGCATCGAGGTGGTGATTGAAGCTAAGGCCGACCAGATCGAGATTGACACCCGGCAGCCAAATGGCAACCGGATGAACGGGTTTCTGGGCGACCTGTTTGGATTGACTTCGGGGTTTAACGGTTCCGTCAATTACGAAATCGAGATACCGGTGACCGTGGACGCGGCGATTGCTTCGACCAGCGGCGACGTAGAGCTGAGCGGTCTTGAAGGTAAGTTTCACATTGCAGCAACGTCATCAGACATTACAGTGCGTGATTTAAAGGGCGATTGTGATATCGAGAATACCTCCGGTGACATCCGCATAAAGGACGTGACGGGTGATATTGAAGTGATGTCGACTTCGTCGGATGCATTGTTTGACAATGTTCAGGGCAATATTGTCCTGCAGGCAACTTCGGGCGATACGGAAGCGCACTGGGTGACCGGTACAGTTCGTATCACCAAGACTTCCGGCAATTGTATGGTTGGGAAGTCTTCCGGAGATGTTGATATCAAGACAATATCCGGAGACATCGAGATTGACCAACGTGAAGGGGGATTTTCGCTGTCGACATCGTCAGGTGATGTGCGCGTAGTTTCGGAATTCGCCAAGGGTACGCGATTTGAAGCCGAGACGATCTCGGGCAATATCAAGGTGCGCTTACCGGCGGAAGCCAAGGGCGATATCCAATTGGAAACGACATCAGGCAACATCGACACGAACCTGGCGTTGGAAGTACGGTCATTTAACCGTAACAGACTGGAAGGCCGGCTTCGCGGCGGCGGCACCGGTATTTACTTGACCTCGACATCGGGCGACATTTCGCTCGAAGAGTATTAGAAATCGGTAAATATGCGCAAAGTACTTGTCACGATACTGTTCTGCTGTTTCGCCGCTGTAGGTACATCGATTGCTCTCGGCCAGGATCGACAGCCGGAGTATCGCGGTAAGGTTTATGTCGAAATCCGCATTGACAATGATGGCATTATTCTGGTCGATTCCGCCGGCAACGAGATCATGGTCCCGGCCGGCACCGGTCGCGACGAAGAAGGAATGGCCGTACCTGTACCGCCGATTCCACCAGCGGCGGCGGAGATCAACACTGCCGATTTTCCAGTAAAGATCTCGAGTATCCGCAAGATCGGCCAGTCGGTTACGATTGAGGCTGATGAACATGTTCTGGGCGAAGTTGTCACGGTCGGCGGGAATGCCACGATCAAGGGATTGGTTGAGGGTTCAGTCACCGCAACCGGCACAGTACGGATTGCCCGGGGCGGGATCGTGATGGGCAACGTGATTGCGAACGAGATCATTGAAGAGCAAGGGTCGCAAGTATTCGGTCATGTTACCGAACAGAACATGTCGATACCGGACCCAAGTGAGACCTGGCGTGACCGTGACCGCGAGGATACATCGGCGGCCGGGATCGCGGGCATCGTGATTCTATCATTGCTGTTCATCTTCACTTTTGCCATCGCGATGATATTTCGCAAGCCGACAGATCGAATCAAGGCGGTTTATTCACAGAATATCCTCAGGGCGCTGCTGGTTGGCTCTTTGGCGTGGATACTGGTTCTGCCGGTGTTCCTGCTCTTGTGTATAACGATTATCGGAATTCCGATCGCCGTGCTGGGGCTTCCGCTGGCGATGCTGGGGGCAGCTTTTCTCGGCGGCGCCGCATTTGCGCTGTTCTTGTCAGACTTCGTCAAGCCGCATAACGGAGAAGTCGAAGAAGGTCGTGCCAAGAAGGTGGTGGTGGGATTTGCGATCGGACAGGTACCCAGCGTCGGGTTTTTCCTCGGATTGGTCATGAATTCCGAACCGGTCTCGGTGATCTTCGGAATTGTCGCGCTTCTGTTGACGCTGTTGGTGGCGACACTTGGTTTGGGCGGGTCAATTCTCACGCGGTTTGGTTCTCGCGACTACCGCAACGAAAAGGTGCGGGTCAGCGTGATCATATCCGACAGTGCAACTGAACAGCCGTAATCTGGCCCTGCATGGCGCTGCTCCCGGCGCATTCCGCAAATTGAAACACCAAGCCTACTTTTGCCGTAACCATATCTGGAGGTAATCATGAATAGATGGATAATATTGTCTATTGTTTTATTCGGGCTGATGTTTGCGGTCGCGGTTGCGGCGCGGCTCACGCCGGTCACCAAGCAGGTTGAGGCGCCGGAGCTCGAACAGATGGATGTGGAGTTGAAGCTGGCGGTGGGTATGTTCGATTTGAGTAAGCAGGGCCCCGGGACGAAAGCGGTTGTCGAATTCAACGGGGACTATGACGAGACGAGGTACGAGTACCGGCAATCGTTTGAGAATCAAGGCAGGCGCGGGACATTCGTGTTTGAGTCGGAACTGCTCAATGAACGAAACTCCATAGATATTGACGCGAAGGACAACCGCTGGGAGTTTTCACTCTCGCCGGAGGTTGACTGCCGATTGGATATCGAAGTTGGCGCAGCCAAAGCGGAGTTGGATTTCGGCGATATGACGGTGTCAGACTTGCGGCTGGACGTCGGCGCGGCCGATGCGAACATCGACTTTTCATCGCCCAATCGCACAACACTGCGCGATCTGAAGATCGATGCCGGCGCATGTGATTTGGAGATGCGGAATCTCGGCAATGCGAAGTTCGAATTTCTGACATTCGACGGCGGGATGGGGAGCTTCACTCTTGATTTCACCGGGGACTTTGATTTCGAGGCAGAAGCCAGCATAGATGTCGGGATGGGATCGATCGACATTATCCTGCCGGAAGGAATCGGCGTGCGTCTCGAGGCGGAAGAGAACTGGCTTAATTCCATCGATTTTCCCAAGCGGACATTCAACAAGGTACGCGGAAGAGACGATGTCTGGGAGAGCGATAATTTCAAGACCGCGAAGGGCCGGTTGACGCTGGTGCTGGATGTGGGTTTAGGTTCGGCAGATATCAAATTCCAATAGCGGACAAAGAATTCAAGCTTTAGGGACGCGGGAGACCGTGTCCCTATTTTTTTGTAAGGATGTTTTCAAGTGTTTGAATGAGGTCGGTATGACGGAAATTGTAGCCGTTGTCGAGGAGCTTGCGCGGGATAATACGCGCGCCGCCAAGGAGGACCTCTTCGGCGATTTGACCAAAAGCCAGTTTCAGCGCGAAAGACGGTACCGGAAACAGAGCGGGTCGATGAAGCACTTTGCCCAAAGCACTCGTGAATTCAGAGTTGGTGACCGGCTGGGGAACAGTCAGGTTGACGGCGCCGATAATTGCGGGTTGTTTAATAACAAAATCGATGATTGAACCGATCTCGTCGAGCGCAATCCAGCTCATCATCTGGTCGCCGGTCCCAAGTTTGCCACCAAGTCCGAGTCGGAAGAACGGCAACATTCTGTCGAGCGCTCCGCCGTTTGCGGCTAAGACGACGCCGATGCGCAATTTGACGATGCGAAGGCCAGCATCCTCGGCGATGGATGTTGCCTGCTCCCATCTGGTGCAGCTTTCTGCCATAAAACCGGCGCCGACAGGGGAGTCCTCGGTGATGATTTCCTCCGGAAGTCGATTGCCATAAATACCGATGGCAGAGGCATTCATCAGGAGTTTCGGTTTGGCGCCGATTTTGGCAACGGTCTTGCCGATCAGTTCGGTAGCGAGAATGCGACTTTCGACGATTTCGCGTTTGACCCGATCATTCCAGCGTTCAGCGGCGACATTTTTGCCGGCGAGATTGATGATAACGTCCTGGTTATCGATGGCGGAGGCATCAATTTCACCGACATAGGGGTTCCAGAGAAATTGGCGATATGGCAATTTGGTTGGCCGCCGCACCAATACAGATATGTCGTGACCAAGACCGGATAAGTAACCTGCAAGGTATGTGCCAATGAAGCCGTTGGCGGCGGCGATGGTGATTTTCATAATCTACAGATGATACGATTTTGTCCGTCAAGATCATAAACAAACCGGAGGCTAAATTCCTTGCACATTGCACCGGGAATCGCGCATATTGGACGCCAATTGGGATTCGCAAGAAATTAACGGAAGGTGAGGATGCTTCGTCAGCATTTCATTAAGAAGGGTCTGCGCGCCGAGTCGCATTTCAAGTGGCGCGGCGGGGATCCGACCCGAGTTGAAGGACTAAGCGATGCGGTTTTTGCATTTGCAATAACGCTTCTGGTGGTGTCGTTGGAAGTTCCGACCTCGTTCGGTGCAATGATGCAGACGATGCGGGGTTTCTTTGCCTTCGCGATTTGCTTCACGCTGTTATTCATGATCTGGCACGCGCATTACATATTTTTCCGGCGTTACGGTCTGGAAGATACCTACACGTCGGTGCTCAACGCGGTATTGTTGTTCGTTGTATTATTCTATATCTATCCGCTTAAGTTTCTCTTCACATTTCTTCTGGGGCGAATGTTTGGAATCAACGCCGGAATTGACCACGGTACGATGATAGCCGGAGCCGATGTTCCGGAGTTGATGCTCGTTTATTCGCTGGGTTTCCTCGCGATTTTCGCAATCTTCTCACTACTGTATCTGCACGCTTATCGACTGCGCGAACAACTGGAATTGAGTGAAATCGAACAAGTTGCCACGCGGGCGAGTATTCAGATGCACTTGATTTATGTGGCGGTTTCGCTGTTGTCGGCGGCATTGGCATTTACAGGAAGTATCTATTTGGCGGCTTTGGCTGGCTGGTGCTATGCGTTGCTGTGTCCAGCACAAGTTATCAACGGTGTCATCATGGGGCGCAGAATTGAGAAGCTGACGAAACTTGAAACAGAGCCGAAAGTGATTGACGAGAAGGCTTAGTCAGACAATAATCAGACCGCAATTACTTTCTGCATCGAGAAGCGACATTGACCAACATTCTCGTTTATATCTTGCTCTGTCTCATCTGGGGTTCGACCTGGATGGCGATCAAGATCGGGTTGGCGGATGCGCCGCCGATCTGGAGCGCGGCGCTGCGGTTTATTCTGGCGGTCGCGATTCTAGTCACTATCAATCTTATAACACGGCAGAAGTATCCGCAGGGCTGGCGCAACAAGTGGCGGGTCGCGTGGCCGGGCGTTTTCACATACTTCGGATCCTATTCGTTTACCTATCTCGGCAGTCAATATATCAGTTCGGCGCTGGCTTCGATTTTGTTCGCAGTTTTCCCTTTCATGGTAATGCTGTTAATGACGCTGATGCTCAAGAGCGAACGGATCACTCTGCGGGCGGTCGTGGGCGTCGTGCTGGGATTCGCGGGTGTGGTGCTGATATTTCTGGAGCCGATGGATTATGGGAGTTACGCGGCGTTTGGAATGGTGATGATGTTATTGTCACCGCTGGCGGCGGCGATTGGGACGGTATCCATCAAGGCGTATTTGAAGGATGAAGATGTGTTCCCGATGGTGACGTTGCAGATGACGCTGGGTGCGATTCTGCTGACGATCACGGCGGCGCTGGTGGAAGATATCACGATGTTCAAGGTGACGACGGCTTCGATCGGTGCGATGATTTTTCTGGCGACTTTTGGTTCGGTGGTTTCGTTTACGAGCTACTACTGGCTGCTCAAGCGGCTGCCGATTCTGACAATGTCGATGGTGGCTTTGATTACGCCGATGGTGGCGATGTGCCTGGGGTATGTCGTTCTCGGCGAGTTGTTGAAAATTCAGGATTACATCGGGGCGGCGCTGGTGCTCGCAGGGGTGGCGACAGTAAACCTAAAATCGAAATAGGGTCAAGCCGGCAAAGTAAAGCGGGCGGGCTTGGGATCGGTAACGCGACTGCGACAGTGCTTGCAGAGGAGGGCTTCCTTCTTGATAACTTCGCGGCAGAAGGGGCAGTTTCTCTCATCGAAACGCAGCGGCGGGACGGCGGCTTTGCAGTGGCTCTTGAGGATGGTTTCGACGCCGTGGGCGGCGACGCGGGCGGTGATACCACGGAATTCAAACACGGCATTGTTGCGGGTATCGCCGATTTGCCAGTCGATGACGAGGCAGTAACCACTTAGCGAGCGGTTCTTGGCGACGCCGAGATTCGGGAAAGTGATGTTCTTCGTTGCGGTCAGGCGCGGGAGCAGCTGCGGTTTTTCCTCACAGAAGATATCGACGACGGCGGTCCGGGGGATGCGACCAAATTCCTTGTTGAATCGCGAGACAAAGACAAAAGCGGAAGTGTCGATGAGGCAATCGACGGAATCCTCGGGCGAGGTTGCGAGCGGAAAGCCGCCAAGATAACGGCCAATAGGTACGCGTGCCGGTTTGTTGAGATTAACCGGTCGGCGGCCGCGGGCGGCGTAGATGGCGATGGTGAGAATGATGCCAAGGATCAGACCGATGAGTAAGGATTCGGGGTGCATGGTTTATCCGAGTTTGAGTTCGGTTGTGATCATAGTTTGATTGTCGACAAATGGGGGGAGAACTTGAAGGGGGGCGGTCTCTTGCCCTCACCCCCCGATGGAATCGGGATCTTCGACCTGCCCCTATCCGGCCGGGACAAAAACTGACGCAGTTATTGTGAGATTACGCTGGTAAGCCAAGACGCCCTCACCCCCAGCCCTTCTCCCGAAAGCGGGAGAGGGGGAAACTAGAGGGCGAGTGTTTTCAGTGCGCGGATCGAAGATGTCGGGCAAGAATGTCTGACCTACTCAATCTGGGCACGGCGTTCGCGAAGCACGGGATTTCGCTTCGCTCAACTTTCGCGGGGACGACTGCCGCGCACGAAACAGATCCTTCGCCTGCGTAGCGGCTCTGGATGACAGTGGAATTGTCAGGAGCGCAGGGCTCCTGACCTACAAAGCACCGCGCCTATCGCGCGACTGGGCGCAGTGTACTGCGCCCCCACGATCGCAATTGCGGGGATGACGGATTGCGGGAGTTATTCGTAGAAGGAGCCGCCGAGATCGGAGCCGTGGCGGCGTTTGGCTTTGTAGCGTTCTTGCGCTTCCTTGATGACTTGCAGAGCGATGTCGCGGTCTTCCCATCCTTCAACACCGACCTTCTTCTCTTCGAGGTCTTTGTAAACGCTGAAGAAGTGTTCGATCTCTTTGAGAAGATGCGGCGGGACATCTTTGAGTGATTCGATGTGATTCCACAGCGGATCGGCAACCGGAACACAGAGGATTTTTTCGTCGGGACCTTTTTCATCGAACATCTTGAAACAGCCGACCGGTTTGGCGGCGATCATACAACCGGGAAAGGTCGGTTCCCAGACCAGAACGAGTGCGTCGAGCGGATCGGCGTCTTCGGCGAGGGTTTCAGGAATAAAGCCGTAGTCGCTGGGATAGTGCATGGCGGAGAAGAGCATACGATCGAACCGGATGACTTTGCGGTCTTTGTCGTACTCGTATTTGTTCCGGCTGCCCTTGGGGATTTCAATCATTACTTCGAGTATCATAGAATTAGTCTGCGTTTGAAGTTGTTATCGATACGGTCTTAGCGCGAAGGCGATTTGACCGCGAGTTCCTGTTTCTTGAATTGTTGCAGTACATCAATCAGGCGGTCGATTTCGGCCGGTGTATTGTAGAAGTTCACAGCCACGCGAACGCCGCCCTCGCGATAGACGAGGAAGAAGTCGTTTTTCAACAGGTGCTTCTGCAGTTGTTCGTTGGCTGGTGAACTGATGTTGACGATTTGCGAAAGATGCGCCGGTTCGAGTGTGCCGTTGATGCGATAGTAGTCATCGTGGCGCACGAATCGGATGAGTTGATCGACGAGCGCCATATTGTGGTCGAAGATGTTTTCCACACCAAGCTTGAGAATGTAGTCAAGCGCCGCCGACATGCCCCAGAGCTGGATATAGGGGTAAGTGCCGAGATTATAGCGGCGGCAATCGGCGAAGGCTTCACGGTCGAAGTGCATCAGGTCGGTGTAGTTGAGATTCCAGTCAACGCCCATCCAGCCGGTGGTGTGGGACTTCAGCCGGCGTTTGGCGGTTTTGGATACATAGAAGAATCCGGAGCCGAGCGGCGAGAGCAACCACTTCTGCGCACCGCAGGAAAGCAGGTCGATGTGACACTCTTTGACGTTAAGCGGACAGACGCCGAGACCCTGGATGGCATCGACGATGAAGTAGATGTCATGTTCCTTACAGAACTCGCCGATGCGCTTGAGATCATTTCGGAAGCCGTTGAAATATTGGACGAAACTGATGGACAGAGCTTTAGTTCGTTTGTTAACCAGTTTGGTCATCTCATCAAAGGAGAAATTTCGATCGGGTGTCGGTATGTATTTGATGACGACGCCGCGTTCTTCGAGAGTTCTGAAGGGATACGGCACCGAAGGAAATTCATTATCCGGCATGAGGATTTCATCGCCAGCCTGCCAGTCGAGACCGAGTGCTGCGAGATTGAGACCCCAGGAAGTATTGATGGCGAATTCGATTTCGTCGTGGTGGGCGCCGATCAAGGCGGCGGCATCGCGGCGGATGTTCGCCAGGTGAGTTTTGGCTTCGACATCGCCGACGTTGAGGTTCATGACCTGGCCGAGGTAATTGTCGATTGCCTGCTTGACAACTTTCAGGACAGGGGCATAGGATGCGTTATTGAAAAAGGTCTTATGGTCGAGACCGTAGAAGTCGTTACGAACGTTGGGATCTATCATTACCGGTTCTCCTAGTAATGATAAAGATACGTAATCGCACCGAGCGTGACAAGCAATGTGAGAAGATTCCAGAACAGCTCGAACGCGGTGAGCGCGGAGGAGAGCCGGAACTGGTTGTAAGTCCTTATGGTTAGCGGTAATTGACCGACGCCAAAAACGAAGAGGGCGATGAAAAATCCAGAGCGAAAGCTGGTGAAGGGCAGGATCGGATAAAGTGCCGCATAGACGACGGCGGGCAGCATCACGCAGAGGACGAAGTTCACCAAGAATGAGGAGAGGAATTGAATCTCGACTGTTTCCCCGAGTTCGAATCTGCGGATTAGGATTCCAGATATGGTGCGACGGAGGTATTCCAAGACAAGCAAGGCGACACCAGCGACGGCGACAGCAAGAATGAGTTTCTGGGCGTTCATGGGGAGATGCTAACTCCTGAATGACGCTTTCGGTTGGTTTTGTGCTGCGCGCAAGGCTTTTGCAGGGTCGTACGCAAAAAACTCTTGCTGGATTCCCGCTTCCGCGGGAATGACAGATTCAAATAGTCCTATAGCCATCGTTTCTCCTGATACCACTGATACGTTTCGCGAAGAGAATCTTCGATGGGTGAAAGCGGCGAGTAATCGAGGAGGTCACGCGCCTTTTGTGATGATGACAGCCAGAATTGGCTGGATAGTTCGTTAACCTTGTCAGCGCAGATTGTCGGAGAGTTGCCTTGACTGCGGTCAATCTTCTCGGCAATCGGCGCAATGATACGCAGAAGCCAGAGCGGAATTCGAAGCGGACGGATATCGACCTTCATCACTTCGGCCATCATATACTGAGCCTGCCATTGAGAAAGTTCATCAAGGGTATTGATAAAGAAGGTCTCGCCGATTGCTTTCTCGGACACGGCGGCGCGGATGATGCCTTCGACGAGGTCTTTGACGTAGACGATACTGACGTAGCTTTCTTTGCCGCCGAATTTTAGCAAGAGACCGGCCTTGGCCATCTGGAAAAATGTCAGCACCTCGGTATCGCGGGGACCAAATACGGCCGGTGGGCGGACGATGGTTACTGGTATGCGGTCTTTCATGGCGAGGACGGCATGTTCCCCTGCGAGTTTGCTGCGACCATAATCGGAGACCGGGTTGGGAGTGTCGGACTCGGATTTGGGTGTCTTGTCGATGCAGGGTCCGGCGGCGGCCTGGGTACTGATGTAGACGAAACGCTTGAGATTCTTGCCCTGCTCTGTTGCGAGTCTGACAAGTCGGTCAGTGGCGACGGCGTTGACTTCATTAAAGACTTGCGACGATGGGGCTTTGACGAGACCGGCGCTGTGGAAAATGTAGTCGACCTGGGAGACAGTCTCTTTCAGGAATTCGGTGTCGCGGAGATCGCCGTAGACAGGTGTGAATTTGAGGTCGGCGATGTTGTCGGTCTTGGAAGTTTGCCTAAGCAGAAGGAAGAGATCGAAGCCTAACTCGGAGAGGCGTTCGGCAAGATGACTGCCGACAAATCCGTTGCCGCCAGTGATCAAGGCCTTGGGCCGGGTACTGAAAACCGGGAGAAATTGGCTTGACTTTAAAGTAGTCATTCCTTATGATTTTCC
>CAZQBX010000086.1:0-12383 GCA_964592145.1 uncultured Ignavibacteria bacterium
CACTAATCACAAACTAGGAGAACAATGATATGGACAAGAAAGGATGCATCATCGCTGATGCAATCTGCGGTGTGGCGGATCGAATCTGCCACGATGATGATCGGTCGGATGATAAGGACGAGAAGTAGCTTGTCCCGACGGTGAGGCAGGGGTAACCCTGTCTTTTAGCTAGAAGGCGTTGACAGCGTGCAACAGCATGACTATATTGTCTGGAATTGGCAAGGATTGTGACTAATGTCACATAAACGCGATTCCTCCGACAGAAACGTCTGTTGGGAGGGCCGCGCCGGGTGCATTTCTATCATGCGGAAAGTACCGTTTCGCCAATAGATGCGGTGAATCCAGTGTGAATATCCAATACACTTCTAACTCCGGAGAAAGCACCATGGCACTCTTGACAAATTCACCGATGTTCAGTAATATTCTCTCGGTTCTCGGGTCTACAACCTTAGCACGTCAAGGGAGGAATGTCATGAAGCGAATCTTGCTCACACTAACAAGCTGGGCGGGGTTCGCTCGTGTATTTTATGGGGGTAGGGGTATTGGCTGCAGGAAAACCCGCCCCAATCGCGATCGTCGCTTGTATGCACAAGCTCCTGATCATCCTCAACGCCCTAACAAAAAAACAACTGCTATGGCAAGAAAAAGCTACCTCCGCCTCTTGACTCTCAACACAGTTGCTTTTTTGTTTTTGGGGGCACAACCTTCCCGCGCCCAGATTGAGTACTGGCACGAGGTTTATGAGACGAGTGACAGCTTGCCGTTCTGCACAATTCAGAATATCTGGTTTCTGTCTGACAGCGTTGGATTCATGGGGGGGCTTTGCCCGCACACGCTTTGGCAGACTTTTGATGGTGGAGTGAGCTGGATACCGAGATGGGACCTCGGGAGCGAGGGCCTTAGCAATGTTGAGGAGATTCAATTTGTAAGCGACTCACAGGGATTTGCAAAGAACGAGAACGCATTAGCTCTCACGTTTGACGCAGGGGAGACATGGGAATTCTTGCAAGCACCGCAGGAAGTGCGGTTAGGAGAGATTATCTACACAAACCCATCCAGACTTCTCTCTGTTGCTCAGTGGTCCACGGATTGGGGTAATCCTCCGATCTATTGGTACAGTCAGCTGTCGCAGAGTCTCGATAGCGGACATACTTGGAGTGTACTTCAAGAGTTCGACTTCGGAGAGAATTCCTACGGGCTTGGCTATGCAGTGCAGTCTGCATCAGGAACGCTTCTTATGCCTGGAGGGGGGTTTTCTCCCATCAAACATATTTGGCGCAGTACTGACGGGGGATACTCTTGGGATACCACACGGCTGCCGATCTTGGCTCGGTTTGGGGGTATTGGTTCGCCATCAGCTGAAAAGTTCTTTATCTTCGGCCAGAAGATAAACGCTTCCGGTGAATACTATCCCGCAATAATCGGCAGCACTGATGACGGGGTCTCTTGGGAACAGGTATGGGAAGACTCTTTATATGGTTCGGATTACTATCCCGGGAACGTGGTCTTCTCTGACTCGCTGCACGGTTGGGGCTATTCATCGCAGGGCATGTTTCTCCAGACGGACGACGGCGGCGAAACTTGGTTTGCCTACGAAATGGATCTTTCGGGCCCGATTGGAGGATACCTTATTGTGGATCACGTTTATGCGAAGCAAGACTTGGGTTGGGCCGTCGCGTTAGGAGTACAGGTGCCAAGTAAACTGTTTCGCTTTGAGCGACCAGTAGCAATGGGGCCTCTGTTGAACAGGAGTTTGCCACTTGATATCCGGCTTTCTGTCTATCCCAATCCATTTAACCCAACAATGAACATCGTGTTCGCTGCTTCATCGGTCGGCAAACTGGAGATTACGGTGTTTGATGTTCTCGGAAGAGGTGTCTGGAAGGCGGGTGGATACCTTGGTCCCAGCGGAGAGTTCCAAACAACTTGGACACCGCGGGAAATTTCGTCGGGGAGATACTTCATTTCCATATCGCTTAACAAAAAACTTGTCTGTTCGCAAGGAATCACCTTTTGTAAATGAGGGCATAATGAGCCGGAAACTTTTCTTCGCAATGTTCGCGCTGATCCTATACTCGATTTGTGTTTCGCAAGGAGTTGTGATTGCGTCAGACACAGGATACTTGCCCGGAGAGCTACTGGTTGAGTTTGACAGAGACCTTCTGCCCCTAAAGATTGAGGAGTCTAACGGCAAGATCACATGTGGAATCAAGTGGTTGACAGCTTGGCATCAGAGAATAACTTGGTTGTGTTTAGGACGGCGTGCCTATTCCCAGAAATCTCTGAACTTGCCGCTTGGTATTTTCTTAGATTCGATCCGGAGGTTAATGTCGTAAAGCTGATGGATTTCTTTGCAGAACAACCAGAAGTCGTACATGTGCACCCCAATCCCGAGGTCGTCTTATTTGTACCAAACGACCCGGGGTTCTTCAATCAGCCGTTTCACCAAATCATAGGGAGCGACCAAATCTGGGATGATGGGAACGGGATTGTGGGAGATCCAAATGTTGTGATAGCAGTAATCGATGGATCATTCACAGTGTTACATCCAGATCTGGCGACACGAATAATGGACAATCCAGGTGAAGACGAACTGAACTTCGCAAACTTCACGAACGGAAGCCAACTGCCGCCAGCCCGTGGCGAACCACAGGATGATGACAACAATGGCTTTTGGGATGACGACAAGGGTTGGGATTTCTCCCGCGCATTCGATGTGCAAGAAGAGTTTAGCGGTGACAACAATGTCTTCCCCAACATGCAAAATGAGCAACACCCAAGACACGGTAACTGGGTCGCAAGTATTGCCGCAGCGCAAACTAATGATGGACTGGGCTTCCTCGGCGGTGGATCAGGTATAGCAGGTGGATGGTGGCCAGACTCGGACGCGGGTTGCAGAATCCTCCCGGTTCAATGTGGGCGACCGAGTGGAGAGTCCAACAGGCATTCTGCACTGGAATACGCGGCCGGCATCCTATACGCTGCCGACTTTGCGGAGCAGCATGAAGTCAAGATGATCATTAACATGAGTTTTGGTGTATTTGACTTGACTGAATATATCCATGAAAACCACTGGGAGTGGGATTACTTTGGTATTGTCTTCAACTACCTTGCAAATCTGCCGTATGCCGATAATATCCTCCTAGTGGCAGCAGCAGGAAACTTTGGCGAGAGTCATGGCGATCCTCCATTTGGCCCAGAAGATCTACAGTATCCTGCGAGCTTCCCAAAAGTAATCAGCGTCGGGGGCACGGACCATCTTGACAGACTATTTAGAATGTCTACGCGAAACGACTCAGTTGCCATTGCTGCGCCGATGGATCAAATATGGGGAGCATTAGGACTAGGAGTTGATCTTTGGGACATCGAGGCGAACTATGGTTCAAGTAACGGAACATCCGCTGCATCGCCAATGGTCGCGGGTGCAGCAGCTCTTCTTTGGTCAAGTCCGCAATGGGAAGATCTGACGAGCGATGAGCTCCGACACAGATTGGTCGGTACAGCATATTCTGTTATTCAGACGGATCCTTATGGTTCAATGAAGCTCGGTGCAGGGCGATTAGATATCCCTGCTGCAATGAGCGAACCAGCAAGACCACGACTTGTTGTCCGAGATGTAGAGATTGATTCTGAGGATGGTGACGAGTACATTTTTGCTGGGGAATCTGCTTCGATTCGGATCAAGCTCAAGAACTTCTGGGAGTCGACCGGATCAACAGTTTCAGGCACAATGCAAGCGCATGTACCAGAGATTGTGCCAGTCATAGGGCAGAATTCGCACAGCTTCGGCATACTCGAAACGGACCAGTCAGCTTGGAGTTCGGGAGAGTACGGGATACTCACAAGCACAACCGCCGAAACGGACACCTATTTTGTTACACTCCACCTGCAGAATTCGGGAAACTACTCGGAGGATATTCTGATTCCGGTTCCTGTCTTTGGCAGACCGCTTGATCCGATTGAGATATTGGACCATCAGGGGTACGTGTTTGCCCAAACAATGGCAGACGTTGATAACGACGGGCTGCAGGAACTGATCTGGGGTACGCAATATCATCCCACCCTGAATCACTCCTTGTACGTCATGGAGTCAGATGGCGACTATGTCTTCACAGACATAGATGCCAACTGGGACATCATGACAAAGCCAGCTGTCGGCAATATTGACGGCGATTATCGTCTAGAGATTGTTGCCATTGCAACACGGAGCAACCCCACCCAGACCCGCCTGTACATTTGGAATCATGATCTTTCACAGGCCTTCCCACCTATTCTTGTCGCAAATCAATCGTCCAGTTCCGATCCGGTTCTGGCGGACTTGAACTCAGACGGCAAATTAGATGTCCTTGTTGCAACCAACGGTGCAGAGGGACAACAGAGCGGAGTCTATGCCTACACATACTCAACCCAGCAACAGGCAATCGTCCCGTTGTGGCAGTCTGCGGCCCAAGTAACCGGAGGAATCACAGTTGCGCCTGCGGTTGGCGACCTTGACGGAGACTTCACGAACGAAATTGCTGTTTGTGCAAGCGCGCCCATGTACCTCCATTTCCTCAACGGAGAGGATGGTTCTGTGGCACGCGCTCCCGTGCAAGTCCAGAATAATGGTACCGCTTTTCGCGGGGCACCGATTATTGCCGATCTTGAGAAGTGCGCAGGAGACGTTGAAATCGTGCTCTCGACTTTCACGCAGGGAACCCCATCACTCGATTCAAACCCGTATGCCTGCGTGTACCGCTGGAACGGGAATTCACTGTGCTGCGGAGGAGAAATGGGTTCGTTACTTGAGACCCCAAACTCGCACTTGATTCAGAGTCTTCTCGCAAACATGCAGTCAGCACCGCCGGACATTTTGGAGATTGTAACACCAGAAGTGTCAAATGCTTCAGGAAATCAGGTGATTAATCCAGGTTGTCAGACGGTCTCCGATGATCTTGGACGCCTGCCCCATTCAATTCATGCTGTAAGTTTTGATGTTAACGGAGACGGGCATAGAGATATTGTTGGTGGCGGCTTTAGTGGCCCCGGTTCCAACCCGAGTTGGGGCGGAATCGCAACCATGAATACTCTCGGTGAGTTCACTGAAGGTTGGCAGTGGCCATTTTGTGATGCTTCGCCATTTCAATCCACTCCAGCGCTAGGCGATTGGGATGGAGACGGAACCGCTGACATCACGTTCATCGCAGCTGGCGCCGGAATCCGAGTGTATTCTCTGGAAACAGCGTCGCCCATAAATCCCGTTGACTGGGACTGGTCCCAGGAAAACGTTGACGTTCTAAATTCCGGGCTGTATTCACAATCCGTTGAGGGAACAATTCCGGCTGGCTCTGTCGTCACTTGGCACGGAAAAGTCAATCTGTTGGGCACTGTCGTAGTTCCGACTGGAGCGACGTTAAATATCATGCCCGGAACGGTCGTGTATGGTTCAAATAGCGCTGCGATCGACGTACTGGGAGGAACACTAAATGTGCGGGGCCTCCCCAATGATAGCGTCTACTTCGTAAAGGGCTGTTCCGGTGCTGGATGGGAGGGCATACACAATAGCGGCGGTGTGATCAGCATCTCCTACGCACATATTGAAGGTGCACATTTCCCGGTCTTCGTTGAGAATCCGCAAGGTCAGGTACCGCCGGTGTTGATTCACGACTCTCGCATCGTTGGAGGGGAAATTGGCCTACGGCTTTGGGGAAACTTCCCGTTTGGCTATACTGTGTTAGATGTTATAGTGCAGGACATTGAGGCTATGGAGCATTACTCAGGCATCTACTTCTTGAATGCTTACGTGAATTGTTACGGGCTGCAAGTTCTGAATTCCGCAAATCGCACAGGGCTGGTCCGAAACTCGAGAGGGCTCTTTGCTGACTGTGTTTTCAGCGGTCCCACAACTAACTACGGACTAGTTTTCGATGCTGTCTCCAGTACATCTCGGCTGGGCTGTTGCACTTTTGACCATATAGGTTCACAAACACCTGGAGCAGATGCGAGTATCATTTCTATTGAGTCATCGCCAATATTGGGATATGCCGGGAGTACAGTTAACAACAGGATTGTAGACGATGTGGATTTCCTGCTTCAAATCGGCGGCGAAGCTCCTTACCCCGTTATCAGTGACTGCGGGAACTCCTTTGAACAAGAGAACATTGCCAGTGGAGGAAGGTTTTTTCAGTGGGTGGAACCACCTTCTAATCCAGATCCTTTCGATGCATCAGGCAGCTACTTCTCAACGTGGCCTGAAATCGACTACTTCGATCCGGACGATGAGGATTATTGGGATCTAACTGATCCACTAGGAGAATATCCGGGTCTGTGCCCCGAGGAATCGCCCCTTGATGATGGCGAGCAAATTAACCCTCTTGCCGTGGGTCTACAACTTGAAGCGGATTCACTCTTTGAAGCTGCACTTGAATCGTATATGAACCTCGCACAACTCGACACAATCGCAAGTTGGCCTCTTCGTTGTACTGCGTTTGCACTGGCCGTGTCAGTAGATCGAATGGTTTCTACGATGTCAGTAACTGAACGGGACATTGTGGCGGATCACCTACTTGCGGGTGCAGAGACAAAGAGTGATAGCCTAACAGTTCAGCGAATTCGATACGCTAATCTAACCCACAGAGGTCTATTTGAGGAATCGCTTTCTGCGCACGAAGAGCTGTTTGGATGGGGGCTCGACTTTGTGGATTCGTTGAAGATTGCCTCTGACATCATAGAGATCCAGTTGCTTGCCCTTGGAAGTGGTGGCAGCCTTGACGCACTACCCCAGAGTAAATATCGGGAACTTGCAGTGTCGGATCAGATGAAAGGAATAAGAATGCTAGACGACGCGCTAGAAATGAGACTTCATACGAATGCGAGTGGAAGCACTTCGAGTATACCTTCGACCTTCGAGCTCTATCAAAACTATCCTAATCCGTTCAATCCGAATACAGAGATTCGATTTGACATTCCTGAAGTAGTGAGGGTTGAACTGAAAATCTTCAACATCCTTGGGCAGGAAGTGACGACACTTGTAGATGATCTTCGGGCTGCTGGTGCCTATCGGATTCTCTGGGATGGTAAAAATGCTGGTGGACTGAGTGTGGCGTCAGGAGTCTATGTGTATCAGTTAAAGGCCGGGAACTTCCAAGATGCGAAGAAAATGGTGCTACTGAGATGAGATCGGCGCAACGCGGAGAGCAACAGTGAATCGAATGAGCAGTAATTCGAATGTGCAGAATTGTCCTTATGGACGCTTGCAAAGGAAAGATCTGCTGACAATGACCAAACGGATCGTTTTCGCTTTGTCGTTCTTGGCTGTGACCTCTGCGTGGGCGCAACCAAGTCCACTTGTCGAGGTACTCCAGTTTTATGGTGATAGCTGCGGGGGATACTTCGATCAGGTGAGATCATTTATTCAAACGACTGACGGGGGATACCTCCTGACCGGACATACGCAGAGGATTAACCCGCCCCCTGTTGCTCAGACGCAGATTTGGCTGGCAAGACTCGACAGCGTTGGTAATCTTCTTTGGGACAACGCCTATGGTTATTCCGAATACGGCCATGATGCGGTTGAGACGGCGGATGGCGGTTTTCTTGTGGCAGGGGCAGGAGAAGAGAACTTCAACGTTGAATTTCTTCTTTTGAAAGTTGATTCGCAGGGCGAACAGCAATGGATGAGGTATTTCAGTGAGACCGCGCCGGCTGGATCCGCGTCATCTATCGCCCAGACCTTCGACGGAGGATACGTGTTGGTTGGATCCGTAAACACCGATTCCACAGAGGCCCCTGACATGTGCCTTTTGAAGACCGACGCCCAAGGAAATCTTCAGTGGATTCGAAGTTATGACAGTGGCGGTGGAGAGCACGCTGTCGCACTTGGGCTCGCCTCTGACGGCGGCTTTGTGCTTGCTGGCACTCGCTATCCAAGCGGTTCGGCCGATGCAGATCTGTTTGTTGTCCGCACCAGCAGTGCAGGCGACACACTTTGGCAGCGCCGGTATGCCAGACAGTGGAATCAAAACCCTGGCGACATCTCCGTTCTCATAGATGGCAGTTTCGTCGTGTGCGGTTACGATGCGGCATCAGCAAACACATTTCTCGCAAAGATAAGCGATTCAGGAAGTCAGCAATGGTGGCGGAGTGTCAGTAACTCGGACTCACTGCAACTCGCTGCTTCTTTGGCAGTAGTTCCGGAGGGCTTCTTGCTTGCCGGAACTTCAGGACTCTCCAACAATCCGACTAGGCACGCGTACATAGCAAGAACCGACGAAGATGGCAACGAAGTTTGGCATCGTACTATTGCTGCAAGGGATGTCGCTCGAGCAAGCGGAATCGTTGCGCTACAGGATGGGAGGATAGCTGTGGGCGGATCAACTCAATGCATAGTCGGCAACGGAATCATGGCTCCTGACGGTTTCTTCATTCTCACTGGCCTCGACGAAGGATCGTTCGCACAACCGCCCGTGACTCCGTACGAAGGCGAATTTCAATTGTGGGCCTATCCCAATCCGTTCAATTCTAGCTCAAACGTTACCTTCTTGAACCCAGACTTTGGATGGCTTGCGCTCGAGTTATTCACTCTTGACGGAAGGCATGTCAGAACGCTCGCTAGTGGTTACGCTGAACCTGGTCAAGGTGCTGTGACACTAGCGGGCGCTGATCTTGCAACAGGTTCCTACTTCATCAGACTTCATACCCGTGATCAATCGCAGGTCATAAAGGTCATGCTCGTAAAGTGACCAGCGCAAATTAGCGATGCAGTATTTCTCTTAGCCACCTTGGGAGACGAAGATGAGACTCATATCTCCATTCAGAACTGGTTTTGCCTCGATCATCATGTTGCTCCTCGCAGCAAATTGCTTTGGATCCTGGACGAATCCTCCTTTCGTCGTAGAGACAGTTTCGGATGGCCTTGTCGTTGGGAACCACGTCTTCGTGAAACTCAAAGCAGGGTATGGAGAAGGAGAGCTATTCACTGCGGCATCCGGACTTGGAGCCGTAATTGAAGAACAACTCTTACCGAATTGCTTTGTGGTAAGTTGGAATTCTCAAGAAAGTGTGGAGTCACTCTTCTCGAGCTTGGCGGCTAACCAGATTGTAGAACATGTAGGATACGATCACGTAATCCGCTTAACTCAATGGTATCCGCCGGACACTCACTTTGCAGATCAGTGGAGCTTTGACGACACAAGGACACCGAGCTTTGACATTGATGCTCCTGAGGCGTGGTCTATAAGGTGCTCCTGGCCCCGGAGCTGCGAACGCGGATCGTTCGATGTCGGAATCTACCTGCTCGACACAGGCTTTCCGATGGGGTGCCATCCCGACCTCGACGAAATCTCTTACTTTGAACAGGGACCTCAGTTCTGCACACCACTGACACCTGACGCAGCATGTTTCGGCCCACAAGATAATCACGGCCACGGGACTGCCATGTCGTCAATAATCAGCGGAGAGACACAGACGCTTGGAGCAGCAAATTATCACATCGGTGTCGCACCAGAATGCAGGCTGTTTGTCAGCAGTGTCGTTCAGAGGTTTGAGCGCTTCGGCTGTCAAATCGGTGGCGCCGAGATAGACGCCTTTCGTGCGATGCAATGGGCTTGGGAATACAACCAGTTACCGTGGCCAGAAGCTGAGAGTGATATCAGGGTTATTGTAGCGCCGTGGACATTTCCGTCGTCTGGCTGGACTATCCTCGAGGAAGCTATTCAGGAATTCTTGCTACCTGAGCCAAGCATTCTGCTTGTGGCAAGCACTGGGCATCATGGCATTCATGAACCGCCGACAGTTCAATATCCTGCTGCATTGGCTGCCAGTGGACATGACCCGGGCTACACTGATGGCTATCCCAACGTGTTGGCCGTCACTGCGTATGATCGGAATGGTGATGAAGCTCCATGGGCAAACTGGATTTTCCCAAATGGCGCTCATCCCGAAAAACTCATTGCCGCGCCCGGTGGAACGACCGATCCTAACTCGTTGCTACCGAGAGGCGCAGATGATATTGCTGTTGACTACCCAAGTAACGCTCAACCATGTCACCTTGGCATGATTGATCCACAGGAATGCGGGGATTTCACACGCGAGATTCTTGCTATGCCTCCCCAGGGCGATCCGCAGCCCCTTCGTGGTCGTTGGTCAGGGACTTCCTGCTCAGCAGCTCATGCCGGAGGCGTGGCAGGATTAGTATTCTCAATGGATCCAAGCCTCTCGGCGGGCGAAGTTAGGCAAGTACTTCTTGATAGTGCCAAGCCGACGAATCAACCACACTTGGGAACAGGGACGCTAAATGCACTTCGGGCAGTATTAAGAGTTCCTGCTCCGAAGGCCGTCACAAGTTATGGACTCGAGATACCCCAAGACATTGGCTCAGTGTACTTAGCTGGTGAGCTACACAACTCATATCAGTTCGACGAAAGGCGACTTGCATTCCCGAGTGTGGAGGTCTACTTTGCGGATGGCGCTACCATTCGGGTAGATCATGCAAACTTCTCAGCAACCGGTACGCAATTCATCGGAAACGCTTCTGCGAGAATCCAAATTGTTAACGCATCTAACTCACCAGTTGAATTTTCAAACTGCCTCTTTGAGGATTTTGGACTGGCGCTGAGAGTTGGTCCCGCCAACGGCTACCAACCTGATTACGGAGTTGACCTATCAGGTTGCTTCTTTGCGAATTGTGGAACTTCGATCTTTGTGCGCGAAGGGAGTAGGGTCACAGTAGACAACTCCTCTATTTGGCCTTATGGTCCATGGGGCGTGTTCAACATGGGACAACTTTTGATGACTGGCAGCATGATACAAGGCGCCTGGAGGAATGGCATTACTTCAATGCAGGGATCAAGCACTTTCCTCGACGGAGTGGAGCTGACAAGCAATGGATCCGCTGATGGCGATTTGCACCATGGTGGAATAAGGAACGTAGGCGGGGCGATGCGTCTCCATTGTGTAACGAGTGCAAATAATCATGGACCCGGTCTCACATGCCCAGCAGGCGGGTACACAAATCTCGGTTCAAGAGTAGATCAGGTTGGCAACGACGGCAAGAACTGTATTCTTGACAACGCGGCGTTAGACAATCTTACACGCACACAAATCTACTTCGGACCGGGTTCCAACTTTGATCTCTGCAACGGACGGAATCGAATTATGGCTGATGACGGTGCTCTGATTATGGATGCTAATACGACTCGCGCGGCCACAGTCTATCGCAACTTCTGGGGAGGCCGAGAGAGTGAACCCGGGGCATTACCGCCTCTTTATGAGTTTGCTCCTGTCGACAACACTCCCGATTGCCAGCGTCTATGCGATCTTCCCAACTTTGGAAACTGCGTGGCTTATGAATCCGGATTCCGCTTCGAGCAGGCGCTTGACATGGAATTCAACATGTTGTATGAGGATGCCATTGAAGGATACAAATCGATCATCACTGACTTCCCACAGAGTAAAGAGGCAAAGCTATGTCCTGACAGGATCCTCTTCTGTGACAAGTACACAAACGCTGACTGGCCAGCACGACGAAGTTACCTACTTACAATTGCGGACACCACAAATGAGCAGGACGTAGAATATGAGTGTCTCGTATCAGCTGCATGGTGCTTGGTCGAAATGGGAGAATTCGAGCAAGCCGAGCTGGAATTAGTTGCTCTCTTGGATGAGTTCGATGAATTCTACAAGTATCACAAGACGAGCTTGCTCCAATTGCTCGCCGAGTTGAAAGCTCTGGAAATGGAGCCGGGGCCGATGAGCCTCGGACGGAGCCCTGACCGAAGTATGGAAATATTGCAGCGGGTCGAGGCATTTCTTGATGAAAACTTCGGTCCGGTGATCGAAAACGCCGTGCCTCTTCCCTCCTCGTTCGCACTCCACCAAAACTATCCGAACCCATTCAATCCATCCACCGAGTTCAGTTTTGATCTGCCTGAAGGATCGATCGTCGAACTTAAGGTATTCGATATTCTCGGACGTGAAGTGGCGACCGTGGTGGACAAGTACTTTGAAGCTGGCACGCATCACATCAACTGGGATAGCCGTTCAACGGGCAGTACGCTTGCATCGGGCGTCTACATCTACCAAATCAAGTCAGGTGGATTCACTGACGCCAAGAAGATGATTCTACTTAGGTAGCACATATAGGTTTCAACCCTTAGGAGCCCCGTCGAGTGATCGGCGGGGCTTCTTTGTTGATGGGGATGGGTAGTCGCACTTGACTTCAGGCTTTCGGGTTATTATCTTACGACATCCTACCAAGCGGAGACCCTCGGGTTTTCCTGTACAACTATTTGATGCTGGCGGCCAGTGCCCACAAGGGTTCTGGCCTCTGGTCGTTCGAGTTGTGCAGGTCATCCGCTTGGTAGGACAAGTGGTAAGCCGCCAGCAAAGACGCCAGAGGTCTTTTT
>CAZQBX010000087.1:0-12286 GCA_964592145.1 uncultured Ignavibacteria bacterium
GACGATCGAAGCGGGGGCGATTGATTCGGTCTACGGAAATCGCGAGAGCGGCGCGACTGGTCGGAACAAACAGCGCCCCGAGCGAGATGGCGACGGCCGATGTCTTGCCGTAACCCTCACCAAATTCGATTTGCTGGTGCTCAAGACCGACACCGAATCGCAAGAAATGTTTCGGCGCAATCGAGAAGACGCCAAGCAGATTACGCTCGGAATAGTAGTCCGCACCGCGCAACTGGATTGCGGAGAATCCGAACGACGCGGCGCGGTGACGATAAACAGTGGCGCCCGAAACAATGTCAAAGTCGCTAAGTTCATAGAGCCGGGATACGATTCCCTCGAATGACAAGCGAGCACTGCATGACAATGCCGGATTCAACGAGATATCCAGTGGTGACGGTTGGAAGAGATTCGGAGTGCCGCCCAGGGCGAACGACGCTGCTGATCCGCGCGGCAATTCGGCGGAAACGATCTGCGAGTAGACGGCGACCCACAAAATCAGAAGCCAGATTCTATTTTGGCGGAGCAACGGCAAAGCCCGCTTTCCTGGAGAAGCTGCCATCATCCTTCTCAACCTTCATGATATATGCCCCGATCGGCAGATGCGCGGAGTAATCGGAGGCGCCGTCATAGGAGAAGTCCCCGGTCGAGAAGTACTGCGCATCGGCAAGGAGTTTTTGGCGACGGCCGGCGAGATCGAAAACTTCGATGGTGAATTTAGAAGCAGGCGGGCATTGCAGCGAGAACCGCAGGCTCTCCCCTGCCGATGGGGCGAAGACGCGATTGAGCAATGAGAAGGATACTTCGCCGGAATAGTTGCCGGACACTGAATTCGCAGCACATGGAGTTGCGCCGGACAGAGATGTCGAGGGATACCAATTTGAGGTGACGGCCGGTTCGGATTCGTTACGTTCGAGCGAGCGATTCTCGCCGGCGCAGTCCGAGTAGCTTATGCTGTCGGAGATGGTGCCGAACTCATCGCACAGAATGATGACGTCACCACTGTTGTTGAGGCTGCTCCAAGTTGCCGTAGAAATCAATTGGCAGCCATTGCCATAGAATGTTTCAAAAGCGGCGGTGTCTTGCGCGATAATTGCGTACTCGCCAGGTGCAAACGGACGAGTCGAACCGAACGTTCGATGAGTCGTGAGGTCACCGCATGACCAGCCGGTGAGATCGATTGTGAATGTACTAATGTTTCTGATTTCGATCCACTCGGTTTCGAGCGGCCCTTCGGGGTCGGCGAGGACTTCGGTGATAATGACTTCGCGCAAGAGCGTGCCGGTGGAGATTTCGGCAGTGCAGTAGTTGTTATCGCTAAATTCATCTTCAGGAAGGCGGAAGATCAAAACGTGTCGTCCCGAGGCAATTTGCAGGGAGAATTCGACTGCGATTGTATCTCCCGCAATGATAGATCCGGCATCGAATTGAGCGACCAACTCGTCTGTATCGGGATTCTGGTCGCGGTCTTTGTCGTCGAAAACATCAATTGAAACATGGGGGAAATCGCGATAACCGAGATTTGCGATCTGGACAGTCAGATGAAGAACTTCTGTATTCAATGAGTCTTTGGCAATGGTTACAGGTCCGGCGGCAAATCCGGCATCATAGGCGGCAGGCGCTGGATGGATTGAGTTGGGCGAACATGGTGTCGAGACTTGAGGGTCGATAGAGGGATTCCAGTCCGGGAGTCCGGGCAGATCCAGTTCATTTCTTTCGATTGAATTGTTTCCCCCTGCGCCACCGCTAAAGGTAACGCTGTCGGAAATTGTTCCAAACTCATCGCGGACAACAATGCAATCACCGCTATTGTTCAGATAGCTCCAGGTTCGACTAGCGAGAGGCTCGCAGGCGGGGCCATAATGACGGGTGAATGCGACGGCATCCTGCGCAACGATGCGATACTCGCCCGGGGCAAGTATAATCGAAGAGTCGAGTAAGCTCTGGCGTGCAGCATCGCCAATTTGCCAGCCCCGCATGTTTACCGAAAATTCGGAGGTGTTCTTGATTTCGATCCATTCGGATTCGAGTGTCCCAACGGGATCGGCGAGAAACTCGGTGATGATGATTTCCCCAGTCAGTTCTCCTGCGGTGATCATGCCAAAGGCGGTGTTGTTAGAGAGGAATTCGTCATTACCGAGAGTGAAGATGTAATTCTTGCGGCCCGAAGCCGCTTGTATTGCTATGGCAGACGTCACTGAATCGCCCTGGGTAATCGGGTCAACGATGTGAGTCAAGACGAGTTCGTCTGCAGTTGGAACGTCATCGCGATTATGGTCGTCGAAAACTTGAACGGCGATTGGGCCGGAGTCCCTGAAGCCATCGTTTGCCAATCGAAACTCTGCACGGACGGTTGTGCTATTCAATGAGTCCTTTGCCAAGACAAGACTCCCGGGCACAAAACCGATGTCGAAAGCAACAGGGGCAGGACGGACCGAATTATCATTGCACGGGGTGCTGCCGCTAATCGATGTCGATCGGTAAAACAACGACTCGAAAGCAACATTTGTGGAGTCGAAATCTCTCTCCCAACTGCGGCCGATTTCCGAAGTACCGTGGTATTCGACACTGTCGGAAAGTGCGCCAAGGTGCATGCGAAGCGCTATCGTGCCCCGATCGTTACCAAGTGGACGCCATGGCGCCAGCTGGATCAGACGACAGTCGAAACCGGAATTTCTCAAGCGGAAGCAAATGCTGTCTTCACAGAATATCAGCAGCTCGTCTGGCGCGATATGTGCCAGACTATCAAGTGTAACTGATTTGCTGTAGACCTCCAGCGTCCATCCATATAGAGAAATCGTGTATGGAACATTGCTCCGCACTTCAATCCATTCGCAGCCGATGGAGTCGGCGGCGTTGTTCATGAATTCGCTGATTAGCAGTTCAGGAGCAATCGGCCCGATGACGCATTCGAAATAGAGAGAGTTGTTAGAGATGTCATCATCATCGGGAAGCTGGATGACAAATGAGTGGCGGCCAGCGGGCAAGGACATCAACGGTGTGAAGTTCAGCGTTGAATCGGGTAGCAGAGTCTCGATGATGAACTCCAAGACAGAATCGGGATCGCTGATTGTGCCATTGAAGTCGCGGTCGAGAATGAGTCGACAGTTCAGGAACGGCGATTGAAGCTGACCAGTATTGGCAATCACGAGACTAAACGTTAACGGCAGATCGGGACCGGAAGGCACGAAGATCTCGCAGTCGTTCTCGATAAAGCCCCAGTCGCGCATCTTGGCGACAACAGAATTGGCCCGACCGGGAGTTGACATGGCTGCGGATTTGCAGTATTTGAAGTTCCTAGAATGCGCATCAGTCGCAGGGTTGATCCGTTCAAGACTTACGCCGTCGGGCGGAGAGACTGACCACTTGACAGTCTCGCCTAGACTGGACGCAGGCTCGACGATGGTCACGGAATCGTTGGAGTTGCGCAGGGACATTTTGGCGGGCAGGAGCAGGAAGTTCTCAAGAGAGTCATCGCCCCAAGCACTGGAGCGGTTGCCCCACTGCCGCTCGAAAGAGGCGCTACTATCAACAGATAACGGTTTGCGTGCAACAATCACATACTCGTGCGGCAATACCCAGTGCGTCGCAAATCGCGTGGTGTCAGACGCTTCGATGAAAATATAGTTCTTGAGATCGAGTGAGTCATCGCCGGAGTTGAACAACTCGACCCACTCGAGCGCGGTTTCGCTGCCCGGCTCGTTGATCATGATTTCGTTGATGACCAAGCGGCCAGCGCCTCGTAGGAGTGCTGGATTTATCAGCAGCAGTATTAACGCAACTAATCGAAGCAGAATTGCGTCAGATACAAAACTTCGGCAACGCATTGCCGGCACCTTTGAAGATTTCTCTGCCTGAAAGTGAAACGTCTACCTTTTTAACCACTAACGTTATTGAGAACGGGAACTGCTGTCAAGCGAATTCGGAACAATTAGAGAATAACTTCGAGGTTGATTCGCAGCTCCCAATTGTCGAGTCTTTGTGTGGCAAATCTGTAACGGGTTTGCAGCCTGCCAGCGAAGCGGAAGTCGCGTCCAGTGTCTACCTCTTGCCCGATTGCGAAGGTCAGTTGGTCGTCGCCTGATGAATTCAGGTCGCTGTCGTAGTAATTGATCATGGCGATTGTTTCGAGGTCATAGTTGACCTTCCACGTGAAATCGTGGCGACTGCGAAACGGGTACTTCTTCGACGATTCCAACACCCGCTGTTCGATCTTGTGTTGATTCTCATAGATGAAGGTACCGGAAGTCATCAGTTTAGTTGAGACACTGATCAGCTTGCGAGTGTCAGTGTCGTGCTCGATGTCAAGATTCTGGTAGATAGCATGAACGCGCAGGCGATTCAAGATTGGAATACGATCGTATTGCACAAAAGTCAAGCGCCCGGCCACGCATTGGCGGCCATCCAAGCGGTTCTCCCAACGAACCACTTGGGTTGTGAGCTCTTCTGTTCGCCAATCAAATTCCTGTTCGAAGAGTAGTCCTGTCCTCCCTGGACGCTTGTCGCTGTACTCAAGGCCGATTTCATCGATCGAAACTTCTTCGTTGTCGCTGAAAGCGTATCCGTTTGACTGGACATTCATATAATTCTTGGCGTAACTGAAACCAGCTAGAGTGAAGCCAAACAGGCGCCCCAAACGGGGCAAGTTAACTTCGTAGTAGTGCGCCGACGCACCACCCAATTGAAATGACGATTCGCCAGAGGCGTTGAAATTCAGCCATGAACCAAGATAGACTGTCGGGGCCAAATAGTTGTAAGTTTGCGATCTTTCAAGGGAATTGCCTACACGTTGCGACATAACTATAAGGCCAGGTGTACCATACCTGGTACCTATCCTAAAATCCCCGCCGACAGATGTGTTGTGGAACGATGGACCTTTCATCCGCGAGATAAAACCGTCGATTTCCAGCCAAGGTTCTACTTTCGAATACTTCACATGTATGCCGTTCCCAGCGCTTCGGATCGGAAAGGCTGCGGTTTGCGCTAAACTGCCGTACTCTCGAAATGGAGCTGGCACCGCCCTTGCACCAAATGTTACCCCGCGAGCAGGCTCATGATTGAAGTCGCCAACTGATACCAGCCACCTTAGATCATTGGTGATAACAGAAAATCCTCTGGATCGAATCCTGAGGTTCTGTCCATTCTTGTGCTCGGTCGAGAAATCGAAGCTAACGCCCTTCGACTGCATATTGACTCGATCGTAACGAACTGACCGGAACGGCTCTTCCAGCTCTTGCTGGACAGTCGTACGGTACTGAAAGTACGAATCGCGTGTAGACAATGAGCTCTTGCGGTTGAACATCGGTCTCTTGGGATCCTCAACATCAAATGCTATCTCGGAATACAGAAGAAACTCTCCAGCAAATGCAGCCACCGCCTCATCATAGTACTCCTGCGTGATCTCGCTATTGGCTAAGGCCTCATCAAGCTGCTCCAGAGAGCGGTACGACTGGTCGGTAAAAAGTATCGGAAAGCTGTTGCCCGTGGCGAAGATTGCAAGAACCATCACCACTACCCACTTTGTCATTTGATCCTTCTTTAGATCATGTCAGATTATACTTCTTCAATTTACGGTAGAGGGTTCGTTCCCCGATTCCAAGAATGTCGGCGGCGCGTTTGCGATTGCCATCCACGCGGTCTAAAGTATCGCGAATCATCTTTTCTTCCATCGCTTCGAGGTCGCCGCTGTCCTGCGACATTGGTGCAACTTCATTAGTTGGACGTACATGTCCATCAATACGTTCGGTAATCAGCCGCTTTAAGTCAATCACTTCGTTAGCAAGATTCAGCAGAGCCTGATAGATCAGACGATAACCCGACTCTTCCGGTGTGATTCCGGTCACGACAGGCAGCGAACGGTCATCGACGCGGTGCTTGTCAAGAAGGGCGGCAACTGTCTCGCGGGAGATTTCTCCTTGCGGCGCGGTGATCAGCAGCCGCTGGAGGAAGTTGGTCAACTCGCGGACATTGCCGGGCCAGCCGTACTTAAGCAGCAGGTCAGTGGCTTCGGGTGAAAAGTGGACGTTGCTCTTGAGACGACCCATCAGGTGGGCGACGATCGGGAGAATGTCTTCGGGACGTTCGGAAAGCCGTTGAAGCTGAAAGGTGATGACACTAAGGCGATAGTACAGGTCGGCGCGGAAATTGCCCGATTCGACCTCGATCTGCAGGTCGCGATTCGTTGCAGCAAGGAAACGAACATCGACGGAGACCGGCTTGCGCCCGCCGACTGGCATAAAAGTCTTGGTATCGATAGCGCGCAGCAGCTTGGCTTGCAGATGGGGATGCATTTCCCCGATTTCGTCCAGAAACAGCGTGCCCTTGTGCGCCTGTTGCAGGAGTCCCGGTTGAGTTTTGTCAGCGCCAGTAAAAGCGCCCTTTTCATAGCCGAACAGCTCTGATTCAAGCAGGCTTTCCGGGATTGAGGCGCAATTGATGGAGATGTACTCGTTATCACGGCGCGGTGAATTAGCATGGATTGACCGGGTGATCAATTCCTTGCCGGTGCCGGATGGTCCCATCACCAGGACTGAAATGTCGGTGGGCGCAACCTGCTTGATGCGTGTTGCGGCATCGCGCAGACTGCGCGAATGGCCAAACATACCGGCGTCGTCGAGAAGGCGGCGACGGTCGATGGCTTCAACGACCTGACCGCGGATTTCATCGGCAGGCAGATTCTTATCGACGAAGCAGTCGACAACGACCTCTGCGAAATCGGAATTGTTGGAAAACAGTATAATATCAGTTAGAGGCGAAATTCGATTGAGACGCTTGAGGAACGGGGTGGCCTCGGAGCCGAGTCCTTCGTAGTCGAGCACGATGAAGCGAATGCGCGATTTCGAAAGTTGCTGTAGAGCCTGCGAAATATTGTCGGCGAATTCAATTGATACGCCGTCGATGACAAAGTCCGAAAAGGTCCTTTCCAACCGGTTGTTGGCTGTTACCGCGAGCAGACGATACTCCATTCGCGCCTACCTCCATCTCTTGCGATTACGATATGAATGCGCAGACACGCGCGGTTTGATGTGATCCTGTATCAGGCGAAAATCAATCTGGCCATTTTCGATCGACACGGTGGCCACCTGGACGCGGACCTTGTCGCCGAGATGATATTTGCGGCCGGTGCGCTTGCCGGTGATCAGATAACGGTTGACATCGATCGAATAAAAGTCGTCTTCCAGACTTGCCAATCGCACCATTCCTTCGGCGCCGACATCGTTTAGACGGACAAAGAACCCGAAACCCAACATACCGCTGATAACGCCTTCGAAGATTTCACCGAGCTGGCGCGAAAGGTATTCGGCCTGCTTGATGGAAATTGTTTCGCGCTCGGCTTCCATGATGACCATTTCCTGTTCGGTGCAATGTTTGCCGATGCGTTCCAGTGAGCCTTTGAGCGGTCCGCCCATTGATGCTTTGTACTCGCCATTGAGGCTCTGGCGAAGGATTCGATGGACGATTAAGTCGGGGTACCGGCGAATCGGCGAGGTGAAATGCAAGTAATGAGGAAATGCCAAGCCGAAATGGCCGATGTTGTCTGGAGAGTAGGTGGCCTTCTGCATTGAACGAACCAATAGCTCGTTAAGCAGATCAGCTTCGGTGCGACCCTCCAAGCTCTTGATGAATTCGGCAATGTTCTTTGGTTGCGGCGGCGAACCGAACGCGACCGTATGGCCAAAACTGCGGGCGAACTCGGTGAAGTTGGCGAGTTTTTCTTCGTTCGGCGGCGGATGGATGCGGTACAATGCCGGGATATTTTTCAACAGCATTTCCTGGGCGACCAGTTTATTCGCCAACAGCATGAATTCTTCGATGATGCGGTTGGACATTTTGCGTTCGCGTTTGGTGATTTTCGACACCAGCCCCATTTCATCGACAAAGACTTTGTATTCCGGCAGATCAAAGTCGATCGAACCTTGCTGATCGCGTTTCTGAATGAGCAGCTTGGCGAGTTTGTGCATGATTGGAATTGTGGCGGCAACCTTTTTGTGTTTGTCCATCCCCTCGCCTGAATCGATGTATTGCTGTACCTGCTCGTAGGAAAGCTTGGCATGCGAGCGGATGACGCTTTCGTGCAGCTTGTAGCGGATCACATTGCCGGAGTGGTCCAAGTCGATCATTGCGCTCATAGTGAGGCGATCGACTTTCTCTTTTAGCGAGCAGAGGTCATTCGAAAGTCGTTCCGGTAACATCGGCAGGACACGGTCAACAAGATAGGCAGACGCGGTGCGGAACCGGGCTTCCTTATCGAGCTTGGTAGCGGCACGAACGTAATGGCTGACATCGGCAATATGAACACCCAGCCGGTAACCTTCTTTGGTTTCTTCGATGGAAATTGCGTCGTCATGGTCCTTGGCGTCTTCGGGATCAATGGTGCAGGTCACGACTTTCCGCAGGTCGAGGCGCCGCTTGATCTCGGATTCCGGAATTTCTATGGGAATCGACTCGGCTTCGTCAACCACACTCGGTGAAAAGCCCATCGGCAGGCGGAACTTGTAGATCGTGGACAAAACATCCACATCTTTGTCGCCGACCATACCAAGAATGTGCAGGATCTTTCCGCGCGGATAGTCTTTGGGATCTATCCATTCCATCATGTGAACGACAACCTTGGTTCCGTCACGCAAGGGTGTGCCTTTTGGAGGATCGACGCGAATTTCGACCTTAAGTCGCTGATCGTCCGGGAGGACGAACGAGTGAAACCGACTTTGGAAGTACTTTCCGACGATGTCGCGATCAGAACGCTCGATGACCTTGACGACTTCTCCGCCAAGTCGTTCCTGTTTCTTTTGCGGCAATAAGCGGACCTCAACCTTATCGCCGTGCAATGCCGTATCAAGACCCCAATCCCCGATAGCGATATCGTCGCCGCCGGCTTCGGGAATGACGAAGGCGCGTCCTGATTTAGTCATGGAGAAGGTACCGATGACGGTATTGCGGGCTGGTATCTCCTTGCCGATTTTTCCGCCCCGCATTCTGGCGAGTTTGCCTTTGTGGAGCATATCTTTGACTGTGCGGCGGAAGTCACCATAGTCTTTTTCTGTGATTCCGAGTGATTTAGCGAGTTCGCGGATTTTTAAGGGGCGGAAGCCAGGCCGGCTGATACCTGACAAGATTATCGGTTCGAATTTCTTCATACAGGTATTCTACGCTGTTTTGACGGCGAGGTCAAACAAAACTGTCAAAAAATGCAGCGGGGTGCCAAATTGGCAGAGACTAAAAGCGACGTTTAATCTAACTATTACGGTCTATGTTATCTGTAATTCTACTTGACAAAATGTGCCAGAATCTGCAGATTTAGATAACACATAATCACTCTCATTAATTGTCGAAAGGGACCGTGTCTCATGACGCAGTCATCCATTCGAAAAGCACCGGTTCTCTTACTGGTGCTGCTTGCAGCAATGATAATTAGTCGCGAGGGCCTGCCTAATGAAGGCACAGACTACTCGCATTCTAAGTTTGGGCGGGTTCTGCGACCATCGGCGCACACAAAGCAAGTCTCCCCTCGCGCGGTCACATTGGATACGATTTCGACTGCCTGCACAGGACTCGTAGTGAGGAGTGATGGCAATGCCGGTAATGACACCAATGATCTCGATTCTGGTTTAGTGCATCTTGATTTCTTTGGCGGACTGGATTGCGAAATCACAACTCCCTTCAGAACCTATCTATTCGGATCGACGCCATTTGTCGCATATCTTGACGGCAGCGATACACTGCTCAATTACTCGATATACGGTGACGCAGGAGTGGCGGGGATCCCGCATCGATTTCTCGACCCGGAAGCCGGTAACCCAACTGTGCCAACCCAATCGTTGTTGGATTTTGAGGTTTACAGGTCGGGAACCTTTATGTCGCGCGATTCTGCTGTCGGTATAGAGTGTATTTGGTATGCGCCGACCCACCCCGATTCATGTCGATTTGTCGTGCAGAATATCAAGTTTTATTCCTACAACGACTCGCTGCGATCGGGATTATTGCTGGGAGTGTTTTCCGACTGGGATGTTCCCAGTGATTCGCAGGTTGATAACCGTGGACATTGGCTTCCCGATCGCAAAGCCCAGATGTATCGAGGGGTCGACTACACTTCAGGACCTACCGGCTGTTCGGCCAATTCGGGGCGATTTGCGGCGACTGTTTACCTTGGACGAAGTACCTGCAATTCCTGCGGTATTGATTCGTCAGGAATGCCGTTCGCTGCACAAACCGTCGATTATCGAACGATGATTTTTCCGCAGTTTGAGATTTCGAGGGCCCTGATGTGGCCATTGATATCGACCAGCGCCTATGGCTCGATATCTGATAGCAGCGATCTTCTGTCAGCGATGACATTTGGGCCACCATATACGCTAAACCCCAATGACACGTTCGATGTTTACATTGCCTACTGTGTGTCGATCGCGACTGATTCCGCGGCATTTATGCAGGTGGTTGATGCATCTCGCTCCTGGTTCTGGTCCCAAATAGCGAGTATGTTCGTCCCGGGTGATCCTGATGGAAGCGGAATCGTCACAATTTCTGATGCGGTTTACTTGATCAACTACATCTTTGGAGGCGGCGGGGCGCCATTTCCCCTGGGCAGCGGAGACGCGAACTGTGACGAATCATTGACGATTTCTGATGCTGTTTACCTGATTAACTACATTTTCGGCGGTGGATCAGCCCCAGGTTGCCCTTAGTGTCCGCCAGTTGAAGCGGACTATGATTGATGGATAAACAACGTTGGAAGCAACGCTGCTAGTCGCGGCGGCTGCGCATCAGAACTTTTTCGAATTTCTGCATATTCTCGAGGACATATCCAGTCCCGCGGGCAACGCAGGTCAATGGGTCATCAGCAACGATGACGGGCAAGTTCGTCTCCTGACGGATGCGTTTGTCGAGACCGCGCAGAAGTGCTCCGCCGCCGGTAAGGACGATACCTCGGTCAAGGATATCGGAAGCCAGTTCCGGCGGAGTCTGTTCGAGCGAGAGCCGGACGGCGTCAATGATTGACGAAATCGGCTCGGAGAGCGCCTCTCTGATTTGCGTCGATGTTATCTTGATGTTCTTGGGTACGCCAGCTACAAGGTCGCGACCCTTGATTTCGATCGATTCTTCACGTTCCAGTTCGAATGCCGACCCGATCTTAATCTTGATTTCTTCAGCGGTAAGTTCGCCAATCAGGAGATTGAAATTCTTCTTGGCGTAAGTGACAATCGCTTCATTCATCTCGTCACCGGCGATGCGAATTGAAGTGTTGTTGACGATGCCGCTAAGGGCGATAACTGCGATTTCCGAGGTACCGCCGCCGATATCAATGATCATGATGCCGGAAGGCTGGTCTACCGGAAGACCCACGCCGATGGCTGCGGCCATTGGTTCCTGAATCAGATAGACGTCGCGGGCGCCGGCATTTTCCGCGGAATCGCGCACAGCGCGTTTTTCGACTTCGGTGATGCCCGAAGGCACACAGATAACGACTCGCGGTTTCATCAGGAACTTGTGACGAACGACACGGCGGATAAAGTCGGAAAGAAGTCGCTCGGTGATTTCGAAGTCAGCAATAACGCCATCCTTGAGCGGGCGGATAGCGGTAATCTCGCCGGGGGTTCTGCCCAGCATGCGGCGAGCTTCCGAGCCAATGGCGAGAATCTTGCCGGTGGAGACTTCGACCGCCACGACGGACGGCTCGTTAAGCACGATCCCCTGTCCGCGCACGAACACCAGGGTGTTGGCGGTTCCGAGATCAATTCCTATGTCATTTGAGAATCTGCTAAATATCGACATTCCGTGTCTTTATCCTCGAAAAAATCGTTGCAATTTATGAAGTTTAATCCTGACTGCAAGCGAATTATACTTGCTTCAGGGTGACGTTGTTCCTGCTGCTGCCTTGCAGAAGCCGGCGAAGATGTTTCGACTGACTTCATCTCGCCCCCACGCTTCCGGATGCCATTGTACTCCGAGTGTAAACCCTTCCCCTTCGATGGCCTCAATGACTCCATCGACAGATTCTGCCGAAACAATTAGCCCTTTTCCGAGTTTGTTGACGCCTTGGTGGTGAGCGGTATTGGTCTCAAACTCGTTTTTACCAGTCAGTCGATGAAGCAATGTGCCGGGAGCGACTCGAACCACGTGCCGGGTGGAGAAATCGAGTTCGCCGATCTGGGAGTGGTTGACTGCCCCATTGCGATAGGACAGGTCCTGGTGCAAGGTTCCCCCAAAGGCAACATTCATGATCTGTGAACCGCGGCAGATACCGAGAATTGGCTTCCGCTTGCTGTATGCCGCTTTGATAAGTGCAACCTCA
>CAZQBX010000088.1:0-12186 GCA_964592145.1 uncultured Ignavibacteria bacterium
CTAGTCTTTTCTTCCGATTCCCTCGGAAACATGTTCCGCCTTAGATCAAACTTGCAGTGAAGGCGCAGTGGCTACCTGACACGCTGACAACCACTTCCGGAATTCGGCACAAAATTTGAACAGGTGTAACGCGCATGAAAGCGCGTTTGGCAGTACTCTGCTTTTTTCTGACCTGCATTCTTTGGTTTGTTGACGGCAACGCCGGCAATGTGGCGGATTTCCGGGTCAATGACGACTTCGGGATGACCTATCAGGGTTACTCCAATATTGCGACCGACCTCGAGGGCAACTTCGTGGTGTGCTGGTACGACAAACGCAACGGCGACAACGATATTTATATCCAGCTGTTTGACCGCTTCGGGACAAGGCAGGGCACCAATCGCCGCGTCAATGATGACGCAATCGGCAACGAGCAATTCCGGCCTTCGATGATGAAGGACCAACTCGGGAAATTCGTCGTGGCATGGCAGGATTATCGCATCACGGGATATCCATTTAATGCGGATATTTACGGCCAGCGCTATAACGCGGACGGGTCGGCGGCCTCGGCGAATGTGAAGATCAACGATGATTTCGGCGTGGAAACGCAAGGGTGGCAGGATATCGATACCGACGATTTCGGCAACTATGTGCTGGTGTGGGAAGACAACCGCAACGGCAACTACGATGTATACGGGCAGCGTTATCATAAATCGGGCACGAAGCTGGGTGCGAACTTTCGCATCAACGATGATGCGGGGGCTGCGTATCAACACAATCCAAAAGTTGCAGTCGACGGCGACGGTGATTTCACAGTCGTGTGGTATGACAATCGGCAGGGTCTCGACCTGATCATGGGACAGCGATACAACGCTTCTGGAGTGGCTCAAGGAACGAACTTCTTAATCAGTGACAATCTGACCGGCAACAAGTGCGTGATGCCGGATGTCGCTTGCGACTACGCGGGCAATTTTACGGTCGTGTGGATCGACTATCGCAACGGCAGTTATCCGAACAATCCCGATGTCTACGGGCGCAACTATTGGGCGAATGGAACGAGCCGAAGTGCGAACTACCGAATCAACACCGATGGCTCCAACGGCGCGCAAGCCGAGGCGGTTGTCGGAATGGATTATTTTGGGAATTTCATTACGGCATGGCGCGACGACCGGCAGGGGAATAATGACATTTGGGCGCAATACTACCGTGCTGACGGCACTGTACTGGGCGGCAATTATCGTGTGAATACCGATCAGACGACAACGACGCAGTCATTTCCCAATGTCACGATGGACGGGATTAACATCTACTACACCTGGACCGACGATCGCAACGGCAGTTTCGATGTTTGGGCAAGAATTACGGAATATGGCGCGCCGGCGATCGTAGTTGCGCCGACGGCATTCCAATTTACGGCGCAATTGGGGGGAAGCAACCCTGCGGCGCAGAGTTTGCTCATCAATAACACAGGATATGGCATTCTCAATTGGACGGCGACTGACAATCAAACGTGGCTGACGGTAACGCCTACTTCGGGAACCGCGCCGGATACGGCGAGTATCGCGGTGAATATCGCCGGGCTGGCCTATGGCGAGCATTCAGGGAGAATCACAATTGCGGATGCAGCAGGCAAAGACAGCTCGAGAACGGTGGTTGTGACACTGAATATCACGGCGCCGACCTTGAAGATTACTCCTGGGTCGGTGACGGTCGAGACGCGCTTGGGCGTGCCTCCTCCGGATGACAAGTACTTCATGATTGAGAACTCCGGCTCCGGCACAATCAACTGGACGATTACAGGAAAACCGAATTGGCTGGGACTTTCGCAAGTTGCCGGGACAGCGCCCTCCGCGGTTGACCTCGAATTCCTGACTGATTCATTGCTCGGCACAGGAAACTATACGGCAAATTTAAGCATCGTCTCGGCGCAGGCGGTCAACTCGCCACAGCTGTTCACAGTGAACTTACAGCATACGACCGATGTTCCGATTATAGCAGTTGACCCGGATACGCTGAGTTTTGCTTTCGCGGCGAATGCGACTACGATTCCGACGGCCGAACTGGTGATTTACAATGCCGGAGCAGGGACAATTGACTGGAACATCGTTGCCGATGCGACTTGGGTGACGATTAGCAGCGAAGATGGGCTTGGTGACGCGGTGGTAAACATCGGCATCACGCCGGGCATTCTGGAAATCGGCGAGCACTATACGACTTTGGCAATCAACGATCCGAACGCATACAATTCTCCGAAGACAGTGACGGTGCATGCTTCAGTGGCTGCGCCGCCACCGTCAATCTGTGCGGAGCCAACGAGAATTGACGTGATAACACGCGCCGGTGCGGCGGTGGTCGACACTATCAACGAAGTTATCAAGAATTGCGGTGCGGCCGGGATTAGCTGGACCGCGACGACGAACCAGCCGTGGCTTGCGGTCAATCCTGCGAGCGGCGGTGACAGTACGGATGTGATGGTCATTGTCGATCCGACGACACTTGGTCTGGGAAGTTACAGCGGACAGATTACATTTACATCGGCAGAGGCGAGTAATTCGCCATATGTGTTGTCGACAACTGTAACTGTTTTGCCGGTTGATACTTTGAGCTTGTCATCTGCCAACACCTTCCCGGGAAGCCCGACTGATCTGCAGTTTTCGCTGCGCAGTTATCTACCGGTTGACAGTCTGGCAATTGCGGTTGCGTTTGATGATGCGGCGTTGCGCGTGGATTCGGTTACAGCGGCAGGACGGGCCATCGGCAAACTTGGATTCAGTATTGTGTCATCGCAGGCTCTGGGAATGACGGAGATTGCGATTGCAACGAGTGAATATGCGGCATCGATTCCTGCCGGAAATGGACCGATTGCAAACCTCTATCTTACAGCCAACAGCGACGCAACAGAAGGGGAATACTTGGTGACTTCGACGGCGACGGCAAGTGATTCGACGCGATTCGTATTTCCGGTGCATAGCATCGGTGGATCGGTTGCGATTGGCGCTGCGACACCGGTGTATCCGGTTGAGAGTCCGATCATACCGACCGAATTTGCGCTTGAGCAGAACTATCCGAACCCATTCAACGCAACGACAATTGTACCGTATGCGCTGGCAACTTCGGGAGAGGTTACGGTTGAAGTACTGAATATTCTCGGGCAGGAGGTAAAGTCGGTTCACTCCGGTTATCAGCGGGTCGGCAGATATTATGCGACTTGGGACGGCAGAGACGACGGCGGCAAGGAGCAGGGGACAGGTATCTATTTTGTGCGCCTTCGGGCCGGTGGTCAGTCGCTGATTACTAAAGTCGTGCTTCTCAAGTAACTCCTCCTTTTCAGATTCTCAAGTACACACAAATCACCGTTTTGCGCTGGCGATGGTGATACGTATATTCTCCTGACATGAAAAGATTCTTCATTGCGGCTGCCATGCTCCTGCTTGTTTGTGAAGCTGCGTTTGCGGTTTATCCACAGGCGAAGACAATTGATGACGGCAACCTCACGCTGTTTGTACTCAACACAGGGAGTTTCGGTGTTGATCCGGGTCGGACGCGACAGGGGTTTGCCGGTTTGTATTACCCGCGAGCAACGTCAAATGCCCTCATGGCGGGAGGAGGAATCTGGGTGGCGGGAAAGAAGGATGGCGACTGGCGGATCACGATCTCTGGCGACGAGAGTGAATTTGTGCCGGGCCCGGTGGGAGAAGGCGGCCTAGCGGCGGATACTACGTTCCGACTCTATAAGATCACCCGGGGCGAAGATTATGCGGAAAATGACGACTACCGAAATTGGCCAGCCTCACTGGGAGCGCCGGTCGACGCGTTCGGAAGGCCGCTGCTGCGCGGATCGCAGGCGATTTTTACGATATTCAATGATCTCGATACAGCGGCGCATGTGTTCACCGGATTCTCCGGTACGCTGCCGCTGGGAGTTGAGGTCAAGCTGAATGCGCACACATGGGACAACGATTTTCAGTTGTTAGACACGGTTTTGACGCAGGTCATCATTTTCGATTACACAGTGATCAATCGAGGAGAGACACCGATCGATTCATGCATCGTGTCGCTCTATGCCGACCCCGACATCGGTTTTTCCGGCAATGACCGACTCGGCTCCAAGGCAGAAGCACAGTGCGCGTACGTCTATAACGATTCGAACATCGATTCCGATCTTGGCGACTCGCCGCCGGTCGTTGGAATGGTGATGTTGGAGAATCTTGCCGGATCGATGAACTATTATTATCCGTGCAGCCGCTTCTATCCGGAATGCGTTCCAATCGACACACTTCCGAAGTTGTTGAATCTGATTCGCGGGCTGAAGTCGAATGGACAACCATACTTCAACCCGGTGACGACATTTCCGACGACTTTTCCGTTTGACGGCAATCCATTTGACAGCAGTGGATGGCTTGCGGACTTGTCGCGTGATTACCGATTCATTCTCAATACTCTGCCGACGGATTTGGCAGCGGGAGACAGTATCAGTTTGAAGGCGGCTCTGGTTGTTGCCAAGGGCGGGACGACAAAAGACGGTGTACGAAGGTTTCTGGAGACGGCAATACTGCTGCGAGGGCTCGAGAAATCAGATACGCTTACGCCGAAGTTCGCGATTTCCGCAGAAAATGCTGTCGGGGTAAGCGGACGAAGGGTGATCGGCAGAAACTGGGGAGGAAGGTATCTCGGCGGCGGAGCTGATTTCGCGACGCGGTATCTGCACTTCGGCGCCAACTCTGAAGAGCAAATTCCAGCGACATTGACAATCGGTGGATCAGGCGGGCAGGATCTTCTGCGATTTGTCCCGAATGGTTCGCGATTTGAGTATGCGGGAAAGGCAGAAGGCAATTCCGGAGTTAGTCTTTATGCAGAGGGCGAGCGGCAACAGTGCATCTTTCTCGACTTAGACAAGGATGGGCTGGTCAGCAATCGAAGCGGGAAGCTCGATCCATTCATCCTGACAACGCTTGATTACGATATTCCAGTTGAGTGGGCGAGAGGCCGGAGCCTGGCGACATTGTCCGACCAGCTTCACTATGCTGTGCATTTAGATCAAAGCCGCGACGAAGTGGCGGGCACGGAGGTTTCGTTTGATGGGGCAATGATGGAGGCTGAATTCGGGTCACTTGCGGATTATCTCGGTGTATCGGAACCAAGAAGCGAGGCGCCGACCGAGTTTGTTTTCAGGATCACAAATGACACTCGGTTTGTTCAGCGAATAGACTTGATTTCGAACGAACCTTTGCAGATCAATTTTTCAACGGCAAGTTTCGATCTGGGTGCGGGTGAAAGCAACCATGTGTCGATGTATTCGACAGCGCCATATTTGAATGATCAGGACTATGAGGTGTCATTCCACAGCTATGGGTTCTCTGATGACGAGCGGAAATTGCCAATCTATGTGCAGCCGACGTTAATCACAGTGGCAGGGGATGTGGACAATGACGGGGAATTGGATTTTGCCGACCTACTGCGAATGGTGCGGATTCTTTATCGCGATGAGCCGATAGTGACACCGATCCGGCAGATTGATGCCGACTGCGATCTGCGTTTTGGCCTGATCGACCTCATTATGTTTGTCAACTACCTGTACTTGCAGACGCCGTTGCCGTGCAATTCCACGCAATAATGAGATCACTCCTGACAAAACTGCTTATTGCAGGTGCCGTCCTGGGTGCGAGCCACTCGGCAGTGTCGGCGCAGACAGTTGCGGGTGATTCAATCCGCGCGGGGAAGTCGCATGTCAATCGCAACATGTTAATTGGGAATCTGGTCGTGGGTACGGGAGCGTACTTCTATTTCGAGAATACGTGGGGCGCGCCGGACGGGAAGTTTCATCTCAAGAACGAACTGCACGACAATGTGGCGTTTACGGATGAGATCAGCCACTTCTATGCGGGTTATAAACTGACGGACGGATTCCGTTGGTTCTTTCGCATGTTGAAGATGCCGGAGGAGAAACAGCTCAGGTATGGCGCACTGCAGGCGGCGATCATTCTGACGCTGGTTGAATTTCCGATGGATGCGTTCAATCCCGATCAAGGATTTGGCATCAGTGATTTCGTTCTCGACTATGGCGGGATCGGATATGCGCTGCTCGACGCCAAATATCCGAACAAGTTCGATATGAAGTTTTCCGTCAAGCAGCCGCCGTGGAAATTCGACAACAAATTTCTCGCAAGCAAGAATGAGGAGTTCGCCAACTTCATCTGGTGGACGACCTACACACCGAAGACGGTGTCGGTCGGACTCGGCTATGGAATCGAGTATGACCAACATGGTGAAGCGCAGTCGCATGTGTTTCTTGGCGCCGGGACGACGCTGTATGATTTGCTATACTTGATCAAGCCGAGCGTCGCGAAGGAACTGAAGGCGCTGGATTGTTATTTTATTAATTTGAGGGTGGAGTTGTAAGGGGAGGCAAATTCTCTATTTCGCGGTTAAACAAATCAGCCTGATGACAGTCATAGACATTGAAGGCAATATTTGACTGTCGGAGGGCAAATAATGAAAAAGGCGAAACAAGAGAGGCGTGCGATGAAGTGGTTAGTGCTCGTACTCATGCTGGCAGCAATCGGCGGCTGCAGCGACAAAATCACGAACAATTATACGACCATCAATGAGGGACCGGCAAGCAATGTATCTGTACGGGTGAACGGCTGGCGATGTGGTGTTAGAGACTTCTGGAATAACATGGAAGGACCTGGGAAATTCAGTTCCGAAAGGGCGTTTCGAGCGGAGTTGATTTTCGAGTACATTAACGGCTTTACACACTCGCAGTTTACCGACGATTCCTCGGAAGTGACGCTATCACTGCCGCATGGGCCATATAGCATCATCGTCAAGACACAGTTCACCAGACCAGACACGTTTTACAACATGTTGGTTCCCCGCGACTCGGTGATGGAAGTAGACGTTGTTTATGAGTTTGAACGTGGCGATTCCTTGCACATCGAATTTTGGTATCCAAATGCAGGCGATTCGCTGGGACAATTAGAGGAGCGGTCGAACATTGGGAGACTAAATCATCTAATCGGGGGCAAGCTTGCTCTCTCGCCGTTAACGGTGCGGCACACAGTCGAGAATTTTGAGCTGTTCGGAATACCAACTTTGGTAAGCAGCTACTTTATTCCTATAAAATGGTATCGTCCGATTTACACGTACGAGGTGATTGATACGGCTCTGGTGGAGCTTCGCAAGGGTCATCTGGATGGGACGTTTCCGGCTTCAATGGCCATAAAGGGCGTCGGGTATTATTGCCTCCAGTAGATTGATCGGATTGGTGTTGGCAGGTCTTTAAGGAGACCTGCACTGCAGAACTGATCTCGCCTAACGGAGCGACTGGGCGCAGTATACTGCGCCCCTACGGATCCGATTCATAGGTGTCAGACAAGAACCACCGTACCGGTGGGGGACAAACGCGGGTATATTCGGTTTTGGTGATTTGACCGAATTAGCTTTGGCAGGTCTCTAAGGAGACCTGCCCTACAGAAGTTCGTCAGAAATCGCTAGCTAAAGCGATTGACGGAAATCAACAATCAGTCTAATGTTGCAATGGGGGAGAAGCGGAGCTATGTCAGGTCATCGCGTCATAATGCATGTTGATATGGATGCGTTTTTCGCGGCTATTGAACAGCGCAACAATCCGCATCTGCGCGGCAAGCCGGTGATTGTCGGCGGGAGTCCGGGCGGGCGCGGCGTGGTTTCGACGGCATCGTACGAAGCGCGCAAGTTCGGGATTCATTCGGCTATGCCGGCGGGGGAGGCCTATCGGCGCTGTCGCGAGGCGATCTTTGTGCATGGCGACTTTTCGTCTTACCATCATGCATCGCGTCTGATCGAAGAGATTCTTCTGCGGTTCTCACCGGCAGTGGAGATGATTTCAATTGACGAGGCGTTTCTGGACATCACCGGAACTGAACGCGTGCATGGTCCCGCGGAACAGGTTGCGCTTCGTGTGAAACAGGCGGTACGGGATGAGGTCGGAATTACCTGCACGGTTGGTATTGCCCCGAACAAGCTGCTGGCGAAACTCGGCAGCGGGTTGAACAAGCCGGATGGGTTGACCGTGATTGAGGCTGACCGCGTTGAGTCGATGGTGTATCCGTTGCTGGTGGACAAGCTCTGGGGCGTCGGGCCGGTGACTTATGAGCGATTGCTCAAAAACGGAGTCAAGACGATTGGGGATTTGGCGACGCTGAATCCAGCTTCGCTTAAGCTGCTGCTTGGCGATCATGGGCAAACTTTGGCAGCTCGTGCTCGCGGTGAGGATGACCGGCATGTGCCGGATCACGACGAGGCTCATTTCGAGAAGTCGATGTCGCATGAAACGACATTGGGGGAGAATTCGCACGATCCGGAGCATATTCATTCGCTGATGTGTTGGTTGGCGGAAAAGGTGGTGATTCGGCTTTATCGCGGCGAATGGCTGGCGCGCACGGTGGGAATCAGGCTGCGGTATCCGGATTTCAAGACGATCACCCGCGATAATACTTTGCCGAAACCTACAGCAGACTATGGTGAGATTCTCGACACGGCGTCATCGCTTGTTCCGAACCAACAGGTTGTCAACAAGGGAGTTAGGTTGATTGGCGTGAGAACATCGAATCTTGTGCATCTCACCGAGTTGGCACAGTTGGAGCTATTTGCCGAGGAGAAGCGACGGAAGGAACAATTGGACCGCTCGATACACAATCTTCGGAGCAAGTTTGGCGATAAGATAATAAAGCATGCGGGCGGACTGAAGTCAGAAGAAGACTAAGTTCCAGAGAGCAGTTATTATTTGACAGAAGAGTCCATGTATGCTAAATTGGTGTCATGGTTACGTTTCTGGACGAGAAGGAGAAAGCGACACCTGTGTTTAACTGGCCGTTTTCGAAGATAGCAAATTCGTTGGAGGCTTCGGTTATCCGCGAAACGCTCAAGATCTCAAGCAAACCGGGAATCATCAACTTTGCCGGCGGGCTGCCCGCCTCGGAACTGCTGCCGATAGACCAGGTCCAGGAATGTGTCGACAGCGTGTTGACTGACCACGGTACAAAGGCACTCCAGTATTCGATTTCTCAAGGCGAGCTGGTATTGCGCGAGTTGGTTGCGCATCGCATTTCGCGCCAGGGATTGCCGGTGACGGCTGATAACATCTTGATAACGACAGGATCGCAGCAGGGGCTGGATTTGATCGGCAGAGTTTTTATTGAGCCGGGTGATTATGTCATTACCGAGCTGCCGACCTACCTTGGAGCACTGCAGGCCTTCAATTTCTATCAAGCGCGTTATGCCCCGATTCCGATGGATAATGACGGCATGATAATCGATCAGCTTGAAGAAAAAATCATAGAGTTTCGTCCCAAGATGATTTATGTCGTACCGAATTTCCAAAATCCTTCAGGGATAACACTCTCCTATCAGCGCCGCAAAGCGTTGATGAACCTGGTATTCCGGCATCAGATCGCGATGATCGACGACAATCCGTATGGAGAACTGCGTTACTCGGGCACTCCGTTGCCGTCGTTGCGCGGATTGGGCGGGGATGCGGTTATCCAACTTGGCACGTTTTCGAAGCTGATCTCGCCGGGTTTACGAGTCGGCTGGATATGTGCGCCGGTCTCAGCGATCAAGATCATCGAAAAGGCGAAACAGGCGGTTGATCTCCATTCATCGACTTTCACTCAGTTTATTGCCGCGGAATTCCTCAAGCGGGGCTTCCTTGATCCACATATCGAGCAAATTCGCACAGCCTACGCCCTCAAACGCGACACGATGATTGCGGCGATGAAGGAGTATTTCCCGCCGTCAATCCGTTGGCCGTATCCGGATGGCGGATTGTTCCTGTGGGTTCAGTTGCCGGACAACGTGTCGGCATCGATGGTCTTCCAGCAGGCTGTGCATCAGGGGGTGGCATTCATTCACGGGCGTCCATTCCATCCCGACGGCAGTGGTGACAATACGATGCGACTGAACTTCGCCTCGTCGAGTCCCGAGAATATTGTCGAAGGGATCAAGCGCCTGGCACGGGTGCTGTCGCAGTACTGTTAAGGTATATCCAGAAAATTCGCACGCACTCGGGGTCTTCTCTGTCACGTAACGCGAGCAGATCTTTCGCTGCGCTCAAGATGACAATTCCTGACACACTCATAACAACTCCCGATTATAGGGGGAATAATCACCGCGATGATTGATGAAAACTCGTTTTCACATTGGCTGGAATAGTCGTATACTCCGGATTACTTGAATGAAGGAGTGTCGATTATGATGGTACCATTTCATAAATACAGCGCGCTGGGCAACGATTTTATCGTCGTACACCGGCGTCTTTCCAAGTTGACTCCAGCGCAAATCCCGAAGATGGTGAAGGCAATTTGCGACCGCCACGACGGTGTTGGGGCGGATGGCGTTGTCGTCTATGATGAGGTCCGCGGACGATTTGTGATGCGCATCTTCAATGCCGACGGTGGAGAGGCGGAGATTTCAGGAAATGGATTGCGGATACTTGCGCATCATATCTACTCATGCGCGGAGGCCAAGCAGAAGCGGTTCGCAATTGAATCGGCAACTGGCAACAACGATGTCCGCATTACTTCGAACAAGGCGGAACAACTTGTCAGCACTGTGACGATCGGGGCGCCGGAATTTCAAGCGAAGAATGTGCCGATGAAAGTACGGTCGCGCTACTTCATACATCAGCCGTTCAAGACGGTCACAGGTGAGTTGTTCGGGACGGCAGTAAATGTCGGGAATCCGCACATCGTGTTCTTCGTGGACAATTTCGATTTTGACTGGCGCGCATACGGCCGCGAAGTCGAAGTTGACAACCGATTCCCAGAACGAACTAATGTTGAATTTGCGGTCGTGAAGTCGCGCAAACGTATTGAACACAGGATCTGGGAACGGGGAGTGGGCTAGACCTCAGCATCCGGCAGCGGAGCAGCCTCGACGGTAGCGGCGGGCATAATCAACGGGCTGTTGGACAGTGATGTTGCCGTGATTGAGCCTGCCGGAAAGCTGCAAGTTCGCATTGACTCATTGGACGGACCGATCAAAATAACCGGACCATCGACATACATCTGCACCGGGGGGTACTGGTTTAATCGAAATGCGAAAAATCATCGCTGATTATATCATCGATCTAAAGCTCATCACCCGCAATATTCACCTGTTCTTGTTTGGCGGCCTGTTGATGGGGCTGCTGGTGGCGTCGATGCAGCTGCTGATGAATTTGTATCTCAAAGACCTGGGCTTTGGCGAGTCATTTATCGGCCGGACGCTGTCATTCAACGCACTGGGTGGTGTACTGGCGGCTTTGCCGGCAGCATACCTGGCGGCGCGATTTCATATCAAGCCGATACTGATCGTTTCGACGATTTTGATGGCGCTGGCGTTTTTTGCGATGGGGCACACGGATTCGCAGGTGATCATCCTGACGGCCGGGTTGTTCTTCGGCTTCTTCTCAACAATTCGCGGGATTATTGCTGCGCCGTTTATCATGCGCAACAGCAGTGAGCGGGAGCGAATGCTGGTATTCACGGCCAATTATTCGTTGTGGATGGTAGCGGCAATTATCGGCTCGTACATGGGAGGGAGCCTGCACGACTACTTTCTGGTTTACTTCAGCAGTTCGGTGGCGCCGGCCGATTTGGAGATAGTTGCTTATCGTTATGCCATGCTGGTAACCTCGATTGTAGGTTTGACGGCGATCATACCATTCATGTTCATCAAGGCAAAGCGACCGGAGCCGGAAGAGGTTGCGCGGGCATTTTCGTGGAAGGTACTCAAAGCCAACTGGCGATTGCTGTTCAAACTGAATATACCGTTCATGCTGTTGGGTACCGGGGCGGGATTGATAATTCCATTTCTGAACCTCTATTTTCGCGAGCGTTTCCATCTCAATGCAAACCAAATTGGAGTCTATTTTTCCATATTGAGCATTGTCATGCTGTTTGCCGTTATGCTGGTACCGATTCTCAAGAGGCGACTGGGCTTCATCAAGACGGTAGTCTTGACCGAGTTACTGTCAATTCCGTTTATGCTGGTTTTGTGCCTTACGAATGATTTGTCCATGGCGTTTTGGGCATTCTTGTTTCGGGGGGCGCTGATGAATATGGGCAGTCCGGTGACGACAGGGTTTATGATGGAAGCGGTTCCAGACGAAATGCACGGAATCGTCAACTCGTTTTCGAGCATGTCCTGGACGGTGGCTTCGGCGATTTCCACGCAGATTGGCGG
>CAZQBX010000089.1:0-11817 GCA_964592145.1 uncultured Ignavibacteria bacterium
TCGGCCCCAACGGTGCCGGCAAATCTACCCTGATGCGTATCCTCGCCACCATCAAGCGTCCGACATCCGGAACCGTCTCTTGGAACGGCGCCGACATCCTCGCTCATCCGAAATCATTGCGCGCCGAACTCGGCTATCTCCCGCAGGAATTCGGTGTCTATCCCAATCTCAACGCCGTCGAATTTCTCAACTACATGGCCGCACTCAAAGGCCTTGATCTTACTGCCAGCAAGAAGCGCATCGAAGAACTGCTCGTGATGACCAACCTCCTCGATGCCCGCAAACGCCCCCTCGGCGGCTTCTCCGGCGGTATGAAACAGCGCATCGGCATCGCCCAGGCACTGCTCAACGATCCGCGCCTGCTCATCGTCGATGAGCCAACCGTCGGCCTCGATCCCGAGGAACGTGTACGCTTCCGCAACCTGTTGACCGATCTCTCCGGCGACCGGCTGGTGATTCTTTCGACCCACATCGTCTCCGATGTCGAATCCACCGCCGACAAAATCGCAGTTATGTCTGGGGGAAGATTGCTCTCCTACGCCACGCCGGAAGAATTGGTAGCCTCCGTCCGCGGCAAGGTCTGGTCTTGGACTGTTGCCGGCGAAGCTGTCGCGCAGATCCGCAGTCAGTTTCTTGTCAGTTCGATGAACCGAACATCCGGTGGTCTCGCCGTACGCATCGTTTCCGGAGAGCGGCCATCGAGTGATTCCGTCCCGGCCGAACCGGGGCTTGAAGATGCCTATCTCTTCGCCATCTCCGCCGATCGCTTAGCAGCAGTATGACCACCGGCCTCTCAACAATCTGGGCCATCGCTTTGGCCGACTTCCGCGAACGCTCGCGCCGCTATTCGTTTTGGGTGTTCCTCGTACTCATCGCCTATGCCACTTACTTGTTCATCCCGGCTGCAGGCGCACCTTACACTACGGTTCGTTTCGACGTCTATCGTGGTCTCTACAATTCGGCCTGGGTCTCAAGTCAGGTTACTTTGATGACAGTGGTAATTTTGTCACTCGTCGGGTTCTACTTCATCAAGGGCGCGGTAAATCGCGAACGTCGGCTGAAGACACACGAACTGCTCGCGTCATCGCCCATCAACAATCTCACCTACCTTGCCGGCAAATTTGGCGGGAACGTCATGGTACTGCTGTCGATGATTCTCACTCTTGCGTTGACTTCTGCTATCCTGCAATTTGCCCGCAATGAAGACCGCGCGATCAAAATTCTCGATCTGCTCGCACCTTACCTCCTCATCATCGCACCGGTAATGATCTTTATCGCCGCGCTTGCGATTCTCTTCGATTGTGTAAGATTCCTGCGCGGCGGCATCGGCAACGTGATCTTCTATTGCTTCTGGGTCTTCGCTATCGTCACCGGAGGCATGAACAACAAGCAGGTCACCCCGCTTCTTGATTTCTTCGGCATCAGCTATCTCTGGAATCAAATGATGGACGGCTGTTCTGCCGCATTCAGATCTTACGTTCCCTGGGAAGGTATTCACTCGCTAGGATTCAATTTCACTCTTTCCGGACCGCCGCAACTCGAAACCTTCTTCTGGAGCGGACCGCACTGGTCACCATCGTTCCTGGTCGGCCGCGTGGTGCTCCTGATTATCTCGATTGGCGTAGTCTCGGTTAGTGCCTCACTATTTCGACGCTTTGACGAAGAACCCGGAAAAGCCAGAAGGTGGTTTCGCAGTAAGCAACAGTCTTCGATTTCTGAAAAGCCCCCTGTCGCTGATGCAACGTCCCTTGAATCTCAGCGAATCACGACACTGACTCCGCTTGCAGCTCGCACGCTAAAGGTCACCCCGCTTCGTTTGTTGAACGCCGAGCTTCGCATCGCCCTCAACGGCGTCTCGAAATGGTGGTATCTTGTCGCCGCCGGTATCTTCGTTGCCGGAATGCTGACTCCATTTGCTATCTCACACAAGTTCCTACTTGCCGCCGCATGGTTCTGGCCCCTGCTTATCTGGTCGGCCATGGGTTGCCGCGATCAACTATTCGATACGCGCCAATTGGTGCAATCCACTCCCGGCGGGATCTGGGCACAACTATCAATGCAATGGCTCGCTGGATTCTCGATTGCTATTGTCATTGGTGGTTTTATTGGCATTCGCACCCTGATCACAGGTGACTTTGACCTGCTCGCCCACTGGCTGATCGGTGCAATGTTCATTCCTTCGCTGGCAATAGCCGGTGGCGTCATCACCGGAGGGCGCAAGCTCTTCGAGGTCCTCTATACTCTCATATTCTATGTTGGCCCGCTCAATAAAACACCAATGTGCGATTTCACCGGCAGTGTCACATACGCCGGCATCCAGCCCAGCTTGCTGCTCTGGAGCGGGATTACGTCAATATTGATCATCACCACTCTCGCCTTGCGAAAGTGGCAAGTCCTCCGCAGTTGAATCCGTCGCCATCCTAACCTAATTCTCACTTTGCATTAACGGCTGGAAATGATTAATTTCCTTCCGATGAGAACTCTCACGCGAATCGTCCTGGCGGTTTCGCTGCTCACGGCCGCAATTTTGTCGAATCCGGCGAGCGCGCAGTCGTCCGCAACTTCATCCGGCGGCAAGCTGGTCCTTTTGATCGTCGTTGACCAGATGCGCACCGATTATCTCACTCGTTTCGATAGTCTCTTCATCGGCGGACTGGCCCGTTTATCTCACAACGGTTTCGTCTTTACTAACGCTTTTCATAATCACGCCCACACTGAAACCGCAGTCGGTCATGCTACCATTGCCACCGGCTCTTACCCCAGTCGCCATGGTATTGTTTCCAATAGTTGGTTCGATGATTCTCTCGGCAGATTGGTTTATTGTGTCGAGGATTCCACTGCGACAATTTCCGGCAATTCACTTCTTGAAGGCCGTTCTCCGATCAATCTTCGTTCCGGCGGCATCGCCGATTGGCTCAATCGCAACCAGCCCGAATCCAAAGTCTACTCACTGGCGTTAAAAGATCGCGCTGCAATCGCGATGGGCAGTTACAGTACTGACGGAGCTTACTGGTACAACTCTGCTGACGGCACAATGATTACTTCGCTCTTCTATACTGCCGTCTATCCCCAATGGCTGGCGGATCTTAATGATTATCGCGTTGCCGATGATTACTACTCCGGCATTTGGGATAGATTTGCACCCTTGGCCGACTATCGTTTCTCCGGACCCGATAGCGTTGTCAACGAAGCCGACGGCAAGGATATTGTCTTCCCTCACAACTTTGCCCCGCGCGAAAATGATGATCGAAAAATCTTCTATGACAACCTGCTCGCGACGCCGTTTGCTGACCATCTCCTCTTGCGTTATGCCCGCGAGTTGATTCGCGCCGAACAACTCGGGCAGGATGAATTCGTCGACTTGTTGATGATCGGCTTCTCGGCGGCAGATTACATCGGCCATTATTATGGTCCGCGTAGTCAGGAAGTCCAGGACTACTACCTGCGCCTCGATTCGTACCTCGGCGAATTTTTCGCCGAACTCGATTCAACGGTCGGAGTGGGCCAATATTCCATCGTGCTCGCTTCCGATCACGGCGCAATGGATTTACCGGAATACAGCAAGGCGAAAGGCATCGACGCCGGTCGCATTCACCCCGACTCTCTCAAAGCAGCAATCATGAACGCCGGATCTGAAGCCGCTGAATTGCTCGGCCTCAAAAACAACCCCATTCGCCGCATTGACCGCGGTGTCTTTCTCGATTATAGCGAAGCCACCGTTAACGGAAAAAGCAAACCGGCTGTGCAGGACGCCATCGCCGCGGAGCTGAAAAAGATCCCGTACGTCGTCGACGCCTATACGACCGCTGAAATGTCGGCCTCGGGCGGATCACCGCGTCAGTATCTGCAGCAGTTTCGCAATAACTACTTCGACGGGCGCACCGCCCATGTTATGTACCGGCTCAAGGAAAACTACATCGTCGATCGCAACAGCACCGGCTCGACCCACGGAAGTTGTTACTGCTACGACACCGATGTCCCGATAATCTTCTACGGTCCTGTCGTCAAGACTTCGTCATCCGACCTTCGCACCCAAACTGTCGACATCGCGCCAACCTTGATTGACCTGATGGGCATAGCCTCACCCGGCGAACTCGACGGTCAAAGCCTTTTCCAATTAATCAAGAAATAGCAGCCGCTGCGCAGCATCAATTAAATCATTGACACCGCCCGCTCAATTGGACATTTTGCATCGATAGCTGATTCGCATTGCCAATTGTCGCCCATCGTCTGCCTCTCGCACTCGAAGGCGTAGAACTGTCGGTACGACAAACCAAGAAGTTGCTTCCGGCAAATATGATTTGATGAGGAGAACTTGAGAATGATTCGCAAACTGCTTCTGATTCTGTCCATTCTGACCATGTTAATCGCAAGCTGCGGCCAGTCCGGTCCCCAGGTTGTCAAGGTCGCGCTTGTCGCTCCGCTGACCGGCGATATTTCCGCCCACGGCCAGGGAATGAAGCGCGCTGCGCAAATGGCTGTCGATGAAGCCAACGCTGCGAATCTCTTCCCGCAATATCAACTGCAGTTTGCCGCCTTCGATGATCGCGGCGACCCTAAGGAAGCGGTCACAGTTGCTAATCAGATCATTTCCGACCCGACCATCATCGGCATCGTCGGCCACCTTAACAGCGGCTGCTCGATTCCCGCCAGCCAGGTTTATGCCAAAAAGAACGTCCTGATGATCACCCCGGCATCAACCAACCCCAAGCTGACCCAGCAAGGTCTCAAGAATGTTTTCCGTCTTTGTACAACCGATGACGTTCAGGGTCCGTTCGCTGCCGACTTCGTGGTCGATTCGCTTGGATATAAGAAAGTCGCCGTCATTCACGACAAGACCGCGTACGGCCTCGGGCTTGCCGAGCAGTTCCGAACCCAATTCGAGTCGCGCGTCGCACCTGTATTGAGTTTTGATGGCATCGACGTCGGCGAAAAAGACTATAAAGCCCTGATCACCAAAATCAAATCGACCGGCCCCGAGATAATCTATTTCGGCGGCATGCACCCCGAATGCGGACTGATTACCAAGCAGTCCAAAGAACTCGGCCTTGCCATTCCGGTCTTCTCCGGCGACGGCGTGTTGACTCCCGAGTATATTACCATCGGCGGACCAGCCACCGAAGGCGATCTCTCATCAATGACCGGTCTTCCGCCGGAGAAACTCCCCGCCGCGCGGAAATTCATCGACGACTACGCACGTCTTTACCCCAACGATGACATGCAGCCTTACGACCCGTACACATATGAGGCTGTCAAGATCATTCTCGAAGCCTTAAAGCAGGTCGGCACCAATCGCGATTCGTTGATTGCGACAGTCGCCGGAATCAACTTCACCGGTATTCTCGGCGAGTCCAGCTTCGATGAAATCGGCGATACGCGCAACAAAACGATTACGATCTACCGTGTCACCAACGGCAAGTTTGTCTATGTCGATTAATCACGGTTGTTGAGCAGACCAGTCGATGTTCTTTCAACAGCTCATTAACGGCATCACACTCGGCAGCATCTATGCGCTGTTTGCGCTTGGCTATACCATGGTCTACGGCATCCTGCTGATGATCAACTTCGCCCACAGCGAAATCTTCATGGTCGGCGCCTACATCGGATTCTGGGCGCTCACCTTCTTGCCGCTGTCAATTCAAAATGTCGTTCCCCTGCATCTGTCATTGGTCTTTGTTTCATCGATTGTCGGCGCCGGTCTGCTGGCAATACTCGTCGAACGCATCGCTTATCGCCGTCTATACGGTGCGTCTCGCCTGACCCCGCTGATTTCTGCTATCGGCGTTTCGATCTTCCTGCAGAACATTATGCAGGTCGGCGTCAGCGCGCAATCACAGCCGTACCCGTATCCGCAATCATCGGATATCATGCACTTTGATTTCTTTGGCATCCAGGTCAACTCACTGCAGATTTCGATTTTTCTGCTCGCCATCATTGCGATGATTGCCCTGCAGCTGTTCGTCAATCGCACGAAACTCGGCAAGGCGATGCGCGCCACGGCGCAGAATCATACGGTGTCCCAGCTCATGGGCATTAACGTCAATCTGATTATCACGGTTACCTTCCTTATCGGCGGCGCCTTGGGTGGTCTGGCCGGCGTGCTCAATGGGATGTATTACGGCAGCATCAAGTTCAATATGGGATTCTTCCCCGGCCTGAAAGCTTTCACGGCCGCGGTCGTTGGTGGCATCGGCAACATCAAAGGCGCAATGATCGGCGGATTCCTGCTCGGCATCATCGAGGCCATGTCGGTCGGGTACATCTCATCAGCCTACAAAGACGTAATCTTGTTTCTCGTTCTGATCTTTGTACTGATCTTTAGACCAACTGGAATCATGGGCGAAGCCGTCACCGAGAAGATATGAAGATCACCCGCAAATCAATTCTCTACGCCATCGGCATAATCGGTGTTCTGATTTTGCCGATACTCATGAACCAAGCCGGCAATTTCTATGCCGTTCGCGTCGCCGGATTGGTCGGCATCTACTGCATTCTCGGTGTTGGCCTGAATATCACCATCGGTTACACCGGTCTGCTCGACCTGGGATACATTGCTTTCTATGCCATCGGCGCCTACACCGCCGCGCTGGCAAGTATCGCTGGGATCCCCTTCTGGCTCGGACTCCCCATCGTCATCATCGTCGGTGGTCTCATTCGTCTTGGCCTCGGTGCGCCGTTGCTCCGCTTGCGCGGTGACTATCTGGCTATCGTCACGCTGGGCTTTGGTGAAATTGTTCGTTTGGTCTTGGTCAACCTCGAACCAATTACCAATGGCCCCAAGGGACTCCCGCGCGTCGAAGAAAAACTCCTCGACATCAGCGTCTTCGGTTTCAAGTTCACCGAGAATATCCATTTCTATTATCTGATTCTCGCCTTCCTGCTGATTGCCATACTCATCAGCTATCGTATGGAACACTCGCGCCTCGGTCGCGCGCTGGTCGCCATCCGTGAGGATGAACTCGCCGCGACTTTAACCGGCGTCAATGTCGCCCGCGTCAAAGCCGTTGCCTTTACAATCTCTGGCATCATCGGCGCCGTTGCCGGCGCGATCTACACTCACTGGAACGGATTTGTCTCGCCGGAGCAGTTCACATTCTGGGAATCCATTCTGATTGTCGCCATGCTCGTGATCGGCGGCATGGGCAACATCGCCGGCGTAATTCTCGGTGTCATCTTGCTTGTGGCAGTGCCCGAAGTGCTCCGTGCTTCGCTCGGCACCGCCTTCGTCGATTACCGCATGCTGCTCTTCGGCATCATCATGATTATTGCTATCATCTACCGCCCGGAAGGATTGTTGCCTTCAAAGAGGCGCGCACTCGAACTCAAACCGGTCGAGGCAGAGTAGTCGATGATTCTCGAAGTCCGCGGCGTCTCCAAAAGTTTTGGCGGGTTGAAGGCCCTTTGCGACTTGAGCGTTACCGTCGAAGAGAATCAAGTCATCGGTCTTATCGGTCCCAACGGAGCGGGCAAGTCAACCTTCTTCAATGTCGTCACCGGCGTCTATCAGCCCGACCATGGCCAAATCTTCTTTAAGCAGCGGCCCATTGCCGGACTAATGTCACATCACATCGTTAAACTCGGAATCGCGCGCACATTTCAGAATATCCGGCTCTTCTCCGACATGACTTCCCTCGAAAATGTCATGGTCGGGCGTCATTGCCGGACCAACTCCGAACTTTTCGCAGCTCTCCTGCGAACACCGGCCTTCAGAAAGGAAGAGAAGGAAATCGAAGACTCTGCCTGCAAGTGGCTCGAATTTGTCGGATTAATGAAACACTGCAACGACATCGTCCGCAATCTTCCCTATGGCGCCCAACGCCGACTTGAAATTGCCCGCGCTCTTGCTACTGATCCTTCTTTGCTCCTGCTCGATGAGCCCACAGCCGGAATGAATCCCAGCGAGTGCAATGATCTGGTGGAATTGGTGCGAAAGATCAGGGCCAGCGGCATCGCCGTTGTGATTATCGAGCATCGCATGAATGTCGTGATGTCGCTATCCGACAACGTCGTCGTCCTTGACTACGGCGTCAAACTTGCCGAAGGACTTCCTTCCGAAGTCACCGCCAACCCCAAGGTCATTGAGGCTTATCTCGGATCGTGATGAAGTATGTTGCTTGAAGTCGACAATATACAGGTTTTCTATGGGCAGATCGCCGCGTTGAAAGGCATCTCCCTGCAGATGGACAAAGGTGAGATTCTTGCCATCATTGGCGCCAACGGAGCCGGCAAGACTACACTCATCAACACCATCTCTGGCGTTCTGCATCCGCGCGAAGGCCAAATCCGCTTCGCCGGTGAACGCATCGACAAACTCCCGGCCTGGAAAATCGCCCGCAAAAAAATCCTGCAGATTCCCGAAGGCCGAAAAGTTTTCGCCAAACAATCTGTGCTGGAAAATCTCGAACTCGGTGCGTACACCGAAGACGACAATAATTTGATCAAAGACCGAATCGCCGAAATGTACCGCCTCTTCCCAATTCTCGGCGAGCGGCGCACCCAATTGGCGGGTACACTATCGGGCGGTGAACAGCAAATGCTCGCCATCGCGCGCGGCCTCATGGCCGGACCCGAGCTGTTACTCTTCGACGAACCCTCAATGGGCCTTGCGCCTGTCATCGTGGAGAAAGTGTTCCAGACTATTACCGAAATCAATCGGCGCGGGATCAGCGTTCTGCTGGTCGAACAGAACGCGCGGAAGTCCCTGCAGATCGCCAAGCGAGCTTATGTTCTGGAAACGGGCAAGATCGTGATGAGTGACACTGCGGCAAACCTGCTCGAAAATGAGCAGGTCAAACGGGCATATCTCGGCGGCTAAACGCCGCTCCCCTTAATTCTCCACGACAATCGACGGTGTAATCAGAATACTTAAATCCGTCTTCTCATCATGCGTCGTCCGATGCTGGAATATGCGGCCGATCCCCGGAATTGATCCGAGCAACGGAAACTTCTTGATCGTTTCGAATTTGGAGTTCTTGATCAATCCGCCGATCACCAGCGTCTCGCCATCCCTGACCCGGACATTGGTATTCACCGAGCGATTCGAAGTTATTGGCCGCAGATTGTCCGCCGGTCCGGTATAGCCGGTGATTTCCTCAATCACCGGATTGACATCGAGCGAGATGTACCCGCCATCAGTCACCCGCCCGTTGACTTTCAACGTAATGCCAACATCCAGATCCTGAAATGAAACGATGTCCTGAATCACGGCGCCCTCGGTGAATCGGTTCAACGTCTGAATCGGAATGGTCGTCGTAATCGCAATCTCGGCCGGACGATTCGAAGCTGTCGTCAGATTCGGATCGGACAGCAACTTCGAATGCCCCGACTTGATCATCAAATCCAGCGCGGCCGATACACTCGAGGCCGCAAAGGTTCCCCACGTCCAGCGGCCGCCGTCAAGCGGATGCGAAGCGAGTGGCGTCGCGCCTTCACCCTCGGCGTCCGGCAGTCCGCCAAAAATCATCGGATACGACTCCGGCCAGTTCAGGCCGATCTTGTCGTCTTGCGATAGATTCGTTTCAACCAGCTTTACTGAGATGTTCAACATCGGCTGTGGCCGATCAAGTTCGGCAATCACTGATTGAATTTGTGCGACAATATCGCCGCGGTCCGAAACGGCCAGCACTGAAGGCGTTGACCGGCGCGTCGATATATCAGCGCCTTCCGTCAGTACCTCGAGTTTGCCGCCGGACGACAGCAGATGACCGGTTGCCAATTTCGCTTCTTCGCAGGTAACATGCTTAAGGCGTACAAGTGCCGTGACGCGTTCATCGGTCGCCAGAAAACCCGCAGGCTTCACAACCATCAAGTTTTCTTTCATGTACCACGACAAGTTGTTCGACAGCAGTATCGCATCCAGAGCCTCATGCAAGGGAACGTCATTGAGAATCATCGACGCCTCGCCGCTGACCTCGCCCGTGATCGCGACATTAAATCCGTTCTGCTTTGCCAGCATCCGGACTACTGCCTCAACGTCGGTACGGTCCAGCGACAGCGATACGCGATTATTCAGGAACGCGTGAACCGTGTCGTCAGCTATTGCGGTCGTGCCGAGCGCTGCAACCAACAGCAGTATCACGGCGAATGAAATCCGTTTCATATACTGTCCTTCCCTCAGTTATCCATCTGCAACAGAATTTCCTTGCCGTTCTGCTCAAGTGTCGCTGTGGACTTGGTCAGCCGCACGAGCGTCCAGCCTTCCGCAGTCTCGCCCCGGGTAAGCAATCTGCCGTTAATGATCGCCATCAAGTGACCGTTCGCCTCTGAAATGGCTTCCAGTTTTAATCGCGTAATCTGGGTTTCCACCTTCTCGCCGTACGAGGTCGACCTGCCAAAAGCAAATGGATCTCGTTTCCACTCGTAATTTCTTCCCTTGACCGAGTCAACGGCAATCGAACTGCCGACACTCGCAGTCGCCAGTGGTTCAATAGTCGGTACCGATGCATCGGTTCCGTCGCCTCCACCACGGCCGGCAAAGTTCACGGCGCCATAAATGACCGCGCCGACGAAGATGACATAGACTATCCTCTTGCGCGTGGCTTCAGCGACCATTTGCGCCCCCTGTCCGGAAATGTGCTTGCAAGACGAAGCTCCAGACGACTGCCGAAGCACCGCCATCGTCATGTGTGATCGACAAAGTTGGCACTGCTACGTAGTAGCGCAGTCGCTCAATCTCTTCCAATGCCATTCCGCCGTCGATAAATCCGCCGCTGGCTTCGACCGCAAATTTAAGTTGCGCCAGCTTCACCCCATCGAGCTCAATCGTCGGCGGCGCCAGCAAATCATCGATCACCGGCGCAATATGAACATCTGACATACCCATCGCTTCAAGGCCAGCTGTGAGGTCGTCAATAAACAATTCGAGTGAGTCAATCGAGTAAATCTCATTGAGCGTCGCCGTGCGTTCGCCTCCCAGCGAGGCTGCAAACAGATTGGTCGACTCCGCTGCGCGAAGGAAATTTGTCAGACCGTCAATCTCTTGCAGCAGCGCCGCGTTTTCACTCTGCCGCAACGTCAAATGGGACCGTCCCGGCAAGTACATAGAATAGAATATGCCTGCCGCAACCGTCATCCCCAGAACGAGCACGATCGCAATACGGTTCTTGCGGAGTTCGTTCATCATGCGGCTGCCTCCAACACAATCGTGAAGCGCAGCCTTCGGTCGTTATCGATGTTTTCGTAGGTTTGATTCTGTAGATGGATTCGCTTCACTACCGGTTGTTCCTGCAATGTCTTGACGTAGCGGCTCAAGGCAACTTCCGGATACTGCTCCGTTCGGCCCAAAAATCCGCTCATTGAGACTGCGGCAACCTGCACGCCTTGCTCATTTTGGACTATCTGCAATTGCAGGTCGGTAAGGAATATTCCGTCGGGAGTAAGTTGGCTCAAAGCGCGAAGGAATTCCGAGTGTGCAAAGCTGGTTCCGCGCAACTGCGCCAACTGCATCTGCCAGGCCGCGCTTTGGGTCTGCATCAGAACGACACCCTGATAGGCTTCGGAATTTTGTAGACGCGACATTGTGTTAGTCAGATCGACTCTGGCGTCTTCCGCTTTGTGTAATTGCACGTATTGCATGGCAACCATCAATACAGTCATCAATACCGCCAGACCGCCGACCATCAGTGCCCCATGGAATAACCGCCGCTCGTTAACCGCTCTGCGATACTCTCTCGGCAGCAGCTCAAGCGGCTTCGACCGCCACGGCATTTCCAGCGCCGCCGGTACGAGCAGATGCGCGCTCTCCACCGGCAAGGCTCCTTGATCGATACTTGCTTTAGTCAGTGACCGTACCGGAATACCGAGCATTCGAGTCAGGGC
>CAZQBX010000090.1:0-11103 GCA_964592145.1 uncultured Ignavibacteria bacterium
ATCTGTCTCTCAATACGCTCCAACGCCTGGCGCGCCCGTTCCACTAACTCATCGGGCACTTGCGACCCACCAGCTGCCGGTGCATTCGCTCCCGTTACTTTGCCACCAGCAGGGGCACCCGTAGACGGCTGAGCACCCTTAAGCGCACCCTCCATTGAGTCAGCCACTTCAGCATTGAACACGCGCCCGACATTTGGCAGCCATTCGGTGAGGTACTCACGAAACGACCGCTTGGCTCCGGCCGGAGTCTCCGCACCGACCAGCTTTGCGATAACTTCCAGCTCGTCAGCGTCCTTCATCGAAGCGCGATAGTCCCCATAGGCTTTGTCCAGAAGCTCCTTGCTCGTCTTGGGTTGATCAGCCGCACGGTTAGCGGAACCACTGCCAGAGCCTTTGACTCCGTAATTGAGTGCCTTGCGATAGAGTTCGGGATCGTCCGCCTTTGCACGCTCCAGCCCTTTGTCAAAATCATTCTCGCCGAGATCCAGCACTTGACTGCGAATCTGCCTTTTGACCTCCGCATCTGATTGCTTTGGCGGTGTAGCGTTGACCTTATCGAAGTGCATCTTCAGATCATCCTTCAACGCGTCCACATCAGCCTTGGTCGGAGATTTAATCGACAGGTAGGTTGCGAATCGGTCCTGCGCATCCGCAGGAATACGCCGCGTCTGCGCCTGAAAACTCTCGAGGACCTCTTGCGTCGCCGCCGCCTTGGTCGCCTCACCGCTTTTGATCGCACCCTTGCTGGCCTTCAGGGTATCGTACTGCTCTTGCGTCATTCGCCGTTGTTCAGCGCTGCCGGTGTGCTTTGCAACTTTGTTGGTCCCCGGCATCGTGACCGGTGTCAGCCCCGCTCGCAGCTGCTGCTTTTCCTCCGCCGTCAAATCCGGATCATTATCGACGATTCTCAGCAGCGCGCCCGTATCGCGCTCATCCTCCAACTCCGTCAGCATATCCCTGTCCAGATTATGCTTCTTTGCCAACCGGTTCGCCAACTCCGAGCGCATCACCGTCTCAAGCGTTGGCTCAAATGTCCGGCTTGCACCTCTCCAAAATGCCTGTGAATCTCTGCTTAGGAACTTGCCCGCTGTGGGGTCTATGGTGAGAACCTTCATGGTGTGATTACCTCCGAAGGTTTAACGGTCTTGAACTTGAAGCGCACCATCGTTGCGCCGGTTGAGGCTTTCAGCGCGGCGGCACGCCTCTTTCGAAACACGCCGCACACGCTAATCACTGCTTGCTATCAGCGACTCCAACATCATCGACGCCCTCAAACTTGTCAACAAAATAAATCGTGAAATACGCATATCTGCATTAAAAGTGATATCGATGGACGACTATACATCCAGTAGGGAAGGATTTATGACGCAGACGGTTAATATCAATAATAATAATTGAAACTCTTAGAGTTTGAACTTTTATATTTCGATTGCATCACCGCCACTAATCTAGAGACAAGAGGAACCACTATGCAAGCAGTAACGCCACTCGCCATCGCACAACCGATTGCATCACGAACTGCCCAAAGCTCGGAGATCGCCCAAGCAGTAAACCAAGTCACCTACGCACGAGAGCTCATCGCCACGGCCGCGAAACTGTCCAAGAGCCTTCCCGCTATGTCGCCCAGACAACAAGCCGACAGGGCGCAGTACATCCTTGAGCTTGTTCAAACCGGAACCAAACTGCTTAAGCAATCCAGCCCGGCACTCATTTCTGCCGGTCTCATGTAGGCATCGCATGGCAAACCTGCAATTTCTTCCAGGGAGACGCCTTGCACCGGCCCCGATTCTTCCGGTGTCATAGCTAACGAGTACTATCGATATTGGCGAGATTGATCGAGCTAAAGCAATGTTGGAAATCATATAGGGGACGGCCCAGTAAGATTGCCAATCTGGGACCGCTGACCGCTTGCCGCCGTCGCTGAACCTTTCGCTTGACAGGATGCAGCAGATAGCTAATTTAGATCATAACCAAAGGCATCACTTGCTTTTGAAAGGGTGTATCATCGACTTTCAAGGCATTCATCTTTGAATGACTAATTCACATTTTGAGAAGAACATGGGCAACAATGGCACGAAAGACGACTAATTCGAATAAAGGGACTAAGGACACCGGCGCTAATCTTGGATATGAAGCCAAACTCTGGCAAATGGCAGACGCGCTCCGAAACAACATGGACGCTGCCGAATACAAGCACGTTGTCCTTGGACTGATTTTCCTCAAATACATCTCGGACGCATTCGAAGCCAAGCACGCCGAGTTGGAAGACAAAAAGGCAGAAGGTGCGGACCCGGAAGACCCCGACGAGTATCGTGCAGTAAGCATATTCTGGGTGCCAAAGGAGGCCCGCTGGTCGCACCTGAAAGCGAATGCACCACAGTCGACAATCGGCAAGACGGTTGATGACGCAATGACTGCCATAGAACGTGATAATCCATCGCTCAAAGGTGTCCTTCCAAAGGACTATGGTCGACCGGGACTTGACAAGCAGCGACTCGGCCAAATTATCAACTTAGTTAGTAATATTGAGCTTGGCGGTACAGCCGATCGAGCTAAGGACACGTTGGGTCGTGTCTACGAGTACTTCCTGGCACGTTTCGCCAGTGCCGAGGGCAAGAGTGGCGGCCAGTTCTACACGCCGTCTCGGGTTGTTCGCGTATTGGTCGAGATTCTTGCGCCCTATAAAGGCCGTGTTTACGACCCTTGTTGTGGTTCTGGTGGAATGTTTGTTAGCAGCGAGAAGTTCATCGAAGCTCACAGCGGCAAAATCGGCGATATCGCGATCTATGGGCAGGAATCCAACTATACCACTTGGCGACTCGCGAAGATGAATCTGGCCATCAGGGGCATTGATGCACAGATCGGCCACGGTGACACATTCCACAATGACAAACACCCCGATCTGAAAGCCGATTACGTAATGGCCAACCCACCATTTAACGACAGCGATTGGCGTGGTGAGTTGCTGAAAGATGATAAACGCTGGGTCTACGGCGTCCCACCTGCTGGAAACGCCAACTTCGCTTGGGTGCAACACTTCATATATCACCTTGCACCGACTGGCCTTGCCGGATTCGTACTCGCCAATGGTTCGATGTCGTCAAATCAATCGGGTGAAGGCGAGATTCGAAAATCAATTATTGAAGCCGATCTCGTCGATTGCATGGTGGCACTGCCGGGCCAGCTTTTCTATTCCACACCAATTCCCGTATGCCTTTGGTTTCTTTCTCGCACCAAGAAAAACGGAAGATTTCGTGATCGACGCGGAGAGACGTTGTTCATTGACGCCCGAAAGATGGGCACACTCATCGATCGGGTGCATCGTGAACTTTCGGACGAGGAAATTGCGAAAATCGCGGGTACTTACCATGCCTGGCGAGGCGATAAGGAATCGGGTGGATACGCTGATGCCCCCGGCTTCTGCAAGGCGACGAAAATAGATGAAATCCGCAAACACGGGCATGTCTTAACGCCGGGCCGGTATGTGGGAACAGAAGCCAAAGAGGACGATAGTGAGCCGTTTGAAGAAAAGATGAGGCGACTCACTGCGGGACTCCGAAAACTCCGGGAGGACGCCGAGAAATTTGACTCTGCCATCGCTTCAAACTTGAAAGAGCTTGGCTGTGGTGACTAAGTGGGCGACAGTGACCGTCGGTGAAGTTGCTGACTCAATATCCGAAACACACAAACGTTCAAAGGACCGACTAATATTCCTCAATACGTCAGACGTGTCTAACGGAGAGATAGTGCATAGCATTTATTCTGAAGTGCGAACTTGGCCCGGACAGGCAAAAAAATCGATCATGCGTGAAGACATATTAATGAGCGAGATTAGACCGGCGAATGGTCGCTGGGCGTATGTTGACAGTGATGCAGAGGACTATGTCGTTTCTACCAAACTAATGGTCATTCGTTCACGGAAAGACAAAGTTGTCCCTCGATTTCTCTATCACTTTCTCACTTGCTCTCAAACAACGCATTGGCTGCAACACTTGGCGGAATCAAGATCTGGGACGTTTCCCCAAATCACCTTTGACCAAATTTCTGAACTCGAAATCGCGCTTCCGCCTCTCCGGACACAGGTACAAATTGCAGGCTTTCTTGATGCAATAAGCCACAAGATCAAGCTGAATCGCAAGATGAATGAGACTCTGGAGGCAATAGCGAAAGCGCTGTTTAAGTCGTGGTTTGTTGACTTCGACCCCGTTCGTGCAAAATCAGAGGGCCGCGACACCGGATTGCCGAGCCACATTGCAGACCTATTCCCGGACTCCTTTGAGGACTCGGACCTTGGGGAGATTCCGAGGGGGTGGACGGTTGGGTCACTCCTGGAGCAGGCGCAGTTGTTGAGCGGTGGTACGCCAAGAACGGACCGGCCAGAATATTGGCATGGCAGTATCCCTTGGGCGAGCGCAAAGGATGTTTCGCAGTGTGGCAGCTGCTATCTAATCTCTACGGAACGAGCCATCACCAAGCTGGGATTAGAAAATAGCGCGACACAGATCATTCCAGCATTTTCAACGGTAGTGGTAGCTCGTGGCGCAACTACGGGTCGACTGACACTGTTCGGTACGGATATTGCCATGAACCAGACATGTTACGCGCTTCGCTCGACTCTTGAGTGTAACTTCGCCTTATACTGCAAAGCTCGCCAGGTCATGGACAATCTTGTTCAGACCGCGCACGGCTCCGTCTTCGACACCATTACAACCAGCACATTTCAAGCATCAAGGGTAGTTCTGGCTCCACAAGATGTGATCCACCGGTTCGAGCACATGTCTGAACCTTTATTTCGACAGATATTGACGAAAGAGCACGAATCCAAAAGTCTTGCAACCCTTCGTGACACGTTACTGCCGAAGCTGATTTCCGGGGAATTGCGGGTGAATGATGTAGGATGTGTAAGGGGGAATTCAATTAATGGCCAAACTTGAACCCCGCAAGATGATGGAGCTAGCGGTCGAAGTCATGAAGCAATCGATTTCAGAGCGTCGACAAGATGAAAAGGCATGTCCAAAGGTCGGCGCAGTTCTTTGGTCACCAGACGGAAACGTCGTCACGGCAACTCGAGGAGAACTTCGCGACGGAGACCACGCCGAGTACACACTGTTGGAACGAAAGAACTTTGATCGCCGGCTTGATCAGTCGATTCTATTCACCACTCTGGAGCCATGTGCTCCCGGTGCACGCAAACACCCTAAGCTGGGTTGCGCGGAGCGGATCGCACTAACGAGGATGAAGGAGGTTTGGGTCGGCATTGAAGACCCGGATCCAGCTGTTGATAGGAAGGGAATTAGGTATCTTCAAGATCGTGGGATCAAAGTGCACATGTTCGATCGCGATCTCCAGGAGGTGATACGAGTCGAGAACGGAGATTTTATTGAGCAAGCCCTGGGAAGGGCTGCGGCGGATAAAGTAGGGAAGCAATCGAAGACAGTATTGTTATCGCCTCTTGCAAACCGGTTCGAAAACGCTGATCTGAGTGATTTCTCTAAAGAAGCACTTGAGCAATATCGCGATACTGCAAAGATCGTTGAGGCGGTTGGCTCACTTGCGTTCATTCGTCGATTTGTTCAACAAGGTCTCCTCGTGAGAGATGGTCGATTGTTTCCCACTGGATTCGGCCTGCTGCTCTTCGGAAAGAAGCCGCGAACGATGTTGCCGCAAGCCGGGCTACTTGGCACTATCCATTTTGACAATGGTACTGAAGAAACGAGGGACTTCGACGGGCCGCAAGCTCTCGTACCAGAACAAGCACTGCAGTGGCTTCGAGACAAGCTGCCCGCTCCAATTGATCGTTCCGAAGCGCGTCGACGTAACGTAAATGATGCAATATTTGGACTCGTTCGCGAAAGTCTTGTTAATGCCCTGGTCCACCGTGATTATAGCATTGAAGGCGCCAAGTGTCAGTTAATCGTATCGTCCGACGCAATCTCGGTAATGAGCCCTGGAAAACCAGTTGAGCCTGTGACGATGGAACAATTGCAGACGTTTTCCGCTCCTATGCTAAGTCGGAATCCTGTAGTACATTACGTTTTCGCACAGATGGAGTTGGCCGAGGAGCGTGGCTTGGGGCTGAAATCGATGAGATTGGCTGCTCAAAAGGCGGGACTCCCACTTCCAAGTTATAGTTGGGTGGACCCGTATCTCGTTTTGAAAATCTATCGTAATGCTGCGGCTGTAATGAGCGGACTCAGTTCAGGGATCTTGGAGCAGTTGAACAATTCTGAACGCGCTGGCTTGGAGTGGTTGTCCCTCAAGGAATCTGGTACAGCAAGCGAGTACGCAATTGCTTTCCGCGTCCCTCGCCGAACTGCGCTCAACCATTTGAAGCATTTCACTGATTTGGGGCTTGTGGTTAAGCTAGGCTCTGGACCATCAACGAAGTATGAGATTGTCAAACAATGAGTTATGAATTAGGCTCACCAGGAGCCCTCGCCATTGATCGCGCAATATTGGCGCGATATTGCTTGCAACGGGCACCCGTCTTGCGAATCTCGCCAAGAATCTCGCCAAAATGGCGAGATTCCTCAACTTCAAAATCAGAGCAAGCACAGTGAATAGCTTTACAGAGTCAATAGTCGAAGAAGCAGCACTTGCTTGGCTCGAAGAACTTGGATATGAGATTCTCAATGGGCCTACCAGTGCCTTTGACGGGCCGGCGCCGGAACGCAGCGACCCCAATTATCATGATGTGATTCTCGAACGGAGGCTGAAGCACGCTCTTGTTCTCCTCAATCCAGAGTTACCGTCTGAAGCACTGGACGATGCATACCGCAAACTATGTCGAATTGATGCCCCCTCGCTCATTGAACGAAACCGGGCGACTAACCAAACACTCGTCAACGGTGTGACGGTTGAATACCGAAGAAACGATGGCTCCATTGCAGGCGCTCAAGCACGAGTAGTTGATTTCGATAGCCCAGAAAACAATGACTGGGTAGCGGTGAATCAGTTCACAGTGGTGGAGGGTCAGCACACAAGACGGCCTGATGTCGTGTTGTTCGTTAACGGACTCCCCTTGGCTGTAATCGAACTCAAGAATCCCGCTGACGAGAATGCTACTGTTTGGAGTGCTTATCGACAGCTACAGACTTACCAGAGCGAGATCCCGACACTGTTCAATACAAATGCCGTGTTGGTTGCCTCGGATGGCGTAGAGGCGCGAATAGGTGCCATAGGCGCTGGTGAAGAATGGTTTAAGCCGTGGCGTACCATCACCGGTGAGGCCATTGCACCGTTCAAATTGGCCGAGCTCCAAACGGTACTTGAAGGCGCGTTCGAAAAGCGAAGATTCCTCGATCTTTTGCGCTACTTCATAGTCTTTGAAGAACAAGGCTCGGGCAAACTCGTTAAGAAAATAGCAGGTTATCATCAATACCACGCGGTCAATGCCGCTTTGGAAGAGACAATGCGAGCAGCTATCGCTATTAAGGAAGGCTCAAGTATCGACCGCAAACCCGGTGGAGAACCGGGCGACCATCGCATCGGGGTCGTTTGGCACACTCAAGGGTCAGGTAAGAGCTTAACAATGGCCTTCTATGCTGGTCGCGTTATCCTGCACCCTGCAATGGAGAACCCGACTGTTGTCGTGCTTACTGATCGAAATGATCTCGACGACCAACTCTTCAGCACTTTTGCCCGCTGCAGCGATCTGTTGCGACAGCAACCAGTGCAAGCAATCGATAGATCAGACTTGAGATCAAAGCTCTCTGTGGCTTCAGGAGGAGTTGTATTCACCACGATTCAGAAGTTCTTCCCCGACGAGAAGGAAGACAAGCATCCTACTCTTTCGGATCGCCGAAACATCGTAGTCATTGCGGATGAAGCACACAGAAGCCAGTATGACTTCATTGACGGTTTCGCCCGGCATATGCATGATGCATTGCCGAATGCCTCATTCATCGGATTTACCGGCACGCCAATTGAACTCACCGACAAGAATACGCGCGCAATCTTTGGCGACTATATAAGCGTCTACGACATTCAACGAGCGGTAGACGATAAGGCTACCGTTCCAATTTACTATGAGAGTCGACTTGCCAAACTCGAATTGAACGAGGCGGAGAAACCGAAAATCGATCCTGCCTTCGAGGACGTAACCGAAGGAGAGGAGATCGAGCGCAAAGAGAAATACAAGACCAAGTGGTCACAGCTTGAGGCTGTCGTTGGGTCAGAGAAGCGTATCGGGCAGATTGCTCAAGACATTGTCGACCATTTCGAACAACGTCTCGAAGTTATTGCGGGCAAGGGGATGATCGTAGGAATGAGCCGGCGAATTTGCATGGACCTCTACGATGAGATCACGAAGGTGCGTCCAAGTTGGCATAACGAAGATGATGAAAAGGGCAGAATCAAAGTAGTCATGACCGGCAATGCCTCGGAGGGGCCAAGAGTTGCTCAACATTCACGCAACAAGCCGCGACGTGAGGCACTTGCAAATCGATTCCGAGATGCCAATGACCCGTTTCAGATCGTGATAGTCCGAGATATGTGGCTAACAGGTTTCGACGCTCCTAGCCTGCATACTATGTACGTCGATAAACCGATGCGAGGCCATGGCCTTATGCAAGCAATCGCACGCGTGAATAGGGTATTCAAAGATAAGCCGGGCGGTCTGGTGGTCGACTATCTTGGGCTTGCCTATGATCTCAAGCAGGCGCTCAGGACATATACTGAAAGCGGTGGTGCCGGAAAGACGGCAATTGATCTGGATGAAGCAGTCGGCGTGATGCTGGCAAAATATGAGATTTGCTGCGGCCTGTTTCATGGCTTTGATCGCTCAAAGTGGATATCTGGCACACCACAAGAAAAACTCAGCCTCTTGCCGGCAGCGCAGGAACACATCCTCCAGCTTGAAGACGGGAAATCGCGACTCCTTCGGGCAGTCCAGGAACTGACCCAGGCGTTTGCGCTATCAGTACCCCATGGAGAAGCGCTGAAAATTCGAGACGATGTTGGTTTCTTCCAGGCGGTTCGAGCGAGCTTAATCAAGCGAGCTCCCAGTGAGGCCAAGACAGAAGAAGAACTTGAGCTGGCGATTCGACAGATCGTGGCCAAGGCTGTTGAATCGGAAGGTGTCATCGACATTTTCGCGGCTGCGGGGCTCAGTAAGCCGGATGTCTCGATCCTCTCAGAGGAATTCTTGGCCGAAGTTCGCGCTATGCCGCAGAAGAATCTTGCCGTCGAGCTCTTGCGAAAGCTCCTCTTGGGTGAAATTCATACTAGAAAACGCAAGAACCTTGTTCTCGCACGGTCATTTGCAGAATTGCTCGAACAGTCGATCAGGCGCTATCAGAATCGAGCCATCGAAGCTGCCCTGGTCATTGAAGAGTTAATTGCCCTCGCCAAGGACATGCGTGAGGCGGACGCCCGCGGGGAGAAATTGGATCTATCGGATGACGAGCTCGCTTTCTACGATGCACTGGAGACCAATGACAGTGCCGTCAAAGTTCTTGGAGACGAGGCTCTTCGAGCTATAGCTCGTGAGCTTGTCAAGACTGTGAAATCCAATTTGTCAATCGACTGGACCATCAGGGAAGATGTCAGAGCAAACTTGCGGGTGCTTGTAAAGCGAATCTTGCGGAGGTACGGATATCCACCCGACAAGCAGCAGAAGGCGACTTTGACAGTTCTAGAACAGGCAGAGGCGATGGGGCTGGGATCGAAGCTAACATGACCCGAAAGAATCAAGTCCAAAGGATGGTGCTTCCTTTGGCTTTTACTTGCAGGATGTGTTACCTCATTACGGAATTTTGAGAGGAGGGGCAATCTTGGTACCAATAGAAGTTAATCACCGAATGCCGCTGCCTTTCGGTAACGAGAGAGAAAGCACGGTACATTGGTCGTTAGCGCCGAGTGGTGATGCTCTGGTATTCATTCACGGGTTCGGGGGAAAATCGACCTCGTCATGGGGAAAACTCTCGCACTATCTGCCCTTGTCACCATCGCATAGAGGTCATGACATCTTTTTCTACGGGTATGACAGTGAGTTCAGGTCAATCAATGCAAACTCTGCAATTTTCGAACAGTTTCTGGAAACACTAACCGTTGATCCTCGCTCAGTTTTGAATGGTGCTCTTCAGCACGAGCTTCCACCCAGATCATACCACAGTATTACAATAGTGGGCCATTCCCTGGGAGCTGTCGTTTCCAGAAGGGCACTTACTAGTGCTGTGACAAGGGGTGTGAAATGGACCCGTAAGTGTAAACTTGTTATGTTCGCTCCAGCCCACAGTGGCATCTATGCCCTTCCAATGTTGATAAGCTACCTTAAAATTGTCCCGAAACTTAAATCGGTACTCAAGTTTGGAGTTTGGGGGCTATTTTTGCCGGCCTTGCAGGACCTGCAACCTGGCTCAGTGTTCCTTAGTCAACTCAAGAGCGACGTCGTAAAGCTAGTTGATACACAAGAGAAGAGAGAACTTCGGCCGTCAGCCATATTGCATGCGACAAACGACGTAGTCGTTATTCAAACGGATTTCCCGTGTGATCCAGTTGCATGGTGGGTCAGTGATCGAACTCACACCAACATTTGTTCCTATGATCAACCGTATCTTTATCCAATCGAGATATTACTCTAACAATTCGAGGCTCCGCAAGTTGTGACAGACCTAGACCTTCTAATTCAAGGATTTGGCTACTCAAACCACCTAGTCTCATTTGCTATTGAACGCATACGGGATAGGTCGCATGCCATGTGGCTAAGGTCTGCGATTAATAACGATGTTCTGATAGATATTCCACTGGGTTCGCAGTTCAATCGGCCAATTAGAATGCACGACGTTATGAATGAATTGATGAAATTCTACGGCATTCTTGAGGTTTATTCTGCAGCCAAGTTGTCGCCGAGATTAGTCGAGAGTGAAATGGCTGTTGAGATATTGCAGCAGCTCGAAAATCCAGAGTGCCGCACTTACTACGAAGTTACAGCTAAATATCCGTTGGCGGCTGACTTGCGAACGCGGCTATTGAATGGTCGGTCTGCTCTTGAAGTTGCTGGACACGTTGATCAGATGGCCTTCAGAACGTTCCTTGGATTGGTACTTGATTTTGATAGGCAGCACTCGATCTCTGGTTTGTCGCAGAAAATCAGGCATGATC
>CAZQBX010000091.1:0-10825 GCA_964592145.1 uncultured Ignavibacteria bacterium
AACAAAGCTTGAGAGACTGCGGCAACTGCGCGATTCGGTGAATCAATCCTCGAATGGTGAGGCGGTGCCGGATTCTTTGTTGCCCGATAATCAAGGCGGCATCGAGGCAGAGATTGAACGCCGTGCCCAGCGGATGCTTCAGGCGGCGGATGCTTCGGCATCTGGTGAGTTCACTCCGGGTGGAATGATGAAGGCGCATGGTCCGGCATCCACTGAACGCAAGCGAACCGTGCTGGAGGGTCAAGACGAGCAGGCATTTCAGGAATGGTATGCGGAGCACGCCAAGGCGGCCGGTATCGATCCTGACCCTGACAATCCATTGCATAAGTATGATTACCGTGGAGCATTTGAAGCCGGGATAGAGCCCGAGATCAGTGCCGCGGATGGCTTGTATCACTGGCCAAGTCAGTTCAAGGATGATGATCACCCGAACAGATTTGTAAACGGTGTCGACACGAAGAATGATAATCCGGACCGCGTAGTGGATCGAACCACGGAAGTCGATCAGATGCAGAAGTTTGCTTTTGGAAAGCCACAGCAGCCCGCTGATGCGACGATGGTGGAAAGTCCGGTCACTGACCTTGGTACATCCGGTGACGTCGATTCTATCGGCAGTCAGGATGAGGCGCGGGATCTTCTGGTTGAGACCTCGGAGGCACTTGGACGCAATGCATCTGGTGGTGCTCCGGCAGCTACCACGAAAGTGACCGCGGGCCTCGAGAATATTGAACCGCCTGCAACGATCTCGGCTATTGACAGAGATATCACGCCAACGGGTGACAAGATTCGGGCGGCTGGAGCCGCGTTTGCAAGTGGTGTGTCGCTTGGTGCGATCGAGCTAAACGACAGAGAGCGCCGCATCCTCGAAGAGAATCCCATCCTTGGTGCTGCCGCAACGCTGGCGGGTGACCTTGCGCCGATGGCTGGAGGTCTGGGGATGTCGCGGTTGACGATAGCCGGCGCAAAGAAGTTGTTCCCTGCCCTGCTCAAGTCCGATGTCGGCAAGAGTGTGATGCGCAAGGTTCTGGGAGCGGCGGCTAAGGAGGGATTGGGCGGCGAATTCTATCTTGCGGCCAGAGAGGCGGTTGCGGAGTCGAAAGAAGATGATCCTGATTTCAACGGGTTTCTCGATCGGCTGGCAAGTTCCCAAGGTGAAGCGGCATTGTTTGCGGCCGGTGGCGCGGTCGCTGGTCGATTAGGTGCGAGAGCGAAAGCACCGGTTGAAGTCAAGAAGGGTCCGACCATAGCTGGCGAGACGATTGAATTCACTGTCGATGAGGCGGCAAAGGCAGCCGGTCCAGCGAGTGTTGCCGACTTGAAGCGTCTTAAATCGCGGTTCGGCAGTCAAGCTGATGCTGTGGCAGAGACTCCCGGCATCGATGTTGTGCCCGATGAGGCTGCAGTGCATGCGGGTGTCAATCCATTTGCCATGCTGCGCAATGCGCTCAAGAAGACGTTTGGGGAACCTGCTCCCGGTGAAGGTCGACGGTTGGTCAATGTGGTAGGTACTCCGGAAGTGGTGCTCTCCGGTCGCGGCATCGTGGAGCCGTTCATCAAGGCGCAAGAGATTATGAAGGGTTTGCGGGCGAAGTATCGCGAAACGCTGGAGCCGGTCTTTGCCGGAATAAAAAGGAACTCGGAGGCTGATCGAGAGCTGTTCATGCGGCTGAACGATCCCTCTGTGGTTCTGCAGGGCAATGAGACGGTGCTGCGCAAGCACTTTGACACCCTGCTCAAAGAAGTCAATGCAGCTCGGGCTCGACGTGGAGAGAAGCCGATAGCGCGGCGCAAAGGTTATATAACCCACCTACTCGAAGATGCGGAAGAGAAAGCGAAGTTACTGGATGACGCGCCGCAACAGTTGAAGTTCCCCTTCGAGATTCGCAAGGGCGGAGCGCACAAGGTTTCCGCGATCGAGGCCACGCAAGTTTACACTGAAGCGGCATTGCGGGATATATACCTGGCCGATGCGGTGCTGGAGGCGGTGCCGAAAGTAGAAGCCCTTGGCCCGCGCCATGGTCGAATTATGAGCCGGCGCACGGTCCGTGGTGCCAATGGCCGTGACTATCAGGAGACGCTTTACCATTTCCGCGAACGCACGCCGGGCACTGAACGAAACTATGCGGAGCAATTCATCATGCGGCAATTGGGCTGGCCGACCCGTATGGAGCGGGCAGTTGAGGAAGTGCTGCAGGTGAGTCCGTACACGCAGAGAAAAGCCTCGCAGCTGGTGACCGCGACGTTCTATCGGTCATTGATTGGGGCGGCGCTCGATACCGGTTTCAAGAATCTCACCCAAGGTGTCAACACGCTCTCGGAGTTTGGTGCAGCTCCTACGCTGAAGGGGTATGCTGCCCTATTCAGCAAAGCTGGCCGGAAAGTTGCAAAGGATGCACATCTGCTGGATGATTACGAGCCGTTGCTCTATGGCGGTGAGTTGAAGCTGGGGCGCGGATTGCTCAAGAGGTTCGATGATAACGTGCTCTCCGGACCGATGAGGTTTGCAGAGTTTGTGAATCGTGGCGCGGCGTACCATGCTGCTATTGATCATGGAATCAAGGCCGGAATGGCAATCGAGGATGCGCATATCTTTGCGCTGGATTCGGTGCGAAAGCTCCAATTTGCCTATGGCAAAACGCATATCAGCCCGCACGTGCAGGGCGCGGCGATTCGTCCGCTCTTCCAGTTTACTTCGTACCCGATTAAGCAGGCGGAATTGATGTATCGCTGGGCGACCGGTGAAGCTTCAGAGCAACGCAAGTTGCTGCGATATCTGGGCACTACGGGCGCACTGGTGATGGGCGGGAAGTACTTGGATGTCGATCTCTCTGGAGTCTTCTTCGATCCGTTTGTCATGGTCGACCCTGAATCGGATGAAGGGCACAAGCTCCCATTCAGTGATGAGCGGGTCAAGTTCTCATGGGATAAATTAATCAAGAGCGGGTTTGTTCCGCAAGGTCCGGCGCCTGTGCTGTCGGTTCCGATTCAGGCGGCTGAAGCGGTGTTTGAAAAGGATCCCGACAACCGAAAGTTGAAGTTGGAGAAGCTGCTCAGGATCATCCCCAACAGGTATGCGGCCAAGCTCTACGAGATTTATCAGGACGCTGATCGCGGGTATAAGGTCACTGGCCGTGATCGCAAATTGACCGAAGTGTCAACACGTGATCTGATTCTTCGCGGTCTGGGCCTGCGGTCGAATGAGTGGGAGCGGGTGAGTTCCGAGCGCGATCGGGTGATCGAGGTCGAGGAATATTACTACCGGCAACGGAGCAAGTTTATCGACCTGGCACTCTCCGGGAAAGGTGATGAGGCGAAAGCGGCATTTCAGGAGCTCGCGGATCAATACCCCTTCCTTGTACCGCGATTCTTTAAGTCGCTGAAGGATGGGCTGATCGATGAAGCCAAGAAAAAGCAGATGGATTCTGACGAGCGTTTCTATGATAACAGCTTGCGGCAATCCATTCGGGAGAACTCAAAGCCGGAGTAGTCGGGATGAGTAGATTCAGCCGTAAAGCAAGGCTGGAGGCTATCGAGAAGGGGCGGCAAATTCAGTTAGGTCGAATCTCCAGCGCGTCGGAATTCCGCTGTAAACGTCTGGCGATGGGCTGCACGTTGATGAGCGTGGGGGCGTTGGCGGGAATCAGTTACACGACAATTGCGCAATATGAACGCGGCAAAGCAGTGCTGAAGGATGCAATGGTCCTGCGATTGTGTCAGGTGTTGGTAGAGTTGGAGTCGATGCCCGACAGGCGCAAGTGGGGTGAGCAGAGTGTGAGGGCGATACCGTCAAAGCCGTATCATTTGCCTGGCACTGTGGTGATGCCGAATGGGCAAGAGCGATGCAGGTTCAAGACGAAGTGTAGCCGGTGGAATGCGGCCGGATTGCGACGGCTCCCGCCCAGCCGGTTTGAAACTGCGGTGAATGCGATACTCGTGGAGCCGCGGCTGTACACTACAATCCATCCGGGTGCGACGTTCGAGGATCCAGCCGACGAAGGGGATTGACGCCTGAACTGGATTGCGTATATTGGGGCGTGACCTGCAGAAAACATTTAATCACAATCGCGATCGGATGGCTGCTTATGGGAGCGGTCGCCGTCCTCATTTTTGGAACGGATGCGCTGGTGGCTGTGGCCATGATCGGCGGCGGTCTGGTGCTTCTCTCTCTGGCCTTGGCGTTCGCTCTTGAACATGGTGGCGAGCTGATTAGGAAGTGGCGGGAGAATAGGCGGGAGGGCGATGCCTAGGAGAAGTACGATCTAATATGTGCGCGAAGCAATCAGATACGGAATCAGAAGGCAACGATAGCGTACTTTCGCGGTTAACAACAAAGACATTTGATGTAAATGACCCGTCCTTTGAGCGCCCCTTTACTGATGGAACATTGAAATTTCGGCGAACGCTCATTGTGGTAAGTGGTGTTGCGTTGGTGGCAGCATTAGGAAACCTCTTTCCTACAGGAATTCCGTCGTTGGGCATTCATGTTGCTAGTGATGACAGGCTGCTGATTGACTGGGTGACAATTGTCTCAATTGTCTACTTGTTAGCGCAGTTTGTGGTTAACGCATATGTTGATCTTGTTAAGTGGCAGTGTGCTGTGATTTCGTTTGTCCTTATTCAGAAGGATATCAGGTCGGCTGTCGAGGGCCTTGAACGGAGGGACATTAAAGGCATGGATCAGTTCCTGAAAGACGCATTTGGACGGCAACCGAGAATGTACCGCCAGTTGTTCCGTGTGCTGCGTAACACGGATAAGAGCACAATGATACAGCTTTCGTTTGACATCGCAGTGCCTGTTGCTATGGCGATCGGAGCCTTGGTGGCCCTTCTGATGGACGTGACTGATGCCATCTAATATGAGTGCAGTTAAGTTAAGTGTGGTGGAGAATTGATCAGGAAGTGGCGGGAGAATGGGCGGGGGTAGTCGCGGTGGAGAGATATTATCGTTATGATGTCGGCACGCCAGAAGCAACTTGTCGAGGAAACGTTGCCCGACCTGTTAGAGAACGGGTATACGGTGGAAGAGGCCGTGAAGGTGATGCAGACGCATCAGGTCCCGTTTCTAAGCTCCCCACTGACAGACGAGGAGAGCAAACTGATTAGGGAATTGACGGCCACAACTTCGACTTAGGCGACGCGGCTAATGGCGGAAGCACCAGAGTTGAGGTGATTAGGAAGTGGTGGGAGAATGGGCGGGAATGAACTCTCGTATTAATTCAGGGTAAAAGAGGTGGAGGAAGTGATGGCACCCAAAACAGTAGAAGAACTCAATGAGGCGTTATCCGGATACTCGCGTTCCGGCAACTTACTCTTTACCGGTTTCTGGCCAGGCAATCCAGTGTTCGACCTCGAGACAGGCAAGGAAGTTTCCTCCTCGATCACCGCTGGCAATTTCTTCGACTCTGAACCGATCTCGGATGAAGAGGCTGGGCGTCTGATGGCGACAGCTGGCATAGCCGGTGTTGCTGAGGATTCAGGCAACTCGGCTGGGTAGATCAAATGTGACGGTAATTGGCACCGTCTGCGTTGTAATTAAGGTGCACGTCCCTGCACCGCTATTAATCTTTGACGCCAAGGAAATGACTGCCAGAGATAATTTGCCGGAATCCGCATTTTTTTCGTTACCTTTTACACTTCAAAATCATCTCATTAGTACGTGATCAATAACGACAGTCCATTTTGGGATCTGGTCGAGCGCGAGCACAGGCGTGCCAGAGCCTATTGCCAACGATTAACGCTCAATCCGGACGAAGGCGATGATTTATATCAGGATGCGGTGATGAAAGCGTATCGCGGATTTGCCGGGCTTAGGAATCGGGATTTGTTCAGGCCGTGGCTGTATCAGATCATAAATAACGCTTTTCGAGCCAGGTCCCGCGACTTCTGGTGGAGGCGAATCTTCGCCGGCCCGATTGAGGGAGAGAGTTTCGAGCCCGGTATCGATCCGTCGGGTGAATATGAGGCAAGGCGTCAACTGGAGTATGCCTTCTCGGCATTAAGCGCGGAAGACAGAATCATCGTGACGCTTGCCGAACTGGACGGTTGGAAGATTTCTGAGATTGCACAGTTGACTTCCAAGTCGGAAGGCAATGTCAAAATGCGGTTATCGCGGGCGCGTGAAAAGATGCGAAAGAGATTGAGTGGTCAGTTTAGCAGGTCAGTTCCGACTATGAAGGACGAAGGAAGCGAAACTTATGTTGTGTAGAGAAGCCCTACTAAGATTAGAGGTCTACAACTGGCGACTCGTCGAATATGGCCAAGATGCGGATTTATTGGAACATCTTGAGGGCTGTCAGGAATGTTCGAGTCTGATTATGGCACAGAAGGCACTCGATCAGCACCTCGGAACACTCCGGAACTATGAACCGACGCATGAAATGCCCGTTTCGATGATTAGATCGAAAGTTGAAGCAACTGAAAGAGCGAAGCCGAGAACCAGCGGCTTGCGACATCTCATTAGTGCATTGGTTCCCAATACCCGCCCTAGGATTGCTGTGGTCGCTGTATTGGCGGTTTTCGTTATTATTGCGCTGATCCCACTCAACATGAATCAGAAGGTTGGATACCAGATAGCAATTGACGGAGTCGGAAGAGAAATCGCTCTGGAGAATCCAAAGATCACTTCCCTGCTGGGAGCGCTCGGCATGGAGCAGGAAGTAGCAACGACACTACTCGATTCGCTAGGCATGAATCAGATTCACTTTACGGTCGGAGAGTGCACAGAGACTTGCCGACTGACGATTTTCGATCTGAAGACTGAACGTGATGTGCGGCTGATGGTACAGGCAATCATCGATCTTGGCTGTTGTCGTATCGATAATATCGCGCCGGTATTTCGTAATGAGTCGATGAGTCTTTTTGGCCTTGCGACCAGGAAATTAATCTCATAGTCCAAGTCTTTGCGGCAATGTTGGAAGCTAGCCCGACAGAAGCTGTGAAACCAATATTAGAAAACTAAAACAACTACTTTCGCAGTTCTCACTTCAAGGAGGAACTAATGTTCAAGAATGTCCTGTCTGCTCTAATCATGTCTTTCGCGCTTGCGAACCTGTTGTTCGCACAAGAGGCGGCAAAATCGAGCGCCAAGTTATATATCGACGATACGGTATTTGACTTCGGTTACATTTATGGCGGCAGCGTTGTTAGTCACTCTTACGTATTCCACAGCCGTGGTACGGACTCGTTGAAGATACTGAATGTAAAGCCGGGCTGTGGCTGCACCAAGGCGCCTTTGACCAAGGAAGTCGTCGCTCCCGGCGATAGCACTGAAGTCGAACTGGTGTACACTTCCAACAAAGGGGTGAAAGGTAATTTCGCCAAGAATGCAACCGTCACCTGCAACGATGCGGATCGGGGAACGTTTCAGCTGAAGTTCAATGGATCGAGCTTCACCAATGTTGATTCGCTGACTCCCTTGACACTTTCTGAAGGCGAACTGGCAATAACTGGCCTGCCGGGATCGAAAGAAGTCAAACTCACTGTCAAGAATGTGTCGCCCAATCCAGTTAAGATTCGTCTTGCGGCCTTGCCGGCACGATTCCTGCAAGTGGCGGTTCCGGAGGTGGAGATTAAGCCGGGCAGGGAGAAGGAGATAGCGGTGAAAGTCAACAGTTCGGTAAAGGACGAGCAGTTCAAAAAGTCTTTCACGTTTGTTGTCGACGACCAGTCCCAAACCCGCTATACCATTCCAGTTTCGTACAGTAAACTGGCGGAAGTATCAGTCATACAGCCGGCGAGCTCAAAAAGCACTACTGCAGGCAAATAATCGAGCTGATAAGTCTTCTGAAGAATGCAGGGTTCAACGAATGAAACCCTGCATTCTGCAATGGGGGGCAATTTGGTTAAAGCAGTCCAAAAGCTACTTTGTATCGCGCTTTGCTGATGCTGCCAACTTCTGCGCGTAGTTCATGCCTTCCGGCCACATGACTTCGATTGCGAACATCCCGCGCAGATCTCCGCTCTTGTAGCCAACTGCTTTATCATCCGGATATAACTTTTTGAGTTCGTCCGTCAATCCGGCAACAAATGATGTCGGATCACCGTGGCAGCCGGCACACAATTCGTTTGTACGAATGGGGCGGTAGAAACGGAATTTCTCGCGCTTGACCGGATCATTCCATTGGGCGATATACGATGGCGCATCAGCCGCTGAAGCAAACTGGGCGAGTATCGCGAGTTGGGCAGAATCGGCCTGATTGTTCCGATTGCGCGGTTTTGCGGTTACTCGTTCAAGGAACCAGCCGTCGCGGACATGAGCGGTTTGGATGTCCGGCGCGACAACATTGCAGACATTGACGGCATTGAGCGGCCCGCCATCATCGAGTGCGACTTTGAGTGAAGTCTGCAATTGCGATGAAAACTGTGAGATTGCCTGGTTGGCAGCGCTGATCAGGAGCGAGTCAACCGCTGCTTCGGAAAGTGCTGTCGTATCGACCGCAGGAGTTGCAGTCTTCGAGTCTGCATTCTGTCCGTTGGTCAAGGTCAAGCTGCCAACAGTTATGAGAACCGCGGCGAAAATGAAGATCCTTCTCATTTAGCACCTCGTTGATGGGATATTGGGGTGTTTGATCGTAGGTGAATGTGCGCTTAGTAAATAACTACGAATTCTGGCACAAATTGTCAATGTTATTTCAGAACAGATCGAATTAAGGGAATCTGGACTCAGGAGGTTTGGTCTGTACGGCGCGACAAGGCAAACCAGATGGTCCCGATTAGGCCGAAGCCCGTCGCTACCAGAAAATTCGTAGCCGGGCTGACCATCCACAAGAATGAACCGCCAAATGCAACTGCCGCTACGACAGAATCGCGGAAAAGATAGTAGGTACCGAAGGTTGCAGCTTCGCGGCCCGGAACCGCCAAATCAATTATCAGAGCTTTGCGAGTCGGCTCGCCGAATTCCTTGAGTCCGCGAAGGATAAATGCACCAACTAGAATCCAGAACGTCTGGCTGAAGAGCAGAATCAGGGGGAACAGTGTGAAGAAGACAAAGGTCATCACTACAAAGGGCTTCTTTTGGGTTTTATCCGAGAAGTATGCTACCGGGATGTAGACCAAGACTGCCGTAACCATTTCAATCGTTGTCAAAACGCCGAATTGCACTGCAGTCACCGGGGAAGCGATCTCCTTCATACACCAGAGCACGACGAAGGCATATGGAATTTGCTCGCAGAACCGAATCAGCATATCGGAGATGAGCAGACGCTTCAATTCAGGACGAAACTGGCGCAGGAGCTTCAGCGGGTTCTTGTCTGGCGACTTGCCCAGCATATCGCCCTCCGCGGAGTCGCTAGAAGGAATCATTGTCTGCTGCAAGACTGCCGCCACGATCGCCAGTGCCAGTGCCGCGATAAATGCCAGACGGACGCCGGTGATTTCGCCCCAGGTTGCAATGAAGACTCCGCCGACCAGCGGTCCCAATGCCATTGGGATTCGTCGAATCAGAGAGTGCATCGAGACACCCATAGCGCGCTTGTTCTTGGGGAGGAGTTTAGCAACCAGACTCATGGTTGCCGGAAGTGAAATGGCTGTCCACGACAGGAAGAAGAACGAACCAACGATCACCGCCCAGACGGATGGAATGAGAATGACAATCACGAATCCACCCATGGCGATGACATTGAAGATTAGGAGAGCGCGTTTGGTGCCGTAGCGGTCGGCAATGTAGCCGCCCGGAAACGAATAGAGCGCTGAGAGAAGATTGTCGAGGCCATTGAGCAATCCGACGTAGATGGCGCCTCCGCCAAGAGCGACGATGTACAACGGCAAGAAGCGTTCGGCCATCTTCTCGCCCATTCCGACAAGAATGACCATTCCCAGAAGCGCAACCATCGAGCGCTTGAGGCCGAGGAATTCTTTGATGTCATGTAAAGACAGTTTGCTCATAATCTTCTGTCGGGAAGATTGCCTTCTCGTCTAACGGTTGGCAACGAGATAATTAGCTTGGAAAGAAAAACGGCACGTGAATATTCACGTGCCGTTTCAATCTTGCTTACGCGAGACGTTTAGCGGGTCTCTTTGTGGATCGTGTGACGACGGAGAAAAGGATTGTATTTCTTGATCTCCAAGCGATCCGGCGTATTGCGCTTGTTCTTAAACGTGGTATAGCGCGAGGGAGTGCCGCCCTCTTTGCGGGCTTCGGTGCACTCGATGGTGATCATCGTCCGCGCATCACCTTTCTTCTTTGCCATGACTCTATCTCCTCAAACAAGTATTATGCAAATCAAACAGCCGCCGAAGCCAGTAGCTCTCGGCAAGTTTCTAAATATACGAACTGGGCCGCCGGGGGCAAGGGAAATTTCACGGGAATTGTCGTAAGTTGTTACTTGCCAACGGAATCCTTGATTGGCGTGGGGTGGCCATCGGCGTCCAGAGCGACCATAACGAACTCGCCGTGGGTTGCCAGTTCGCGTTTTCCGGTCAAAGGGCTTTCGGAGTAGAGCTCGACCTGAATCGTTACCGAAGTGCGTCCAACCTTCTTGACCATGCCTTTCAGCTCGACCATACTCCCCTGCCGGACGGCTTTCTTGAAGACGACGCGGTCAGATGCAATCGTCACCATCGTCTTGCGAGCGAAGCGCGTCGAACAGATCCAAGCCGCGCGGTCCATCCACTGCAATGCGATGCCGCCGAAGAGCGTGCCGTATTGATTCACCATCGAGGGGAACACCACTTCGAAGATACTGGTCTCGAAAGAGTCGTAATTGGTCGTTTGTTCACCGGCCATGTTCTGTCCTTTGCAGATTCAATTTCTAATGGTGACAGAATAATGAATTGCGGCGATTTAGAGAAGATACTTTTGGAGAAGTCGGAAGTAGGTCGGGCTCCC
>CAZQBX010000092.1:0-10739 GCA_964592145.1 uncultured Ignavibacteria bacterium
TACTTCTGCTTGATCGGCCAAAGTAACCTTCGCGCCTTGTCGAGGTTTGCATTGGCCGGCCAGCTATTGAGCGGTGCGAATCTCTGAGTGCCGGATCCCGCACCGCCGCGACCGTCGCCAATGCGATAGGTGCCTGCACTGTGCCATGCCATTCGGATGAAGAGCGGACCGTAATGACCGTAATCAGCCGGCCACCAGTCCTGCGATCTGGTCATCAGTGCATAGAGATCCTTTTTCACAGCTGCCAGATCAAGGCTCCTGAACTCTTTCGCGTAATTGAATTTCTCGCCCATCGGATTGGACAGGGCAGAGTGCTGGTGAAGGATCTTCAGATTCAACTGGTTTGGCCACCAGTCGCGATTCGATGTCCCCATTGCCTGTCTGCTCGCCCCGCCGGTCACTGGGCACCTGTTACCGGAATTTGCATCCATGTCAGTCATGACTGCTCCTTATAATGAGTTAAGTTGTTCGTCGTCTAAAATCACCTAAGCGAATATTTACAACATTCCTGCCAGCGTGCGGCTGCACCACAAGGTCATGATTACTTTTTCTTCTCACTGCAACTCGAACACAAACCGTCGATTACGACACGCTTGAAGCCGATTTCTCTCCAGCCGGTAATGCTTTTCGGAGGTTTCATTGCATCAAAGTCCGGCCAGTAGAAGTCTTCAATCTTGTCGCAGCAACTGCAAACCAGATGGTGATGTGCGGAGAGGTTTATGTCAAAACGAGACGCATTATCAATATGGTGGACCCGCTTGATTAATCCATACTCTTCAAACGTCGCAATTGTCCGGTAGACTGTATCAAGAGAAATCGTCTTGAGATGCTTCCGCACTTGGCTGAACACTTCATCTGTTGTTGGATGATTGGTATGTTGCAGCAGAACCTTGAAAATCTCGATTCTCTGATGAGTAATTCTCAGCCCCTTGGCTTTGCAGGCCCGCTCAAAGCCTTCCAACATCGATGGAGAATTGATACTGCTCGCTTTCATGTCGCCTTCAACAACTACTTATTCGAATAGTTCCTATTTAGGAATATTTGAGCAAATAAGTCAAGTCATATTTGCCGATCGAGGTTTATGTAATATACCACCTTCCAACACCCGTTTAGGATAGCATATCGAGACTCAGGACATCAGCTTCACGCATTCTCGCTCAGCAGCAGGTCTTCCTTCAGCTAACGAGAAATCATGCCCAATCCACAGACGGATTATCAGCGCCATTATTCTAGGTTGGATTGCCCAAGTGTTGTGGCCAAGACGCCTACCGATAGCTCATTTCAATTGAAGCGAAGTGATTTTCATGATGGAGTTGTCGAACTATCTTCTTGCAAGACGAAAATAATCGCGTATATTTTTGTCCAGTATACTAAAGTCTCATCTTGAAAGCCACACGGCACCAAACAGAGCTCGTTTTCTCGTACGGAGGTTCTTTATGTTCTGCAATCGCTCCTCTATCATCCTAGTAGCGGTCTTGATAACTGGGATCATCAGTACAACACTTGCTGTACCACCTCGGATTTCTTACCAAGGTCGACTCGCGACACCGGATGGCATCGCGGTCGCTGACGGCGACTACACAGTGCAATTTCGCATCTACGCAGAAAGCGCCGGCGGGGCACCCTTGTGGACAGAAACAAACACAGTTGCTGCCAAAGACGGACTCTTCAGTGTAATCCTCGGAACTATCAATGATATTGAGAGCGCGGTGTTCGACGGTTCCGTCCGTTTCCTCGGTATTCAAGTTGGTGCGTCTGCAGAACTGACACCGCGCACGCCGATCGTCAGTGTAGCTTACGCGATGGCGGCTGGTAGCGTCGATGTGAGTTCCTCTGACTGTCACGAGTGCGACACGATCTTCGTCAACGTCGTTGGCCCGGAGACAATTCGTTCGACGGCTGACACAACGTTGCATGTTCTTAATGAACATTCGGAAGCCAAGGTGGCGCTGTCCGCGAGCGTGACTAGCACCACCACTGACACAGTCAGCGCAATCAAAGCGCGCGCGTTCAAGAACCAATCCGGTGCGGTATTCGCCGGCGATTTTGTTTCCGAAAACTCAGGTCTTGGCACGACCAGTGCGATTCGACTTCGTGCCGAGAACAACTCGGATATCTTTGCCTCGAACGGCGTTTTTGCGCAGGCCAAGAATCTTGGAAGGGGCGTTGCTCGAGGTGGCTACTTCAGCACCGAATCTGGCGGCTCGGGCATTCATTTAGGTATCAACGCCATCGGCAATTCCGACAACGACAGAAGCTGCTACGGCGTCTTAGGAGTAGCTGCCCAAGTCGGAAGCGGTGATGCTGTTGGCGGGTCCTTTCAAGTCTATGGCGGTTCTGGAAAACGGATCGGCGTGAACGCGACAGCGGAGGCAGGAGGAGATTCGGCTAGTTACGGCATAAAGACTTGGGCACGCAACTCGTGGATCGGGAAAACGTACGGTGGCTGGTTTGAGGCAGACTCTTCGGCGTATTCGAGCTTAGTAGGATGCACCGGGTACGCGAAAGGCGGCAATCAATGGGCTAAAGGGTTGGAAGGCATTGCGACCGTAAACTCCATCGCTCATGTCCCTTATGGTTGTAGCGGTTCCGGATCCAATTTGGCCGGAGGCATTGCTTACGGAGGGATTTTCTCTGCGAATACAGTAGGGGGCACAAGCATTTCGCTTTACGGCGAATCTAATGGATACTTGGGAGTTCAGGATGAGAGCTTTGCCGTATATGGAAGAGCTGGTGGTAATGTAACGAGCGCTGCGTATGGCGGTTACTTCGCGACAAGCTGCCTCGGCGGAACCCAGTATGGGGCTTATCTGCTTGCTCAAAACGGTCAGAATGAGGTTCAATACGGCACTTATTCGCTGTCGGAAAACCTGATCGGGGCGTCCACGTCCTACGGCGTTTATGGTCGCAGCGAACACTCAGGGAGCGGCAACAGTATAGGCGGCTATTTCCTGGTAGATTCGACCGGTACGGGGACTGCATACGGCGGTCGCACTGTCGGCTTAAGCAAAGGTAGCGCTGCTGCTTATGGCATCGCCAGCTACGCGGCCAACCGTGGTAATGGCGCTGTTTATGGCGGATTCTTCGAAATCGGCAATTACGGGACGGGTACGAGGTATGCAGTCTATGGCAAGTCTCCGATTTCAGGATACGCGGGGTACTTCGACGGAGATGTTCGTGTAACTGACGATTTCACCGTCGTTGGTACGAAGAGCGCAGCTGTAATGACGGGGAACGACGAATATCGACTCGTATATTGCCAGGAATCTCCCGAGAACTGGTTTGAAGATTTCGGCGAAGGGACACTGGTTAACGGAAAAGCACACATTGATCTCGACCCTACTTATCTTTCAACCGTGACAATCAATACCGAAAATCCAATGAAGGTGTTCATTCAACTGAATGATCCTAACTGCAACGGCACAGCGGTGATTCGTGGAACGACCGGATTTGATGTGGTCGAGTTGCAGAATGGCAGGAGTAGCGCATCTTTCAGCTTTCGAGTTGTCGCCAAACGGAAGGGTTTCGAGACTCTGCGCTTGGAGCGGATGCCTGGCCTAACACCGGAGCAGGTTTCAGCCGATGCGTCGAGCAAGGATGCCGAGTTGCAGGCCGAAGCTGACCGCCAACTGGTCGAGCGGCAAAAACAGAATCTGTCCGCGTTGCGACTGAAGGATGCCAGAGCAAAGCAAAAGCAAGCTGATCAGTAAGTACCCTCTCACCGGGAGGAGGTTGTGGCGTCCTCCCGGGCGATAACTTTGAGAGCTACTTGATTTTCGCAAGCGCAACAAATCCACACGGCGACGGAATCTCGATCCCGCTAAAGTGTGAATCTGTTCCCAGTGGTGTTTGCCACCAGCGAAACCTAGCTTCGCCATCGCTCAATTGAGCCGAGTTTGTCTATAGGAAACGCGGCTCAAGACGCTGCAGTACTACCGAACTTCTGCCCAGGCACCCTTGGCGCTGATCAAGGCGAATGCCAACAAATATAAGACTGCCGCGAGGACAAGCGCCACCGAGAATCCCCATGCAAATGCTACCATCAGTACCAAAACTGATCCTAAAACCGAAGCCGCACCATTTACCGCAAATCCCCAGTCAATGAGCTCACCCACTCGGATTGCAGCTTTGGGGAACGGCATTCCCATGAAGAATCCCACCGGGAAAATCAAAACGGCAGCAATCAGCATTCGCATAGCGACGGGCAGTCCTCCCACCCAACTTGCTACGAAGCCGAACAACATCGCATCTACCACTACCCACCCGGCGATAAACAAGAAAGCAAAGCGATCGCTAACCGATTTCGAACTTCGACTGCCGATACCTGACGCCACAAGCAATGTCAGAAGTACGGTCGCGACGCTGTAAAGAGACGGGCCGATCATAAGCGAGTATTGCTGAATCAACACGATTTCCACCGCCATAAATGCCATTCCAATACAAATGAAGTACAGCCAGGGAATCGGGCGCATATGCGGACCCCTTCGAAGATAGGGAACAAGATTCACTGGAATCGCCAGAAGGACAGTAATCGCCAAAACCATCGTCAAAATTGCATTGGCCATTGGAAAGCCGGAAAACTCCGCATACGGGTTAACCTTGGCTCGCTTTTCCGAGGTGAAATTCTTCCACAGTCCCATTTGGGCAACAAACGGTCGATTGTCAGTAACAGGGGAAATGTCGACAACAGCAGAATCGGCAACCTCCTTCCAGCCGAATTTGACAATTCGTGCTATCAAGTGATTGGCGACGGAGTCATTCGCCGGCGGATGAATCAAATGAATTTGATCGAATCGGTCTTCTGTCAGTGGACCGAAAGCGTTGCCACGAAGATCATCTGTGAGCGGCCGCTTCGAAAGTAATAACATCGTGCGGCGCATCTTCGGCAGATCGTAGACGGCAAAATGCTCAAGAGGCTTGTCAACGCCAATGCGAGTCAGAGCGTCGATGACTTCAGTTACCAGCCTTGGTGCATACACCTGATGCTCCATCATCATGAATCCGCTATCCGAAAGTGCATGCCAATAGTCGATGAATGCCTCGGTCGTGAATAAATAGTTCTCCGCCAACGCGAATGAACCAGATGCCAGCGCCGCCCAGCTGTTGGAACTAAGGGAGTAAATAACATCAAACTTGTTCTCAAACCGTCGGACATACGCGCGTGCATCTTCCGTCACGACCTTGACGCGCGGATCGCGAAAGATGTGGCCCGAAAACTCCGCAACGCTCATCAATGGTTGCGGCGGATCATCTGCCGTGACCGAATCGGGAGCAGCGGTAGAATCGGGAGCCGGTGGTTGTAGTCGGATGTATCCACTGGTATCGTCGACAAGCATCATTCGATTGATGTAACCATTGACTTCGACGGCGTGAATTTCGGTTGCGCCTTCTACCAGAGCCTGGAATACGTCGGACCCGCCCCCCGACCCCAACGACAAGAACACGCATGAGTCAAACTGGTCTATCAAGTAGGAAACGTCGATGCCCCATTCAGCCGAATCCGGATTGACTGCCGACCAATCACCGTCGAAGCGATAAACCGGCGTGTTGGCGACATTATCAATATTGATACCGCGCGCCTCGGGATCATATTCATAGACCTTGATCTTCGACATCGCATCCCAGTGTGTAAAGATCACCGGAGCGCGCTCCGCTCGCTTCAGCCCCAGCCACCCCTCTGCACTTGGAGAAACGAAGATAGCAACTGCCGCCAGTAGGAAAGGCACTACCTTCCATCCTCCGCGACTGAAAATCATCGACGCAATTAATATCGGTAATGCCACCAGAATAGATGCCTGCAACGTTCCGAACACATTCATGGCGATGATCGCCGCAATCACACCGGCGCCGGCACCAAGCAAATCCGCCATATACAGGCGCGGCATGTGAGCATGATTGAGTTTGAAAATCAACGAGAGTGCCATTCCGCCGAAAAAGTACGCCGACATCAAAATCAAAATCGTCAAAGCCAATTTCCCAAGCGTCAACCAACTCGAAAATAGCGAGGAGAAATCCGGTGCGATTGCGAATACCAGCCCCGGACCGAGTACCGCACAAATCGCCGCCAAACACAAATAGAGCCCAATAAATCGCGGCTGGCTTAACCCTTGGAATAGCCGCAGCGCCAATCCACCAAGCCCAAGCCCCAGAATCGCCACCGATAGAACCAGAAAGGCGAAAGTGTAGAAGAACTCGGCTGATAAGATCCTCGTCCAGGTGAGTTCAAGGGGAATCAACGTAAGTGAGATTAATCCAACGACTAGATAAGTGCTTTTCTTCATATCTCCCTCGGATGAATGCCAGTCACAGCAATTAGCATTAGAGAATATTTACGTATCGCCGCGCGTCTTGTTCACTCTTTCAGGATATTTTTGTCCAAATTAAGTGATCGACCTGAATCGACTTGACGCCTTAGCTGAAATTCGCGAAATCTCGCCGCTAAAAGTAACAGCAGCAACACAAAAACCTTGCGCGAAACGGGGCGAACCCGGCTTAAAAGCTAATTTCTCGGAAAGGCAAATACACCTTAGAGAGGAGCTGAGTTTTCATCTGAGTTAACTTCAAACATCAGATGTTGCCGCAACAGATATATCTCTTCGACGCCCAGCAGTTTCCCTTTCCGACACCGGTGCTCAAACTCCGCAACAACCTGAACGATTCTTGCACAGTGTCTATTTCGATTGTCACAATCTAATTTCACACCTTCACCCATTTTTCTAAAGTTCGCCAAATTCAAGGTCGAAAGATAGACTAGACCAGTAGATAACTTTCGAATCGATTCCGGACGCGACTTCAATGTCGTGCGTGATTATTGAATAGTTGAAAGGAGACCTATATGAACAAAACGCTTATTGCCACCTTGGTGTTGATCGTCGCCGTCAGCTCGGCGGCCTTCGCCCAAAGCGAGCAAAAATCGCAGCCGCTGTCATCTGGACAGGTCGTGGTTCAGAATCGCTACTTTACTGGCGAGGTGTTCACCGGATACTTCGCCGGTGTAGGACTACATGTCGCCGCAACCGTAAACCAGTTCGCCGACGGCTTTCCATTCCAACTCCGTTTCGGACTTGGATATGCCTGGGTTCCGACCGGCGACGCCATGCGAGCTCGTCGCGTGTTCATCGATCAAGCAACGAATGGCTCTCCGCGCGGTCACGGCAAGATGTGGGATGCCCGCGTTGATATTCTCATGCCGATCAAATTGTTCTCGTTGAAGCGCAGTCGCTTCTTCTTCGGAGCACGCAAGGCATCATATAACGCCTACTTTGAATACATCGGCGGCAATGAAACCTTCGATGTGATCAGTAAACCCTGGGGTGTCGGTGGCGGCCTCGAGACTTCCTTTGCGCTTAGCCCTCGCGTCGACATGATCCTGACCGCCGGTGCCGACTACTACTTCCGCAGTCTGCTCACTGGACATGATACCTACTATCGTCCCAATGGCGACGATCTCAATGCGAAGGAAGACTTCACTTACAAGGATGCCGATGAAGCCATTGCTCAACCTAATTTGAATACACGCATCATGTTCGGTGTCGGATATCATTTCTAAGAATTGTTTGCGTGAGGTAAGAAAATGAAAGTTCGCAGAATTGTCAGCCGTGCGATTGTTAGTCTCGTGATTTCCTGTCTTCCCGGCGGCTGTGCTTCCGTCGGTGTCGAAGTCTGGGAGCGCGACCTCCTTTCCAAACCGGAAATGCAGTTGAATCATCAGGCAAACAATCGTACCATCGATGACCATATTTACTTCAGCAAGGAAGCCGCCAGCGGTGGACGCGGATTTGGCGGCGGTGGTTGCGGGTGCAATTGAGAAGAGCGAAGTCGATCAGCAAATCGGTGGCTGCACTTACGGCAGCATTACTCGGCTCGGCGGTGACAGGTGCTTCCGCGCAGAATCACTCCGAGACTTCGATCCTGATTTATTCAGAAAAGAACCGCATTCGCGCTACTGAAGGCAATTTCTCCTTGAGCAAGCAGCTCAAGAATGACTACACGCTGAACTTGCGACTGACCTACGATGGCCTGACCGGGGCGACCCCCACCGGCGCCTCGCCGTCCAGATACGCCCAGACCATTACACGAGCATCTGGCGGCAAAACCATCGCGGTGCCTGCTGGCGAACATCCGGTGGACGATTCCTTCAAAGACACCCGCTTCGCCGCCGAAGCGGGCCTATCCCGCCCTCTGGGAAGATTGAACACTGCCACCTTCGGCGCCCACGCCTCCAGCGAACACGATTACACTTCCCTTGGAATCAACGGCGGCGTAGCACGCGACTTCAATCGCCGCAATACCACTTTGGGACTTTCGCTCTCCATCGCCCGCGACGTCTCCAAGCCGGTTGGCGGCTATCACGCGCCCTTCACAGATATTGAGGCCGAGATCGAAGACGACCGCGAAATCAGGCTCGAACGCTTCTCCGGCAAAAAGCGAAACGTCTATGACGTCATAGTCAGTATGACACAAGTGTTGGATCGCCAGACTTTGCTTCTGCTCAATCTCTCGCTCAACCGCGCATCCGGCTATCTGACTGATCCGTACAAAATCATCAGTCTCGTCCAAGCGCCGGATGGCGAAGATCCCGGCGAGCCGGTCGGCGCTATCTTCGAGAACCGCCCGAGCACCCGGAACAAAAACGCCGTCTTCGCCGAACTTCGTCGCCATCTAGGACATAGCACCGCCGGATTGCAGTATCGTTATTTCTGGGATAGCTGGGGAGTCGTGGCTCACTCTGTTGACGCCACCCTTCACTTCGATTTCAATCAACACGGCGCAGTGCACCCGCGCGTCCGTTGGTATCACCAGTCGGAGGCGGATATTTACCAGCCCTTCCTGGTGCAAGGCGTGCCATTGCCGGCCTATGCCTCATCAGACAGCCGACTCGCCGCGTTCGACGCTTACACCCTTGGACTCACATACAGCGTGCCCGTAAGAAACGGTTCACGCCTCAATATCACTGCAGAGTACTACGCACAGCGTGGCGACCGCAGTCCGCCGGAAGCTTTTGGCTCGCTGCTTTCCTTCGACTTGTTCCCCAAGCTCGATGTCATCATGCTTCGCTTGGGGTACGAGCGGGATTTTTAGATCAATCCTGAAGGCAAGCGAAGAGTCAGTGCGGGTCACCGCCGTACTTCGACCGCCGCCGATCTTCCAACCAGTGACATCAGCGAGGCTGAGCAATCAGCCTCGCTAGTCTTCTTGTCTAATTCAAGAATTTCCAACAACCCATGCTGTTCGCAAGTCAGTCAATCAGTGAAGTGTGTCTTCTGCTATCGCGAAAGCAGAGTCAGGTTTCCCTTGGATTGACCAGGCTTAAACTCAATCAAATAGTCGGTTCCGACCAGGAACCGAAAATCGACACTGACGCGCACCTTTGCGCAGTCAACCTCCCAGGCGTCCACCTTTCCATCGTTATTCGTGTCTTCACCCGAGCAATCACAAGTATTCCAGCCGGCAAGGTCAATATTAATCGCGCCCGCTACGAGATCGCCCAACTCAATACCCCAATCGGTGAGATATATGTCTCCTGGCGCGGTTACCCCGCAGTTACAGCCGAGATCCTCGGGATCCTGGAAGAAGCCAAATTGCATCGGCGCGTCAAACGTTTGTTCGTAACGACAGAGATGCGAAGTCGTCCCGAAGACGACCGCACACTTGACATCAAATCCCGAGCATCCCCAATAATCAACTCCGCCGACAGGATAGGCTCCGGCTTCCTCAATCAGCGAGCTCGACAGCCCTATCTCGACAAAGTCGAAGTCTGAATTGGAAACACCGCGAACTCCCGCACCCGACATTGTCATCAACGGACTGCCGCCGAACACGCATTCATCAGAAAAGAGTGTCGGTTTGCGCAAGCCGACCTGCGGGAAGGTCAATTGGCTGTTGCTCTCGTAATGTCCATTGTTGTCCATGTCAAAATAGACTGTTCCCGTCATGGACGGATCCGGTACAAGCATCAGATCGCGCGGCGCTGTCACACTGCCTGATTGCTGAACATTGATCCTGAAGGAGTCAGGTTTATAGTCGTCATGTGAAGCCACAACCCACCACTCGCCAATTGGCAGGCTCAATGTGTACGAACCTTCATTTGCCGTAGTCGCCAGGTACTGATGAGTCCCGCCGATTTGCTTGGCCTCAATCTCGACGGCATCGGTGAAGTATGGCGGATTGATCCCATGGTGCTGCAGAATCTGGTTCATGACTTTTCCACCCAGACCGCCAGTTTGTTTCTCGAGAACGATGTTCTGATCTATTGTCTGATTCTTGACGATCACGATACCCACAGTCGCGGTCTCGTAACCACTCTTGGTAACCTGCAGGCTCTTCTCGCCGACACCAATGTTATCGAAGCGAAAATAGCCGGTGTTGCTGGTCGTCTGTTCGTGCGAAGGGTGCATTGGATTATTCTCATCTCCGAGAAGCTGCACTACTGCTCCGGAAATCCCCAGCCCGCTTTGCTTATCACCCACGTATCCCTGCACGGCGCCGAAATCGGTATATTCCTTCCATGCCACGAAACTCGTGCGGAACAGGCTCGAGTTGAACCCAAGCACGGCCCGAAATCCCTGTGTTACGCTGTTGAATGCCAGCGTCGCCTTTAGCGGAACGGCCACCCATTTTCCGAGCGCCTGCAACGCCTGACTCGTGATCACGATGCCCGCGACATCAAAGAAAGCTTGGCGGTAATCATCGGAGTTTACGATCCGCGACAGGAACTGCTTGACGATCCAGTAGGCTGC
>CAZQBX010000093.1:0-10467 GCA_964592145.1 uncultured Ignavibacteria bacterium
GCATAATTGAGCATCCGGACGTTCAACACTCCGGCATACTCGTGACGGCTCGTGTTTGCCAGCAGCGTAATCAGGGTTGAAAGCAAATCTACACAGTCAACTCGACTGACTTCCTTCATCCCTTCCAATTGGAAAAGCGCAGTGCGCAATTGGAATTCCGCCAAACCGAAGTTGCCAAGAGCGAAATTGATGCGACCGAGTGCTGAAAGTGAACGCGCATAATCAAGAGCGAAAGTTTCCCCGCCTTCCGTCAGCGCAACGGCTTTCGAGAGATGGGCCTTGGCCTCGCGAAACTCGCAGTTGTCTTCACACAGTGCACCGCGCACGCGATGCCAATACGCCAGCAACTGCGGCTGCTGCAATTCAAGTGTCGAAAGTGGTTGAAATATACGATCAAGGATCGCCATCGCTTCGGAGCCGCGATTTTCGTGCCGATAAAGTTCGGCAAGTTCTATGTTTAGGTCAAAATACTCGGGCGAATCAGCATCGTTGGTTTCATCCAGTTGACGAATCTCTTCCATTAACTGCGTTCTGTGATCGATGTAGTAGTGCGAATTGTTTTCGAAGTGCAGTGTCATTAATGTCTGACGCTCGAATGTTGTGTCAAGCACGTCGATGGCCAGCTGTGCGCGTGTGAGAACTTCGGGCAATCGAACAAGTGCGGAGTCAAGAAACTGACGCCCCATCAAATTACAGACTGTGTCGGAGGTCGCCAGCCAGGTCGTGGGATTATCAAGCCCTGCGATTGCTGGCGTCGCACCGCCGGCAATCGCCGTCAACGCCACTGCAACCAGCACGTCGAATCGCACATAGCCGGATTTTCGGTACTTACCCGCAAGCGTCTGCCACAGCAACTTCTGTAAGAGAGCCATTTATCAGCCTTTGATTAGTCGAAGATTCTTGAACATGGACAAGTTAGCGAAAATAAGGAAAAAGTCAAGTTTCGGATGATAACAGAACTGCCAGAAGTGCGACATAAGGGGTGAAGTTATTGATGCGGGCAGGCATCAGGTATACGATGACAATTCTGAGAGGGAAGGCGACAAGATGCTAAAAGGAGGGATCGGGGTTTCTGCTCAAGGGCAGGAACCCCGACGATGAGATTTTGAAAATAATCTGCACATTAGGCGCAGAACAGATCATATAGGACTCTTTCCACATCGGAGGCACGATGAATCGATTGATATGTGCAACAATATTATCTGCAGTTTTGCTGACCCACCTAGCAGTCGCCCAGTCAACACCACAATTCTTTCCAGGCACTGGGCATTGGTATCAGCTAGTAACATCGCCAAACGTGACCTGGACGCAAGCAAAGGATGCAGCCGCAGCTTCTGGCGGATACCTAGCGTGTATCAATAGCCAAGCTGAAAATGACTTTGTACTGGGTCTGACCCCTCCACCACCAGCAGCTTGGATTGGTGGCACGGATCAGGGTGCCGAGGGTAATTGGCAGTGGATTTCTGGAGAACCATGGTCGTTCACGCACTGGGGATCCAACGAACCAAGCAATGGTGGCGGATTGATTGAAGAAGACTTTCTTGAAATCTGGACATCAGATAATCACTTGTTTCTTGATCCCGGTGACTGGAACGACGACTCTACACCTCTACCGTCCTACGTCATTGAATACAACTCCGACCCATCTTCTTCTTGCGCCGGCAATGCCCTACTGTTTGATGGAGCCAACGACGAGGTCGTGATACCAGACGACGCTAGCATGCGCTTCAGCACGACCCAGCCCATGACAGTGGAATGTTGGTTTAGGCTCAACGAAGCACCGGGCACCATCCATATTCTTGGTCGCACGAATTGTTCGAGCTGGCTAAATTACCAAATTGCCATTTCAGCTGACCAGCTTCTCTTCTATGCTCCAGACGGTAACGCAGTAAGTACGCCATTTACTCCTGTCATAGAACAGTGGTACCATGTAGCAGGAACAGATGATGGCACAACACCGCATCTCTTCCTCAACGGTGTAGAGCAAGGTACATTGACTTCATTCTCACCTCAAAATGATCCAGCCCCATTCAAAATTGGAGGATCAGGAAATTGTCAACATCTCAAAGGACAAATAGACGAAGTACGTCTCTGGAATGTTGCTCGAACTGTAGCGGAAGTGAATGCGAGCATGCACCAATCAGTTCCATGTAATTCAGCGGGATTGGTGGGTTATTGGAACTTCGATGAAGCGATAGGCGACCAGCAAGTTCTCGACTGCTCGTCCGCTGGAAACAACGGTACACTGGGTGCTAGCTCGGGTTTTGAAAGTGACGATCCGGTGCGTGTTGTGTCAACCGCACCAATTCTCGGTGACTGCGCAGATCAGGACGGCGACGGCATCCTCGATAGTGAAGACAACTGTATCAGCATAAGTAATCCTCTCCAAGAAGATAGCGATGCGGACGGTATCGGTGACAGCTGCGATGTTTGCACAGACACGGACAATGACGGCTTTGGCAACCCCGGCTTTCCAAATAATACCTGTCAACTTGACAATTGTCCAACGACTGCCAACCACCTGCAGACAGATACAGATTCTGATGGGATCGGTGATGTATGCGATGAATGCACCGATACGGATGGCGATGGCTTCGGAAATCCAGGATTCTCGAACAATACGTGTCCTTCAGACAATTGTCCATCTAAGTACAATCCTCTTCAAGAAGACAGAAACAACAATGGGATTGGCGATTCGTGTGATGTATCAGCGTATTTCTACGTTGACTCGATAACGGTCGGACTTCGTTACACAATAGTTTGTCTCGACAACGCCGAGTCGGTTGCCGGGCTCCAAGTGCCTCTGAAATACAATTGGCCTTACGGTATTGACTCGGTTTCGCGGGTTGGTTGTAGAACCGCTGATTGGGAACAGTGGCAGGCACCGGTGAACACAGTCAACAAGACCGTTCTCATAGGCGGCTCCTCGAATTTTGGCGGCGGAACAACTTGTATGGAGCCGGGAGATGGCGCCATTGCCAAAATTTTCTGGAAGATTGGCGTAGAGTGCGTAGATCTTGATAGCACTCTCTTAGACACCACGTTTGTTCAACCATCTGGTGAACTGCTCATAACTGAGTGTGAACCAGGATCTCCAGAATTTACCCCTGGATTTGTCCAAGCTTTTTCCCGATTCTCGCTCTTCGCTTGCGGGGACGCAACTGGAAATGGGAAAATCAATATTTCCGATGCAGTGATGTTAATAAACTACATCTTTGCCGGTGGCGTCGCACCAAGTCCGGTTTGTTCTGGCGATGCAGATTGCAGCGGTATTGTAACGATATCAGACGCCGTGTTCTTGATTAATTACGTGTTCGCTGGCGGCCCGGCTCCCTGTTCAGCATGTCCATAGCACATATTGCAGAAGTTCATGGCTGCTAGGTTTAGAAAGGCTCGATGCAAATCGAGCCTTTTTTTTCATTCTGATCCACTGTCATTAACATCCAGCGATCGAAATCCCAAGAGTCCAACACCACTGACATAAACGAACTCAGACAATAGTTAGAAAAACATTTGAAGTGCGACATCTCCTGACGCACCTATGCCTTTGATTGTTCTCTTGAAATGGAGGACGTATGGAAAACTTAAACATCGGTCGCGACCTTGCAAGAGTGGCCGAACTTCTGAAAGAGCATGGGCCGATCGACACTATCGGAGCACCAAACCTGTCTGGCGAGTTCGAGGAGTTGGTGGGGAGCCTGACGAAACAGATCTTTGTCGAAATCGAACTGTCAGTGGTGGATGTGTTGATCGTTTCCAGGATGTACGCGATGAAGCCAGAAAGTCGGCACCGTACTATTGCAGAAATCCCAACTGTCACGCTACTGCGTGATGTGTTTGGGCACAACATCCCAATGATGGAACAACTCACAGTCTTGATAACTCTTCTGGAAAGAGATGTTCTCACTTGCAATTTAATGTATCTCGATCTCGTTCGCGAGGATCGAATCGTGAAATCTGTGGTCAACCCAACTCGTCTGCTTGAAGCAAATGTCGAACTCACAACTTACACCCGTGCGAACATTATTCGTGACGGTAACCACATGTACAAGACGGCACCTCCAGGATTCACATCGAACCTTGAGTTTCTCGAAAGCTGGAAGCCGATCATAAACGAGGTCATGCAACATTCCGAGCTCAACATTGATAATGTACCATACTTCTTTGAGCCTAATCTAGAAGGGCTTCGTGTTATCCAGGTAGAGTTTGATCATATCATGAAGCGGCTTGAACGCACCAGAATAGAGATCCCTTTCAAGAAATTTGTAGATGCGTTCAAGCTAAATCGTGAAGAGCAGATTCTGGTCATGTATGAGGTCTTTCACTATCAGCGAGGAAAGTACCTCGACGGCCTGAATCACACTGTCGCATTTGCACCATTTGATACACCGGCGTTTCTTGATCGCCCTGTCCTAACGAAGGATTCGCATCTTGTAAAGGAGGGCATTTTCAGGCAAATGCTTGTTGAGTCTGACGGAAAGGAACAATCGAAGTATCGGCTCGAAGGAATATTCTACGGGCACATATTGGGTGACTTCGTCCTTCGTGCCCATGAGCCATTGGTTTGATCAAAAAGGGGTTGGCAACTGGCGGGTCGCGCTGTAATTTGTTATGAAAATGGCGGAACGAACTCAAATAGAACGAATCATTCAGATTCTTCAGCGCTTGGCGCTCAAAAGGGAAGTCACAGTTCGTGAACTGTATGACTACTTTGAAAGAAAAGTCTCGATTCGAACCCTGCAGCGCGACCTGTCAAAAATTGCCTCGTGCAACATTCCACTCAACGAAAAAGTCGGTAAGAACAACCAAATCACTTGGACTATTGCAGAACGTTACCTCCGTTTCGTACCGATGACTCTTGGCAGTCGCGAAGTTATCGCCTCGCTGATGCTCAAGGGCATTGCCGATGTCTTCAAATCCACCCCGCTTGAACGTGACGCAAAAGCATTCCTGCAGAAAGCACGTCAATTGTACCCAAGCGACTCAGTTACCGAGGTCAGCGAGCACGCATCGGCAGAGATCTTCGGATTTAACCAGTTCGGTTATATCGACTACAGTAAGTTCTCGACCATTATTGATAGTCTCATCGAAGCCATTGTGTCGCACAATGGCATAGTCGTCGACTACAAAGCCACCTGGCGCGACATGTCAAGCAAGATAGACGGAAACCCATACGTGCTGCTATTGCACAAAGGCGCGATGTACTTAGTACTTTACTCGAACTATTACAAAACTGTTATTCAGCTCCCGGTCCAAAGGATGCTTGGCGTCGAAGTACTCGACACCAAATTCCGACGAGATCCTAAGTTCAGTCTCGAGAAACTACGCAAAGACCGTTTCGGCATCTTTGGCTTTGAGGGCCAGAAGCCGCAGCGAGTCGTCCTGGGCTTCTCAAGAGAAATTGCCGACACCATCGCCGAGCGAGTTTGGCACCCATCACAGAAGATCAAGCGCCACAAGGACGGCTCATTAACACTTGAAATTAGAGTAATCGTTTCCGACGAACTTCTAGGCTGGATCGCTAGCTGGAGGGAGTATGTAGAGGTTATCGAGATCAGCACAGGAAATAGAAGAAAGAAGTGATCGATCATGTCGAATGACGAAAACATGCGAGAACAACTGCTAGCCCTTTACCGGAGCAAGAAACTGCTAAACAACGAGAAACCAGTTCTTGTAGCGCTCCACCTTCACGAATGTTGTGATATGGCAACAAGATGTTGGCCAACAAAAGCACTAAAGAGACGACCAGAGCATGGAAGCGACAACGGAAAGATATCATTGCCTTGGATTGGCTCCAAATACGAGAAATTTCGAGTGCTTGTACTGGGTGAGAATTTCTACGAATGCGGTGGACTTGAGGCTTGTACGAACTTGATAAGATTGGCAAAGTCAGAGATGATGGAGAAGAACACAAAGCGCGTGTTGGCGAGTGGTAAGACAGATAAAGACAAGATCTACCGAGGAACTTACTTCTATTACAAGATGGCTTGTTATTGCAGTGTGTTAACTCATTTCCTCGATGAAGGGGCTACTGATAACATCCTGCCTGGGCCATTTGACGCCAACCTCGTCGCTGAATTCTTCGATCGTGTTGCCTATACAAACCACGTGAAATGTTCTCCTTCTGACAGTCTAAGTCGGCCCGAGGCAGCAATGTGGGAGGAGTGTGGCAAGCACATACTTGTTGACGAAATTCGCCTTCTCGATCCCGAGTGGATAATCGTTCTTGGTAAAGGCAACAACAGTTACTACTTAAACAGATTTGTCAGCCCAGCTGAAGTCCAGTCAATTGGGACAGTAAGTGGATTCTTGGGACAAATCGGTGGCAAGAGTATCCGCGTAATTGTCGTCCCCCATCCGAGTTATTTCAGGGCCAAAGTAAGTGCTGTGGCAGCCGACCTGCTTCGATTAGCACGGAGCCTTTGAGAACAGCAGAGCCAGAGTGTTCGTCATCAGCCGCTTCTGCATACGATGGGGTGTTAAGCAATGAGACAGTTTGGGCTACATGTTGAGAAATCAAATCTAACTGGCCCCCCTAACTAACCGGCTCTTACCGACAACAGTCGCAGATGTGGTTAGCTCGCGTAATCTTCCAAGTAAGACTCTAAAGCAGTCATCGACGAGTTCCTTCTCTAATCGCGACACGAAATTTCCAAAAAAGTAGAGTGATTTCTGGAACGACAACCGACACTTGCCGGTGTTTTGAAACATCACTTCTGAAGGTGACAATCGCGTAAATGCAGACTTCCAATGTTATGAGTTATGATATTGTAAATCATATTCTTACGAGATTATTAGTGATAAAGTATTGACAAATAATATAATTTACCGATATTTCATCACATGAGTAACGTGAAGCCCACAAAAACCAAGAAAACCAAGTCCCCGCGTATCAGCGGAATCAATCGGCAAAAGAGACTGCTCCAGAAAGGGATTCATCCACAGAAAGTGAGTCGCATGGTCGACCAGGGAATTCTGATGTCAATCGCCAGAGGTGTGTACATGGATCCGGGAACGCCCATTACCGAGTTCCATGATCTTGCGATCGTTTCCGCCCGCGTTCCGCATGCGGTTATCTGCCTGGTGTCGGCGCTCAGTTTTCACGGAATGACTCTGCAGATCCCGCGCGAAACTTGGATAGCGATTGCCAATCGTGCCGCCAAGCCGCGCCTCACATCGCCGGCGACCAGAGTTGTCTATCTCACCGCCCCCTATTTCAGTGCCGGCGTTGAGAAACACCTAATCGAAGGAGTGCCAACACAGATCTATTGCGCCGCTAAGACTGTGGCCGACTGTTTCAAGTTTCGCAATAAGATCGGAATTGATGTGGCGATCGAAGCGCTCCGGGACTATCTGCGACTAGAAAAGGGCACAGTCGACGATCTCTGGCGTTTCGCCAGGATGGGTCGAGTCGCCAAGGTGATGCAGCCCTATCTGGAGGCATCGGTTTGAGTCAGAAGAAACCGTCCCAGGTCGCTGCGTCCGTACGCCAGCGCTTGCTCAACCTGATGACACAGACAGGTCGTCCTTTTGGAGAGTTGCTGCAGTTCTATGCTATGGAACGGTTTCTCTACCGACTTTCGCGGTCATCACATCGCGAGAAATTGATTCTCAAGGGCGCCCTTATGATGGCGGTGTGGCAATCGCCCTCATCGCGACCGACGATGGACATCGACTTTCTCGGCAAGTTGTCAAATGACGAACAGGCTACCGTTGCCGTAATCCGGGACATCTGCAGTATGCAAGTGGAAGACGATGGCGTCATCTTTGACCCGAGCACAGTGGTTGCTGAATTCATTACCGAGGAGGCTGATTACCGGGGCTTGAGAGTGCGCTTCATTGGAACACTCACCCAGGCGCAAATCAGAATGCAACTTGACATCGGGTTTGGCGACATTCTCATACCCAAGCCTGAACAAATTGAATACCCGACTCTCCTCGATCAGCCTCATCCGATATTGATCGGCTACACCATGGAAAGCACGATCGCCGAGAAACTCGAAGCAATGGTCAAACTCGGAATCGCCAACAGCCGCATGAAGGATTTCTACGATATTTGGCTCTTGTCGCGACAGTTCGACTTTGATGGAGCGGTTCTTTCGCTGGCCATCAGGGAAACGTTTAAGAACCGCGGCACCACAATCGCCTTGCCGGTGTTTGTTTTCTCACCCGAATTCTCAGAAAATGCCCAGAAGCAGCAGCAGTGGAGAGCTTATGTCGACAAGAACCGGCTGCAGGATGCGCCGTCAACGATCCAAGAGGCCTTAGATCACATCCAATCATTCCTTCATCCGATTGCGATTGCCATAACCAAAAATTCCTCCTTTTCGCTGAATTGGAAACCGTCGCAAGGATGGATTGCTGCAAGTCAATCTATTCCAGTGCTGCTGCCGGTGAGAAAAGAGAGCCTGTCCTAAGAATTTCTTAAGTAGATAGTTTGAGGGTTTCAGTATTCGCCGTCATCCGCTTCTGTAAACCAAGGGGTGTTAAGCTATTAAATAGTCAAGCCGGTATGTAGAGAAATCAATAGTAGTTCCTTCTCCAAACGCGACAGAAGCTTTCAATAGGGAAGAATAATTTCACAAACGACAACCCGCACTTACCAGTGTCTTGAAAGGCCACGTCTGAAGATGACAATCGTGTAAATGCGTACTTCAAGTCCGATAACACAGATAATACAGGCAATCCGGCTTATCAAGAAGTCCTCGTTCATTCTCTAGATCTAAAGTTCTCGTTCGAATGAACGACTTTCGTCTCAACGACTCAATTTTAACTGAAAAGAATATTGCTGTAGGATGGAATACTCTGACCTTCGAACGTAATAATAGATAGAGAACATAGAATGTGAGCGGAATGTTCACAATTCTTGGTTACTAATGTCCGACAGGCTGGCCGAAAAAGTCGGCATAGTCACAAAAAATCACAAAAGCGTTGCTCACGCCAGGATTTTGAGCAAGAAAGAGTGTGTATGTTACAAAATCATCTAACGGAGATGCTGGCCTAAGTCGGCATCTGCAGGTCAAACAGGGACTTACAATGCAGTGGAGAGAAACTCCTAAGACAATAGCTCCAGAAGTAGGCAAAAGCATATCGTGGGTTTACAAAGCCGTAAAGAGCGGGCTCCTTCCGTTTCGTCGTGTCGGCGGCTCTTTGCGTTTCAACAAGGAAGAGGTCTGGGCTCATCTCGCCAATCAGCGGCCCAAAAAACGTGGTCGTCCACGCAAGGGAACAGGCGATGTCGCGAGTTAGGAGAAGGGGCAAAAACTGGCAGCTTGATTTCTATGCCAATGGAAGACGCTACCGCCGAAGCCTTGGAGAAATGACGAAGGCCAAGGCAGAAGAGGTAGCGCGCGAATATGAACAGCAAGTCATCACTGGTCGACTTGGGTTTGAGACCAAGAAGTCGCCGTTGCTCAGAGAATTTTGTCAGGATTACTTTGAATATAGTAAGGCTAACCACGCGCCTAAGACAAGCAGAGATATTGCGTTCACCTTTGGCAAGAATTTGATTCCATCCTTTGGTGATCGAAGACTTTCCGAAATTGATTTTGAGCTTGTAGAGAAGTTCAAACTCTCTCGCCGGGGACGAGTTTCAGACTCAACAGTGAACAAGGACCTTCGTTATTTGAGGGCTATGCTCAATTATGCGAAGTCTGTCGGAAGGATTGATGCCAACAAGATGGCCGGAGTAAAGCTCTTAAGGACGACGACATGTACTGGCCGCGTTCTTGATGAAACTGAAATTGGGAGAATCGAGAGCTGCTCGCATTACCTGCGTCCGCTCTTCTTAACCGCCATTCATACTGGACTTCGCGCCAACGAACTATTCAATCTCACTTGGGATGATGTGGACTTCGACGAGAAGACAATCATTGTCAAGGCAAAGGGTGATTGGCACCCCAAAAACTACAAAAATCGTGTTGTCCCGATGACCGAAAGACTGTATGATATCCTGCTCCAAACTCATAAGCGAGGGCATGAATATGTCTTCACCTACGAGAATGGAAGAAAGATTAAAGACGTTAGATCGACGATAAGGAAAATCTGCGATGAATTAGACATCGAGATTTTCACTATGCATGATCTTCGTCGAACATTTGCGACATTCATGGGACACGCCGGTGGCGATATCCTCTCTGTGAAAGAGGCAATGGGCCACTCAGATGTCCGCACAACGATGGGATATATGCGAACAGGTCTCGATCGAATTCGCAAAACAGTGAATAAACTGCCGTTCGCTGAAAAACAAGAAATCGTGGACTGATTTAGGTATGACTGTGACCAAATGTGACCAAGACTTGAAAAAAAGAGTGGAAATTCGACAAAATGTGGCAATTGTTGAAGAATTTCTGCCAAGGATTGGAATCGCTAAATCGTTATAGTCGAGTAACTTACTCGTAAGTCGTTAGAAAGCCGGTGTAGCTCAGTTGGTAGAGCAGCTGATTTGTAATCAGCTGGTCGGGGGTT
>CAZQBX010000094.1:0-1635 GCA_964592145.1 uncultured Ignavibacteria bacterium
ACTGGGTCGGCCATTCGTCGGGACGCAAGGGTGACCGATTCGACATTTGATTCGCAGGAATTTTCGGGGTGGATTTTCTGCCCCGATTTTTTTACTGATTGGAAAAGAATAAAATTGGCCGCACTCAAAATTCAGAAAATATTTAATTGCAGCGGCAAAATTATTTCGCACATTTCGTAGTTTTCCCTATGAAATGTGATTTTAGTCCCCCTTGACAAACGGCTCCGTTTTTCGTATATTATTGGTGTGCGTTGTGGGAACTTTATGAATTCTCCAGCGTATAATAATCAAAGAGCAAAATACCGAAAATACGGGACAATCTGCATGGTGATGTAAGCTACTGAAGTACGAGAGTTTATTTAGACTTTACTTTTCACCATGCCGGTTCTCCGGCATTTTTTGTATCCCAAACTGTAAACCAAGGCACCGATTTAGGTGCCAGAATCCGGACCATTTTCCGGGAATATTTAATGGCAATGTAAATCGCAGAAACCGCAGATGTTCCCGGCTGGTCCCATAACGACCGGCCGTTTTTTATGCCGGAAAATGCCAAATTCAATTAGGAGAAATCTATATGGCAATGACAAGAAATGAGAAAATTGAACGCACCCGCAAAGTGGCGCAGTGGACTTACAGGAAATGGGCGTCCGAAGGGGATCGCTTCTACCGCTACAAGGGCCACTACTATCTTCGAGCAGGTAACGACTCCCGCTACTTGATAGACTTCAGCAAGGAAGACGACATCATCGACGAAGTATGGGAAAGTGGTGGACTACCCCACCCTAGCTGTCAATACAAGAAAGTGCTGGTTGCTGAACTGCTTCTGCTCGCGAAAGGATCAGCGACAACGATTGACAGCAAAGGACTGAAGCTTGCGGACTTCACGAACCCTTCGCTTTCTGACATTGACAAGCTCGAACAGTTCGTGAATGCCTGTGATGAACGAAACAACTAAAGACGAAAGGAATACCGAGATGAAAACAAAAGACTTCGGTTTGTCTTGCCTATTAGCAAGCAACCAGTGCGAGATACTATCGCAAGAACTCGACGGCCGCGGCCAGGTTTGGATCGAGTTCAAGGACAACGACACTGTCCGCAAGCTCGAACGAGCATTTTACAGCGGCACAGCCCAGGTGAATCTGGCCGATTACTTAAGCGCACAGAAGACGCTTAAGAACCTTATCTTTAACATTAGGAGACACGCGTATGGAGATAGCGAATACGAATTACAGAGAAGAACTACTTACTAAGTTTGTCAGCCGCGAAGACCGAGTAGGTCAGGCGGCAAAACCGGTATCAGTACCGGTCAAAGACAAAGAAGAAATATTAAAGCGATTAGAAAAACACCTATCAGGCGAGTTAAGATTAGGTTTATACAACTTGCTTCCCAATGGAAGCGTTAAGTGGGCGGTAGTAGAGTTTGAAAATCACGGCAAAGCCACGAGCGAGGATACTTGTTTAGCCGATGCACTGAAGTACCAGCGATACCTTTCCGGGAAGGACGTACCCAGCATCTTAGAACGAAGTAAGAATCCGAACGGGCAGTGTTATCATTTGCACATTGCATTTGATCAACCAATTCCAGCCCGAACTGTGCGCGAAGGGCTGCGCGGCATCGGACAACTACTGTTTGAA
>CAZQBX010000094.1:1645-4948 GCA_964592145.1 uncultured Ignavibacteria bacterium
AACCTTTAGCAATGAAGTCTTTCCGAAGAGTGACGATGGTTTAGGCAACTTTATTTGGTTGCCCTTGTTCGGCGGCATGGATCATTGGGGACAAGGCATAGCCGAAGACCGGACTGTTTTTCTGGGCGCGTCAGGTCAAGTAGAGTCAGACCAACATGACGCCTTAAGGAACTGGAAAGTCGCCGACAGTCAGAACTTCTTAGATATCACAGCGCCCTTTGCCGCTTCGATGCCCATAAGTACTCAACCATCCAGAAACGGCACCGGCATTGAACTTAATCAACCGGGGCTTGATAAGATGGAAGCGAACTGTCCGATTGTCAAGCAGTGGGTCGAAAACCCACTTGGGTGGCAATTGTATCCCGTCAGCACATTTGGGACAGTTGGCCCAGTAGTGTTAGTGGATAGGTTGGGGATGTAAGTTCAGTTGCGCGGCGCAACTGAACTTAACGCAAGTGACCAGGTTTGGGGTTGCGTTCCTTTCGGTGAGATATTACTATGTATCATTGTGAAAGGAAGAGCAGACATGCCGAAGCGAAAGAAGCAGAATGCGGCGCCGGTCAGTGCGCCGAAGGAAAGCGCAGCGCAGCTGATCAAGACGGTGCGTCGTCAGACGCGGACGAAGTACAGCGCGGAAGACAAGATCCGCATCGTGTTGGAAGGCTTGCGGGGCGATCATCCGGTGGCGGTGTTGTGCCGCCGGGAAGGGGTGAGCGCCAACGTGTACTACAATTGGTTGAAGGAGTTCATGGAAGCGGGGAAGGCACGGCTAAAAGGCGAAGCGATCCGCGGCGCGACCAAAGGCGAAGTGGAGTCGTACCGTCGTCAAAACGAGGACCTGCGTCAGACCGTGGCCGATCTGATGCTGGAGGTGCGGGCGCTCAAAAAAAGTCTCTTCTAAAGCGAAAGGCGAAGCGCTATCAGCGGCACACATCTGAGCAGAAGCAGGATCTTTTGCGGCTGGTTGATACCGCGCCGCTATCGATCCGTCGCTGTTTGAAGCGACTGAAGCTTCCCAAGAGCACGTACTACCGGTGGCAGAACCAGGGAACGCTTCAGGATCAAAGCTCGGCGCCAAAGCGGGTATGGAACCGGCTACTGGAAGATGAAGAGAGTACCATCATCGCGAACGCGTTGCTCGACGGCGATCTGTCCCCGCGCGAGCTGGCCTTTAGACTCACCGATGAAGGCGGGTTCAGTGTCAGCGAGAGTACGGTCTATCGCATCCTTAAACGCTACGGGTTATCGCGGGAGTTGCCGAAGATCGTCCCGGCAGCCAAAGAGTATCATCGCAAGACGACGCGGGTAAACGAACTGTGGCAGACCGATCTGACGGAGCTGCTGCTTCCCGACTGGGGCAAGCACGTACTGGGCGGCGTGGTGGATGACTTCAGCCGTTTCCCTCTTGTTTTCCGAAGACTGAGTAGTGCCAAAGGTGATGCCGTTCAAGAGTTGATCGCCGAAGCGGTAGCCTTCAGCGGTATGGAAGACGTGCCGCGCTATGAGCGAGTGCAGTTACTCAGCGACAACGGTGCCTGTTACAAGTGGGGCGCCTTCAATGCCTACTTGAAAAGTCTGGGGATCCGGCACATCTTCTCGATGCGCAATCATCCCCAGACCAACGGTAAGATCGAACGGCTCAACCGCACCGTGAAAGACCGGTTGACCCTGATCGTACATGCCTCGCCGGAGGCGTTCGACCAGGCCCTGGAGGAGTTTCTCCATTGGTACCGCTATGAACATTACCACGAAGGAATCGGCAATCTGCATCCCGCTGACGTTTACTACGGCCGTGCCGATGCCATCCTGAAACAGCGCCAACGGCTCAAAGAACAAACAAAAAAAGCCCGCAAAAAGGCCAATCTAGATCCCAACCAAAACCCACGAAAGAAACGTAACTTACCAACCAAAGCCCCCCACTAACCTAACTCAAAAAGTGTCCCACTTGTTCTGACGACTAACACACTACCCCATGCGACGAAGATCGGCTACACGGGAACACCCATTGATAAGACCGAACAGGTCTTCGGTGACTACATAGATAAGTACACAATGCGGGAGGCAATCGAAGACGAAGTTACACTCTCCATCGTTTATGAAGGGCGCACGCATAACGCCGAAGTTGACGATGCAAAAGCGGTTGACACGGATTTTCAGGATGTGTTCAGCGATTACAACCTTAACGAGCGATTGCAGATATTGGGCCATGCTTCCCGTCAAGCGTATCTTGAAGCCGATTCTACCATCACTGCGAAAGCCAAAGACATGGTCAGGCACTACGTGTCCCAGGTCTTTCCCAATGGCTTCAAGGCGCAAGTTGTAGCGGTCTCGCAGGAAGCCGCAGTACGCTATAAGAAGGCGCTTGAATTGGCGTTACAAGGCATGATTCAGGGTTTGGAGAAGCACAATCGGCGCAAGGTCAACGTCGATAGGCTAAAACGGTTGCGTGTGGAAGTCGTGATATCTGGCGGACACAATGACCTTCCACATATTAAAGAACATTCTGACTCGTCAAGACACAAAACACATATCAAGAGCTTCAAACTGCCGTTTGATGCTGAAGACGAAGGCGTAATAGGTGATGTCGGCATTCTGGTTGTGATGAACATGTTGATCACCGGTTTCGATGCGCCAGTCGAGCAGGTCATGTATTTGGACCGAATCATAACTGATCACAACCTCCTGCAAGCTATTGCACGTGTCAACCGTGTCGGCGATGAAGGCAAAGACAAGGGCTTTGTTGTAGACTATGTAGGTGTCGGCAATCATTTGAAGCGTGCAATTAGAAACTACGACGAACGTGAGCAGGAAGAAATTGCTCGATGCTTAAGCTCCCCGGCCGATGAACTAAACGATCTGATTGCAGCGAACAAAGAGGTTAGGGATCTGCTGGCGAAGCACGGCCTGACAGACATGTCTGATCACGACGCATTCTTCGACCTATTCTACGACGAGAGTATCCGCTATGAATACCTGGAAGCATTCAAGAAGCTAACGAAGTGCTTGAATCTTGTTTTCCCTCGGAGAGAAGCGCTGGAATATCTGAACGAATATCAATCGTTGTCGGAGATAAACGCACTTGCTGCATCACACTTAAACGACACACGGTTAAGTTTGAAGGGTGTGCCTGCAAAGCTACGGGCTATTACGGACGCCCATCTCGTATCGAAGGGGATTGAACAGAAGGTCGAACCGATCTCAATCTTCGATGACAACTTCATCAATCAGATTCAAAAGCATCGCCAGAAAAGCACGCAGGCGGCGGCTATTGAACATGCAATTCGCCATCATATCGAGGTCACT
>CAZQBX010000094.1:5048-10188 GCA_964592145.1 uncultured Ignavibacteria bacterium
GATGATGAAACAGACAATCTTGTCGAGTTGACGATTGAAGTGGTCGACGCAATCACGCGCGAAACAGCATTGGTAGGATTCTGGGATGCAATTCCTCCGCAGAACAAACTCAAAAAATACCTCCAGGACATTCTATTGTCTGTACGCTTCAGTAGTCTGCCAAACGTCAAGCAGAAGTGGAATCCGATTATCGCAAGATTAATGGAGCAAGCAGACCGAGCACGTGACATTCTTGCATACGTGTAACACGATGGACTTCGATTACAGCATACAATATTCTGGACGAAAGACGGTCGCTATTAATGTAGAGCGGGATCGTTCAGTGATAGTACGTGCACCAATTGGAACTACCGCCGATACAATTGCACGGATCGTCGAACGCAAGAAAGCGTGGATATTTGGCAAGCTACTTCATCCGCGGAAATACCCTGCGAAGGCACCACGGTCTGAATTTGTATCTGGCGAAACTGTTTTGTATCTAGGACGCAGGTACAGACTTGAAATCAAGAAGGGCGCAAAAGAGGGGATAGCATTCGAAGGAAAGTTCATTGTTACGGGTGCATCAAGGGACAGAGCGAGCAAAATATTTGGAGAATGGTATCGCAAGTCCGCCAAAGAGACGATCGCGCTACGGGTTGCAGTTCATTCTGAAAAGCTCGGAGTGCGTCCCAAGAGGGTTACAATTACCAACTCGCGATTTCGTTGGGGCTCCTGTACCCCCAGTCACAATCTTGCGTTCAATTGGAAGCTGGTCAAAGCACCGATGTATGTGATTGACTATGTCGTCGTTCACGAACTTGCGCACTTGATTGAAGGCAACCACACAGCACGATTTTGGAACATCGTAAGAACACAATCCCCGAAGCACATGAAGGCGAAAGAGTGGCTGAAGGAGCATGGCGGGATACTAGAGGTTGGGCTTTGATAGGCTTGTGGTCTTAAAGGCGTTCAATGCTCTCTGTGCAAGTGAATCGGTCAAATAAGAACAAGTAATTGACCGCAAACTTGTCTATTCGGTTCGCATAGAATATGGAGGTTTGAATCTAGATGAACTCATGTCACACAAAATAACTGCTTCAATGCTGTACGACTCCCTGCAGTGCCCACACAGGGTAACAATGGACACGTTTGCTGACCAAGCAACGCGTGACCAGGTTAGTCCATTTGTACAACTTCTTTGGGAGAGTGGGTTCCTCTTTGAAAAGGAGACTATTGCGAAGTTAAAGACGCCCTTCCTTGACCTGTCAGCCTATTCCGGCAAAGAGAAAGAGCAGCACACACTTCACGCGATGAATGACGGTCAATCACTCATCTACGGTGGCCGAATCGCTGCCGGTGATTTGCTTGGCGAACCAGATTTGTTGCGTAAGGAAGGTACAGGTTACGTCGCTGGCGATATTAAGTCAGGTGCTGGTCTTGAGGGTGGCGACGCAAGTGAGGATGGCAAACCCAAGGAACACTATGCTGTGCAGCTTGGACTTTACACCGACATCCTCGAGAGGCTGGGTTACTCTGCTGGCCGACGAGCGTTCATATGGGACATTCATGGACAGGAGGTAGAGTACGACTTTGTGATTACCCATGGGACGCGCAGCCCTTATACGCTCTGGCAGCGATATCAAGTAGCAATGAACGGGGCCCGGGCAATTCTCGCGCAATCGACCATAACGTTGCCAGCGTACAGTTCAGGGCTTTGCAAGAACTGTGTGTGGTACTCAAATTGTCTGAAGAAGATGGAGGGCTCAGACGATTTGACCCTGATACCGGAACTGGGCCGATCAAAACGTGATGTGATGTACGACCGCGTACAAACTATTCGTGGATTCGCGAAGACTGATATTGCAGATTTTGTCTTGGGAAAGAAGACAGTATTCGATGGCATTGGTCAAGGTACATTGGAAAGACTACACGCACGGGCCCAACTCATAAGTTCAAACCGACCCGTTGCCTATCTGCGAGAGCCAGTTAGCCTTCCTTCAGTTGAGCATGAGCTCTTCTTCGACATTGAGGTTGACCCGATGCGTGACCATTGTTACCTTCATGGATTTCTTGAGCGACAAGGCGGAAGAATGGAAACCGAGAAGTATATTTCCTTTTGCGCTGATGAGCCAACCCCAGAGGAGGAGAAACGTGCTTTTGCTGATGCATTGCAGTACTTGCAAAATGCGAAGGACGCAACGGTCTACTACTATTCAAAGTACGAACGGACTATCTATCGATGTTTGAGCAAGAAGTATCCTGACGTTTGTAGCGAAGCCCAGATAGAAGAACTATTCAGCTCATCTCGATCAATTGACATGTATTACGATGTCGTCAAGAAGGCAACTGAGTGGCCAACCCGAGACTACTCGATTAAGACACTTGCCAAGTACTTAGGATTTGCGTGGCGAGATCCACACCCATCTGGCGCAGCTTCTATTGAATGGTATCATCGATGGGTAGAGACGCGAGACCCAGACGTCATGCGTCGAATTTTGGAGTATAATGAAGACGATTGCCGAGCAACACGTGTTCTCGTAGATGGAGTCCGCCAGCTAGACAAGCAGATTGTCCAACATTGAGACGAGTCATGTCTTCTTTTCAATCGCCACCAAGAGCCACTCAAAACACTCTTCTCATCGTTGGAAACGGTTTGAACCGTGCAGTGGACAACTCGGGCAGCTGGGGCAAGTTAATTGCTACGCTTCTAAAGAGATCAGGCTACGATTCAGTCCTGAGGACCCCGCATAGGGACTTGTCCGCCCACACTAATTTCGTTACGCTCTTTCAAGAAATATCGCTTTACTGGATGCGCAAAGGCGGTGCAGACCAAGACATCAAGGAATTCGTCGCGGAGGCGATGGAAAGCTTCGAAGAATCTGTCCTTCTGAACTGCCAGCTGCATGAGCAGTTGATGTCGCTCCCATGTGAACACATCTGTACGACGAATTACGACTACGTGCTGGAACAGAGTTACCTCCAAGGAGAGGATATAGAAGCTTGCTTCGGTAATCACAGCGAAACAACGTACAGCTTGTACCGTTGCGTTGCACTCCTTGACAAAGTCGTCTGGCACATACATGGCGAAGGTCGGGCGCCAAAGTCCATTAATCTCGGGCACAATCAGTACGCAGGGTATCTTCAATATGCCCGCCAATATTTGATCAACGGTCTAGATTCGAGTGGCCGTGACCGATTCGCCACGCTCAATGAGAAGCTGCAGAAGAATACACCCTTTGATGAGGAATGCTGGCTTGACCGCTTCTTCAGCGCGCGACAAATCGTCTGGCTTGGTATTAACCTCCCGCTGTCCGAGTATGTTCTTTGGTGGCTTATCTTCTATCGTGCCGAGAAAACTCAGCAGTTCAAGACTTTTTATCGAGATCATGAGATGCACTTCATTGACATTCACGCTCCCAACGAACCCGCCGATCTCTGCTGGCAACGTAGTGAACGCAATCGGATGCTGCGAACAGCGGGAGCAATCGTTCACGACCGTCCAGCCAACGGTCTTGGGAGTTGGGCGGAAGCATACGCTTGCCTGATTGACGGGATGAGTTGAAATAATGCATGGTGACAATTTCCAGAACTATTCGCGTACCTAGACTTTCCAACTAAGATAGGAACCCAAATGGCGAAACTGCTTGTCAGCGTCCGGGGATACAAGGAGGCACTTGAGGCTGCTTCGGGCGGAGCACACATCCTTGATGCTGAATTTCCTGGCTCAGCATTGGGTACAGTGTACCCGCTGAACATTGCGTCTATTCGTTCGAAATTAGACAAAGCAGGATTCTCGAGAAGACCGGTTTCAACAAACATTGGCGAAGAACAGACGGTTCGCAGTACCGCGTGTCAAGCCGCGCTCGGTGTCGCAACGGCAGGTGCTACGCTGGTCAAATGTGGTTTAGCAAAATATGATCTGTCTGAAGCCAAATACTTGGGTGACAATCTTGTTAGGACCGTCAAGAGGTGGTTTCCACGCACCAAGGTATATCCGTCGGTGTTCATTGATCCCGAATTGTCAAGGGTGTTTGATCCTTTGATAGACAGTATCAGTCTAATTCGATCAATCAACGCTGACGGGATCTTGATTGATACATACAACAAGAATCGAGGCAAGGGATTGCTGGACTACTGCACCTTGAAGGAAATAAGGAAATGGTGCGCCAAGTTGCATGTGCTTGATAAGGAAGCATGGATCGCAGGAAGCATCGACAAAGACCAACTTGCGCCACTTGCTGCTTGCGGCATTGATGTGATATGCGTGCGCGGAGCGGCATGTACACCATCCAGTGGACGCGGACGCCTCGGCGAGGTTTCCGAAGTTACGGTGCGGAAGCTAGTTGAACAACTGTAGGTTCTGTATATGTCTGTAACAAAGACAAAGTATCGCTCACTTACCGTGCGGCTCCTTCGGCAAGAGATTACTTCGGGCGAAAGCGCGTTGAAAAGCCCTTCAGATCTTACCAAAGTCCCCCTCAAAAAAACGTTACCATTTACAGGTGCGCTGTTCGTGAGTCAGCCCTCAGAGAGTATACCGACGTGGACAGAATTCTTGAATCTGGGAACGGCCAAGAATTTGAAAGTCAAGACCAACCGGCAGACATCCGCTATTCTGTTCATAACCGTGACTCATAAGAAACGTGCTCATATCTTCGCACTCACGTTTGGTCAGGGCCATCATCATCTGCAAACAGATGCGTGGGTCTCAGATTTCGGTCTGAAGGTCGCTCTTAACACTGTTGACCGCGAACGAATGCGGAGCATTGACGCCCAAACGATAGATGACCAGACCATGCACACCCGTCGGCAAGTCAGTCGGAAATCGCCAGTTGATATCTTTGGCCTAGATACCAGCCGAGACCTGCTTCGCGCTGTTACGGGCGAACCGGAAGACAAGAGTTTTGCTGACCGAGTGACTGGTGCCGAGGCACTATCCATCTATTCGCGTATCGAGTTCGAAGAGCTGGGAGACAAGTGTAAGCAATTGCTAAGAGCGTACGAGCGAACGGAATACCAGAAGAACTTCGCCTGGGTTGATCAAATCCGGCAGGTTCGGGATAGTCTGCTTAACAAACAACTAGACGATGCTCTGATGGCCGCTTTGAGGACGAAGAGAGTCGCGAATCTACATATGGTTCCACCAGAAGTCATTAGCTGG
>CAZQBX010000095.1:0-8783 GCA_964592145.1 uncultured Ignavibacteria bacterium
CCCTGGATTCTCATCATCATTCATTCCTTAGATGCTCGCCCGGACTTAATCCGTGACAAGCTGCTCATCTTCTAAGCAATCATCACCTTGTCGGGTATGACCAACTCAGCGATAAACTTAGTGAGTGCTGGCGGTATACCTTGTTCCATGCCTTCGATAGTTAAGAGGCGCTGGCGCTTCTCAGGAATCATCTGCAACCCCATCGCATGGATGATGTCCTCTCTGCGCAGCGAACCGCCATGAATGTGAACAGAATTATCGGCGATCATCTTTCTCATCAAGCGCAGCGACTTGTGAAGCTCTGAGACGTAGAAATAGCGGCGGCGCTCAATGGGCAGTCCGAACCAATGACCGTCAACAACCAGGTTAGGTCTTAGCTCTATCCCGCTGCCTTCGACGTTTTCAATCACGTAGGGTTTGCCGCTGGCGTACAACATGAGATGAGTAGCAGCGATTAATCTCATGTGCTTTGACTTGTCGGGCGTAGCACGGCTGTAGGCTTGGCATGGCGGACTCGCGTGGATGAAATCGAATTGTGAGAGAAATTCATAATCCAGAGCCAGCGCGTTTCCTTCGATGAAATCAAAAGAGTACCTGGCTTTCATCTCAGGGTTGATGTCAATCCCAACGATTTCTGAGAACCGCGAAGACTTCCAATATCCCCACGCCGCCAGACCTTCACCGCAATAGAGGTCTAACAAGCGACGTGAGCAACCGGCATGTGCCTTAGAATAAGCATCGATATTCATGTTCACCTCAAAACGGAATATCGCCGATGTTGTCATCGGCGTCTTCGTCGGTGTCATCGTCGGCGTTGTTTTTGTCAGGATAAAATGGTTGATTTTCACCGAGCTTCATCGCCCGTCCTTGCTGGATAGCTGCCTGACGATATTCGTCTTGCATGTCCCCAAGCCGGATGTATACCTCTTGCCATTGGTCAACCGTTTCTCCCCAATATTGATGCCTGTATTTCCAGCATGTTACCTCTACAACACACAAATGCCCGTTGGGTGCTTTGTAAAGCGTTCGATCAAATGACCATTCTTCGGGTTCTTGGTCGTCATCGTCGTACCATTCATCTTGATCGTAGTCATCGTCGTCATACCATCCGTCTGGTGCGTCTGGGTCATCGGCGCTGTAGACATCTTCGTACCATCCGTCGCCCCCGCAATGTGAACATCCTTGCCCGCTGCATTCTGGACATCTAATCATGGCTGGCATGATTTGCTTCTCCTGATACGGAATTCGTATCCATAGTTATAGGTTGACCATGTAGAAGTACATCACCATTCCGTTGTAGCGGAGTACCTGCGTTCTGGTGAGATAACCGTCTTTCACAAGCTGCTCAATGTGGCTGTTCAGCCACGAGCTTTTCTTGCGCCCAATAGCTTTTGCGATTTCATCCCGACTGACCCACCCACCGATATTGGCAACAGCAACATAAATCTCGCGTTTTACGTCAACCGCGAACGAGGGTAGACCATGTGAAGACACAAACCGCACTCCCTCATGTGAAGGTACGTGAATAGCGCCCTGCTCTACAGCAATTCGCCCGTGTTCGTCGCGTGGCGCGTTTCGCAAATCGACTTTCATATATCCCAACTCCTGAATCCATGCTTGTAGTTTGACCACGTCCCAACCGCTTCCATCATGGATGTCTGGCACGTCGTCGCCGTCGAAGTGGTCGGCACATAACTCTTGAAATGTGCCATTAACCATCACACCATAGCGGATAGTTAAGGTGCGCTGAGTGGCGCTCCGCCAGACGGTTGCATGTGTGGCGACTGGATTGTCAATCTGAATCAACACATGTTGTTTGATCGTCTGGAGCATTTCGGTTGCTCTATCCGCTGCGCGCGCCATCGCTATATTTCAATCGGCTCTATGTTTTGCGGCGAGACATACGCCCAAAACTGACCGGACATTGAGTAAACAACGCACTTCTGTACAATGCCAAGTCCAGCCAGTAAAAAGGGTTCGGTTAAGACTTTCCCCGGCAATCTCACCGATTCAGCTTTACAAGACTCGTAGCTATATCCTGTGTAGTCAATCAGCCGCGTGTCTCGTGTTTCCACAACAATCATCACATTTGCATCGCTTTCACCGTGAACCATTGTGAACCTCCGATTTGAAGTTAGATTCAAAATTCTGAAAAGTGCTTCCCGTGCTTCCCTATTTGTGACTTTTGAGTTCAAAAACAGAGATGCCAGCCATTGAAGTGCTTCCCTATCTTCCCTCAAGTGCTTCCCTAAGTGCTTCCCTAGTGCTTCCCTAAAATAGGGAAGCAGGGAAGCGTGGAAGCACTTTTTTTCATTTGCATTTTATGTTTGACGGAGTCTGAGTCCGTGCCAATAGGTTGCACCGATCTTTGAGTCTTTGAATCCGAGTCGCCGCCATTCGCCAGCGACTTGATTCATATTCTTGGGTTTGAAACCTCTATCGACACACCATTGCTTGTATGCATCGTAAAGCGGCGTGCTGCGTTCTTTGTAGGTTTCGTGCATCTCTGCACACTCGTTGATGAACGTCGCCTCGGTGTCGTTTTCCATGATATACTGCTCTTTGAGTGCCTCAGACTGTTCGCAGCGCTCGAATCCATCCCCATTCATCAACCTGTGATAGTGTGCAACCATCTCGTTGAAAATCCCGCTGCGCTCACGCATCAGCAGCGGCTCAAGGTTGCTGATGCGTTCCTCCTGCGGTATTGAACGATTGAACGGAATCATCACAATGCGGCGGGTTGTCGCCCCTGACCGGTCCGACACGCGCGGCATTTCGTTCATTGCCCACCAAACCTTAGCGGTTGGTCGGAATACGATAGGGTCGTGATTTTTCACATCGGCGTAGACTTCATCAGACCCGCCGACCAGCGTTTTATACAGTGCATCAGGGAGAACGGTGTTGCTGCTGGCTTCTGTGAAGGTAATTACGCGCTTCCCAACGATTCCTGACAGTAGGAAGCGATTCGTTCCCAACTGTGTGAGATCAATTGTGGTGTGAAGCGACCCCATAAGCCCTTTCAGCAAGGCTATCATTGTTGACTTCCCGGAGTCCTTTTGACCAACGAGCCAGAACGAGGATTTCATATCTGTTCGCGCGGTCATGCTGTACGCCATTGCTTCAACGACAAGGTGATAGAGCGCGGCATCTGGCTTCGTGCTGTCTGGTAGGACGAGCGACGATTTCAAAAACTTACGAAACGCGGGACATTCCGCGTCCGGGTCGTAATTGAAATCAAGTTGGTTCGTGAAGTAGAGTGTTGGGTCGTGACGTGGTTCAAACGTCATTGTTTCCAGGTCAAACATGCCGTTTTTTAAATTGATGTAGCGTACCTGATTCGCTTGCTTTTCCATGATCTTTCGATCAGGGATGTGTAGGTCGTCTTCAAGCATAGTCGTCAGGGATTTAACGCGATTCATCGTGACCTTGATTCCACGTTTGCGCCACTTCCTAAGCTCTTTCCTGATGTATCCTCTTACCTCGTGAATGTCACGTTCGCCCCAATAGCCGTTTTCCCAAACGCGCCATGATGAATGGAATACAGCAACCGTGTCACGGATTTCGGCGGCAAGTTCGAGCGCTAATTGGTCGTCGTCAGGCAGGTAATCTTGTGCAGATGAGTCGTTCGGCTGCCCCTCATCTACACCCGGCATTGTGATTATTTTCGGGTCCGCAAGGTTTACAGCCATCATCTACCCGCCTTCACAATCCCCGCATCGAGTCCGCTTTTGATCGTGCGCAGGACTGAGAGTTCACCGTCGTTGCTGACAAGCCCATTGGCGGCGGCGAACAACTCTTGTTCAACCTCGTACCGGGTCAACAATCCATCTCTCACGTAGCGACCCAGCTTGAACGCGGCGGTATTCAGCGCGTTGTTGCGACTGCCGAGCGCAGCGCCGCGCACTTTCGCCGCTTCCGAGCGGAGCGCCGCCAGCGCGTAGCGGTTAACGCTGGTGACAGCAGCGCGCGGCTGCGTCGGCGCTGGCATCGTGCCGCCATGTTTCGCTGCGATCAATTCCTTTATCCATGCCTCAACGGGTTTGAGCGTGTCAACCGTGCGGATGCGCAGTTCTTTCGCTACTTCATACTGCCTATTGCTCACAGGATGCACGGACGGCGGCGCGATGACATACGCGCCGTCAGACCGGAGTTCAATGTTGCCGACTTCCGTCCCGACAACGCGCGTGGTGTGGATGTGTTCAACGGTTCTTAGATAGATGTGCATCTCCTTGCCGCTCCCGCTCCCAACGCTGTAGGAATGAAGCAGGCGAGGAAACTGTTTGCTGAATGCTTCGATTGCGTCGAGTCCGTCGAGATCGATCACGACCAAATTACCCGACACCGCGCCGCAAACAATCCCCACGTTGCGCAGCCATCCCCGCCGATGCCACGTATTGATCTGATACAGATTCGCGCGTTTGGTCGTGAAATCACGCCAGGGGAATTTGAAATACCCTTCTGTGACGGCTGGCTCTTTGCCGTGACAGGGGATTACCGAGATACCCAAGAGGCTGTAGGCTTGCGCGGCTTCGTAGACTGTTTGACGTTGTGCCGCTTCAACAATGGCTGGCTTCTGTGTCATGATTCACGCGCTCCATATCTGACCAGCCCGCAGCGCTGGCAGTGCCGCCGCGTGTGGTCGCTGTGGGCGTCATCAACAAAGAACACGCAACCGCAGGCAGGACACGGCGAGTCTTTATCGATGCTCATTTTGATTTCGAATTCATCGGCAGCACGGCGATATTTCAGCCATGACTCAGCGGCAACGATAATCAGGACAGCAATCCCAATTACCCCATAGACAACGAGTTCATCAAGCGTTCCGGGTGAATTCACGGGACCACCTCGAATGGATAGAGCGGTTGGGTGTCATCTGATACGGGCGAGACGCCAATGGGCGAGTCGATCATTTCCAAGTCAGATGGACACAGCAGCGCCGCCAGTTCGTTCGGATTCCAGTCGCCGTTGTCATCTTGAACGGCAGACAGTTCAGGATATTGATTGAGCGAGAGACTCAAGCCGTTCTCATTCCAGTGACAACCGTCTTGGCTGGCGTAGATCGTGAGCGCTTCAAGCTCACGGTTCAGGGTGACACGGGCGTAAATCTCCGAACTGCGCAGAACAACTTTGACCTCGATACTGTTACTCACGATGCTTTCTCCTTAGATTCATTTATGCAAATATCCGTATTAGGTTTACGAATATTCGCTTGCAAAAAAAGAGCAAACGCCCGTCGTTGTATTTCGACAAGCCCGACCTCTTCGCAGTCAGCAATCCGTTCTATCTCGTCGCGCATTTCTTGGGTACAGGGTGTAGGTGGCATTCTTGCCACAAACACTTTGCGCTTGGAACGAGCCATACTTAACCTCCTGTTTATTAGCAATACACATATGGATTTTACGATACGTGATACATATTTGTCAAATGGTTGATACAATGCGAAATATGAAACGAAAATCAAACTGGCTAAAGGCAAGGCGAGAAGAATTAGATTTGAAGCAAGGCGAGCTTGTCGCAAGACTTCAAATCAGTGGGATTGATGTTTCTCAAAGCACTTTATCAAATTGGGAAACAGGACGCTATCAACCCCCACTTGAAGACCCAGACTTCCGCCGTGAATTGGCAAAAGCATTACGTATGAGTGTTCATAGCCTTTTGATCGCTGCTGGGTACGAAGTGAGGGACGAAAGTCACTCGGAAGCGGCGGCGCGAGCGGCGTTTATCATTGACCAGCTTGAACCAGATCAACAGAAAATCGCGCTCAACATCTTGGAACAATTCATCCAGAAGTAAAACGATGGAACAACGCTACTACATCCTGCGAGTCATTGCCTGGATACTCAAGGGATTTGCCGTACTGACGTTCGCCGGGACGCTGTTTGCCTCATGCGCAGTGCTTCAGATTCCAAGTGTCGTTATGAATTTTGACTTGGGTGGGATGAGTGGGGCAATTGGTTACAACTCGATTGGTCAGGCAATCACCACTTTCTTAGGCGGGTTGCTTGCCGCCCTGTTTCTCTGGGGATATGCGGAGTTAATCGGGTTGTTTATCGACGTGGAAGAAAACACCCGCGAAACAGCCATCAACACACGGCACGAAAAGAACGAGCAACCGCGCCGTCGCAACCTGTGGGAAGAGCCTTAATCCGCTGCGCTTTGAGACAAATAATCAGCCGTTGGGCTGGGACCGTCCTCAGTCGGTTGGTCGTCTGTTTTGGCTGATAACGACTCAAGGTAGTATCCACGTTTCCGCTTGCGAATAGACATCTTTTCATCGGTGTCATCACGAGCAACATACCCGAATGCTTTACTTTGATCGATCAGCCGTTTGCACATTCGCACAAGATGTCTTTCCCCCGGTGACTCGCTTCCTAACGTCAGATGCAGTTTTTGACCTGACAAATGTCCGTTAAGCCATTCTATGCAGGCTTTCAGGACGCGCTGCTCATCCCAAACGACCAACTGTACCATTGGTTCCTCGCTCAGGTTCTCTTTGACTTCTGGATACTGGACTTTCGCGGCGCTCACTACGCCTGCGATGTCTTCGTCAAGAATACGTGGCACTTGGAGAATCAGCGTATCCAGACCACGCACGGCGACGAACCTACCGGGGATGTTGGGAATGCGCGCCGCTTCGGGATTGTCAAGGATGATGAGTGATGAACTAATGGTTGGCATTGCCCCGGAGAGACGAACACTCATGTTCGTCTTGATACGCCCTGGGATGACTTTCACCTCTGGGTGCTGTGTACAGGCGACAACGTGAATGCCTACAGCGCGCCCCTGAGACGCCAGAAGCATGATGAGATTATGAATCTCCTCGGTGAGACGACCTAAGCCAACGAAGGTGTTCATTTCGTCGATTAAGACCAATACCCGCGCCATGCGTTTGTCCTCGTCAACCCGCCCATTGTAAGAGACGACATCTTTGGCTTTGACCTTTTCGAGGTTAGACATCCTTTGGCGCATCATGACCACGAGACGGTTTAGAACGGGTTGGACCTGATCGACGGTTTTAACCACATCCCATAGAACGTGGGGAAGGTTCTCCCAGTGGGTGAACTCGATTCCGCCCTTTTGATCGACGAGCACGATTCGGAGTTCGTCGGGCGAGTGAGTCGAGACAAGCGTTGCGATGATTCCGTTGACCAGATTGGATTTGCCGCTTTGGGACTTTCCCGCCACGAGGATGTGAGGGTCTTCAACGAGGTTGAAGTAACGAAACTTGCGCCCCTCGTTGACGCCGACACAGTAAGGAAACTTAGTCGTGTTCTTGGGCGCGTACTTCATGGCGTCTCGCCACATCACGACCTTTGGCAGCGCATCGGGCGAGTCAAGGCGAGACACGCGAAACATCAGTTGACCGCGTTCAGTCCAAATCGGGTCAACCTGTCGTTTGGTCGCTGCGCGCATGTTGTTCAAGACTTCCTCAGAGGTGAGCGCATCTACAGTTACGCCGTAGGGCAGTTTCCAGCGCCACGAAAATAGCGTTCTACGGCTTGCAGACAAGTAAAAGTAGTGGGCGTCAGGGGTTATCATGCTGCGCTCGAATTTCGGCGTTCTGGTGTGTTCCTTGCCGTTGTCGCTGTAGATGTGATGACAGCCCTTCGTTTTCCTGAAGACATCGATTAGCAGCGACTCAAGCCAGCCCGCCTCTTGCCGCATTTCGCGCCGAATCCGCTTTTCGCGCTTCTCCTCTTCGCGGAGTTCTGATCGGTGCTGCGCTTCATAGTCGAGCCAGCCCGCGAAGTGCTCATAATTGGCGTAAGTCGTCTTCAGGTCGTTGAGCTTGCGCGTTACAGCCTTGCCGCGCGCCGCCAGATGGATTAAACGCTGCCGAGCTTCTAAGCTCTTGTCAGTCGCATATGCCGACTTTGCCGATTGAAACTCGGTGACAAGTTGTTCCCGTTCCAATATCAACTGGTTATAGCCTGCTTTGCGGAGTTGCCGCGCCAGCACCCATACGCGCCATTGGAGCTTAAGCCGTTCAGCCCACGTCAGCAGCCGCCAACGCTGCTGCTCCGCCTCAATGACTTTCCGGTTGTCGTCGTGGATGATGTCCGACTTAAAGAAAGACAGCGGAGTCGGGAAGTGTTCACCGTCGTCGGGTGACAGTGACTCCGGGGATTGAGTAGCGATAGCCGACGCCATTTACAAATTGCCTTTCAACCTTTTGAGCATTTACCAGTCGCTTTAGTGCGCGCCCTGTCGTGTTGTGAGATGTTCCCGCCTTATCCTGAATCTCTTCATGGCGGATGATCGCGCCCTCGCCGTGCGCCTGTATCAGTGTTTCGAGTGCCTGAAACACGAGTCTGTCACTGTAAGCCATTCCAAAAATGTCCATCTCCCTATAGTCGTTCTCTATTTACTGTAACTACTTTCAATTGTACTGACTCTTCCCGAAATGGGTAGACCAGCCGTTCTTATTATGCGTTAACCTTTTTATAAGGAGCGAGATGGAAACCGAGACGCCAACCCCCACCCCCACCCCTACAGAAACCGCAACCGCTACGGCGACGTTCACGCCGACCAACGATTACTACATCGAAGCGACGGTTGAAGTGACCGGGCAGCACGCGCGCATCGCGCGCGAAATGTCCATCGGGGATTACTGGATCATCATGATTTTGTTGGCGATTCTCGTTTCCATGTGGCTCATGTATATCGTGACGAAGGTTGAGAGGAGGTGAGAGGTGGCAGATGTGGTGATAGTGCTGCTTGGCAGTAGTTTCTTATTCCTGTTCATCTGCCTGATGGTCGTACAGGGCGTAGAGCTTGCGTTC
>CAZQBX010000095.1:8793-9363 GCA_964592145.1 uncultured Ignavibacteria bacterium
CGTTCAAGTTTGCGAGGGCTTCAATCGATGATTGATGCACAGCGTTGGATGGTGTCGGTTTTGTTCGATGACATCGCAAAAATGACCATCGGATTAACAATCCTCATCATCACCATTCACATCATTTTCAAGGTCAAGGAGTGGCTATTCTGATGGAAATTACCAGTTTCCTCATTGGTCTGGGTATCGGCATTGGACTCACATCCATTGTCACGTTCATCTATTTGGTTGGGAAAATCGACGCGCGCAAGGCGGAACAGCTATCCACAGCGGGAAAGAAGTTTATCCCGATGGTGCTGGCGGCGGTGATGGTCGCTATTTTCATCGTCGGTCAGGTGGCGGTAACGTTGGCACAAACGCCCGTCCCGCTGGAAATCCCGACTGATGTCATCTTCACTGAAGCCAATAACTGGATTACCACTTTTGCACCCATTGCCGCCATCGGCATTGGGATAACCATTGCATTGGCGGTACTCGGTTACATCGGCAAGATGATCGCCAGCGCCTTTAAAGGGTAAGATGAGACGCCGTGACAAAGAGGGAGCACGTTCCATTAGGATACGACCCGCG
>CAZQBX010000096.1:0-9344 GCA_964592145.1 uncultured Ignavibacteria bacterium
AGATCGTACACGTTCACCGTGGCATGCGCCGCCGCGGCGGCCGGCGGGCGTGCCGGTCCGTTGTTGGCCGCCGCCGTCTTGGCGCTCGGCTTGCCGCCCGGCCCGTCCCCCGTCTTTGCCAGCGGCAGGCCCAGTGCCTTGCGGACGTCGGCCGGGATCTTCTCGTGGTCGAGCGGGTACACCCCGGCGAAATCAACGCCGTCGATCTCCTGTTCGTTCCCGTCCTTGTCCTTGTACTTGCGGTGCTTGACCTGCAAGACGGCCTCCTGGCCGATCGCGTCCATGAAGTCGATGTCGGCCTGCCGCCCGTAGGCGTCCGTCTTGATCAGCCCGAGCCGGCTGGCGATCACCTTGATGCGCCGGAGGCTCATTTCGGCGTGCTTGTCCTCGGTCGCCAACGCCGGGTCGCGCAGCCGGTCGAAAATCTTCGCGTCCCGGTACTTCCCCTCCATCACCTTCCACTCACAGACCGTGTCGCCGTTCTTGCTGTCGTCGTACACGTCGTCCAGTACGCACTTGTACCACCCGGCTTCGACGGACCGGCCGCGGTCGATCGTCTCCGGGGTTTCGTCGGTCAGGTCCACGGTGAACTTCGCCATCGTCTTACCCCTCCTTCGGGGTTTGCAGGGCCTTACGCACCGCCAGTATTTCGGAGCCGGCTTCGGCCCAGGTCGGCGGGTAGCCCAGTGCGGCCAGTCCCAGATTCCACACCGCATCGGCTCCGTGGGACTGGACGAGGGGACGGAGCGGCGCGGGCCACAAGGGGTCAGTCACGTCAAAACCGCTGGGCCAGCTCGGCGGTTTCGGCTGGCGGCGTACGGGCCGCCACAGCGGCGAGCCTCTTCGCCTCGCTCTTGATCCGATTGAGATAAGCGGCCGCAAGACCGGCCGGACACAAATCAGTCAAATAATCGATAAGCGATTCCCTCAGTTAGTACTTGACGGAGCAACCATAAGGTGTCGAAGATTTCGTCGCAACAGATTTTCCCGCCATCAGGGCATCGAGCGAGGACGACACATAGTTAGTTGATGCGGCGATGTCTGACGACTTGGTTGACGGCGTGTCGTCAATTGCGCCGGCATAACGAAGGATGCCTTTTGGATCCACTACGAACATATGAGGAGTCGTCTTCGCATTATAGAGCTTTCCCGCTGAGCCGCTCTCGTCCAGCAAGTATGCCGTCGGGACGGCCTTTTCAGTCTCCATGCGCTTCTTGAGATCGGTAATTGGAAAATGTCCCTGTTTACCTGGGGCTGACGAACAGATCGACAGCCAAACAACGTCCTTCTTTACGTATGTAGCCTGCAGCTTCTGCATGTTTCCAGACGAGTAATGCTTCTTAACAAACGGACAATCGTAGTTGACCCACTCAAGAACAACGTACTTTCCTCTGAAATCCGACAGTTTATGCTCTTTGCCATTGATATCCTTAAGCGCAAAGTCCGGCGCCGGTTGATCGATCGCGACCGACGCGGTCGCGGCTTCCTTGCCTGCCTCTTGTGAGAGGGCCAACGCTGCGATACCGACAAGCAGCATCGCGCTGATTAAGATCGTTTTGGCCAGTCTGTTCATGTTGTCATTCCTTTCGTTTCCCACTGTTCCGAGTGGCGTCCGATGAGTGGGACATCGAACTATCCTTCTATTTTGTTCAATGCTTCGATTACAATGCCGGGAGTCAAAATTTCCGGCAGGACAATTGGCGCGTCGCCGCTTTTGCCTGTATATAGCACATAAAGCGGAACGCTGTTCCGCCCAAATGAAGCGAGTGCGCGCGTAATTCGTTCATCGCGCGAAGTCCAGTCGGCTTTCATTGTGACTACCGAGAGTTCATTAAGTTTTCCCTGAACATCGACTGAACCAAATGCTACACGTTCGTTGACCTTGCAACTAAGACACCAGGCGGCTGTGAAGTCAATTAATAGCGGCCGTCCCTGACCATGCAACTCGACGACACGTTCAGGTGAGTATTGTTCCCAAGCAAGTCCATCGCTCATTATTCCCGCTGTCAAGGGCTGACCTATTGGCACAACGTAGGTGACTGCTAATGATATCGAGGCAATAGCCAACGCCAGAGCCATGGAATATGCGACAAAGCGTTTGCCTTGATTGATCGCATAACCTCCCCACCGGCCAAGGATCCAAGCCGACACACCTAGGCAAAGCAGCGTGCCGAGCAACAGAAGTACTGAGTCTGTTCCCGCTTGGATTGACAATACCCAAATCAACCACACGACCGTCGCCAATAATAGGAACCCCATCGCGTGCTTGAGAGTCTCCATCCAACGGCCCGGTTTAGGCACAAAGCGGAGCAACCATGGAGAGCTGGTGAGAACGACATATGGTGCAGCCATTCCCAATCCGAGCGAAGTGAAAATTGCGAGAGACATCCACGCCGGTTGAGTCAAGGAAAATCCTAAGGCACTGCCCATGAATGGCGCGGTGCAAGGCGTCGCAACGACAGTGGCCGTGACACCGGCGATAAATGTACCGATTAACCCTGAACGCCGCGATCCGCTGCCAATCCCAGTCAACGATGCACCAACTTCAAAGACACCCAGTAGATTCAGCGCCATTAGAAACATGAATGAAGTCAGAATGATTATAAACGTCGGTGACTGCAGTTGAAATCCCCAGCCAAGCTGTTCGCCACCGGCACGAAGCAGCAACAGCCCAATAGCGAGTACCCAGAATGAAAGAAGTACTCCGAAGGTGAACGCTAAATTGTGCTTGAGTATCCGGAGCTGTCCTTGCCCGGCTTGTTGAACAAAACCGAGCACTTTGATTGACAAGACCGGCAACACGCAAGGCATCAAATTCAGTATCACTCCGCCGACAAACGCAAACAAGATCGCCTGCCACCAGGTGATGTCGGTGGCGGCAAAGGCTACGGTCTGCGGAGTCGAGATCGACTCCACAGGTGCAGTGAAACGAAGGCCCGTCCGCGAATTTGCGTCCACCCAGTTTGAGGCTGAAGCCAGTATTCCCGAAATCTCTGTGAGAGTGTCTGTGCTCAGAGGATTCTTCGTAATCAGCACCTCGAAGCCATCTGCCGTAACTGTGATTTTCTGCGAAGCTGCGTTTTCAATGATTCCCTTCTTATCGGGATAGAAGAATACTTCAGAGGGAGTAGTGTTAGTCGAAGCTGGATCACGGGCAAGCGTGAGCTTCAGCTGGTTCTTGGAAGCACCTGCTGCCACATTCCAGTCAGGATCGATGGCTGGTTGCGCCGAGCGTACTTCGTTGAACCGCCTCGCCCAGACAGAATCGTAGGTTGGTACATCATCAGTAATCGGTAGTGAAATCGAAAGTATTGCCTCTCCGGGAATACATTCTACCCGGCAGACTAGCCAATCGACTTCCCCACTAATCACGATCGGAATACCGGACTGTAAATTGTTTGGTAGAATGATATCAGATAAGAGAAGCAATTCTTCGTCGTAGCCAAAACTCACTAACGGCCCGGCCGGAATTCGTTTTGGCACTGGAAACTGTAGCGGAAGTGCGGTGCCACCATCCGGAAGATTCCACTTGATCCTCGGCGCCAATCCGGCATCACCGGGATTAGTCCAATACAGGTGCCATTCTTGGTCAAGCCGCATTACTAGGCCGACGGTAATTGTATCGCCGGGACGGGCGGAGACGCGATCAGACACGAGCTCTACTTCGACGTGATCGCGTCGAATAGGTTCGCTGGGGGCTGTCGCTGCTGTTCCGACGAGGATCGCTGCAACCAACTTTATTAGCCGAAGTGACGATTTCATACTGTAGGGGTTTACAGAACATGGCTCCAAAAAGTTCATCTTTTTATGTGCCGTTAGACACACACGGATGTTTGCTGTGCCATCCGTTGCGCAAGACATTCTAAGCACTTGTCATACAAACGGTAACAAGGCTTATTTGAAGTAGTCCGCGAAGAGCTTAATTGTCGTAGCCAAGACAACCACCACAAATACTGGCCGGATGAACTTTGCGCCGCGACTGATGGCCATGTGCGAGCCGACATAAGCACCGAGAGTTTGGCCAACCGCCATTACAATCCCGACTGTGAACATTATGTTTCCACCAATAGCGAATGCTACCAAAGAGACAATATTGCTGGTAAAGTTCATTAGTTTGGTGTAACCGGTAGCTTTTAACAGGTTCAGTCCTATAAGTGAGACGAATAGAAAGGTCCAAAACGAACCCGTCCCGGGGCCAAAGAAGCCGTCATAGAATCCAAGGCCCAGACCGACGGCAACATAGAACAATCTTGCCTGAACTCTCTGCGTTGTGTCACGATCACCTAGCCGGGGTGAGAATATGAAGTAGACAAGAATTGCCAGTAGCAGAAACGGAATGACTTTTTCGAGGAGCCGCGAATCGAGAATTTGAACTACGTAGGCGCCGGCAGCTGCTCCGACGGCAGTGCAGATCACGCCCCAAACTGCCTCTCGAATGTTGATGATACCTCGGCGATAGTGGTTCATTGTGGCGGTGAAGCTTCCGAAGGACGACTGAAATTTGTTGGTACCTAGTGCTAAGTGGGGGGGCAATCCTGCAGCCAGCAATGCCGGCAAAGTTATCAGTCCCCCGCCCCCAGCGATCGAGTCAATCCAACCGGCAATCATTGCTGCAACAAAGAGAGCGGCTAACAGAAGTGGTGATTCCATCAAATTGCTTAATGATCTGCGTGACGAGTCATTAGAGAATGAGCGTAGTTACTATGATCTGAGCGAGCATAATCTTGGCTATCATCGAAGCAGGTTGAACAGTCGCATACCAGACATTGGGCAGGTCGCTTTTGGCTTGCTGATTTGCATAAGCTAAACACGCAGGCTGGGTCTGGATTCCGGACATCATTCCCATTACTCCGAGCATCGGCAGTTTGAGATACTTGTAGCCAATGATGATGGTTGTGATTGTCGCAAACGTCGTTATCAATCCGCCTGCCAGAAACAACCCCCACGAGCCCGCCTGAAATGTCGCACCAAATCCAAATCCAGCTTTGGTGCCGATAGCGGCCAGGAAAAGAACAAGTCCGATCTGCCTCAACACGAGATTTGCGGCGTGCGGTAACCCCCACTGGATCGGTCCCGTGCGCTCAAGACGCCCGAGGATCAACCCAACCACAAGCGGACCGCCCGCAAATCCGAGTCGAAAAATGCCGCCGCCTGGCAGTGGGAATGGAATCATCCCAACAAACACGCCAAGCACAATGCCGAGCGAGAGCGATAGGAAGTCAGTCTCTGAAAGCGACTGCACCGAATCACCGAATAACTTGGTGATTTGCTCTTTCTGTTGACGTGCCACAACAACGAGTATGCGGTCGCCCATCTCCAGAATTGTGTCGGGTGTTGTTACAAATTCGACGCCCGAACGATTCAGTCGAGTAATTGCACCTTCAAAGTGATGTTCAGCACGAAGTTCGCGAATCGACTTGCCGACGACCTGTTTGTTGGACACAAACAACTGCGTATATGCAGTATCATCGCGGCGTTGCGCGACTTGTTCCGAAGATACTTCGCCAAACAATACGTGAGCTCGCACAAGAGATGTATTGGTGCCAACCGCGACAACGATGTCGCCCATCTGCAGTACTCTTTCGGGCGCAACGATGAAGACCTCTTCCCCGCGTTTGATCCGGCTCAACACAAACCCGGGATTGCCCAATAACTGAAATGCTTCGTCGACTGTCTTGCCGTTCACTGCAGGATTGGTGATCTTGTATGTCTGGCTGATGATCTCTTCAGGGGCTTCGGAAGATGAGCGATCAGCTGCTTCTCTGGCAAAGTCAACCTTAAAGAATTTCGAAAACACAAAGAGCCACAGAATGACTCCAAAAACGCCGAATGGATATGCCAACCCATAAGTAACGACCGGGCTATTGATGTAGGTTTCTCTCATCTCGACTGGGATTGATCCGGACAGGCCCTTGACTGCTTCAACGGCTGCAGCAAGGGCCGGTGTATTCGTCAGTGAACCACAGAAGAGTCCAGCAATGCTTGGTGCGGACATTCCGAGAATGTTGCCCAGTACCGCTGCCAAGAGAGCTGCGCCGGTCAACACCGCCACAGCTATGATGCTGAAACGGACGCCGCGCTTCTGAAATGAAGAGAAAAAACCGGGACCGGCCTGTAGCCCGAGTGCGTAAACGAAAACCACGAGACCAAGAACGTAAATGTACTCCGGCAAGTTAAGGCGATGGTCAATCGCACCGAAGGCAATACCGACGAACAGGACCGCGGCTATACCGAGATTGAACCCGAAAACTTTGATGTTACCGATTAGGTAGCCAAGGCCAATTACGGTGAATAACAGTAGCAGCGGATTATTTGCTAAGAGATTGATAAAACCAGTCACGTCGGCCTTTCTGATATAGCGAACCCGTCAGGCTATCGCGGCAGACGATTTACGAAATTGGGAAGTAAAACGCAAGAGAATAGAAAGGAATAATTTGCGATCTCAACTCCGTCCTTCAAATAAATGAGGGTGAGTCGCATGACGAATCACCCTCGAATCCTGAACTCAGAATGGATGCTACTTTAGCAACATCATTTTCTTGGTTTCAGCCCTCTCACCTGCGGTCAGGCGATAGAAATAAACACCAGAGGGCAATGCCTCGTTGGAATTGTCATAACCACGCCAATGGATCTTATAACTTCCGGCCGCCTGAGTACCGAAATCTTCATGCCACACCGTCCGTCCGAGAATGTCGAAGACCTCGAATTTGACTGGAACACTCTCTGCAATCGAATAGTCAATCGAAGTTTCCGGATTAAATGGATTGGGGCTATTCTGCTCCAGTGTGAAGTCCGAAGGTAACGCAGTCGAACTCACTTCGTATACCGGCGTGGTTGCCTGGACAAAACGGAAATCCGCTGAGCCGCTGTAAAAAGTTCCACTGGGTGTAACATTTCTGGTGACATATACGCCGCCACCATCGTAATCGAGAGTCATGAATTGGATATGGTCGATTGTCGAAGTCGTGACAATTGGCGCCACACCTTGAATTGGATAAGTGATGGTTGAAGTAATGTACATGGTACCTTTAAGTCGAAGCGCAGCAGATTGCTTTGATTTGTACTTAATCGTACCCCAAGCGTCGCAGACCCAGCGAATGCTGTCTTTAGTAGTGCTCGTGTTCAAAAGAGAATCATTAAAGTCAAAGTTCTGTAGCGAATATTGCCACTTGGAGATCCAATTGCTGTTACCGGTGATCGGAAACTGGGTTTGAACATAAGGCGCATCAAAAATTATAGCAATCGTGTCCGGAGTGACTCCATACGTCGAGATTGTCCCGTGCAGGACTATTTGATTCGGAGGCGTACTGAAATATGTCCATGACGAGACGAAATCGGTACGCCATGCTTTTGTTGCGCCGGGAAAACGCGAATTGCTTGGGGCAGTGTTTGCCGGAATGACAGTCGAAACATAAGCACCGAAATCGAAAGGAACATTTGAGAAATCCCAAGTGTGACCGCCACCCGATCCGGAAGACAAGGCTTCCCAGTCCAGGACAAGTGTCGGAAATGCGGTCATAGTCGTGGAGCGACTGACGTCGCCATTGTTGATCAGCGCATCACCTTGATTAATTGTGATCTGTCCGAAGAGCATTGGACAGAAAAACAAGATGGTTAGAAATAATGTAGTCGATAGCTTATTATTCATTTACTCTCCTTTGAGAAGTCTTTACATATTTTGCTAGAAGCCCGATATTCGAGCCACCGTATCGCGCGTTCCGCCAATTACTTATGATAACTAGTTAAATAATCGCTCTAATCGAATTGAATTGGATTCGTGAATCTGCGTAATAATACAATATTTCTCTATTTTGTCAATGATTTAGTACCGGGCAAAAGAAGACGGCCGGAGACTGGATCCCCGGCCGTCAATATTGAGTGCCCGAATGAACGCGTCTGTGAAACTACAGCTTGATTAGCTCGACTCGGCGATTATTCTGTCGACCTTCCGGCGTATCGTTGCTGTCAACAGGCTTGGTCTCGCCAAATCCTTGTGATTGGAGACGAGCCTCTTCAATTGAGTACTTTTCCATCAAGTATGCCTTGACAGAAGCAGCGCGGCGTTTGCTTAAGTCCTGATTAAAGGCATCGTCGCCCACGCTGTCCGTGTGACCCTCAATCGAGATTTTGAGGTCTGGATGATCCTTCAGCATTGTGCCGATATCCTTCAGTGTCGGTGTTGACTCGGCACGTATCTCGTCACTTCCGGAAGCAAACAAGATTCCCTGCGTTACGACCTTGCCGTCAGCCATTAGTTGATCGTACAAGATCTTCTTTCCACCGGCGGCGATACGGATATTTGTAATCATCGCCGGAGCTGATTCGTTCGCCCAAACGCGAACCGGCAAACTCGTCGACCTCCCGAAAGTAGAGTTTGGAACGTTCGCTACCCTGATTTCATTCACGTATACCTTGATGTACTTTCCGTCGCCCATGACGCGGCAGTGCGCGATCTTCTCTTTTGCACGCGCAGGTACATCCGATTGCGCAACCTCACCTGTTGGACCGTACAGACCACAGCCAAGGTACCAGAAAAGCCGTAACCAGTGGTGCTCTTCCTGCAGGTCAGTACCGTCTTTGATTTCGATTGTATTTGCGCTGGATGGTCCGTAGAAATCAAATTCGAGAGTGAACCTTTGCGGAAGCGCCTCACTCAACGGAATCTCGAATCTGGCATCATCTGCGGCGCGCAGCCATCTTTGTCCGCGCCATTCGGCGACCTCCATATTACCCTCGATAAACTGGAGGCGTTGCGGGAAGTCGCCCACCGGGGTCTTGGAAAAGTCCTCGAAATAAACTACCCGGTCACCAGGAACGAAATCATAATTGGTCCAAACACCCTCTCCCGGCTTCATGCCTTCCCCACCGCCACCACTCGATTCCGCTTCACCACCTGTTCCGGCTTCGCTTGCGCCATCTGATTGACCTTCGCCGGCGGCATTGTCTATTGCCTTGTCAGTTTTTTCGTCGGCCTTTTTTTCGACTTTCTTCTTAACCTTGTCTTTGAGCGCTCCACCGATTCCAGCTTCGGCTACAGATCCGAAAAGCAGGAACAGCGCGCATAAAATCACACAGAGACACGATTTGGTTCTCATTGTCAGCTCCTTATCGAGATATTGGTAATCGGGAGTAGAATATTGTCGCTTGGAGACTGTGTCAATAATAAATCTCAAAAAGATGCTCGGTAGCCGAGACCGGCTGCCGAGCATTGGCGAAATCCAATATGTGAATGGTATGCTAGCTATTGAAGCTCTCCAATAGCAGATTCAACGGCTTCCACTATCTCACCGGAAGCGACGACTTTCGCCATCGCATTGATATCACTGTGCAGCGGACAGATCGGA
>CAZQBX010000097.1:0-8969 GCA_964592145.1 uncultured Ignavibacteria bacterium
AGGACGACCACCTGCCATTGCGCGGCCATGTTTCTGCCACTTACATTGCGACGCCATCACTGACCGTGGTCATGTCGCATTATTTCGACGAATCCTATCCCGACCGGTTTTGCCTCGGGCAACAAATCACCATCGTCAAGGATTTCGACCTGCTCCTCGGCCTGACAACCGAACCCTTTGAGATTTCCGGCGGCTTTGGTCTCAAACTACGCGGTTTTAACTTTGAATATGCGTACCGTAACAATGTATATTTGGGCGGTACTCATTGCGTAGGTTTGAGGTATAGTCGCTGATGTCGGAATACACGAATTCTCGTTTACTCATAGAACAACACGAAGCGCTCGTTCTCGCGCCTTATGCGGCGTTGAGTGGCCGCTCCCGCGGTCGGCATTTTCCCGAACCGGAACACGAATACCGCAGTTGCTTTCAGCGCGACCGCGACCGCGTGATCCACTCCGCTGCATTTCGTCGGCTCAAGCACAAGACGCAGGTTTTTGCCTCGCCCGATGACGACCACTTCCGCACTCGCTTGACCCACACCATGGAAGTCGCGCAAATCTCGCGGTCGATTGCCCGCGCACTGCGTCTCAATGAAGACCTCGCCGAAACCGTTGCCCTTGTCCACGACCTCGGCCATACACCGTTCGGTCATGCCGGCGAGGATGCCTTGCGCTCCATCCTCAAGGATGACGGCGGCTTCAATCACAACGCCCAGTCGCTGCGCGTCGTCGACTACATCGAGGATCGCTATCCGCAGTTTCGCGGGTTGAATTTGTCCTATGAAGTGCGCGAGGGTATCGTTAAGCACGAGACCGACTACGATATGCCCGTATTCGGCAACTTCGACCCCCAGCATCGTGCGACACTGGAAGGCCAGCTCGTCAACTTCGCCGATGAGATCGCCTACAATGCTCACGATGTCGATGACGGATTCTTTTCCGGTTACTTGAAAATCGACGAACTGCTTGAGGTCCCCATCATTGCCCGTCTGTACGAAAGTTCGCAACGCAGTTACCCCGATTTGTCGCCGCGCAAACGGCATTATCATTTGATTCGCTTGCTGATTAACTGGGGAGTCTCCGATATCATTCTCACCGCCGCCGATGGACTGAAGCGCCATCAGGTAAGAACGTTTGATGATGTTATCAACTGCTCCGAAAACATTGTCCGCTTCTCGTCTGAAGCTCATTCCGCCGGTCGTGAGCTGAAGAAGTTTCTATTCGACCGCCTCTATCGGCATCCGCGCTTGGTCGAAATCAACGCGATGGCCGCGACGGTCATCAGCAAGCTGTTCGAGGCCTACACCGCCGATCCGGAACTACTTCCGCAAAAGTTCCGCCAGCGACTTTACGATCAGCCAACCAAGACCGTGATGAAGGACTATATCGCCGGTATGACTGACCGCTTTGCACTTCAGGAATACGAGCGCATTGTCGGTGGTCCGATCCCCGACATGAAGACGTGATCCGTTGTTTGCAATAGTGTGAACCGCTTTGCATCGAATTGCCCTGTCTCACTTCGCAACAAGTGATTTTCGTAACAATACCTGCGAATTCTTCTCTCCGTAACTTACCACAGAACTTCAGGATAGGCCTTCGCAATCGACACCATTAACGCCAACTTGCGGCTTCTCGCAATCCCAGTCTCCCGGCACGTACTTTGCGTAACTTCCTTCTCAGAACTCAACGAGGAGGAACCAAGATGGAGTGCTATTTCTACAGCCAGGTCCAGGATAAGCGCGAAGATGGTCTTCATAGTGCAGTGCTGTCATTCTCGGTACCGGATGCCGGAATCGTTTTCCGTACCCGCTTTGCCGGATCGCCGGCTGAATGCGAATACGCCGCTCTCCTCACCTTGCTTGAGTTCGTCGAATTGAATCCGCAAGTTTTCCGTGACCGCACAGTCGAAATCTACGGCGACAGTTTCACCGTTGTTAATCAGATCAATGAAAAGATGTACTGCACGAAGGATCTTCAGCCCTTCCGCAACATGGCCTTACTTTTCCGTAATAAGTTCTCCTACTCGCTGAACTGGATTCCGCAGCGCGAGAATCCGGCACAGCTTACTCTGAATGCGGACTGACATTACTCATACCTCCCGAGGAAGAAGGCGAAACCACCTGGTTTCGCCTTCTTCATTTGTAGTCGAAAGTTGTAGGGCAGGTCTCCTTGCCGAAATTTCGTGACGATGGAAGCAGGTGTGCGGAGACCTGCCAAGTTGCTTCAGTTTGTGGTAAGATTTTGGCAGGTCTCCGTCAAGATGCCTCTACGGGAGATAGCTCCCGACAAGGAGACCTTCCCTAAGAACAAAACGCATAGTCGAATCCTGTTGACAATAACGCCAAGTATGTCTATAATAATCTTCGTATAACGTCCCCATCAACTCTACCTTGCGAGGCGCCCTCGAATTAAGTTGCCAACGATTGAATCATCAAGTTACTTCTGGTCGCACCGGATTCGTTGGGAGTAATATGAAGTCACTTAATCTTGTTGGCTCGGCAGCCATTGGGGCATTCTTTCTTCTCGCAATAACAGCAATCCCGCAATCGGCATCAGCGGAAACAAATGCACTGAAGCTCATCGTACAGGTCGACTCCCTGTCAATCGTGCTGCCGAACAGTGAAATCAAGACATCAGTGAACTTGACGAATCTCGGCGACTCAATCGCGTCTTTTTCGTTGAAATTGCGACTTAAAGACAATGATAATGTCCACTTCGCAATTGATTCGGTAAGCTACAACGGCTCCGACACGATATGCTTCGCAACCGTTGAGCGTTTTGGTACGCGAATTCAGAATTGGGAATTTCTCGCAGCAACTGTCGCGTACGATTCGACTGGGGAGGTGCTGTTCGTCACAGGATTCAGCGATGATGGCGCTATCCCCACGATACTCGCACTCAGCCCCGGTAGCGGAACACTCTTCAGAGTTGTCCTCGAACTCGATAGCGGCTTTCCGCTTTCTCTATGCAACACACAATTGTCGCCTCTGCGTTTGATCGATAGTGCGACCACATTCCAGAATCCCGCCGGCGAGCTGATTGGTTTCAACTGTACAGCAATTGACTCAATAGGCGTGACCTGCATCTTGGACTCGACAGAAGCATTGTACCTGGATGGAGCGATCTCTTCGCGGTGTTGTCTCTGGAATGACGAATTGTATCAATGCGGTGATTGCGACGCCAATGGCATGATCAGTATTTCGGACGCTGTCTGCTTAATCACTTGGATATTTGCTTGGCCGGGCCCGGACACCAAGCCATCCTGTATGCGATTTGCCAATGGCGACGGCCTGATAAGTATCTCCGATGCCGTTTATCTCATCAACTACGTCTTCGCGGGCGGACCGGCGCCACGGTGCGAGTAGCTCGCGGCGAACATGAAAGTTGTAGGGCAGGTCTCCTTGCCGAAATTTCGTGACGATGGAAGCAGGTGTGCGGTGACCTGCCAAGTTGCTTCAGTTTGTGGTAAGATTTTGGCAGGTCTCCGGCGAGATGCCTCCATAGGAGATGGCTCCCGATAAGGAGACCTGCCCTACGAACTTCACTTGTCTTGCTATTGACATCTCCCCTTAAAACTCCTAACATCATCACATGGCCAAATTCACCTTCGCGCAGGCGCTCGAGAAAATCGAATCGGGCAAACTTGATCCTGCCTATCTCCTGATCGGCGAAGACTACTACCAGCGTTTCCTGCTCACCGAGAAAATCACCAAAACCAAACTCGGCAAAGAAGGCTCCCTCAACCGGCACTCGCTCATCGGCCGCAAGACCACCGCGCAGATGCTCGAGCAACTGCTGGCAGGAGTGCCGCTGTTCGGCGGAAACACCGTCGTAATCATCTCCGACATCGACAAGCTCTCCGAAAAGTATCACGACTTCCTGACTCGCTCACTCAAGTCTCTCTCTCCGTCGGTGCTCTTTATCGGCAGCGCCAACAAGCTCGACGGGCGCAAATCGTTCGCGAAAGAACTCTTCAAGGTCTGCAGTGTCGTTGAAACCAAAGAAATGTACGATAACCATCTGCCGCCATACGTGCGCTCTCGTTTCGCCGCCCGTGGCATGGCTGTCGACGAGGACGCCGTCACCGAATTCTGCCGTCTGGTCGGCAGCGATTGCGGCGATATCGAGAATGAGGTCGAGAAGATATCCATCGTTCACGCCGACAAAAAGCGCGTCGGCCTTGCTGATGTGCGAAGCTATCTTTCCGACAGCCGCTTCTTCAGCCAATTCCAGGTCGCAGAAAGTGTCTCCTCCCGCAATCCCAAGGCGACTCTCTCCGCCTTGCGCCAATACCTCGAAAGTTCCGGCGCCGATGGTCGCGGCAAATTGATTTGGGCACTCTATAGCCAATTTGAGCGCTTATTGACCGTCCAGGCGTATACTGGCAAACTTAGCCGCGAAGACCTTGCCGGAAAACTGCGCGTTCACCCGTTTTTCCTGCAGAAGATTCAAGAGCAATCGGGTCAATTCAAACCGGCAGAATTAGTTGCGGCGCTTCGTGCCGTATACGAAACTGAACTTGCCGACCGTTTTTCGACGGAGCCTAAAGAGCAGATTTTCGAACGAATGACGTTGAAAATACTGCGTCCAACCGGGGAATAAGCATTGTTCTTACTGGTAATAATGATGGTGGGGTCAGCCGATTCGTCCGATCTGGACTTGATCCGGCGGGCAAAGAAAGGCGACAAGCGCGCTTTCGGCGATCTGGTCCGGCGCCATCAACGCAAGGTTTATGCTCTTTGTTTCCGGCTGGGCGGCTCGCACGACGCCGCTGACGATTTGACGCAGGAGGCTTTTATCAAAGCATTTCAGGCTATAGCCACGTTCGATGAGTCTTTCCCGTTTACAGCGTGGATTATGCGGATCGCCTCGAACAATGCGCTGAACTACATCAAACGTCAGAAGTTTCAAGTCTCCGGCGAAGAGGGCGAAGTCATTCTCGATTCGCAGACATCGTCCTACACCGAAGACAATCCGCATGAGAACCTAAGCCAGCAGGAGATCGATGCACGTTATCAGAAGGCTCTTAATGCCTTGCCACCTGATTTTCGCACCGTATTTGTTTTGCGGATGCACGAGGAATTAAGTTACGAAGAAATCGCCGATCGCCTTAAGATTAGCGTAGGTACAGTTATGTCGCGTCTTCACCGCGCAAGACAACGCATGGCAAGCGACCTGAAAGATCTATTGGAGCCCTAAGTGGATAAGAAGTATCTCGAAGAACAGATGTCGGCCTATCTCGATGGTGAACTGTCACCGGGTGAGATGTCGAAGTACGAGCAGGAGATAAAGGCTTATCCAGACCTGTTCGCCGAACTGCAGACGCTTCAGCGGCTCAACAAACTTGCCGAAGGTTCCAAGTTGGCAATGCCGGATGATGGCTATTTCGAAAATCTTGCCGGCCGCATCGACTCAAGAATCGCATCCGAATTAACGGGGCAGAGATCACGCATTGTTGATTTCATCGTCGAACGCCGCAAGGCAATTGCCGTCGTAAGCTCGATCGCGGCGGTTTTTCTTGTGGCTGTGATCAGCATGAATCTCTTCGGCCCTTCCGCAAAACGCTATCCGAGTGAATTACCGACGCAAAAGACCGCTCCTGCCAAAGTATTCGACGTAAGTCCCAAACCTGATACCGTCGCGACAAGACAGGAACAGCCCGGGACAAAAGAAGAAGCAGCGACATTGCGTCACACGCCTGCGCGCCAAAATGCCGTCGTCGATGAAACTACGAAAGAGCAAGAAGCCGCCGAAATTGAATTAGCCGTGCCTTACAAACAGACAGAGTTACCAGAGACGGGTGCTGCTTCAACAGATGTTAAGAAGACCGAATCAGCCGTGTCGAAACCCGCCGAGTCCGACAGTCGGTTGCTTCCTCCCAGTATTCCGATCAAGAAGGGCACGCTCACCAAGCAGAGCCTGTCGCAAGACGAGGTACACGGTAATTCGGAGCTAAGTTTTCAGTCAGATTCGCATCTGGACATGCGCGAATCGATGACGATTGACGCAGATTCGGTAATTATCTATACCGAGACTATCGTTCCAATGGTCAACGAGTCATTCAGCTCCGCACCAGCCTTGAAAGAGCGCACGGCCACAGGACCTGCACTCGATAGACTTCAAGATTCTGCTGGTCGTTCATGGGACGTCTATCGGCAGGTATTCCGTGAGCTTGATGAGGGAACGTATCGCAGTTTGAAACTCTCTGCTCCGTTGCAATTGCTTGACTCGCTCCAAGCCTGGAAAGATTCAATTAGTGTGTTGGGCCCGGCTCGCTGGTACGCAGAACAGGCGTTTCGTTCTCTCCAAACCAAAGAGACTTCTTGGGATGACTATCAAAAGTTGCGCGCTTACATCGATCACTACATGGCCGAGTCGCAAATCCCGGATAGCACCCTCTGGAATCGCCGTCTCCCGATCGTCAATGAGATCTATGAGCGGCAAATCGGCAAGCAGTATCGGGATAAAAAGTAAAAGAGCTCATAACATCCACAGCTCGCACCTTTGTCGAAGCTTGCACAGCAATCCATCAGTTCGCACGATTCGCGATTGACTTTAGCATTTGTCCCACCCACATTCCTGCATGACTTATTCTCGCAACCCGGCCGAGATCGCCGTCACTTATCTCAAAGGCGTCGGTCCGAGAAAAGCCGAGATTTTCAAGAGCGTCGGAATTGAAACCGTTGAAGACCTCTTGTATTATCTCCCGCGCCGCTATCTGGATCGCTCGAACTTACAGTCGATCGATACTCTGCAGTTCGGCACCGAGGTCACGGTCGTCGGCAAGATCGTCATGCAGGGCCTCTTACGAGCACGCAAAAAATTCTACGAGATCGTCATCCAGGACGACTCCGGTCATCTGCCGCTTTTGTGGTTCAACGGCATTAAATATATCGAGAAGCGATTCAAGCGCGGGATGACGCTATCGGTTTCCGGCACCGTCAGCGATTTTCGCGGCGGTGCGCGCATTATCCATCCCGAGGTCGAAGTCATCTTCGAAGACGAAGAAGAAGCCAAAATCCATACCGGCAGAATCATTCCCATTTACCCATCGACCGAGCTCCTGAAATCAAACTGGCTCGACTCGCGTGGCTTTCGCCGCATTATCAAACCGGCGTTGGACCAGTACGGAGAATACATCGAGGACCTCGTACCTGCCTCTGTTGTTGCGGAATCCGGACTGATGCCTCTGCCCGAGGCCGTGAAGCAAATTCACTATCCCGACAATTTCGAAATTCGCGCCCAGGCGCGCCACTCGCTGGCGTTTCGCGAACTGCTCTTGTTTCAACTGCTCGTTGCCGACCGCCGGCAACGAATCACACACAAGCATAAGACCCACTCCATCGCCAAGCCGGATCAACGATTTCATGATTGGGTGCATGGTCTGCCATTCCAGCTGACCAGGTCGCAGGGGAAAGCAGTTGCTGAAATTCTGGAGGATCTCTACAAACCCGAACCGATGCTCAAGCTCCTTCAAGGCGATGTCGGCTCCGGCAAAACAGTCGTCGCGACCATAGCCATGCTGCTGGTAGCCCGCTCTGGTTTCCAGTCCGCCATGATGGCGCCGACGGAATTGCTCGCGCAACAGCACTTCCAGACAATTACGAAACTGCTTGCCGGTACCAACGAAACTCCGGCTTTGCTTACGGGCACGACGCCCGTGCGCGAACGCAACGCCATCCTCAAGTCACTAGCGGCCGGAGAAACTCGGATCATCGTCGGCACGCACGCACTATTCACGGATGACGTCACATTCGCGAATCTGGCGCTTGCCGTCGTCGATGAACAACATCGCTTCGGCGTGTCCCAACGCGAAGCCCTGCTCGCGAAAGGGAACTCGCCCGACCTGTTGGTGATGACTGCAACGCCGATCCCCCGGACACTTGCGCTAACGGCTTACGGCGATCTCGATCTTTCCATTATCGATGAGATGCCGGTCGGCCGCATACCGGTGCGCACCGCACTCCGTACTGATGCCGATCGGCCGAAAATCTACAAGTTCATTCGCGACGAAGTCAACTCCGGCAACCAGGTATTCTTCATCTATCCGCTGGTCGAAGAATCTCTCAAGGTTCAGTTAAAGGCTGCTACGAAAGCCTACCAAGATCTGGCGGAAGTCATCTTTCCCGATCTGCAGATCGGCCTTGTCCACGGGCAAATGAAGAAGGAAGAGCGAGAGCAAACCATGGCGCGCTTCTCCAAACGCGAAATCGGAATTCTTGTATCGACCACAGTGGTCGAGGTTGGCATCGACATCCCCGATGCAACCGTCATTGTGATCGAACATGCCGAGCGTTTCGGATTGAGTCAACTCCACCAACTGCGCGGTCGCGTAGGGCGCTCCAACAAGAAATCGTATTGCATCCTGATCACTGACATGGAGCCGGCCAGCGAAAGCTATCAGCGCCTGGAGCGATTCGTCGAGTGCAGCGACGGCTTCAAGATCGCCGAACTCGACCTCGAACTTCGTGGTCCCGGCGAATTGCTTGGCACCAGGCAAAGCGGTATGCCCGAGTTCCGGGTGGCTAACCTCGCCACTGACCTAAGTTTAATCTTGACGGCACGTGATTATGCCCATAAATTAATGACTAGTACATTGGCGATGTCCGAACAGGAGCGCCTCAAGCTCAAGTCTTTTATCAAGCAACGGCGGGAAAGAGAACTATCTGGTGGCGTCTCATAGTACGAAAAGTCTTAAGCTCGAACTCGAGCAGTTTCTTGCGGATACCGAGATCTTCTCAACCAAGCTTAGCCATTTGATCGAAACGGCTACGGATTACGACATGATCCGTCAACTCAAGAAGATCGATGCTGAACTAATGGACTTCCAGCATAACATAGTTATTGCAATCGAAATGGAAGACAAGTCACATGGCTGAACTCTCCGGAGCAGCTCGCGAACAAGCTCTGTTTAGTGCCCTTCTCTTTAGTCTGCATTCGGCCGGCATGCAGCAGCTCGGCAAGATAATG
>CAZQBX010000098.1:0-8914 GCA_964592145.1 uncultured Ignavibacteria bacterium
TTTCTCATACCCTACTCCTTGTTCGATTCTGTCCTTACATTCCAATAGTACCTGTCTTGACCTCGCCGGCGCGCTTGTAGTTGGCGAAGATTACACCGTTTGGCGTGACCAGACTTTCCGTCATCGAAAAAGCTGCAGGAATCGTACCTTCGCCAAACAATCGTTTGCCTTTACCCAGAGTGACTGGGAAGGTCTTTAGCCACAGCTCATCGACGAGATCATGCTTAAGCAATGTCTGGACCAGGCTGCCGCTGCCGTGGACTTGGAGATCAGAGCCTTCGGAATTCTTGAGCTTCTTGATATCGGCAACACTTTCGAGGAATACGGAGTTTTTCCAATCTGACTTTTTCAGAGACGTGGACACGGCGTATTTTGTGACGTCATTGATGCCGGCCCAGAAGTCTGCATGCTTAGGCCAATAGGAAGCAAAAATCTCAAATGTTTTCCGGCCCAGAAGAAGATCTGCAGACTTCATCTGTTTCGCCATCATCTCGCCGGCCGCTTCGTCAGCTTCGTAAAAGTACGGTGCAGTCCAGCCGCCAAATTCAAAACCGCCGGAACTGTCTTCTTCTGGTCCGCCGGGTGCCTGCATAACTCCGTCTAATGTAAGGAATGATAAGACGATTACTTTTCTCATGTCCGGCCTACCTCGTCAGGGTTGTTCCTCGATACGAAGATTCAGATTGTCTGATTATATCTGATACGAAGGAAGTTGGACGCACAGACAAGAATGTCTGTGCTACCGAACGGCCCAGATTAAAGCGATGCTGGTAGGTCAGGCACTCTTGTCTGACATTCGCGCAACGAAGGGTAGGAAAGGCGCGGCGTTACCTGGACCTCCGAGGCCCAGTAGTCCGAGCCTACCGGCCAATCAACAGAAGCGCGCTACCGAATCACTGACTAAGATTATCTGCCAGAGTAGCCATCAGTTTTAGTCGGCCGGTTACATGCGCGCAACTCAACTGCTCTTCTTTGGACAACAACTCGGAGCAGCGGAGTCCGCCTGGATGAGCCTGCAAGTATTCAAATGGCAGTAATGCTGTGATGGTATCCATTACTTCCGACCGCTTGAGCCCAGACTTTGCTTTGTCGTCAGGTACTTCCAAGTTGAACGCACGATCAAAGGCGTCATTTCCAGTCTCGAACTCCCAGTGAAGTTTTAGCGCCTTGCGTAGACGGTCAAAGACGCCTTCGGGACGTATGCGAAAATTGCCTTGAGGTCGCACGTTTGCGCTGAGCACCAGAAACTCGACCATGCCTTCGTCATCGAGCGAAGTATCGCCGGCCATAGCCTGGTGGCTGATTTCCACCTGCAACTGAACGCCATTCAAATCGCAATGGTATACATCGTAAAGGTAATAAGAAGTTTCGGCAGACTCTGCACGAGTGAGATTCTTGATTGCCTCATGGTTGTACTTTGGGACGTCAATTCGACCTCCGAGTGCAGAGGTGAGATCAGTCAGTAGCTGAGAGTACAGATCAAGCCACGGCTTTTCGTATGTCATGGATGAAAGGTCGCTTGTCAGGACGAGGGTGTCAAGGGGAAGTTGGCTGGGGTCGGATGCAAGTCGGCCCGAAGAATCTTGAGTGACGGCCGAACTCGGTAGCCCACCCGGAGCGAAGCGGAGGGTGGGAAACGGTAGAGCATCTCCCACCCTTCGCTATTTGACGAGTCGTTTTTCGTGCGGGAAGGGACATCATTTTGATGTGCAGAGAGATTTCGAGTAAGAGGCACCGCTTCGGGTGGGCTACCGACTTAATCGGAATCGGAGTAGGTACGCACTCTTACAACGCGCCAGTGTTCTTGCATTTTACAGAAATAGACGACAGCGTCTGCTCCCTTATGCGAGTACTTCCTGCTCAACAGCGCAATGGCTCGACGTCGATCTCTATCGAACCCGATTCTCGAAATCGATAGTGTCGTCATGGTGCATTTTTCGCTGTCGGGATGACCATAATCTTGCCATCGGTACGGAATCGAAGTCGAGAATCGAGCATCCCAGCGAAACTGGTTTCTGTTTGCCGCTACTAGATTTTCAAGACAGTCCATGGAATCTGCTTGTCCAGCCAAGCGAACGTCTCATGCAGAAAAGCAGAATCTTTCAATGCAGTCGGTTTGAATAGAGTTGCTCGTGAAATTGATATGCAATGAAAGTACTTCTCATGGTCAGGGAAGCCGTATAGGCTGTCTATCAACGCTGTAACGACATCATACTCTTCTGAATCACTCACAAGTTCCAGAGTATCGATGTCCAGCTGGAGTGGCAGCACCGTTTCGGTGATTCGCCTCATACTTTTCGGGAATGCATCTGCACACAGGCAGACAACCAAGATCGCGATGAGTAAGCCTATTCCTTTTTTCATGAAGCACCTTTCTAGGGTGTGTCTAAATGTCTTTTATCCAAAACAATGACGGAAAGCAGGAGCTGATTGTCAAGTTAGTCGCGGTTTAATGTTGCGGCTGTCATAAACGCTCTGCCGGGTACGAGACGGACAGACAAGAATGTCTATCCTACCGAGCTCGGTAGCCCACCCGGAGCGAAGCGGAGGGTGGGAAACGGCCGGGTCGCCCACCGCTTGCGGTGGGATCGATTGTCATATCAACTGCACTTTGTCCATTTGTAATAGTACATCTTCTTTGCCTTGGTACCAATTGAAACTTGACCAGACATAGTCTCCCGGCGATTCAACAATCTTCCTTCTCACAGGGTTGTTGTGGCAATAGTTGATCTTCTCACACGTTGTCTCGCTCGATCTACAATTGTGATCATAACAGCGTTTTTCCCAAAAGACGCGCGGCGACGGCAGTCCCGGCGCAATTTTCGAGAAATAGTCGCGCGCAAACTTCGATTTGATTTCGCCAATCACCAAGCCGAGCTTCATTCCATCAGGAGGCCAAAGCACCAAGTGCACGTGGTCAGGCATGATCACATAGCTGAGCAATTTGAAGTGATGTTTGTCACGAGCCTCAACAATGTGTTTCAAAAGCAGTTTACACGCTTCTGGATTGCTGAAGTATGATCCGGAACGATAACAATTGAATGTGACGAACCGCGCTGTACCGCAGTTGTCATAGTGTCGCAGTTTTGGCATCCTTTTGTCTCCCCAGGCGAACCCACAGCAAGCTGTGGGCGACCAGGTTGTTTTCAACGTCGCCCGCATCCTAGTGTGAGCGACACATCAACGGGCGCGGAAACCCCGCCCCTACGCTCTGTTCGACTAAAGTCGAACCCACAGAATTTTAGCCGCCGAGATTCTTCTTCGTGAACTTGCCTTTAAGTTCAGGCACGGTGAATTCGCCGTCTTTGCGGATGAGTTTGCCGTCGAACCAGATTTCGCCGCCGCCGTATTCCTTGCGCTGGATTAGTACCTTATCCCAATGGATTGCCGACTTGTTGCCGTTGTAGGCTTCATCATAGCATTGACCCGGAGTGAGGTGGATCGAGCCGGCGATCTTTTCATCAAAGAGGGTGTCCTTCATTGGGTGAAGCACCATCGGGTTGACGCCGATCGACCACTCGCCGATGTAGCGCGCGCCCGGATCGGTGTCGAGGATGCGATTGAGTTTGGCGGTATCGTTCTTGGCAGTAGCTTTGACAATCTTGCCGTTCTTGAATTCGTAGCGGATGCCTTCGAAGACAGTGCCTTCATATAATGACGGCGTATTGTAGGTGATGACGCCGTTGATCGAGTCGCGCACCGGAGCGGTGTAGACCTCGCCGTCGGGAATGTTGCGGCCGCCTTCGCACTTGACGACGCCGATGCCTTTGATCGAGAACTTCAGATCGGTGTCGCCGGGTCCCTTGATGTGAACCTTGTTGGTGCGCTTCATCAATTTGACCAGCGGGTCCATCGCCTTGGACATTTTCTTGTAGTCGATACAGCAGACGTTGAAGTAGAAGTTTTCGAATTCTTCCTGGGACTTCTGCGCAAGCTGCGCCATGGCGTTATTGGGATAACGGAGCACGACCCACTTGGTGCGCTTGACGCGCTGTTCGAGATGGACCGGATGATAGAAGAGTTTGTTCCAGGCTTTGATCTTGGCGCCGGGGACATCGTTGAGATCGAAGGGATTTTCCGAACCGCGCACGCCGATGTAGCACTGCGATTGTTTCATCATCGAGAGTTGGAACTTCGCGAAGCCCTTGATCTGCTCTTCGTTGTTGGTGAGCAGGAACTGGCGGATGAGGGACTCATCGTTGTAGAACCAGAAGGGGACGCCGCCTGCTTTGGTGACGGCGCGGATGATTGCTTTGCCGAGTTCAAGCGTGGGGACGCCTTTGATTTCGATATAAACGACTTCGCCTTTTTTCACGCGACAGGACCAGTTGACGAGGATGTCGGCGAGTTTGTCATGACGGGGATCTTGCATTTGTAAACCTCCAGAGTGAGTATTTGTAATCGCGATTAATTAAGTGGTCGGAGTGGAACAAATCAATTATAATCGCGCGTGACATGAAGAATGAAGTGATGAAAAATCTCCGTAATTACAATATCCAGCCAGGAGCGATTTTAGTAGGGGCGCAGCATGCTGCGCCCCTACGGATAACCGTAGTAATCCGGAGATTCTTTTTTGTGATATTTATGCTCACGTTGATCGGGTGTGCGAAGGATGTGGCGCCGCAAGGTGGGCCGGCGGATTTGACGCCGCCGGAAATCTTGCAGTCGACACCGGCGCCGGGGGCAATCGGCGTCGGTGTGAGTGATGTTATCGAAGTCGAATTCACGGAGCGCATCAACGGCAAGACGATCGGCAATGCGTTATTCATCTCGCCGCCGTTGAAGGAAGAACCGCGCTTACGAGTCAAAGGGAGCAGACTGCGGATTATTCCATCGGTGCCGCTTGATTCGGGGAAGACGTATGTCGTGACGCTGGGGGCTTCAGTGTCTGATCTGAACGGCAACAAACTGAAAAACTCTCTGACATTAGCATTTTCGACAGGGGAGCAGATAGATTCAGGGAGTATAAGCGGTCGCATTTTTGACAAACTGAAACCGGCGCCGAACTTTCGAATATTCGCGTATGAAAAGAAGTCGTGGTTGACTGACTCTCTGTTCGCAGTCGTGCCTGATTACATCACCGAATCGGGAACCGACGGCGAGTTCACATTCCAATTTGTCCGCGAGGGCGAGTATTTGGTGATCGGAGTCGAGGACAAAGATCGCGACAACAAGATTTCAAGCTACAGCGAACGAATCGCCATTCCCGTTGCGCCGGCATTTGCGCTTCCTGCTGAGGTCAAATCGAATGCAATGGCGATGCACGTCAGCCGCTACGATTCGAGTATGATCTCGCTGGCAACTTGTCTCGGGTATGAGGGACGGGTTGTGATGCAGTTTTCCGGGGGCAAGTTGGATACGGCGAGCGTGAAGCGTGACTCGATTTTGATTACGATGTCGAATAGCGCGACTTACTTGCCGGACGACGCTGCGGTGTTTGAGAAGGAAGGGGAGAAGTTATACATCTGGTCGAAACATTTCGTCAACGATTCGATTGTGACCGTAAACGTGTTCGGATTACGAGGATCTGAGGACAAGCGCGTTGACACGGCGAGCACGATGTGCATTATCAGAATTCGCGGCGGCGACAGCGACCCGCCGGAAGTGGCGAACAAGGGCACTGTTGCCGCGTCCAAGGTAGTCTACCCGGGAGACTCGCTGCGAGTGGAGTTTAACGAACCGGTTGCAATTCCGGATGGTGCGATTACAATTCGAGTCGACTCCTTGCGAACAATTGAGGCCGCGGCTGTTGCAACGACGCCGAGACGATTCGCGATTGTCCCGAGCGATTCGTTGCCGTTCGATACACGTCTGAAGCTGATTGCTGATTTGACCGAGGTCCGCGACTTGTATGGCAATGCACCGAAGGACTCGACGCACCAGTTTGATTTTGCTGTGGCGAATCCCGATTCGCTGGGAAATCTGAGCGGCACGATCAGTTTTGAAAGGGAGCAGGGGGTAACGCTCCGATTTACGGGGATACTCCGCAAATTGGTCTATACGCATCTACAACCACAGAGTGGAGCATTCGATTTAACGATGTATCCTGACATGTACACAGTTACTGCTTATGCGGATCGCAATCACAACGGCCGCTGGGACTACGGTACGTTGTTGCCGTTTTCATATGCCGAACCCGGTTGGATCGTGCCTGACACACTGCGGGTGCGGGCGCGTTTCGATACCGAAGGGTTCGACCTCGATCTAAAGTAGAAATACAAGGAGGACACATGATAGATCTTTCGAGCTTACCACCCTGGCTCGCGGAAACGATTGTCTTTCTCGCGATCGTGGCGGGCGCCTATCTGCTTTCAGAAATAGTCGTATTGATCATCAATTTGGTCAAACGGTATCTGGCAGCACGTACCGACACGGATCTGGACGACAAGATTCTCGATGCGATCAAGGCGCCAATCCGCTACGTGATGATTTTCGTCGGTGTCACGGTCGCACTCAAACGACTCGACTTGATGTTTGACGAGTCGAGTGATTGGATTTTCAAAATAACCAGCAGTGTCGTCTTTGTAGCGTTCGCGTTAATCGCGACAATGTTGCTGCTACGGATGGTGAAGATATTTACGCGTTGGTACGCGGATCGCGTGGCATCCAAGACCGAGTCAAACGTTGACGACGAACTGCTGCCTTTGGTGCGGCGAATTCTGAATCTATTGATCATCGTCATTGGCGCGATGACGGTGCTGGATCACTTCGAAGTTGATGTCAAAGGGCTAATCGCAATTCTGGGTGTCGGCTCGCTGGCAATTGCGTTGGCGGCGCAAGACACGATCGCCAACATGATTTCGGGTTTCATCCTGATGCTGGACCGGCCGTTTCGAAAGGGTGATCGCATCCAGCTCGCGACCGGTGAAACTGTTGATGTCTATGACATCGGATTGCGTTCATCAAAATTCATGACGTTTGACAACACACTGATTATTCTGCCAAACCACGAGTTGGTAAAGGCCAAAGTCACCAATTTGTCGTATCCGGAAGAAGCAATCCGAATTGTGATCGATGTCGGTGTGGCTTACGGAAGCTAAATCGAGAAGGTGAAAGCGATCTTGCTGGAGTGTGCAAACTCACACGAGAGAGTCTTGAAGGAGCCACCGGCAGGTGCGTTTTTGACCAGCTTTGGAGAATCCTCCTTAAACTTCCGCCTGGTGTGCCGAGTGGGGCAGCTGCGTGAGCATTGGGATACTGCCGAGGAGCTACGGTGTAAGATATATAATGAGTTTAATCGGGCGGGAGTTGAGATTCCGTTTCCGCAGCGCGTTGTGCACGTTATGCGAAATTCTTCTGATTGAGGCAGTTGCGCGCCGAAATCGACCAAATGCGTTGACATTCATCGGAATTATACTATCTTAATTTGAGTTTCTAGACTCAAGGCAACTTTAAGAGGATCTCAAGTTTAGTAAAATGAACTTAAGTAAGACGACCGCTGTGTATGTGTTAGGCGTTGTGCTGGTGCTGCTTACGCCGATTACTTCAGTTTTTGCATTAGCCCCGGATGTACCAGATCGATATACAATTACTGATCACATTGACGGTCAAATCAGCGATTTCTCAATTAGCGTGGAAGATGATACGGTTGGTCGAGCTGAGCTTTACACGGTTAAGTTCACATTAAATGGTGATTCTCTACGAATTCGCTCCAAGATTGAGATGGATTTTCCCTCCGGTTATGTGCTCGACGACATCGACTCGGTGCGCTACACTGATACTGATGACTTGTTGAGCGACTTTGGAATTAGCAGTTTCCAGATTAGTGGTCTCCACCTAAGTATCACTCTAGATAGTATCGAAGTCCTGCCGGCACCGGGGACGCGAGTCATGATCGAGATCTACTCGATCGCTAATCCACAGTTGGTGGATTCATATCAAGTTTTGTTGGCAGTACTATCGGAAGAAAGTGAGCTCTTGGCGCTTCCGAAGTTATCCGAACCTCTCCTGATCATGCCCGGTCCACTTGCGAGTTTCAAGCTTTCACCCAAGGGGATTCAGCAGGCGCGAGCCGGCACGACGATCCACTTCGAAATAGATACCGACGATCAATATGGAAATGCGGTATCGGTCGTTGAGTCGGCAATCTCCTGGGGAGTCATCGGCGTACCAACACCGACGGGAATAGTTGAAGGCGGCGACTTTCAAGCACAGCACACTGGAGTATCGCGAGTTTATGCGACGTTCGGTGCATTTGCGGATACGAGCGGGCTGATCTATGTGCTTCCCGGAGCATTTGCCTATTTCACTTTGACCGGCGGCGCCGATACGGCGGTGGCCGGCGCCAGCTGGCAGTCGGGCGCTGATGACGTTGTGATTCGGGCGCACGATCTCTTTGGCAACATCAATTATGAGTTCCTCGGACAAGTCTACTTTCGCTCATCAGACCCCGATGCGCAGTTGCCTTACACGCAGGCAACACCGTATACATTCACGGCGGTTGATCAGGGTGTCAAGACAGTGCCAGGCTCGCAGTTTCGCTACTTTACCGCAGGCCGCCATGATCTGTCGCTGGTGATGAATGGACAGGTACAACGAAGCCTGTTCCCGATCTCAATATTGCCGGCGAGTGTCAGTTCCTATTCATTAAGTCTGGCTTCCGTTACAACGGCAGGAAATGACATGAGCATTTCCATCAGCAATGCCGTCGATGCATGGGGCAACAGCATAACCGGAATAGCGGGAATTTCGCTTGCCGGCGGCGGAGTTGCACCATCGGGAGCACTTCCTTCGACGCCGTCCTTTGCCGTGAACAACGGATCGGGGGCAGGGACAATGAGGCTTTTGAAGTCTGGGAGCCAGTTTGTCACAATTTCGCTGAATGGTTTGCTCAAGCAACAGACAATCAATGTGAGTCCGGCGGATGCCAATCGGTTCCGCTTTGATCTTGATGCCGTGCAAGCGGTGAACCGAG
>CAZQBX010000099.1:0-8317 GCA_964592145.1 uncultured Ignavibacteria bacterium
CCTGTTTTGTCTCGACCGGTACGCCATTCTCTCGATGGTTGGCTATCTCCTTGGTAAACAGAAAATAATCCAACGCACCGTTCGAATAAGGAGCGTGCTCAAACACCGTCTTGAACAGCATCTGCGCTTCTTTCAACTGGGTGTTGATCCGAATCTTGGTCGAGAAGAGTTTATCCCCATACTCGGTAAGCAATTGGTTGTAAATCGACTTTGATATCTTGGTCCGCGTGTCAAAGAAAGTAGCCAGTATGCCTAACAACTCAACCCGATGACCGATCTTCTCATAAAGGTCATCAAGCAATTTTAGTGTTTTCTTGGCGCCCTCACAAGCGAAAAAATCCATCGAGACCGGAATTACAACGCCGTCGACGTAATTCAGCACATTCATGTTGATCAGATTTATCGCCGGTGGGCAATCGCAGATCACATAGTCGGTGCCCCGCAAATTCGCCAGAACTCTCTTCAGCCTCTGTTCGCGGTCGGTCTGGCGCGCCAGATACAACTCGGTTTCAACAATCCTCGTTCCTCCCGAATCAACGAAATAGAGATTCGGCCGTAGCGAAGTGATCTCGACGTCTCCGGTCGTCAGAAGCTCCGCGAGCCCCTTTTGCGGCTGGACATTGAACGCCATGCCAACATTTGCCTGGCCGTCGCAATCGATCAAAAGCGTCCGTTTGCCGGACATCGCCAGACAGTGTGCAAGATTGATTGCGGTCGTGGTCTTCCCCGTCCCGCCCTTGCACGTTATGACTGCGATCTTCTTCAATCCGGAGATTCCTTTCCCTTATCGCGGGTCAGTTTCTTTTCATAATCGTCGAAGTTCAGCGGCGCCGGTTCAGTCGGCATTTCGATTACCTCCAAACTGATTCCTTCTTGCGCACGTTTCTCCCACTGCTTTTCGTCAAGAGTCTCCAGACGGGCGATCGAGAGAACATTCTTGGCCTCTGCGTCGTGATCCAAAGCTTTGACACGCCCGGCAACTCGGTCAAACAACAAGCGCAACTGATCCGGGGACACTTGCCCCTCCATCTCTTCGAACATGGCGGAGAGAACATCAGTACGATCATCGTCGACACCCAATTCGCGCAGGCGATCTTTGAATTCTGCTAACTTTGTTTCTTCTTGGCGCTGGATGGACTCCTTAATCTGTTCAACGTAAGTCGACCGGTCGACTGTTTGAGTCGGCTGTTCGATTCGTTGAGAAAGTTTAAGATACTCTTCCTCTTGCTGCGGTGTCAATGCGCTGCCCCAGCGTTTCGAAAACTCATATCGCTGCCGCTTCGTATTCAGCCGCAGCCGCACCAACTCTGTGTAAATCGTCCGCTCTTCGACCTCGCCAACTCCATTTCCCGAACTCTCCAGTTCACGCTTGATTCGGGTTGGTCCGAAATCCGGATTCTTGCGGATGATCTCCAAAACGAGATTTCTTTGATTGAAGGTCAATTGCGTCGGCGAATCATCGACGCGCAAAGTCTTGTTGAGCAGGCCTTCGTCTCCGTAGAGTTCGAATCGCTTTTTGTAGCGATAATAGGTTGATGATGAGAATCCGAGTTGACGACAAGCCTCGCCTACCGGGATCTTCTGAACATCGACCATTTCCAGAAGTTTCTTCCGCCGGGCGTACAAGTACTCATCGACTTCCAACTTCTCTTTGATCACTACCATCGTGATATCGTCGTTCTGTTCGGCGCCCTGCGTGAAGCCGTTCAAGTCATCCTGAAACTTCTCCGCGAATTCGTCCGGCGATAAGTCTGAATTGTCCCGGATGAACTCGAGGAATCTCGGCATTCCGTACTGAAGCTTCTTCGGGTTCATCGCTTCGGTGATACCGTCCGTGTACATCACCAGCATGTCCCCCCTCTTCAATTTGACATTCTCGCTCGTCAAATTGTCTTCAAAACTGACACCCTCGGGCAGAGTGATGCCGAGCGGGATACCTTTCGGGTTGAGGAAGAACGTCTTGTCCTCGTCCTTGCGATACAGAATCATCGGATTGTGACCGGCAGATGCGAACGATATCTTCCGTTGTTGCGTGTCAATGACGACCAGATAAATCGTCACGAACATCCCTTTGCGCACATCTTCCGTTACGAACTCGTTCACATTGCACAGAATCTCGACCGGTGAGCGTGTACCGCGTGACTCAAGTCGGATCGCGGTGCGGATCATCGTCATCACTAACGATCCCGGCACCCCCTTACCCGACACGTCGGCAACGACGATGCCTAATGTCTTCTCGTCGATCCAGACAAAATCGTAATAGTCGCCGCCGACATCCTTGGCCGCACGATAGATAGTGGCAATGTCAAATCCTTCAATGTCCGGGAAGTTCTTTGGCAACAGCGTGTGCTGAATATCCTGCGCTACTTGCATCTCTTTGCGCATTCGCTCCTGCTCAACCATGTTGGCTTGCGCCTCTTTGAACTTCACGCGCATTTCATTGAAGGCCTCCGCAATTGCGCTGAACTCGCCGGCACCCTCCACGGCAATCTTGCTGTCGAGATCACCCTTGCCGATACGTTTGACGCCATCGATCAACTTTTGAATCGGCTGTACGAAGTAGTTCGACAACCAGTAGACCGCGCCCAACACCGCAACCATCGCGATTACCGCGATTAGAAGGATCGATTGCCGTGACTGGGCAATACCTTGCAGCAGCCGGTCCTCGCCAAAACCAATGTGCAACTTGCCGTATCGATTGCCCTGATAGTCGATGTTCTCCACAACATAGAAGGTATTTCCGAATTCCTGTGAGGCAAACATCTGTGCTTCGCCGGCGCGCGTTGTGTCGATCCCCTTTGGGATCTGGTAACTAGTCCTCAACAGATCCGGCAACTGCGTCGATGCGACAATCTGATTGCTCGCATCGGTGATATAGATGAACCGTACATCCGCGTTCTGACGAGCAAAATTGCGGACAAATTCATCGAACTCGACATCCGAGCTCTCGTTGATGAAGTGGTTGGCTGCTTGCGACGCAATTGCGTTGCCGTATTCATCGATCGTGCGGACGAACTGCTGATTGCGCCAATCCACGACGCGATCTTCCCACACCCAATAAACGCCAATGATCACGAAGGCCATGATCAATGAAGTCCAGAGCGAAAACTTCAGGCGGATGGAAATTCCCTCGCCCTTGGCAACTGCTTCCGGCTTCGCGAACGGAAAACGCTTTACCAGCTTAAGTTCATTGACACCCGCGGTGGTGCGGTAGGATACGTCATCCGTTACCTTGCGAATCAGGTAGATGCCCAGTCCGCCTTTGCGCCCCGTCTTGATATAATGATCAAGATCAGGATCAGACAACTTCTCGAAATCGAAACTGCGCCCCCGGTCATATATCGAGATTCCCAATCGATCACGATAAATTGAAATCTTGAGCTTCAGCGTCCCTTCAGCATACAAATAGGCATGACGAATTACATTCGTGCATGCCTCTTCGATTGCCAGGAGAATCGCCGTAATGTCCTTGCGGCGAAACGGAGTGTCAGCTAAAACAGTCTCGATGAATCCGCGAATGTCCGGCAGTTTGCTTTCTGTCGCCGGAAATTCAGCAAAAATCTCTTTTACAGGACGATTAAATAGATTCATCGCGAGCAATTGTATGATGTGAGCTTTGTCGTGTCAACAAACGATAAACGCCTGCTTCATTCAAACTGATTAACCGCTTGATAATCAATTGGTTTTACCATTTGATTGAAGTCTTAGTTTCGCTTGCTGAATGTTCTTTTCTGCTTCGGCATTGCCGGGATAACGCTCAAGCACTTGCTCCCAGAGTCGAATTGCCTGTTGGTAATCACCGCCGCGGAATTTCTCAATACCGTCCAGATACAGCTTCCAGATCTCCGAATCTCGCTGGATTTCGGCCAGCGGGGTTCCCGGTCCCTTGCTTCCCGTGGCGAATCGGTCAAGCATACTCTGTGCGACAGTGTCCTCCGGCGCTACCGCAAGAACCTGCTCAAACAACTGCCGCGCTTGTGCTGTATCGCCAGAATTGTAGGCTGCGACTCCGGAACGAAGCATCTCCAAGGCGGAAATCCGCGAACCGATCTGGGCGATGCTTCGGCGTGCGGCCGCATCATCGGGATTGAGCCTTAGGATTTCACCGTAAAGTTGGGCCGCATCGCTTAACTTCCCTTCTCTGGTCATTCGACCTGCATCATTTCGCAGTTGACCGATGCGATTTGCCGTCAGAAGCGCGTACTGGGCTTCGCCACTCTTAAATCGCTCATCGTCGCCGAAAGCTGGTCGCAGACGCGCGAGCATAACATTCGAAGCTTCCAGATCGCTGACACGCAAAGCTTCGTCGAGGTCGCCGAACAACTCCTCTGCCTTGATCGAATCGCTCTCGGCTAAGACTCCCGCCCTCACCGTCGCAGTGAGTTCCTGGGTACGCTGGTTCTCGATTTGTGTCAACCGCTCGGACGCTTCGCTGTCGGAATTGTTGGTCAGTGCATTCACGCGTTGGTAATACACCGCTGCCGAATCATACATTCCATTCTGGTAAAAATGTCGCGCTGAAGTCAGCGCCGTGCTCAATTCGAGTTCGCGTTGTTCGCGTGCTAATTGGATCGCCGCCTCACGTTTTGCCTGCTCGCGCTGCGCAAGTATCGACTCGATCGAACCGCCAAGCGTAATATCCAAAGAAATCCGATGCTGGGCATCGAAGTAATCTTGAGTTCTATATGTGTAACCGATCTGCGCAAAACCAAAACGCAAGCCCGCGCCCAGATTGACCTGATCTACATCATATCCGGCACGCAGAAAATACTTGTTTAGAAAAGCGAATTCACCGCCGAGGTGAAACACTGGGTCAATATCTTCGGTTTTGTCGATGTCCGCTTCTATTGACAGAACATGCCGACCCTCGGAAATAGGCAGCATAACTCCTGCACCTGCCCTAAACGTAGTCGGCTGCGTCTCCTCATCGCGATCAATTCGAACCGAAGGCGCAACAATGTTTTGCGCGTTGAACCCAAATGCGAAACTCTCCGACAACGCAATCTTCAGTCCCAGATCACCGCCTGCACCGAAAGCCGACGCATCGTCAAAACTCTGTCCATAAAGCTTGAGCGTTGCTCCCAACGATAAGAAGCGATTGATTTGCTTGCCGTAACCAACAAGGAACATTTGCTGATTCGAGCTGAATGTGCCCAATAATCGACCAGATTCGTCGCGCCGCTCGATATCTCCGGTCGACAACAAGAATGCCCCGACCGAAAACGTACCGTAATCTACCGTGGGCCATCCGAATGCGGCAAAATCGTAATTCGTACCTTCGGGTAGCGGCAGATGCATCAATGACAGGGAGCGATCCTGCAAATTTGTCAGCGTTGCCGGATTCCAAAAGATGGCCGAAGCATCATTTGCTAAGGCAACATTGGCTCCACCCATCCCGAGACCGCGGCCTCCGGCTCCGAAGTTGAATAACGGAGTCGTACCGCCGCTATTTGCACCCTGCAAACTCGCGGTGGCGATAATCGCCATGATAAAAGCGACTATGACGATGCGAAACCGTGTCATCATTTCACCACCGCGATTTTGGTTCTGATTTCTCCCTCGCCGTCGACGGCCAGGACCGCAATGTAAACGCCGTTCAAGACTACCTTTCCGTCATTGTTGCGGCCGTCCCAGGGAATCTGGACCGGCTCCGCGACAGATGCCGGCGCTGGTATCTCGCGCGACAATACTTCCTCGCCTGCCAATGTATAAATCGTCAGCGTTGCCGCCTTTGCAGCGGTGAGATTGTAAACGATCGTTGAGACTTCTTGCGTGGGTGAAAAAGGATTTGGGTACGCAAAGAAGGACTCGGTCAAACTCGAAGGCACCAGGGTGAACTTCTCCTGAATCACTAGTTTTTGCGCAAACGATGCCGTTATCGGGACCGGTCGCGGTCCGACAGCAGTCTGATACGAGGCCGACAGCGATAACGAGTCAATGTACAATGTGAAATCGTTTAGCGCGGGTTGGTCCGCAACCTCAACAGTGATTCTCGCAGTAGTTGGTGTACCCAGCGATTCGCCAAGATTGAACCGCAAACCATTGCCGACTTCCACAGCGGTAATGTTTGTCTGGTCATTGTAACGTAAGCTGGCAGATGCGATCAACGATGCAGGACTAACTGCGATATTATCCCGCCCGCGCAGTTCAAACTCGATAAAGTCCATATAAGGATTTGCCGCAGGATTAAAGATCCTGAAATCGAGCGTGATCAAGTCGTATTCTCCGCCGGCGCTTAACAGTTGCGCCGGAGCTGCTTGAAAATCAACCGTAATGCCGACTTGACTCACCGTCGAAATGATCTGGATTGTGTCCGACCGATCCTGAACCTTTGATGGTAGCCCAGAATTCAGATCAGTGGGTATTGATGAAACAGCAACAACTATCAGGCCCGTGTCCTCATCCGCCGGAGCTACGATATCCCAGAAATTGCGAACACCAGTCGTCAGCGATTGCGTGCCCGCACTGCTCAAGTTGAAACTACCAGCGACAATACTCAAGGTGACCTCACCAGCTCCGGTCTCCGATTGTGCCCAATTGTTAACAATTGAAGTAATCGCGAATGTCTCGCCCAATCCTACCACTCCATCCTGCGCTGACGGCGGCGACCAAATACGGGCATCGAGATCAAGACTCGCCGGGCTCTGTATCACAATTGCGCGCGTATTGTTGCCAAACGGCGGTTGAATCAGCGCCGCCAATCCCGATTCTCGTCCTTCCGCTTCGCCGATGAGCACCGAGAACAACTCCGATGCATTTGGTGTAAATGAAGCTTCGATTTCGAACTCGATTGTCGTATCGCGCCCGATTGCGAGTTCATCCACAACCTGTTCCGTTTCATATTCTGAAGTGCCATTCGATGTCAATTGAACTTTGATCGCGATCAAATCCTCATCGCCGGTATTGCGGATGGTTGCGAATAAGCTGAAGCTCTGACCGACATTGACATTCGGCATGTTCGGCGCGTCTGCTGTAACTTCCATCAAGCGCGTTGCCGCTCCGAACGGAATCGCAACAGCATTCCCCGGAATATACAGCTTGAACATTTCTTCTTGACCATTAGCAGTGCCGCGCAAACTCACGACAATCGAATCATTCTGGAGCGGGAAATCCACCGGCACAAAAACGGGGCGAAAGACCAGAATCGAATCTCCTCCAGAGAGAACCACCTCCTCTGCATCAAGGCGCGTCAACAACTGACGCTCGCCGGCGTAAATCACAAATTCCGCTGTCCCAATCTCGACATCGAGCTTCGCTGTTCCGCTATTGTTGACGCCAATACTGAATACGGCATCCGCGCCGCGATAAACTGTGGTTGGCACTAACGTGCCGGCGCGATAGGAAACCACCGGTCGCGTTTCAATCGTGACGTTGCCTCCGGCATCAAACGTCTGGTCAAAAGAAGCTGTACCCAATGTACCTATGAGATGGACAGTAGCGTCTGCCGCAACCTGTGGCGCAACAATCGGTATTGTCAGCGGCTCAAACGGTAACAAGACTTCGCCACCCGAACCGGGAACCACAAGCGGCGAGGTCAGAGACGACGACATCGCCGCTGCTCCTTCGATCGGTATTGACAACGTGCTTGAGTTTGAGAGGAGCAGGTCGTCGTCACTGTCGTTGCGTACCCGCAGGACGAACTGATAACTGCGCTCGGTCGACACTTGCTGCGGAAGAAGTGTCCCGGCAAGGACACTAATGCCGTCAGTGGGTAGTATTGTTAATTGTGCCAGACCCGTAGCTGAATCTCCAACTGTACCTGTTGATATCTGCCCAACAAAGACAGCATCCAAAGACAAGATCTCGTGCGGCAGCGAAGGAACTGCTCCGGTCAATACAAATTCCTGACTCGATAACGCCGGAATACTGAACGACAATCCCGGCGAAATCTGCACCGGCTGCAAGCGTGTTCCATCACCATATAAACGGATTGCTGAAATGCTCGCCGGCTGCGATCCGAAATTTGAGATCGTCAGAGTGAAAGTATACTGCTCGCCGATATATCGCGTGGACTGTGCCAGTTGGCCCGATGAGATTTTCAAAAGTGAGAAGCCGATCGTCTGTGAGACTCCGGTAATCCCAGAACTGGAACGCGCCGTAAAAGTCACGAAAGGTTCATTGCCGTTGTAACCCGTTCCAAAATCCTTAAGATCGCAAAGTCCGTTTGAGAAAGCGGCAGCAGCGCCGATCACGCCATTGAATACCACGCCGGCGCCGGAAGATGTAATTCTTACGGTGTCGCTGGCGGCACTGAACTGCGTGTCGATGTTTCCATAAGGGTCAAGCGCCGTGAGTAATGCATTTCCAAAAAAAGCTC
>CAZQBX010000100.1:0-7712 GCA_964592145.1 uncultured Ignavibacteria bacterium
GCTGTCAGACCTGTCACACCACCAACAACTGGGATGCGACGTTCAACCACAACAATACCCAGTTCCCGCTAACCGGACAGCATATCAGCGCCACCTGCAACCAGTGTCACAGTTCCGGACAGTATGACGGGCTTCCCACGGCCTGCGCAAATTGTCACCTTGCGGATTACAACAGTACGACCGATCCTGATCATGAGGCCGCGCAGTTCCCGACAAGCTGTCAGACCTGTCACACCACCAACAACTGGGATGCGACGTTCAACCACAACAATACCCAGTTCCCGCTAACCGGACAGCATATCAGCGCCACCTGCAACCAGTGTCACAGTTCCGGACAGTATGACGGGCTTCCCACGGCCTGCGCAAATTGTCACCTTGCGGATTACAACGGAACCACTGAGCCCGATCATCAAGCGACCGGCATCGGGACGCAGTGTCTGGACTGTCACACGACGGAAGCATGGGATCAGGCCTTTGATCATAACAACACCGAGTTTCCGTTAACCGGACAGCATGTTCAAGCATCCTGTCAGCAGTGTCACACCGGCGGTATCTTCAACGGCACACCCACTCAGTGTATCGAGTGTCACCTTGCGGATTACAACAGTACGACCGATCCTGATCATGAGGCCGCGCAGTTCCCGACAAGCTGTCAGACCTGTCACACCACCAACAACTGGGATGCAACGTTCAACCACAACAATACCCAGTTCCCGCTAACCGGACAGCACGTATCCGCCTCGTGTAGCCAATGCCACTCCGGTGGTATCTACAATGGCCTAACCACAGTGTGTTTTGACTGCCACCTCGCTGACTACAACGGTTCTGCCGAACCCGACCATCAAGCCGATCAATACCCCACAGGTTGTGAAGACTGTCACACAACTTCAAACTGGTCATCGACGTTCAACCATACTCCACTGTTCCCCATAAACTCCGGGGCTCATCGGAATGAGTGGACTACCTGCTGGGAATGCCATCGCACAGGGGATTTTGCGACGTTCAGTTGCACACATTGTCATGAGCATCGACAGTCTGAGGCGAACTCCGAACACAGCGGCGTCAACGGCTATGTCTGGCTAAGCAGCGCCTGCTATGGTTGTCATCCGGACGGTCGGGATATGCCAAATCCACCGCAGCGACCGGGGATGCCGAAGTAGCATGAAACGAAATTTCACCTCTGCATTCCTGCTCCTTGCCGGCATCGCCGTGACGATGGGAACTTTGTCGGCTCGAGCGGCGGAAGTGTCCGCGGAAGTGACGTATGTCGCATGGCGCACTTTGTATCTTGATGCAGGAAGTGCCCACGGAATCAGGTCCGGTGCAAGCGGACTGCTCTACCATGAATCCACATTGCTCGGTGAAATCGAAATTGTAGCAGTCGCCGAATCCACCTCGGTTGCTACACTATCGAGTGACAGCAGCACTGCGCATCCTGGCGACAGAGCAGTCATTCTGATCGAGATACCTACGAGCGCCGATGTGCCGAAAATAGTCCAAGCACCCTCGACTGCTGATGCGAAGTCGGCAGATCTTCCGGTTGCAAAGCGACGAAAGCAGCCCCGCCGATTCACCGGACGAGCGAGCCTTCAAACGGACATCTACCAAAACAACAGCGGTACCGATATTAACCCGGGTGCGACACTCAGATCTACCATTACGGGAATCGTTGCAAGCAACTCCCAATTCAGCTTGAAATATCGCGGTCGCCAACACACCAACTCTGATGACAGGGAGTGGCAGCATCGCTTGTATGAAGCCGATCTTAGCTTCGAGTCAGAGCAACAGAGATGGCGCGCAAGTGTAGGTCGCATTCAGGCAAGTTCCGTGGCCGGCATCGGGTACCTCGACGGCGCCTACGGAGAACAGGAACTCGGCAGGGGATTGGCGGTAGGAGCTTTCGGGGGGGCTCAAGCAGGCGTGGACTTGTCGCTCAGCGATTTCAGCACGACCAAGGGTGGCATTCTCATCACCCACCGCCGCAATGAAACTTCCGCGCGACGCAGTCAAATGACCGTAGCCATGGCGGGTGAATACGTCGATGGAAACATCAGCCGCGAGTTTGTCTATCAACAAGTCACTGTAGGCCTCGGAAACGCATTTTCGCTCTATGAGAGTTCTGATTTCAATATCAATCGCGGTTGGCGGCGTGAAGTTGAGGGATCCGTTCTATCACTGGCCAATGTGCTCGCCAATGTGAGGTATTCGCCGCTGCAGACCGTTACACTGAGCGTGGGATACGATGGACGTGCGCGCTACCATGATTGGGAGACCCGCGAGACTCCGGACAGCCTGTTTGACGATGCGATTCGTCACGGACTGCGCGCCGGCGTCGAACTCTTGTTCCTGCGTGCAGCAAGATTGTCCGCGCAACAGAGCTATCGCAGTGACCCGACAACTGACACATTCTATCCATCCGGCTCCTACACTCTGTCTTCGAATGCCCTTATTCACGGTGCGTTCGGCGCGACGTTACGATTCAATACCTTCAGCAACCCATACTCAACCGGTCAACTTAAATCCATGTCAGCCACTTGGGCACTCGTGCGAAATGCCGACCTTCGTGCTGAATACGGACAAACTCACTATGACTATCGGCTTACGGAATACAGCTCAAATTCAGAATGGATCCGCGCATCGTTTGACCTTAGTCTTCGCCGCGGCACGTATATGTCACTGCAAGCCGAACAAAACTCCTCAGTAGATGAAACAACGATTCGAACGTTTATCGAACTGGGCCAACGTTTCCGGTAGCGCACGCGCTGACGAGCAACTGAGCAATGACAACGCGAGATAAACTCCCGCGTCCTCTTCCTATGCGATTGCAACCACCTCTAAAATCAGATTCAAGTTGAATCCGCCCGAATTGCCGACGAAGCAATGTCTCTTTGCCGCTCTGAAGAATCGGTGAGTGAGCAAACGAAACAGCCCTTTGGAAGATTCCAAAGGGCTTGCATCTGTCATGGGTTGTACAACTCTATAGTCGCCTACAAACACCTAATCTCTGCGTTCTATCGCGCGTAGAACCACCAGTTGACGATGAGACAGGTTACATAGTAGATCGCGAATCTGTAGAGAGCGTACTCGGGATGGCCATTCTGAATCTGCGTGCCGAAGACCTTCGGTGTGATGAATGCCCCGTGCGCCGTCATGATCTTCCGCAAGGGAACTGAGGCCTTCACCCATGCTCGCCGCCTTCCGAAGTAAATTCGAGAAGCCAGACCGTGACGTTTCGACCATTCTCCGCATCGAGCATCAGAACCGGATCGACCGTCTAGCCGTCGCGTTTATCTTCGAGCTTGAGATCCCACTGCCCCTTCTTCTCCTGCCAGCGATGACCGATTCTACCTTGTGAAAACCGCAGCTTGCCTCGCGCATCGAGCATCAAGAATTTCCAATCTCCATTCGCTGTTCCTTCGTGTCGACAATGCGTGATGCGCGGAGATATCGTTCGGCGTGATAGGTTCCGTCGGCCTGCTTCTTTAATTCGACAAGAATGGGGCCGTCAGTGAACTGATTCTGGTAGTCCACGAATGACGGCACCTGACGCTCGACGTAGTTCTCGAGTAAGATTGTTTAGTCACCCGACATTTAGAACGCCGCATCCTGACCTTGATGAATCGGCACCCATTCGTCGGACACTTTAGACACCATCGTGAAGTCCGGCGAGAATACGACGACCTTCGCTAGTGGATGCAGGTTCTAACGGCGCGGTCACCGCCTTCTGAGCAAGCTCTTGAGCAATCTTCACACGATCTCCTGCGCGAGCATCTTGCAAAGGCGACAAGAATCCGTTGACCTCGTCGCTCTTCATCGGCTCTGCCTGGGCTTGCGCGCGAACCAGATAAGCGCTCGGACTGCATGGGCGGTGGAATGCGAAAACAACATAATGGAGTACTGTATCATCAACTCAAACCACATAAGATATGAACGGTGCTGTCAGCCCGTCAACTTGGAAAAAGACCTTGACCCGCAGCTTGTTTATTATTATTTTAGATTCGGAATTGCGCTTGTCTCCGCCGCGAGTCACGAGAACGAGGCATGAAACCTCTTTGATATCGCTAGACTGAACGTCGGATAGCTGATTCGGCGTTATCCGCGCTCCAGTCGCGCGCTCGCCTCACTTCAGCTTGTAAGTTGAAGTAAACTAAATCCAAGGACTATCTCATGCTCGATGTTTCCGCTAAACAACGCACACTGCGTGTCGCCGTCGCCGAAGCCGTGGTCACCGCCTCCGATGCCGTCATCAAACGAGTGGAATCGCGTACCGTCCCCAAAGGCGACGTACTGGAAGTCGCACGGGTCGCGGCAATCATGGCCGCGAAGAAAACCTCCGAGATCATCCCCTTCTGTCATCCGGTTCCAGTCGAGTTCGCGGGACTCGAAAGTAGAATCGAGGAGAATCGAATCATTCTTACCGCGACCGTCAAGGGAATTTACCGCACCGGAATGGAAATGGAAGCGCTGACCGCCGCTTCCGTCGCCGCGCTCACGGTTTACGACATGCTGAAGATGCTGGATGATGAGCTGGAAATATTGAGCGTTCGTTTGCTGAAGAAAAAAGGCGGCAAGTCAGACTTCAAACATGCGTTCGCGCCGCCGCTACGCGCCGCCGTGCTCGTGCTGTCAGATTCGATCTCAGCCGGGAAGAAGAGTGACGCTTCCGGGTTGCTGATTCGCGAGCGGCTTGTTCAGCACGGCCTCGATGTGGTTGCATACGAGATCATTCCCGACGAAAAAGAGCAGGTCATCTCAACGATTAAGAGATTCTGCGACGACGCGAAAGTTGATCTGGTGATGACGACGGGCGGCACCGGTTTCAGTCCGCGCGACACGACTCCCGAAGCTATGCAGAATATCATTGAGCGTGCGATTCCCGGAATTCCCGAGGCAATGCGGCAGCACGGCCAGGAGCGCACACCCTACTCGATGCTCTCGCGCGCGGCAGCAGGGATTCGAGGTGGCACACTCATCATTAACTTGCCCGGATCGAAACGCGGAGTCGAGGAATCGCTCGACGCACTTCTGCCCGGAGTTCTTCATGCCTTCCAGATGATATGGGGAGGCGGTCACGAAAGGCCCGGTGGCACGGACAAGAAATGATAGACTATTTGCAAGCTCAGCAGATGATTCTTGAGCGCGTCACGCCGCGCCACATCCTACGCTTGCCGCTATTCGCCGCGCGAAACCTGAGTCTCGCGGAAGACGTGAGAACGCCTTTCCCGCTGCCCCGATTCGATCACAGCGCCGTGGACGGCTATGCAATTCGCGCCGCAGACACAATCACCGCCTCAATGCTCAACACCGTTACTCTGAACGTGACATCTGAAGTTCGCACGGGCTTCGCGCCCGAGCAATCCGTGACCACTGGAACTGCTGTCAAGATTTTCACCGGAGCGATGTTGCCCGACGGTGCGGACACCGTCGTCATGCTGGAAGATGTCCAGAGAACTGGAAGCGCTATCCGGCTCAGTTTACCTGTTCCGGTCAACAAGAATATTCGCCGCGCAGGTGAAGAATTCTCAGCAGGAGACGTCTGTATGCAAGCGGAACAGAAACTCACGCCCCCTGCGTTGAGCTTGTTGGCCGCGTTGGGTCTTGAATCAGTTCCCGTCCACACCGCGCCGCGTATCGCGCTGATTGTCACTGGAAGCGAACTGGTCGAACCCGGACAATCGCTCGGCCCTGCGCAAATCTACAACTCAAACCGCTACGGCATCGAGGCCGCACTCGCGGAGCTTGGTCTCGCCGTTTCGCTGATGTTCATCTCCGGGGACAATGAGAATGAACTGACCACGGCCTTATCGGATGCGCTAAAAGATGCCGACGTGGTTGTTACATCCGGCGGCGTGTCCGTCGGCGACGTGGACTATGTCAAGCCCGCGTTGCTCACTCTGGGCGCAAGAATCCACTTTGACCAAGTTGCCATCAAGCCCGGCAAACCCTTCGTCTTTTCAACTCTGAAAGACAAGTTCATCTTCGGGCTACCCGGAAATCCGGTTTCGGCGCTCGTGACCTATCTCCTGTTCGTCAAACCCGCATTGGCTCGCATGATGGGACAAAGGAATCCACCACCACAAATTGAACATTGCACGCTCGCCTGCGACGTAACCAAGAAGAACACGCGCACTGAGTTCGTGCGCGGACGGTTCGTGAAAAACACGACCGGACGAGTTGTCGAACCTTGCCGCGGACAGGAGTCTCACATGCTGGGCGGTCTCGTCTCCGCCGATGCGCTAATTATTCTTGACGGTGAGCCGCGCGTATTGGCCGCAGGCGAGGAAGTCAGTGTTATGCCAATCGAGTGGACGTGAACGTGGAAACCGTCAGCATCCTGCTTCCACTCCTGATCTTCTTCGTTGCCTTCCTCTACGCATCTGTCGGACACGGCGGCGCGTCCGGGTATCTCGCAGTCATGAGCCTGCTTGCCTTTGAACCGCAGCAAATGGCCGGCACCGCGCTCGTTCTTAACGTCTTTGTTTCGAGCCTTGCCTTCTGGTCGTTTCATCGCGCCGGACACGCGTTGCCGAAATTCACATGGCTTATCTGTGCTGCCGCGCTTCCCCTCTCGTTCATCGGTGGCGCCTTGTCGGTCAAACCACAACTCTATGCTGCGCTGCTCGCGTTTGCGCTGCTCGTCGCATCATTCCGATTGATCTGGTCATCTCGCTCTGATAGAGATGAGCGCTTTCGTACTCCCCGAAAGGGCGCCGTCTTGCTCAGCGGAGGCGCCATCGGTCTCCTGTCTGGAATTGTCGGAGTCGGAGGCGGCATCTTCCTCAGTCCGCTGGCAATTCTTCGACGATGGGCTCCGCTGAGATCGGTTGCAGCGCTCTCATCACTCTTCATCCTTCTGAACTCCCTGACCGGACTCCTCGGCAAGTGGGTATCCAGTCAACTGGTTTTCCATACCACGTGGCCTCTGCTCTCCGCAGCCATTGTGGGCGGGCTGATTGGGTCACATCTCGGTGCAAGAAAATTCAACGACCGAATACTCAAAACGTTGTTGGCGCTTCTCCTGCTGTTAGCGGCAACTAAGCTCCTCTGGTCAATCCGAGTTCTGAGCGCAGCATAAGGCACGCAAACCGCCAGAAGACAGCATACATAGGATGTCGGCACGTCTTCGTCAACCGAAGCGACACCCTCGCTCTCCGAGAAATCTCCAACTCAACTTGCGCACCGTTCATTGCAACGAACGCAGGAGAACCGTCCCGTTGCGGTTGCAAATGTTGTTGAATATGATAGCCTATTTGGTTCTTTTGAAGGATTGATCAACACTCATCGTGGCATCATCACTCTTTAGTTAGAGAATAAAGTCCATGACTTCACCAACGACTCGAATTGCCATTCTGCTTTCCCTCGCATTGACGGCAATCTGCTTGGCCAACGAGAAAGACACAAGAACAGAGCAACTTATTCGGAAGGGCGCCGAAGGCTGCCTTGTCCGCACGGTAACATCGGACGCGGAACTTGAGTCTGACCTCGTCTTTGACATCGGCCAGAACGAATTTGAAATCGTACCGGAGCTTGCTGTCGGGCAGTTTCTCTGGGATGTAAGCGACGTCGTCGGACTCATGGACAACGTCGCCATTGCGGACAATGGGAGCATTGCCGCAGTCGGAATCAGCCTCAATGACTTCCGCTTGCAAGTCCTCGATGGGATCACGGGCCAAGTCAACTATGAAGTCCCCGGCGAAGACGGGCTGAGCGCG
>CAZQBX010000101.1:0-7508 GCA_964592145.1 uncultured Ignavibacteria bacterium
CCCAATAATAGCTCATCATCCAGTAGAATTCGACCTTCAGGTCGGCGGTAGCGCCAGTGAAGTTCATTACCGGAGTTTTGAGCCATTCGTCTTGCGGTACGAGGGCCGGATCGTATTCTACGTCGGCGCAGGAACCACCAGAGTATGAAGTCAGTGTTTGATACTTCCAGTTGAAAGAAGCGTTTGTGATCGTCTCGCTCCATCCGGCCGGCGGAACCGCAGTTGCGAATTCTTCCAGGAGGAAGGAGGTAGCCGGTGAGGCCTTCAAAGGCTGGCCTTCAGGACGGATCGGGGCTGATTTTGCAGCCTCGTCCTGATATCTTAGGACGACTTCTTCTTCACCAATTTGGATAACCGGTCCACCTGTTTCGGCTTGTTTCAGCTGAAGATTCGGCTGGCCGGGGGTGTTACCGCTAATAGTCGTGGGTGCATTTACGGATGCTTGTTTTGCTTCTGCAACAGAGGTAAGTAAGGCGATTGCTGCGAAAAGTGTGATTAGAATCCGCAAAGTCATTCTACATCGATTCATGGATTCACCTTTCCTGATAAAAAAAGTTGAAGAACTTCTGGTTTTGTTAGCAGTGATCCGCCCGAGAGGACTTCAGACGGATAAGTTCATAGGCGCATCCTCCATCGGTTGCTGGTTGAAGGTTGGTATCTTGTGTCTTTTCTGTCAAAAACAGTTGAGCCCATAGCGAGTGCCCGACACGTAAGTAACGAGTTATTGTAAGTTATTTCCTTAGTCAGGAAGACCGTTGATCTACCATAGATAAGTTAAAAATTAGTACAGCTATGTCAAGCAATATTTGAGCGATTTCATACGTTTTTGGCGATTTTGAGCCCTATTCAACGGCTCGGCAAAACGTGCTTTCGCGAGGATAACGTTGACATCGACCAATGCGAATGTTATACTTGCAATTCTCTATGAGTCGGGACACACCGGCTTGCGTGATTGGGAAATTTGTCTGGGAATCTTAGAGGATATATCTTCATGAACAATCAGAAACCGGAAGACATAGAAATCATTCTGGCAACCGACTGCGGTTCCACCACCACGAAGGCGATTTTGATCGAGAAAAACGACGGTCAATATCGTTTGATGGTGCGAGGAGAAGCTCCGACGACGGTGGAAGCACCATTCGAAGACGTAACAATGGGTGTGCTCAATGCCGTGCAGGAAGTCGAAGAACTCTCCGGTCGTAAACTGTTGGACGACAAAGGGAACATTATACGGCCGCAAACTAAGGGCGGCGCTAAGGTCGGCACGGATATCTATATTTCAACCTCTTCGGCTGGAGGCGGCCTGCAGATGATGGTTGCCGGCGTTGTTCGTTCGATGACTGCTGAATCGGCGGAACGCGCCGCACTCGGTGCCGGCGCCATTGTCATGGACGTAATTGCCTCCAATGACAAGCGTCAGCCTTATCAGCAAATCGAGCGAATTCGCCATTTGCGCCCGGACATGATTCTGCTTTCCGGAGGTATTGACGGTGGTACTACCACCCATGTCGTCGAAATCGCCGAACTTATCGGCGCCGCAGATCCCAGACCACGGCTTGGCTCGAGCTACCAGTTGCCGGTTATCTATGCCGGCAACAAGGATGCTGCTGTTGCAGTGAACGAAACGCTCGGGAAGAAGGTGGACCTTAAGATAGTCGACAATCTTCGTCCTGTCCTCGAGCGGGAGAACTTGCTCCCAGCGCGTGAAGCCATTCACGATTTGTTCCTCGAACATGTTATGGCGCAGGCGCCTGGATACAAAAAGCTAATGGACATGACCGATGCCCCGATTATGCCGACTCCCGGAGCAGTGGGCTTGATTATCAAGACGATATCCGAGATAGAGAACATCGAAGTTGTCGGAGTTGATATCGGCGGGGCGACCACCGACGTCTTCTCAGTATTCCAGGGTGTATTCAACCGAACAGTCTCGGCAAACCTTGGTATGAGCTATTCGGTGTCAAACGTGTTTGCTGAAGCCGGGCTTGAAAATGTCATGCGTTGGGTGCCGTTCCACATGGATGAGCGCGACCTGCGCAACCGTGTCAAGAATAAGATGATTCGCCCGACGACCATTCCGCAATCGATCGAAGAACTGGTTTTCGAACAGGCCATTGCCAAAGAAGCCCTACGTCTGGCGTTTATTCAGCATAAGAACTTTGCGACCGTACTCAAGGGAGTCCAGCAGCAACGCACGATTGCTGATGCTTTCGAGCAGAAGGGCTCCGGCCAGACGCTGGTGAACATGATGACACTCAATATGCTGATCGGCTCTGGCGGTGTGCTTTCGCATGCGCCTCGTCGCCAGCAGTCGGCGTTAATGATGATCGATGCGTTCTTGCCGGAAGGCATTACCCGCTTGTCGGTAGACTCTATCTTCATGATGCCGCAATTGGGTGTGCTTTCGACAGTTCATCCGCAGGCGGCGACCGAAGTGTTCAACAAAGACTGCCTGATTCATCTCGGTTCCTGTATCGCGCCTTCGGGAGAGACCAAGGAAGGCAAGGAAATGATGAAATACAGCTTCACCTTCCCGGATGGCCGCAAAGAAGAAGGCAAGCTGATGTTCGGCGAGATGAAAGCATTTCCGCTCGGATTTGACGCACGGACGAACCTGCCGCTGAAAGCCAAGGCAGTACTTGAGCCAGACGGCAAACTTGACCTCGGCGAAGGTCCAGGCAAGAAAATCGAAAGAGAAGTCTCCGGCGGTGTCGTTGGAATTATCCTCGATGGTCGCGGACGTCCGTTTGTAGTCCCAACCGATGACGCCACCCGTGTCCGCAAACTTAGAGAGTGGATGGCCGTGTTGGATATCTATCCCAAGGAAGCATTACAGAGGAACTAGAGTGCAAGGTCGTGGGACTTTGCCATGATATAGAGGCAGCAAGAGGAATATGGCACATACTTACACACCGGGACTAAAAGTCTCGCAAAAAGAACTGATCACGAAGAGGCGCATTCTGCCACTCAAAGGCGATGTGACAGTCAAGGTTGGCGATCGGCTATCTCCTGACACCGTCGTCGCGCGGACACATCTTCCCGGCACAGTCGAAACGATGAACGTCGCGAATATTCTGGGAGTACCGCCGGAGGATGTACCACAGTGCATGCTCAAGAAGGTCGGCGACCCGATCAAAGCCGGCGAGTTGGTTGGTTTGAACAAGTCATTCTTCGGATTATTCAAATCAGAAGCCAAGGCCAAGATCGAAGGCACGATTGAGACAATTTCGCACGTAACCGGGCAGGTGCTTCTGCGCGGTCACCCGATTCCGGTTGAAGTCAAAGCATATATTGACGGCGAAGTCGTCGAGGTGTTTCCGAAAGAAGGCGTCGCCGTTCGTTGCTGGGGTTCATTCGTCCAAGGGATTTTTGGAATTGGCGGTGAGACTCATGGCGAATTGAAGATGGTCGTCTCAAAGCCCGATACGAAACTCACCGATGATCTGATCAACGAGTCGTGCAAGGACAAGATCATCGTCGGCGGTTCGATCGTTACGGCAGAAGCCGTCAAGAAAGCTATCAAGGTCGGTGCTCGCGGTATCGTTGCGGGCGGATTTTCCGACCGTGATTTACGCGATTTCCTTGGGTATGACATCGGTGTGGCGATCACCGGTTCGGAAGACCTTGGCGTGACCCTGGTAGTCACCGAAGGTTTCGGGGAAATTCAGATGGCGAATCGCACGTTTGATCTGTTGAAGTCACTCGAGGGGAAGCGGGCTTGTATAAACGGCGCCACCCAGATTCGTGCCGGTGTTATTCGCCCCGAAGTGATCATTCCGATAGTTGATGATATCAAAACAGGCAAAGCCGTCGAGGGGTTTCAGGGCAAGGGGCTCGAAATCGGCTCGCCGATTCGTGTCATCCGCTCTCCATACTTTGGAAAGCTGGGTAAGGTGACGGCTCTTCCTTCACCATTGCAGAAGCTGGAATCGGAGTCAATGGCGCGAGTCCTTGAGGTCGAATTCGACAGCGACGGCAAACACGTAGTGATTCCGCGTGCCAATGTTGAGATGATCGAAGATTAGACTGCTGTTCAATTCTGAGTTACGGCCCCTTCGCAAGACGGGGCCTTTCTTATGCCCTCGATTTTAGCGCGGCCAATCGCTTGCGCCCGTCGATTAGTTCCTTAATCTCAGGGTCAGCTTTCTCCCAGATATCCAGGAAAGTCTCGTAGTTCTTGATCGCTTCTTTGGTGTTGCCGACCCCTTCGTTGGCTCGGCCAAGATAGTAAGAAAGCAGACTATTGTAGATCGCAGCCTCTTTAAAACGAACGTCGTCGTAAGAGCGGCTGGTTTTTTCGAGCAGTTTGGCGGCCTCGGCGAAGAATCCGCCATCCACATAAGCACGTGCCAACTCAAACTTGGAGACGAATGTTGCTTGCCTGGCATCGACCGATTTGTAAAGCTCGATTGCCTTCTGGTAGTCACGATTTACCCAAGAATAGACGGCTTGCATCCGATCTGCGACAACGTCGGCATCCGGTTTGGTTTTCTTCTCCGTACGCACCGAGTCAATCATTTTCAGCGCTTCCTGATTGCGTCCCAAGGTCGCAAGATACCAAACATGCGTTATCGGCGCCCGGTCATACAGACTCATTTTGTAGGTATCGTTCCTGTCATCGTATGTGCGGATTGGCTCGAGCACTTCCCAAGCCTTGTTGACATCACCCAAATGGAAATGAAGCCGGGACTCCGTGATTACTCGCGCCAAAGACTCGTTAGCAAGCCCTTCAAGACGATCGGCGTCGAGTGCGCTTCTGTTCGCTACTAATGCTTCCTTCAAACGACCCTGATAAATCAACAGGTTCACCCATTGGGTGCGCGCGAGTTGACGTTCAGAGCTGTTGGGTGAGCCCATCGCTTTCTGAAACTGACGGCCGGCCTCGTCATAGTTCTGCTTCAGCATATTGGCGATGCCCAGCTTCGTGACTGTTTGCATTGTAAACTCCGGCCGAATTTCCAAAGCGCGATTGTAATAGACTATCGCAGAGTCCAGTTGGCCAAGATAGGCAAGGATATCTCCTTTGGAGTCGTAAGGATTTGGCTCGTCCGACGCGAGTTCAATGTATCTGTTAACCGCCCGCAAGGCGCTGTCCGGCATTTCGTGTCGCATAAATGCATAGGCCAATTGATTCCAGCCCGTCTTGAAAACCGGATCCAACTGCAACGCACGATGAAGTGTTGCGATAGTCATTTGACGTTCATCGATGTTCGAGTACGAAACAGCGAGGCGATAGAGGATTTCTTTATCGTCCGGATACCGTGCCGCCGCCTCGCGCATCAAATCGCCGGAAGTCTTACTGTCACCGCCGGCTTCCGCGATATACGCCTCGATCATCACCCGATCTCGCGGCGAGGCGAGATTCATGTATCGTTCGGCTTTGTCTCTCGCCGCTTGCCACTCTTGTCCGCTCGATTGCTGTGCTAAACGCATCCATGCCGCGGCGAAGGTCGAATCGATTTGTACAGCGTGTTTAAAAGCACCGCGTGCTTCGTTGGTAAAGAAGCGATTTTGATATTCGATTCCTTCAAGATAATAGCGATAGGCTTCAGGAGATGTTGTCGACGATGACGCAATATCTCCATGGCTCGGATCTTCGGCTTCACGCGGGAAAGACTTGTCTGCCCGGATCTGAACAGCCAACTTCTCGGTGAGTGCGAAGATCTTCTCTCCCGACTGGCCGTTGATGCGCTGGCTGGAAAGGACACCGCCACTTGCCACGTCGATCAACTGCGAAGTCATGATGATTTCCGGATCAACCTGGAGAATCGAACCGGTGATCATCCAGCGAGCATTCGCTTTTTTGGCGACTTGGGAGGACATATCGCGATCAATGCGGCGTTCGCCTTCCTTGCCCAACTGCTTGAGCAGATCGTAAAGGCGCTGGCTCGACACGACCTTGATTGACTTTGCTTCTGACAAGTCGGTAATGAGCAGATTTGTGACGATTTCGCCTAGACGCTGCTGGTCTGACGGATCTGTGAGATTCTCGAAATACATGATCGCCAGCCACTCTTCAGCGGCATTAGCTTGCTGATTGGTTACGATGCTCAAGTTCCACGGCTTGAGAATCAGCAACAGCAGAATCACGGCGGCCGCGCCGGTCGTCGAAAGGACCAAGGGTAGTTTCGATTTCTTTGTGGCCTTGACCGCCCGGATGCTTGGGGATGAGTGACTGCCCGCCGATCCCTCCAGCGCTTTCTTTTCGCGCTTTAGATCGGCCATCAATCCTGAAGCCGACTGGTAACGGGTCTCTAAATCCTTATCGAGTGCGTGGTCGATTAAAATCTGCAGTCCATCGGAGACATCAGGTCGATAACTTCTCAGCGGTTCTGGAGTGTCATAAATGATTGCTCCAAGTGTTGCGGCATCGGTTTCGCGTCCGAACGGCTGGCGCCTGGTGATCATCTCATAGAGCAAGATACCAAGTGAGAAGATATCGGAGCGGTGGTCAACCGGTTTGCCTTGTGCCTGCTCCGGTGACATGTATGCAATAGTACCGAGCGTTGAACCGGCACGAGTTATTGAATCAGTACCCTTGACAGTCGCCAAGCCAAAGTCGAGTAATCTGGCGCGGCCATCATTGTCGACTACGATATTGGCCGGTTTGACGTCGCGATGTACAACACCTGCTTGATGAGCTTTTTGAAGACCGTCGCAGAGCTGGATGACGATGTCGATGGTTTGACTAAGCGGCAGGTCATCCTTCATTAAATCCTTGAGCGAGCGTCCTTCAACGTGCTCCATGGCGATAAAGGCGCGGCCGCTGTATTCAGAGACTTCGTAAATTGTCACGATATTGGGATGATTCAGCGCCGCTGCAGCCTGTGCTTCGCGCACGAAGCGATTCTTCGCTTCAGTGTCATCACTCAATTGTTGAGAAAGGAATTTGATGGCGACCTTGCGGTTGAGTTTGGAATCTTCAGCGAGGAAAACATCGCCCATACCGCCGGCACCAAGGCGGGTGATGAGCTGATAGTGGCCGATTGAAAGGCCTACTGCCGGCACAAAGAACGATCTGGTGTTTTCTTTTTCGTCGCCGGTATCCATCGTCAAAGATTCCTCCAGTTGCCGCTCGGGAGCTTGAATTGTTTTTAGTAACTTGTTTGGTCAGGTACGCGAGAATAACGAATCTTTATCGCGACCGCAAGTTTGAAGCTTTCGAATGTTGTTGCTTAAAATACGGTCAGAAGCTGTGATTGTTTCCGGAGCGACCTATGGGCGTCAGGTGCGTTGTAGGGCGAGCAGAGTGATGTCGTCCGAGCGCGGCGCTTCGCCGACGAACTTGCTAACATCCTGAATCAGTGACGCAGTTGCTTCAGGCAGCGGTGCGAGTCTGGTCTCGATCAGGAACTTCTCAAGTCGATCGTCACTATATTGATTTGCGGAGATATCATGCGCCTCTGGAATACCGTCGGTGAACACCCAGATCCGATCACCGGGTACTAACTCTAAGGTCGTCTGTGTCCATTGGAAACCGGCAAAGATGCCGATTGGGATGCCGATCT
>CAZQBX010000102.1:0-7390 GCA_964592145.1 uncultured Ignavibacteria bacterium
CGCTCATTAAGCGCATCCAGACCGGCGAACAGGCAGCCTTCGGCAGCTTGATGAAGAAATATAAAAATCAGGTAGCCGGTATCGCTTACCGTATGGTCGGCGACTATGACGAGGCCAAGGATATTTCCCAGATGGTCTTCGTCAAGACCGCTCGCAATCTGGATCGTTTTGATACAACCAAGAAGTTCTCTACCTGGCTCTATCGTATCACCGTCAACGCGGCGATCGACTATATCCGCAAGCAAAAGAAACATCGCCATGAGACGATTGAGAACTATTCCGACTCAATCGAAACCCACAGCGATACCCCCGATATGAGTCTCTATCGCAAGAATATCAAGGAGTGCATCCTGCAGGCAGCCGATGCCCTCAATGACAAGCAAAAAGCCGCATTTGTCCTGCGCGACATCGACGGACACGAAATCGAGGAGGTCTCCGAAATCCTCGGTATGCCGGAAGCCACCGTACGCTGGTACTTGCACCGCGCTCGCCTCCGTCTCCGTAAGGAACTCCTGCGCAAGTATCCGTCCTTTGTCGAGAAGATGGGCGTCGTCCTTGACGCGCCAACCCGGACCTTCTAAGAACTTACTCATACAACCTCCCAAGAAACCCCGCGTCCGATGAAAGTCAGGCGCGGGGTCGTTTTTTCTTACCCTTGCCGAATCCCCGTCTTGTGTGTAAAATGAGATGTGAAACACCTAACGCTCATGTTCGGAGGGGAACCCGTGACCACTTGCTTTCGCTCAAAATTATACTTACTGCTCTTGGCTGCACTAATTGTGGCTTCGTCAATTCATCCTGCTTCCGCACAATCATCAGCAACCGCCGATAGCCTCTTCTCCGAGGCCAACGCCCTGCTTCAACAGGAAAAGTGGTCCGAGGCTGCCGCCGCTTTCGAACGCGTAACCAAGATCGACACCACCAACACGCAGGCGATCTTCCAACTCGGCCAGGCCTACTACCTGATGAACGAATTCAAAAAAGCCGCCGCTGCCTGGGAGCGCGCCGATGCCCGCAACTATCGCCCCGCTACCACGCGCTACAATATCGCATCATCGTATGCACAGCTCTACGACAAGGAAAAAGCCTTCGTCTGGTTGGCACAGGCGCTCGAGGCCGGCTTCAACCGTACTGATATTCTCGGCAACGACAAAGTCCTCGACACCTTGCGCAGCGATGACCGTTTCGCCAAGGTCCTCGAAATCGCCGATCAAAATGCCCGCCCTTGCGAATATGACCCGGTCTACCGCATCCTCGATTTCTGGCTCGGCGAGTGGGATGTCTACGCCAACGAAAACCAGAAAATCGGCGTCAGCTTCATCCGCAAGATGGTTAACGGCTGCGCCATCCAGGAAAACTTCGAACAGCTCGACGGCTTCGTCGGCCAGAATCTTTTCTACTTCAACAATGTTTCCGGTGAATGGAAAATGATCTGGATCACCGGCTCGGCAATTTCGCTTGGCGGCGTCAAAGAGAAAGTAATGACCGCGCGCGATGACTCCGGCACCGTCCGCTTCCAGGGCTCACTCCCCGACAACACCGCCGGACAGCTCATCCTTGACCGTTCAACATTTATGCCGGTATCGAAGGACCGCGTCAACATGACCATCCAGCAATCCCGCGATGGCGGCGACAATTGGATCACCACCTTCTCAGGCTACTACCAACGCAAACCAAAGTAGGACAGACATTCTTGTCTGACATTGCTTGTCATCCGAGTAGGTCGGAACCCTCGTCCCGAAGTTGAATGGCCTTGGGAGCATCTCCCTAGAGGGTTCCGACAATCGCACCTGACACCGTTTTCCCTCTCCCTCTGGGAGAGGGGCAGGGGTGAGCGCGCACTTTGTGCGCGGCAGTCGTCCACGCCTGCCGCGTGTTTCTTTGTCGCGAGATTTCGTCGTTCCCAGCGACCTGTCCCGCGCTTTAGCGGGAATCTTGGAACCCGACGTCTGTTTTCCCTCTCCCTTCGGGAGAGGGTAGGGTGAAGGCGACTTCGATAATGGAACTCCCAGCCCACAATTGCTGTACAATCTACGTACCCCAATTTTTGATCGCCGTATCTTGGAGGGAGGTCCTCTTCTCATGAATCTGCGCATTGTACCATTCGCCGCAATCTTGATCATTCTCTTTGCCACCACCGCCTCCGCCAACCGCATCGTTTGTGCGTCACCCGACACCGCCATCATTCAACCTAACGTGACGTGGGTAAAGACATTTGAACTCTTCAGCACCAACTTCGAACCGCCATACAAATGGTCCGTCCAGCCTATAGGCGAAGCACCGGCCGGGGAATTCCAAATTCTCGGACAATACAATGGCTCATTTCAATTCACTCCGTCTACCAAAGACGCCGGCAAACAGTACTCGTTCGCGATAACCGCCAACGACAATCGAGGAATGAACTTGTCCTCGCAATTTGTTGTTAGAATCGATAAGCGCATCCCGATCATCATCGAGATCGAGAAGACACACAATTCCCTTCAGGGGCAATGGGAATATATATCTGTATCGAAAACCTCCGGCGTTGTGGCCCCCGGCTCTTTTAACTTCAAGATTTGCTACAACGGCGATGGTCTCAAGTTTGACACTCTGACCCTCTCGGATACGCTGATTAAGCTTGGCTGGACATGTACGCTGTCTCAAGCTCGGACCGGCAGTTTTGGCCCGCTCGCACTGCAGGCTGCCAACATTCAGGTTCAGGCGTCTTCACAGGCAAGGCAGGCGACTCCATTGCCCGATGCCGCCCTCTTTACGATCAAATTCTATGTTACAAATGATCGATCGTATGAGTGTCAATTCATCCCCATCCATTTTGCCTGGTCGAGTATTTACGACAACTCCTTCACCAGCGATAAATCCGATTCGCTCTTCTCATGTCTTCAGGTCATCGACCCCGAAGGCCGCGACATGACTTCGCCGTTCTCCCTAGCAGATTGCACCGACAGAAACTCCAACAATCTCGCCGGACCCTGTCGAAACGCACGTAATGCGCCTAGGACAGTGACCGATGTACCCAATATCGTCTTCAGAAACGGAGGCGTAAGCCTTGTGTGCGCGGGAATGCCCAATCCGTCCGGCGACCTCAATCTCAACGCCATCTCTTACGAAATCGCCGACTTCGAACTGATGTCTCGCTGGCTCGCCTTTGGCGATTCCGTTCTCGACAAGAATCCGGCGTTTCGTGAAGCACAGATATACACCTCCGACGCCAATCAGGACGGCACTACCGGCTCCGTCGCCGACATGGTCTATCTCGCACGGGTTATAATCGGCGATGCGCTTCCGTTTCCAAAGCTCCAGCCATACCAGAAAATCGCACTCTCTTATCAAAGCCACGACACCATCTTTGTTGAATCCAACGACAGTCTCGCCGGAATCCTGATCCTATTCAAAGCCGACGAACAGACTTCATTTGAAAATCTCTCCAACATCGAAATGATCACCGGCAGCCGCGGCTCACTGACAACACTCCTCTTCAAACCGTCGCTAAAAGACCTGCAGGGACACATCCCCTCCGGCCGCAAGCCGCTCGTCCGAATCCGCGGCAAATCCGAAATCCAATCCATCGAAGTCTCCGACTACAACGGCAGTATCATGAACGTCCGCAAATAGCCGCAACTCGATTCGTAGGGGCGCAGTATACTGCGCCCAATCGCGCCACCGGCGCGACAGCTTGTTTCCTGAAAAGAAAAACGGCATCGGTGATGCCACAAAAAAACGGCCGCCATTTCTGACGACCGTTTACACATCTCGTGATGTTTTGAAAATCTACTCCACCGTCACCGACTTTGCCAAATTGCGCGGTTGGTCAACATCGCAATGACGCTTCACCGCAATGTAATAAGCCAGCAACTGCAACGGTATCGCAGCAATAATCGGATTCAAAACATACGGCACCTTCGGAAGATAAATCACGTGATTCGCCAGACGCGCAATCTCCGTGTCGCCTTCAGTCGCCAGCGCAATGACTCTTCCCGCGCGTGCCTTAACTTCCTGAATGTTTGACAACACCTTGTCATAAATCTGATCGTGTTGCGCCAACACCACGACCGGCATCTTCTCGTCAATCAACGCAATCGGCCCGTGCTTCATCTCCGCCGCCGGATATCCTTCCGCGTGGATGTATGAAATCTCCTTCAACTTCAATGCGCCCTCAAGTGCCACCGGGAAATTGATCCCACGCCCAAGATACAGGAAGTTGTTCGTTCCGGCATATTCCTCGGCGATATCCTTGATCACTTGGCTATTCTGGAGAACCTGCTCGACTTGTTCCGGCAGGCGGTCGAGCGCGTCGATAATCTGCCGGCCCTTTTCCATCGACATGTTCCGCTGTCGTGCCAGCAGAATCGTCAACAGCGCCAGCACCGTCACCTGCGAGGTAAACGCCTTCGTGGAGGCCACACCGATTTCCGGTCCGGCATGCGTGTAGATACCGCCATCCGTCTCGCGGGCGATCGTCGATCCGACCACGTTGCATATTCCGAATACTGTCGCGCCCTTGCGCTTGGCTTCGCGCAACGCCGCCAGCGTATCCGCCGTCTCGCCCGACTGGCTGATCACAAACACCAGCGTGCCCTGATCGATGATCGGCGAGCGATAACGAAACTCGGAGGCGTACTCCACTTCCACCGGAATGCGCGCAAATTCTTCGATCATGTACTCGCCGCACAACGCCGCATGCCACGAGGTCCCGCACGCCGAGATGATAATGCGCTTTACGTTGAGCAATTCCTCATACTTCAGTTTCAGACCGCTCAACCGCGCGGTGCCTTCTTCATAGTTCAAGCGTCCGCGCATCGAGTTGCGAATCGTCACCGGCTGCTCGAAAATCTCCTTGAGCATGAAGTGGTCAAATCCGCCTTTTTCCAGCTGATCGAGATCCCACTCAATGTCGTGGAACTTCGTCGGCACTGGCATGTTGTCGAGAGTCGAAATCTGTACCCCTTTGCGCGATACCGTGGCCACTTCGCCCTCGCCAAGATAGACCACCTTCTTCGTGTGCTCCAGCATCGCCGAAACATCCGAGGCAATCAGGTTTTCCGTGTCACCCAATCCAATACACAGCGGCGAACCGTGGCGTGCCGCCACGATCACATCCGGATCCGCCAGTGAAATCACGGCAATACCATAGGTACCTTCCACCTGCTTAATCGCGAGCTGAACTGCCTTGGTCAGGTTGCCGTCGTAGTATTCTTCGATCAGGTGTGCGATCACTTCCGTATCGGTCTCGCTCTCGAAATGATGGCCGCGGCGTTCAAGGAATGATCGCAGCGTCTTGAAATTCTCGATGATCCCGTTATGCACGACTGCAATCTTACCGGTGCAGTCGAGATGCGGATGTGCGTTAACGTCGTTCGGTACGCCATGCGTCGCCCAGCGTGTGTGCCCGATACCGGTTGTCGCCGTGAAATTCTTTCCCTCGAGTATCTCCTCGAGAACTTTGATCTTGCCGGCGGCCTTCTCAAACACGATTTGGCCGTCGCCGATCAAAGCCATCCCCGCCGAATCATAACCGCGATATTCCAGCCGCTTGAGTCCGTTGAGCAGGATCGGGCTGGCCATGCGATCACCGATATATGCAACTATTCCGCACATTTGGTCGCCTCTTTAAAGAAGTGTCTTGTTATCGAACTACATTGTCCAAATCGTCACGATTTGTATATCCCATTATACTCGTCTGGATAAAAGTTGTACGTAAGTAATTTGCGGATTGTCATCCGCAATTCAACCAACTGACCACCTGGGTCTTTGAAAGTAACAGCCTTGTTAACTCTCGATAGCAAAACCGCTCCAGCCTACCCAAATCCACACTAATGTGAATCCTGATTCAATTCTGCAAACCATTGCACTGATCGTAGTTCTTCTATTTTGTTATTTATCAATAAGTTACGAGACGCAACCCTTCGGCACGCCTTTTGAGTGTTACTGCCATCGTATGGAAAGAAGTGTACCTACAAAGAAGCTACTCTGGTGTGCATTCGCACTAGTGATTATTGCCGGCTTGGTTCTTCCAACCGAGCTTTCAGCAGGGAAGTACCCCAAGAATGGCATCTTCAAACGCCTTCCCGATGCCAAAGACAACTGGTTCTATATCGACAATAATAACTGGGAGATCAAAGCCCCGGACAAGTGGACTCATATGATGGGTTCGATGGGTTCGACTGCCGTCCTGAGCCGCTTCATGAACAAGTACGCCGCTGGTGCGTTGGTTCTCACCTTCGGCGTATTCAAGGAATATGACGACGCCTACCGCGAAGGTTGGTCCTATCGCGATCTTATCGCCGATGCCGTCGGCGTCACCGCGTCGATCACCGCCAACGACCGATATCGGCTTCTTTGTGATTATGATAGCGAGAAAGTGCTGCTCGTGGTCAGCATGACAATACAATAATACCGTGTCTTGCCCCTGATGGGCGCCTAATTATCACGAAACTCAAGCAACCTTTCAGAGGTTAGTGGGTGAGGCGGCTTTCGTTGCCGGAGCCGCCTCAGTTTTTTGGGCTTTCGCCGGTCTTGTTGTCTTGATTCGGATCCCCAATCCGGACAAAGTGGCAGAAAGCTGGCATATCTGTGTCATAAAAGACCAGAAAGGTCAAAGTTGAGAAAAATATCGCTTGACCATCCATTTAATTGAAGCTATTTTTTGTGAAACCTTTCACATCTTAGTGGAGTAAGCGACAATAAACGGGAGTCTATGAGAGAACGCAAGATATCTGAGTCGACAATTCATCGGCTGTCGCATTACTACCGGGCGCTAAATACCCTTGAGAAAGAGCATTTCGAAACCATCTCCTCCAAAGAGCTGGCGAAACGCGAAAAACTTACCCCTGCCCAGGTCCGCAAGGACCTCTCATTCTTCGGCTCCTTCGGAACTCGCGGCCTTGGTTACCCCGTCAAGGAACTCAAAGGCCGTATCGCCAAGATTCTCGGCATCGATCGTACCTGGAATGTCGCCTTAATCGGCGTCGGTAACATCGGCTCCGCCTTGGTCTCCTACAAAGAATTCCAGCGCCAGGGCTTTAACATCAAGGTGCTCTTTGACTCCGACCAGCGCAAGATCGGCTCCAACCACAAAGGAATCACGGTCCTCGACACCGACCATCTTGAAGAGGAACTTCAGAAGAACAAGATCGAACTCGTCGTCCTGGCCGTTCCCGCCTCTGCTGCCCAGAATATCGTCGACCATGTCGTGCATTGCGGCATCAAAGCCATCCTTAACTTTGCGCCGATCAAACTCAAAGTCCCCGATGACGTTGAAATCCGCACCGAGAACATGGCGATGGAACTGGAATACCTTTCGTTCACCCTTGTGAACAACAAAAAGGGCGAACGCAAAAAAACTTGACACATTCGCCCATTCCCCGTACATTTTAATGGTGCTATCTGCCTG
>CAZQBX010000103.1:0-6976 GCA_964592145.1 uncultured Ignavibacteria bacterium
TGCTGTGAGCCAGCGTCAGCATGGACGCGTTTACCCAGATCCCCCGGATGTCGCAACACCGCCCCGCATACTTCACCACACAGTAGTCCAGCAGGCAGATTCCGTCCGCGCTGTTGAAGTATAGCCATCTCCAGTCTCCACGGGACGGGTTGCCGGAGGAACCGTATGTGTCGCCTCCGTGAGCATCATCATACCAGGAAGTAAAGACTATCGAGTCCACCACCGTCCCCTCCGCCCGCAGCAACCCCTGCACTTCCATCGCTTGGTCATACGCGAACTTGACCGAGGTTCCCGGCTGCAAGTCCAAGGTTCTGCCATTTCCTACATAAAAGGAAGACAGCACCACGTACACATGCTCATTGTTCCAAGTCGCGTCCTGAGCAACCGTCCCGCCATAGATCCCGATGCTCCCAGCTGAAGCATTGCCACTGTCCACATTAGCAGTCGTTTCCTGCCAGATATCGTCCACCAGATCCGCATTCACCACGTAGCCCCAGCTATTGTTCAAGGCACTTCGGTTATGATGGAACTCCGTGCTCTGTCCCAAGCAGCGAATGCCACCTCCACCGGTGCTGCCACCGTTGAACTCGCTGACGCAATAGGTCAAGACGCTGCTCGTCCCACTGGTGTAGATCCCACCGTTAGTATTATAGCGGCATGTGACACTGTCTATGATGGCATTGTTGCCCTGACTCCACAGTCCCCAGTCGCCAAAATCATGGATGTTCGACCGGATGATCGAAAACGTGCCGGACTCATGATATACTCCCCGCCTGCCCCCATAACTGATCTCACAGTCCTGGATTGCCGTGATCCCGTAGGTTCGGATCGCCGCCCAACTGTACATACGCGTCAGGATAGTGTTCATCATGGTCAGTTGGCCGTTGCCTTCGACGTAGATCGCCGCACCATAATCATTGTTGTTGCCGATCTCGCTGACCGTGCTGTGAGCCAGCGTCAGCATGGACGCGTTTACCCAGATCCCCCGGATGTCGCAGCACCGCCCCGCATACTTCACCACACAGTAGGTCATACTGCATGCTTGATCAGCCGAGTTGAGGTAGATCATCGCCCAGTCACCTCGATTAGGCTGAGTAGCGGTACTGTCGGTGTTGCCACTGTAGTTGTCATCATACCACGAGGTAAAGACAATAGAGTCCTGAGCCGTGCCGTTTGCGACCAGCGTGCCCTGAATATCCATCGTCACGTTAATATTCAGTTTGACAACGACACCTGGCTCTATCGTCAATGTGGCGCCATTGGCCACCATCAGATTGCAAGAGACCAAGTACGGGGACGATGCCACCGTCCAAGTCGTGTTAGTACTGATTGTACCGCAAACATTCGTGCTGGCGAGAGCTGCTCCAGAGAGCAACAAGCATCCTAGGATGAGAGTAACAAGGTAACGCATGGATTCCTCCGATGCAGAGAATATGATGAGAAGAGTCTGAATTCAGGGAGATGGAATGAAACCGACAACCAGAAGGAGAGACGTGCTTCCTACGTGACCAGTTAAGGCAACAAAAATGCCAGCCATTTCACGTAGCAAATGGCTGGCAGACTGTAGACGGGGATCACATACTGCCCCTGCTGGTGTAGATTCTACTCTACAATGCCCAGCGCTTTCAGCTTTCGGTGTAGACCGGCACGATCCAGGTTGGCGGCGCGTGCCGTGGCGGCGACGTTCCCGCCCAGCGTCACGAGTAACCTCTTGAAGTAGTCCCGCTCAAATTCCTGCTTGGCGTTCCAATAGTCCGGCAATGCCTCGGAAGTCGGAGTGCCTCCATTCTCAGTTCCAAACCAGGAGTTCACATCCTGGAGTGCAACTTCGGGTCCCACGACATAAACCGAAATCCAGGTCGCAAGGCTCTCCAGTTCACGAATATTCCCCGGCCAATCGTATGACAACATCCTGTTCGTGGCAGCCTCGTTCAGCGTCATCATCGGGCGATTATTCCGCTCTGCCGCTTGTTTGAGTAAGTGCACCATTAGGAGTGGGATATCTTCAATGTGGTCACGAAGGGGCGGAACCGTAAGTTGTATCGAGTTGAGGCGAAAGTAGAGATCCTCGCGAAAAGTTCCTTCCTTGACCATGGCTTTCAGATCTTTATTGGTAGCCGCGACGACCCGAACGTTGATTTTCTCCGGACCTTTGCCGCCAACCGGTTCAATTTCCCCTTCCTGAAGTGTCCGCAGCACCTTTGCCTGAAGATCTAAACCCATGTCCCCAATCTCGTCGAGGAATATTGTCCCGCCATCCGCAGCCTTGAATTTTCCTTCGTGGTCCTGACGCGCCCCCGTAAACGCTCCCTTCTTGTGCCCAAACAATTCGCTTTCGATAAGGTCTCTCGGAATAGCCGCGCAATTCACCTTGACATACGATTTGGATGCTCTCCTGCTCCGGCTGTAGATCGCATTCGCCACTAACTCCTTGCCTGTCCCGCTTTCGCCGATGATCAAGACTCGTTCGTCAGTCGCAGCTACGCGCTCAATCTGTGTTTTCAGTTCGCGCATGGCCCTGCTTTCTCCAATCAGCAATGACTGGGTCTGCAATGCCTGCAGCAGGCCAGCACGCTCGCCTTCGATTCGGGCTTTGTCGAGCGCATTGTGCAGGGTAACAAGAAGTCGGTCGCGATCCAGGATCTCCTTAGGAATGAAATCGAAGGCTCCCATCTTGACCGCCCGTACTGCTTTTTCATAGGAAGGCTCCTGAGTCATCATGATCACCGGAATGCCCGGGAGGTTGCTGCGGAGCCATTCCAGAACGATGAATCCGTCGCTTCCCGGCAGCTTAATGTCCAACAGAATACCAGCAATCACCTGCGCCTGACAGAGTCGCTGCCCCTGGCTGAAGCTCGTGGCGCTAACCGTCCTGTAACCGTTCAGCTCAAGCGTCTGTTTCAGGGTAGCAGAATAGGCTGGATCATCTTCGATGATCAGTATTGCGTCATTCATTGCGCGCGGCACTATTAGAGCGATCACCGATCGGAAACCTCACGCTGAACGTTGTTCCTTCACCAAGAATACTCTTCACGCTGATGGTTCCCATGTGATCTTCCACGATCTTCTTGACCAGAACTAAGCCAATGCCTGTTCCATCCTCGGAACGGGTGAAATATGGCTCAAAAATCTTGGGAAGGTCCTTTTCAGCGATGCCTTGTCCGGTATCGCTGAATTGCATGAGGAGCCACTCTTTTCGTCTTGAGCCATCCCGCAATTTCTGTTCCGTCTGAAGTTTGACGGTCAGCGTTCCCCCGTCGGACATGGCTCGGTAACTGTTTGACAACAGGTTGTCAATAAGCGTCACGATCTGCGGCGGATCGACATTCGCAGGTGGCAGGCCCGATTGCAGATTCAAGTCCACAGCCACATTCTCCGGATGAGGACGCCGCTCTACACTCTTACGCACAAGTGCGGCTAGGTCCGTCGGCTCCAACCTGGGTGGCGTTACTCGCGAAAACGTTAGAAAAGTCCGGGACACATTGGAAAGCCGTTCGGCTTCTTCGCGGAAGGTCCGAAAGTAATGGCGAATCTGCTCGGGCACCCCACTGAAGCGCACGTCCAATTCCTGCTCAAGATTCTGTGCAGAAAGGCGCAGCACTGAGAGCGGAGTGCGAATGTCGTGAGCCAGTTTTGTTGCCATGGCCGCCCATGCTTGATAGCGCTCGTGCTCTGACTGGGCCCGGAGCTTCACGACACGCAGTCTGGTAATGTACAAAGCGTGCAGCAGGAACAATATGATAATAGAACCGAGCACTAACCCGGAATAGAAGAGGAGTCGATAGAAATATTCTGGATTCCCGATCAGGGAAATACGGGTAACGCCGTCTCTCGTCTCACCCCAAATGTAGGCGAAATCCGATTGCCAACTTTTCTGCTTGACTGGGGGCCCGGTGAAGGAAAACTCGGCGGATGCGATCATGCTCAAATCATGATCAAGCATAATAGTGCCCATCCCGCCTTTCCTCCCGAGAACTTCACTTTCTCCATCCCCATCGAGGTCTGAAACCAGCAGGATACCATCTACCTGTGAAGACTGGGTGATCAGCTGGAGGGCTGAATTGTAAACCATCAGACCGCGATTCTTCACGGCAACAACAAAAGTCTCCATGCCTTCTTCATCGTGACCCCAGCGGTGTGCTTCGCATCCCAGAGTTGTGTCAGGGATAATCAGGCTTGACAGCGTTTCTCCGTCGATTGCATTGACACGCAGGATTCTATTCCTACCAGCGTCAGGATGATTTGCCGAAAATGCCACGAACAGAGCCGGCACATTGCTGTCGTCTCGGTGTAAAGGGTAGCCTAGCGCAGTGCTGAATGGCCCGGAGAATTCAGTGATCCATCGTAGCCGACCCGTGACAGCATCAACCGAAAACAAATAGCTGTGATTATCGGACAAGGAGTCGTATTCGGCACCGTTGTCGGAAGCGTTGCCACCGGCGAATATTTCGGGGATGGAGTCACCGTCTACATCCATAAGTTCCATTGTCTCGATTCCGTTAGGAACTCGGCAGTGCCAGATGTCCCGTCCATTCAGGGGATCGATCAACGCCAATTCTCGTGGCGTGAGCCCGTAACCATTTTTGATGCCAAGTAACAGTGCCGGACGACCTGACAGAACGCGGGGTATTAATGGCCCTACGGTAATGTCCATTCCCCAAATGTTGTCTTTCCGATTCGGATAGTCCCTTGAATCAAGCTTGAACTCACAGATGATCGAGTCGAGCGGCCAAGCGATGATTTCGATATGAGTAAAGTCCTCTCCGTATTGGAGCAACACAAGTTCGGGATGTCCGTCGCTGTCAATGTCTCTGCCGGCGATGCTGTTGACCGGGTGATGGCGATTAATCTGGTCGATGGTGCCGAGGCGGGTATCGTACACTAATACGCGCGACTGTGGCTCGCCCGCCTTGTCATCAATGTTGCTTACAAGATCGGCGATGAGATCATTGCCGGCACCGTCTTGAAATGCGTAAACGTGCTGCCACCTATGGAACGGAGCCCTGCCTTCCGAGTAACTGGCCTCCATCAGATAGCGTGGGGGAAAGAACTCGAAGGCGTGGACACTCATCGCCCCAGACAGCAGAAGTCCTGCAGTGAGTTTATGCAAGATCATGGTCGGTTAGAATGCAATCCGTGAGCTGCACACCGAGGGTTGGACGGAGATGCGGTAGAGTATTAGGGCGTATCCCTGATTCATTAGAGGAGACTGCGTTGCGGAACTTGCCGAGCAGGGCCGGGCGCAGATCATCACCAGCCCTGCAAGAAGTGACCGCGCTTGACTCTGCCGGAATTGCCGGCGCGTGAGAGATTTCGGCCGGGTGAAGCACGGCATGAGATCACTTGGACGAAAAGCTTGTTGTACTTCGCCCGGCTCGGCATGTCCACTTATCGCGCTCTAATGATATCGAGATGAGTTCTAGTTTGGATGAAGCGCTACCAGAGTGGCTTCTCGCGGGGAGAAGGAACAAGCACGATACGCCTCCAGCCACTCTAGTGGTCTGACGCCAATGAATTGACGGGTTCACACTCAATCACTAGCGGCGGGCTCCGCCCGTCGAACGGCTTGCGCTGGACAGGCAGAGCCTGCCCCTAGTGAATTAAAGGCGAACCATCACTCCAAGTAAGTCACTCCACTAGAATACTGTTCGCCGATACCGAACGGCCTCCTTGCCACACTCGCCTGATGCACTCCGGCCAGCACTTCCAGCACCACACCCTGCTTGAACTCGCCGGAAAATCTCCGTCTTGTACGCTGCATCTGCGACTCCTGTTGCCGCCTCCCTTAATATGACCGGTATTGGATACCGTGTCCAGCCCGAGGGTTGCAGTTCACTGTCAGTACCGGAGTACACCAATCTCGGACAATAAAGGGGATTCAGTTCGCCCTCGGCAGAGCGGGATTGGTGCGAGTTAGTAGTTGAGTGGGCCCCAGTATTCGTAGGAATCTCTTGCACCGCCGTCCGATTTCGGAACGGCGGTTTTGCTTTTGTGGTAGAGCCTTACGTCTCCGCGATTGGACAACACTGCGCCGGTGAGCATGGCGACCGGCATGGGCGCGGCACAGAATACATGGAGCACATCATAGCCGGTTTCGCTGATGTGGCTATAAGCAGAGCGCAGTTCGCGGGCCAGTGTCGCCATATCTTCCGGCTTGATGGTCTTTGCTGACAGGGTCACGGATTCATAACGTTTAGTCGCCTGAATCTCCTTGAGACCGTCTGTCGCGGCGAGGTAGTGCAGCACTTCGTTGATGATTGACGTCTCCGTTAGGCAGTTTATGATGATCGCCGCAGGACGATGACCCGGCTGGTGGCGAGTTTGGCTTAGCAGTCGTCGCTCGTTTCTTCGGCGCCCGATAAAATACCAGTAACCGGCCAGAAGCAATGCAGGGAGTGACAGGGCGTCCGTCACGGTCCCGAGCACGTCGGCGAAATCGGCAAAGTCCACAGGATTTTTCCTTTCTAATGTGCCGGGGAGATTCAAGACTCTGCCAACCGCGCAAAGTCACAATCCCCTTAACTGAGGTCAGTGAATTCGAACTCTGCACTTTGTGGCGTTTAATGCCAACGTCGAAACGTCACAATCCCTTTAACTGAGGTCAGTGAATTCGAACAAAGAGACTCCGCGTGCAGCTTCCGGTCGCTTACTACTGTGTCACAATCCCTTTAACTGAGGTCAGTGATTTCGAACGGAAGATGCGCGCCACCATGCGGGCACAACAAATTGGGTAAGTCACAATCCCTTTAACTGAGGTCAGTGAATTCGAACCTGGAGGAGGTGACGGGATGAGCAAGGTTTATCGGGGTCACAATCCCTTTAACTGAGGTCAGTGAATTCGAACTCGGTGAGGACGGCATTGAACCAAATCGCTACTATTCAGTCACAATCCTCTTAACTGAGGTCAGTGAATTCGAACTGCTAATCTCCCCCCGTTATTACTAACACATCCCGTTCGCGTCACAATCCCTTTAAC
>CAZQBX010000104.1:0-6899 GCA_964592145.1 uncultured Ignavibacteria bacterium
CGTTCGTGTGCCCACTGTCTTGCAGTCCTTGGTTGAACCGCTCGAGTACCGCGTGACAAAGTGACTTTGAATTTGGATGAGCGTAAATCGTCAGCACGTTCATACACATACCTCCGGTTAGAACCAGGTCTGTGTTTGATAGACCCGATATTTATCTCCGTACGTTGATTCCAGGGCTTTCTCTTCCAGGGATCGCCAATAGAGTACACTGCCAATTCCAAAAAGTCCTGTAACGAAGCTGATCGTGGCGCCGTGGAACAGCGGCCAACCCAGTAGCCAAAGCAAGAACCCAGTGTACATCGGATGACGAAGTTTTGCAAAAAGGCCATTCGTCACCAGATGATTAATGTTCTCAACGCCGCGCAATTGAGCCAGTGCCGTCAAAGACAGCGCCCAACCCAATATCACACCACTAAGCCCTATCCATCGAACGGCGTCAGGCAGAGCAACCCGAAACGGGTCCATGGGACACATGGCGAACCACGAGACCCACATCACCATCATTACCGTCAGGATGGCAGCGAACACTGGCCTGCTTTCCAGATCTATATGACCTGCCTTTTTCAGAAGCTCATAGATGTTACGCGTCAACAAAGAGGCCACATAGAGGAATAGAAGAAGAAAATAAACGCTTCTCAGATTTCACCTCCAGAAGAGATCAACAACTGCATGTCGATTATCAGCCGACGCAGCTACTCGATGCTCTCTTGGAAATCAGTGCCATTTCATTCTACCCTCAAATCGAAGCCAAGAGATAGAACCCGACAGCAATGAGTAATATTCCTGCGCAAATCCGAACAAACGGCATTGCCCGTTGCGCCGCGCTATTGAGCCGAGCCAAGCCCATACCAATGCCAACCAAGCCGGCAGCCAATGGCAGGCTGTAGCCAATTGCAAAAATGGTAAGAGTCAAAGCGCCCATCAAGGCCGTGCCCTGTAGAAGAGTTGTACCAATGGCAATTGGAAGAAGCGGATTGCAGCCGACAGAGCACGCAGTTGATGCTCCTCCGAGCACAAGTCCATACAGAATGGCACCGCCAACCCCATTGCCGTAGGCCCACTGTTCTACGTTGAACTTCGGCGTTTGGAAGTGGATCAAGTTCAGGCTAATGAGACCGAAGATAACGATGAAAAGGCCAGAAACAAACTGCCAGTACTTTCCGACAGTGGAGCTTGCCACCTGGCTGACGAGTCCCGAAAGTGCGCCAATCGTTGCCAGCGCAATGGTCGTCCCAATCATGAAGAACAGACCGACAAGCAACAATTCGCGACGGTCGCTCCGCCTCACGCGCGATCCCGCAAAGCCAACGACCGCACCGATAACCGGCAGGGTGCAACAGGAGCTTAGCGAACCCAAAACTCCTATCAGAAACACTGCGGGGAAGAACGCCAACCCGAAGTTGTCACTTGACAGGACATGCCTAATCCATTGTTCCATGCTTTTGCCTATTGAGGACAGCAGCTGCGCGTAGAATCAGCACAGTTTGGTTCAGAGCATGGCACCGTCGTCGAGCTTGAAACAAGAGACCATGCACCCACTCCTGCTGCGGCAAGCAGAATTACCGCGACAATCATCGTCTTGAGCCCTGCTCGTTTCTTAGGCTTCGCGTTGCAGTCACAAGATGCGCCACTGCAACAATCTTCCCCTGCTTTGGTTTCATCTGCTGGTTTCATTAACTATCCCTTGGTTCAAAGTGAATTGGATGCCGAGTTCGCTCGCTGCTCGCTCAGCGCGTTCAGCAATCGTCTGCTCTTCGCGCATCCCGGGCCAAGAATTTGGATATGTATTATTGCGGCTCGTTATATGAGTAGATTGAAAAGATAGCCAACTACTAAGATGCCGATGCCCACAACACCTATAAATGTTCCGATCAGGCGTGGCTTGAGGACTTTGCGAAGAATAATCATCTCGGGAAGTGATAGCGCGATTACGGCCATCATAAACGCCAGCACTGTACCCAGAGCAGCGCCCTTTTCAAGTAAGGCCTGAACCACGGGAATAATTCCGGCAGCATTGGAGTACATTGGAATGCCAATCAGCACCGCTACGGGAACTGACCACCAGGCAGCCTTCCCCATGAAGGATGCGAGAAAATCCTCAGGAGCATATCCATGGATGAAGGCACCAACGGCGATACCCACCAATATGTAAGGCCAGACCTTACCGACAATATCGCGCACTGCCGCGAAGCCCATCTGGATACGGTTAAGCCAAGTAAGTTGTTCATCAAACACGTCGCCGGTAGTTTGGATCTCGAACACCCAAGGCTCTACGTGTTTTTGCATTCGCAGCTTTCCAATGACCCAACCTGAAATCATAGCTATAATGAGTCCTGTGACCAGGTAGAGACCGGCAATCTTCCAACCGAACAATCCGAACAGCAGAACCAATGCGATCTCATTGACCATCGGAGCCGAGACCAGAAACGAAAAGGTAACACCAAGCGGGACTCCCGCAGTCACAAATCCTATGAATAGCGGAACTGCCGAGCACGAGCAAAATGGTGTGACAATTCCTAGTAACGCCGCCAGCACATTCCCATATGTTTCGCGTTTTCCCGCAAGCATTTGACGAGTGCGTTCAGGCGTAAAGAATGAGCGGACAACCCCGACACCAAACACCACGAAAGTGAGAAGCAACAAGACTTTGGGCGTGTCATAAAAGAAAAACTCTACAGACGATGCTAGATGACTACCTGCTTGAAGGCCTAGCAGGTCGTACGTAATCCATTTTGCTGCATTTTCAAGCTGCGAATATACAAATCCCCATGCGACAATTGCCCCGCCAATTGTCAGAATATACTTTCGTAAGCGCTTATCGTGAGATATATCTTCAGCAAGTCTGTATTCGCGGGGAATCTTGACAACATTCGAATCAGAATCAGGCAACATTGTGGTCGCAGACCCAATTGTTAGAGGATTAGAATCGGTTTGTGAATTATTTCGCATGACAATATGGAGTTGTCGGCAGCTTTGGGTAGACAAAAGCGCAAGAATTAGAAGATAAATTTTAGTCGATCAAGCAGTTCATCCCGCACATCGCGAAACGCCTGCAAGCGTTCACCTTCAAACTCAATTTTAGCCGCCGGATCGGGCAATCCCCAGTGAATCTTCAACACTGGATGCGGGAAGATGGGGCAGACTTCTTCAGCACAGAGCGTGATGACCGCATCCACAGAGTCTGAGTCTATTTGATCCAGGCCTTTGGAAGACTGCGTTGTTGCGTCAATTCCGATTTCGTTCAATACTGCAACTGCCTCTGCACGTATTTTGGTCGGAACTGAACCCGCAGATGAAATCTTCACATCATGCGGAGCCAGAGAACGAGCAATTCCCTCTGCCAATTGACTCCGTGCGGAATTCGCAACACAAAGGAATAAGACATGCTTGGGATTGGCACCCCTTAGTTTCGCCGCCTCTTCTTTCCATGAAGTTGTCATGGACATTTCACAACTGTGGCATTTGCTGACACTAAACTGTCGTCAGACCTAAAGTATTTGCGCTGCATCCACAGCGCGACATTGACCAAACCGATTAGTACAGGAACTTCCACAAGCGGGCCGATCACTGCCGCGAACGCAGCGCCGGAATGAACACCGAAGACAGCGATAGCCACTGCAATGGCCAGTTCAAAATTATTGGATGCCGCCGTGAAAGACAGCGTGGCCGACTTTGAGTAACCAGCGCCAATACGCTTGCCCATCCAGAAGCTGACAAAAAACATGATGACAAAATAGATTAAAAGCGGAAGTGCGATGCGGACAACGTCAAGTGGCAGCGTCAATATCTTGTCACCCTTTAACGAGAACATCACAACAATCGTGAACAGCAACGCGATCAAAGTGATGGGACTGATCTTTGGAATAAACTTCTTATGATACCACTCCTTGTCCTTCACGCGAATCAAGACAAAGCGAGTTACAAAGCCCGCGATAAATGGAATTCCAAGGTAAATGAAAACACTCTTTGCAATCTGTCCGATTGTGATCTGGACTTCAATGCCGGTCAATCCAAATAGAGGAGGAAGTAGAGTGATGAAGACGAAGGCATATACCGAATAGAACAGCACCTGGAATATCGAGTTGAAAGCCACAAGTCCAGCCGCGTACTCCGTATCTCCTTTAGCTAGATCATTCCATACAATGACCATCGCGATGCAGCGTGCCAGGCCAATCAGAATCAGCCCCACCATATAATCTGGCTTGTCGGGAAGCAGCAAAATGGCTAGTGCGAACATGAGAATCGGACCAATGATCCAATTCTGAATCAACGACAACCCGAGAATCCGCCAATTGCGAAAGACTTCGCCCAGCTCTTCATATCGTACCTTGGCAAGCGGAGGATACATCATCAAGATCAAACCAATTGCGATTGGGATCGAGGTCGTACCAACGCTGTATTGATCCAGCATCGGCACTATGCCCGGGAATAGAAACCCTAATCCAACTCCCACTGCCATCGCCGCAAAAATCCACAGCGTTAAATAGCGGTCAAGGAAAGAAAGCTTGCGAACGACAGATTGCGAGCCAACGCTCATACGGTGCGCTCCAGGGTGACGGTCTTGTTAACGGACTTATCTCGTGCTACTCCGCACTTCTTTTGCTCACGCCAGTCCGCGAGTTTACTGTTCAATTCGGCCAGCTTCTCGTGTTCTATCAATTGGTCAATACTTTCGAGAACAGCACGATGACCGGGATTCAATTTGTCCGCAATTCGATAGTAAATCCAAACCGCTTCTCGACGATCCTGAAGCAGTCCGGCATTTAATAGATACCGGAGGTGCCGAGATGCCTTTGACTGCCCAATCTCGAGGACGTTTTCGAGGTCGCAAACACACAACTCTTGATGCTGCCTTATCAGAATGAGCATTTGCAGTCGTGTCTCGTCAGATAGCGCCTTAAAGAGAAGCGCAGGGTCACGCATAGTTGCCTCCTTGAATTGGTCAATATACCCGTTTATACGGTTGTATGCAAGAACGATTCCTGACCCAACGGTTTTGACCAATTTGTCCTGTTGTTTGAGAAACCGATGGTTACCTGCCGACATTCCAGACATCTACATTTGGGCGCCGCATTTGGGAGGCATTTGGCGCTCTTCCTCATAAACCTGATTGACTTTGTCAGATTAAGCATCTGTAAAATATGTTCTTGACATTCCGGAGATTGCGAGCTATATTTCGTTATCTGGCGAAACAAAGGAGTAAGTATGCGTGAGTTCCTGAGCGTGACCAACGCCCTGTCCGACGGCAACCGGCTTAGGCTCTTTCTTAGCCTCAGCCAGCAAGAGCTATGCGTCTGTAGCTTAGTTGACCTGATTGGACTGGCGGACTCAACTGTATCCAAGCATATGTCCATCCTCAAGGAAGCTGGACTGGTAGAATCCAGAAAGTGCGGTCGCTGGGTGTACTATCGCATGGCGAACCGCAGCGAGTCCCCGTTAATTGGTGATGCAATCGAGTTTGCTCGCAAGCACCTGTTAACCGACCGTGTGATCATTGCTGACGCGCACCGCGTTAGCGAGTTGCATTGCAAGAACAGCCTTACCACTTGCGATGTTGAACCGGCAAAGACCAAGGCCGTGAACGCTACCGCAGCGCTTGAAACTTTGTAGTCCAGACAAACACAAGAGCATTTTCTTAGTAGATATATCGTTCTTTAGGAGATCAAAATGAGCAAGAAGGCAAAATTCTCAGTGGTGACATTGGTTGCCGTTGCTGCAGCAATTACATTTGTCAGTATTCTTAGCATGAATTCGGAATCCACAGAAACCGCAACGGCACGATTTGGCGTGGCTTCTGTTCGAGCTGCCGCACCCATTGGTCACATTGGCAATGGCAAGGCAGCCGAAGCAATCGAGAAAGCGGGAGATTCAGAGAGATATGTTTTTGCAGTATTTTATAGAGAAGACAACGATCAGCTTGCAGCCACGCGTGAAATCGTCAAGTCCGCTAAGAAGAAGATCTCACGCAAGTCGGATGTTGTGGAAATCAACATCACGGATCAGGCCGAAGCAGACGTGGTGAAGAAGTATGGAGCAAACCGGGCGCAACTGCCACTCATTCTGGTGCTTGCTCCGAACGGCGCAATTATGGGCGGCTTTCCTGCATCAAAGTTGACTGACGACACTAAGCTTGTCGAATCTGTCGGCTGCGAAGCGTCAGAACAGACACTAAAGGCGTTACAGCAGAAGAACATGGTGGCACTCTGCATGCAGAACAAGAAGACAACCGACAATAAAGGTGCCATGCAAGGGGTAGAAGAATTCTTGCAAGATCCTAAGTTCGGCCAGACTACGGCGGTGGTTATGGTCGATCCTTCTGACCCAGTGGCAGCGAAGTTTGTGACACAGTTGGGTCTTGATCCAAAATCAACTGTTGCAACGACTGCCTTGCTGGCTCCGCCCGGAACTGTGATTGGGACGTTCCAAGGTGCGACCCCAAAAGACAAGCTTGTCTCGGCTGTAACGGCAGCAGCGGCCCCGAAATCGGGTGGATGTTGTCCCCCGGGAAGCGGCAAGAGCTGCGGGCCCACTACGACGGCTGCACCACAGAGCAATCCACAAGCTCTGAAGGTAGCGCCTGCGCCTTCTACTTCAATTGAACAGAAGGTACCCATCACGACAAAGGCCACAGAGCCCACAAAGAAGCCGAGCAAGTAAAATGAAACTTCGCACGCTCGTTTGGCGCGAGATATTTGAACGCAAGAATCAACTAGCGACCAGTTTCATTGCCATTTTGCTTGGTATCACAGTTATTGTCTCGATCAAGAACATCACTTTCTATTCGGAGAAGGCCGTCTCAAAAGAACTTGATGCACTTGGAGCAAACGTACTGATATTGCCCAAGTCTGTTACGATGCAGGATTACTATTCTGCCGATTTGCAGACTGAAGATATTCCGG
>CAZQBX010000105.1:0-6747 GCA_964592145.1 uncultured Ignavibacteria bacterium
TTCTGGTCGGCGCCCGGCATCTTCTTGAGCGCCTCATAGTGGTTTTCCGCTAAAGCGAATACCAAGTCTGCTTCCCGGAAGATCCGTTCGGTCATTCGAGTGGAATGGTGTCCGGAGATGTCGATTTGATGGCGACGCGATATTTCGACGGCATGCTGGGTCGCCGGATATCCATCCAATGTGCCTATTCCAGCGGAAGACACATCCACATCTTCGATCCCCGCTTGACTCAGAAGCGTACGCAGAATTCCTTCAGCCATCGGTGAGCGGCAAGTGTTTCCAGTGCAAACATAAACAATACTATACATGGCTATTGAATACCTTCTGCGCAGTTTAACACTTCTGAAAACGGTATAGTTCCATCACGAAGCAGAACTGGCCGCATGCCGGTCAAATCAACAACGGTCGTTGACCGTTCTGTCAACGTCGCAGTTTCGAGTATTATTAAGGGAACGACGCCCTTGAAAGCCGCCAGCACTTCACCTTCGGTCCGGCAATCAGCCTTGCCCGAGATATTGGCCGACGTCGCGATGAGCGGTGTGTCAACCTGCCGGCAAAGTGACTGGATAAACGGATGCGAACTGATTCTTATGCCGATCTTGCCATCGGCCCCGACGACGCCTGCCACATTGTCTAACTTGGAACGCAAGACGACGGTAAGTGGCCCGGGTAGAAACTTCTCAATGACTCTCGCGGCCATTGAATTCGCGATTTCAGCGATCGCCGAGATGTTCTCTCGGTCGCCAAGAAACACTGCTGAAGGCTTAGTCATTTCCCTGCCCTTGATTTGAAAAAGTCGTTCGACGGCATTCGCCTTCAAGGCGTCGCATGTCAATCCGTAGATTGTCTCAGACGGTATTACCAGGCTGTCGCCGCCGGAAACAGTTCTTGCGGCAACTTGAAGTGATCGGGGATCATTCCAACTGACAATGAGCGAATTCAAACCTTGCGGCAATCCGGCTGACCGTGGTTCGAGTCCAAGGACGCTATCTGCACCAAATTCCATGAATAAGAACTACTCACAAGGCTTAGAGGTACTTGTCATAGCGCGGATCGTCCTTCATGCGCGCCAGCAGTGTCTTGATGTCATTTACACGTGTTTTGTGTGCGACCAGTACGACGGAATCAGTCTTGACGACTACCAAATCAGAAATACCCAGCGTTGCGAGTATACCCTCACCGGCATTGACCGCCGAAATCTCGAAGGATTCATGCAGAATAGTATCGCCAATCGAGACATTATTGTCCTTGTCTTTGCTGCTGATTCGTTCCAGCGCCAGCCAACTGCCGATATCGTCCCAAATCAGATCTGCTTTGATCACAACGACATTGTTGGCCTCTTCCAGAACACCAACGTCGATCGACACACCCTCGGCCCGCTCGAATAACTCCTGTCGAGCCTTTAATTCGCCGGCAGTACCAATCGTCTCTCCGTACTCTATCAGCAAGCGATGCATCTCCGGCTTGCAACGGGAAATGGCATTGAGAATCGCTTTGGTGGACCAGATGAACATCCCCGAATTCCACATATGCATGCGGCCGATGTAATACTGTTGGGCCAAAGTACGGTTCGGCTTCTCCTTAAACTGCTTCACTTTGAAGCTGATCAGACCATCAAACGAATCATACTGTTCACCCAATTCGATATAGCCATATCCAGTTTCCGGCCGCGTTGGATTAATACCGATGGTAATCAGGACATCGTCCCGCTCGGCTATTGCGGCGCCAAAGCGTAAAATATCGATGAGCCTTTCCTTGGGGCGAATGAAATGATCTGCCGAAAGCACCACCATTACGCCTTCTGGATCCTTCTTGAACAGATGTATTGCGGCAAATCCAACTGCAAGGCAAGTATTCTTGCCGAAGGGTTCAGCAAGAATATTCGAGTCTTTAATCGTCGGATGACGATCCACTATTTGTTTCCGAATGTTCTCCCCGGTGACGATGACCGTGCGTTCCAATGGCACAAAGTCCGACACGCGGTCGAGTGTTTCCTCCAGCATCGTCTTGTCGGAGGCAATTTTCAGAAGTTGTTTGGGATTCTCGCGGGTCGAGAACGGCCAGAAGCGTTCTCCCTTTCCGCCGGCAATTATGGCAACATGAATCATTTTCGGTCACTTCCTCTATAGCTGTTGAATATCAATGTTTTAAGTCCGTGTGTCAAGCACGGAAAGCCGCGAATCTAGCCGTTCCATCTGGCGCATTTGATCAGTTCCCGATCGGTAATGATCGCTGAAATCAGATGATTCGGGGTAATGTCAAACGCTGGATTGTAAACACGGACAGTCTCGGGCGCGGTCCGATAACTCCCCCATTGCTTGATTTCATCGCCGGACCGTTGCTCAATTTCGATGTCTACACCCGATGCAATACGGTTGTCAAATGTAGTTGTCGGTGCCGCGACATAAAACGGCACATTATGTTCCTTGGCGAGGATCGCGAGTGAATACGTGCCGATTTTGTTGGCAACGTCATAATTGATGGCTATTCGATCTGCCCCGACAATGACGCAATTTATCATTCTCTGTGCCATGAGATATCCGGCCATGTTGTCCGTGATCAAAGTTACATCAAGCCCTTCGCGGGAGAGTTCCCATGCGGTGAGGCGCGCACCTTGGAGAATCGGTCTTGTTTCGCAAGCGTAGACACCGAGCTTCTTACCCGAACGGAAGGCTTGATACACTACACTTAGCGCGGTACCGCTCCCGCCGGTCGCCAACGCACCGGCGTTGCAGTAGGTCATGACTGTGCCAATTGCCGGAAGTAGCCCCATTCCGTTTTGTCCTATTCGGTCGCACATCCGCGCATCCTGATCATGGATCTGCATTGCCAGGTCAAGCAGGCGCCGGTTACGATCCGGTGACTCCGAAAACGCGTGATAGGTTATCAACATTCGCTCGACTGCCCAGCTCAAATTGACGGCTGTCGGCCGAGCCGACTTAATGTCGTTGACGGCCACGGCAAACTCAACCTTATTGCGGCACTGCATAGCAGCCATTGCCACTCCATATGCCGCTGCCACACCAATTAAAGGTGCTCCCCGGACCTGAAGCGATTTGATCGCTGTCACCACATCGCGGTAATTGTGTAGTCGGACATATTTCTCAACGGTTGGCAGAAGAGTCTGGTCAAGTATCTCAACCTCGTTATCCACCCAGCGAATTGTCGTAAAATTCATATTGATGACTGTCCCGTGCGAGATGTTATTGCTCTTCGGCGAATCTTCTGTAATTAAGCTTTTCGGCGTCCTTAAATCAAATATAATAGCAGCCTTAACGAACTTGAGCCGCCATAGGAGTTGAATGTGGACTTTCAGCGCGTAAGAGCCTTCATGTTTGACCTGGACGGTACACTCACTGTCGACGATCAGCCTTTGCCCGGGGCAGCGAGTACGCTTTCGCTCTTGAAAAGTCGGGGTTACTCAATTCGCATTTGCAGTAACACCACCACCAGATCCAAGGGTTCATTGAGCCGTCAACTTCTGCAGATCGGTTTGCCGATCGAGCCGAATGAGATCTTCAGCGCTCCAGCTGCAGCATCGGAGTACCTCCGGCAACAGAAGATCCACTCCTGCTTCAAGCTGCTCTCAGAAGATGTTAAATTCGATTTCGAGGAGTTCGAACATTCCGACACCACACCAGAATGCATAGTAATCGGCGATGTTGGCGATATCTGGGACTATCCTCTGATGTCAAAGCTGTTTGATTTTGCGATGGGCGGTGTACCAATTATCGCCTTACACAAAGGACGGTATTGGCTCACTGGGGGTAAGCTGAAGCTCGATATTGGTGCTTTTATTACGGGTATCGAATATGCCGCCGGAATCAAAGCTCTCGTAATCGGTAAACCAGCTGTGGAGTTCTATCAGATGGCACTCAAGAACATTGGCTTACAGCCTAATGTCACCTGCATGATCGGTGACGATTTAATTAACGATGTTCAGGGCGCCCAGAATTGCGGCATTAAGGGTATTCTGGTGCGTACTGGTAAATACCGGCCGAACAAGTTAGCCGTTACAGAAGTAACGCCTGATTTGGTGATTGACTCCGTTGCCGATTTGCCGAACCTGCTTCCTTGATTATCGCACATTGTGTCTCCGCGCACTATTGACATCTCAAGACAAATCAATAACTTACCGATAATCTGAAACATTCAGGTAGATTTGGGTAAAATACGTTAATGAAAGACAAAGAGTCAACTACTGCGTCTACGATAAAGGAGAACGATGAACAGATTCCTCACTTTCGCCGCCATCTGCTGCCTAATCTTGATTGGCTTCGGCATTGCCTTTGGCGCAACAATCAAGAAGGGCGCCACGATCGCATTCCTGCGTAACAATGACATTTGGCTGATGGATGCCGACGGCAGCAATCAGCGTCCATTTGTAACCGGACTGACCAACGCCAGTGGCAGGCTAAGCTGGTCACCGGACAACAAAAAATTGACGTTTGCGCGGCGCGGAGCTTTGCAGTTGCAATATCCTGATCTTGGCGGCCATCAGCACGCCGTCTATGATCTATTCTATGCCTACACCGACTCGAGTAACAGCTTCTGGGAAAACATCACCAACACGATGGGTGCGCAATATCCGGAGTTCGCTCGCGATGGCAGCAAAATCATGTTCTTGCACGACCTCAACGCCAATATGGCCAACGTCGTTAAGCCGAACTACCGAATCTGCTTCTACGACACCAAGACGTTTCTGCTGCGCAATCTTGATCTTCCCGCCAGTTCGGAATTGATGGTTGGAGCCCCGACTATGTCACCTGATTCGCGCCAAATCGCATTCGTCGTGATGCGCCAGCAAGGCGAGCAGTTTACGACCGCCGGAATCGCTGTCGCTGCCGTCTCTGAATTCCCAATGAAAGACGAAGTCATTCTTGAACGCGCAAATAAATGGAAGGGTGCAACCTCGCCGTCCTGGTCACCGGATGGCAAGTGGATTGCATACATGTCGAGTGACATTTCCAATCAGGCCCTGTCTCTTGCTTCACCAGACTTGGCAGAACGCAAAGTCATCTGGAAACCCTCTGCGGGATTGGGATTCGCCGGTGGTCCAGTTTCGTGGTCACCTGATTCTAAGTATGTGGTTTTTGCCACGCAAAACGGTTCGATCTACAAACTAGCGATTGCAGGCGGTGAACCGGTTCGCTTGTCCGGTCCCGGTAACGACTACAATCCTGCTTGGTCTAATTAAGCAAATCTCATTCTCGGGAGAATTATGGGGTAACCTTCATCAAGGTTACCCCATATATTTGGCGGTTAGAGACTACAGAGCGCCTCGGTCAATACCCTGACTCCGAACCCCGAAGGTCCACGCGGCACATACTCGCTTCCCCGGTATTCGAAATCAACGCCGGCAATGTCCATATGCAGCCATGGTATATCGGCGGTAAATTGCTTCAATATGAGTGCCGCCGTAATCGTCCCGGCCGGCCGGCCACCGGAGTTTGTCATGTCTGCGACACCCGACTTGAACTGATGAGCATATTCTTCCCACAAAGGCAATTGCCATAACTTTTCACCTGACTTGTCCGCTGCGGCAAGAAAAGTTTTAACGAGTTGCTCTGACGTCGAAAGGATACCTGCGCCACCGTGACCCAAGGCAACTGTCACTGCTCCGGTTAACGTCGCAACATCGATTAGATAGTCGGGGCGCTGTCTTGATGCGTAACCAAGCACGTCGGCGAGAAGGAGACGACCCTCGGCATCAGTGTTGACAATTTCGATGGTCTTGCCTACTGAAGTTGTAACTACATCGCCAGGCTTATAGGCAGTGCTGCTAACCATGTTCTCACACGTTGGAATAAATGCAGTGATCTGTGTCCTGGGCTTAATCCGTGCTATAGCAGCCATGGATGTAAGCACCACCGCCGCCCCGGTCATGTCCTGCCGCATTTCTCCCATATTCTCGGCCGGTTTGATCGAAATGCCGCCGGTATCAAATGTAATTCCCTTCCCCACAAGCACCGCCTTCTTTTGGTACCTGACCTTAGGTGTGTAGTCTATTTGAATCAAGAAAGGTGGTTCTTTCGAACCTTTGGCGACCGCCAAGAAGGCGCCCATCTTCAACTTCTCGATTTCCTTCCGACGATAGATCTTCACTCGAAGTCCATACTTGCGGCCAACGCGTCGAGCTTCGTTTACCAGATATGCCGGCGTTAGAATATTCGAAGGGCAACCCGAGAGGTCTCGACAGTGATTTTGGAGATTAGAGATCACCAATCCTCGCTCCGCTCCCTTTCTCACAGATGTTAGTTCTCTTTCCGGTGATAGCAATGTCACTCGCGACGGCCGGAATCGAGTCGCTTCTGCAGATCGGAGGCTGTCGTTGAAATATCCCCCAAGATTGAATCCCTCGACAACCGCCTGACCGGCTGATTCCGGCTGGACCTTGCTTCCCGCAAGTGCCGGAATCGCGAGCATTATCTTGTCGCTGTCCTTCTTGGTGGATGCCAACCCCGCCAAACCGCCGGCTCTGCGCAGTCGCTCCAGACTGATTTCTTTTCTTGCTCCCAGCCCAATCAAGAGCAGGCGTTTGAACGCCCTGGGCGGATGCGGAATCACAAGAAGTTGTTCAAGTGCACCGGCTGCGAAGTTCCCGCCGCGCTTCAGGGCGCTCAGCTGACCGCCAAGTATCCGGTCAAGTGACATGTAGTAATCGGAATGCAAGTCCTCGGCGTGTACGAAAACACACAGTAGATCACATGAGAGCTTCTTAACGTCGAATCGGTCACATACAAGACG
>CAZQBX010000106.1:0-6177 GCA_964592145.1 uncultured Ignavibacteria bacterium
GGGGGGGCTATGGAGCGATAAACCGGGTTCAGGACACACCCCGCCTCGCCCCGACCAGGCGGTGCGCGGCACCCCTCTCAAGAGGGGAATTTGAAGGGATAGCCGCCCAAGGCGGCGCCTTCGGCAGGAGCGCAATTCTCCCTACCTACAGGTTGTCGCGCCGTTGGCGCGATTGGGCGCAGTATACTGCGCCCCTACGAACAAAAGCTGGACGCCTTCGGCAGCGGCTTCCGCCGGAATGACGATTCACCTCTTGATCGACACAAATGAACGCGCGCGGATGTGGAGATACGCGAGACGCAAACAGACAAGAGCATAGAGTGACGTATATTTGGGGCACGGCACCGCAAAGGCGGGATCTTCGACAAGTCGTGCCCCTACGCGGTCGATAGCCAGGATTCTTTGCGCGGTGGGCGTGGACGACTGCAGCGCACGGGACCATGCAGGAGTTATGGTCTGCGGTTATGGTTTGCAGTTGCGGCAAGGCGAATAGCATTCGCCGAGGAAATAGTCGCGGGTGGGGTTTGAGATCAGGCGCGCGGATTCGCCGGAGGTTACGGCGCTGCAATCAGGGCGATGGAAACGGCGGGAGCGCTGATTGCCGTAATAGGCGGATTCCGGACGGTCGGCGGTCAGCGACCAGATGCCGATCTTGGCGCGAATGGCGGCTTGCTGGGCGTTGCAGAGTTCAGCGAAAACGACGGCGGAAAGCTGGTCTTCGAAGAAATAGGTCGATGCCAGTCCATCCTCGATCAAGCGTTCATTGACGAATAAGGAATCGGTGTAGACAAAGGCGAGCAGACGGCCGTAGCGGTCGTTGCGTTCTTTGCCGAATTCGTAGCGTAATTTGCCGTTACCGGAAAGCAAGTGGCGAAGGCTCTCGGCGGCGTCGTTGGCAAATGCCTGCCCTTTTTCGGGGGTGTCAATACCGAGCAACCGAACGGTGTCTCCGGCGGAATCGACAAAGGTGTCGCCATCGAGGACCTTGATATTGCCTTGAGGCGGAGTTGACCGGAGCGGCGCAACGGGTGAAGACTTAAAGTGTTCCTTTACGATTATCGATACGACAAGCCCGGCGATGACAAGAAGAAAAACGAGTAGTCGGGGGATTCGCGATTTTCCGGAACGGCTCAATACTGCTCGCCTTTGAGACGATCGCGGAGCATGCGCATTTCCTCGGTGTCGCGGCCATACTCTTCGGCTTCGGCGAGGTGAAATTGCGCTTTGGCACGGTCGGCTAATTCGAAGAAGACCTCGGCAGCGACAATATGCGCAGCCTGATGGCTGGGAATCAGTTTAATGGCGGATTCGATGGCTTCGCGCGCCTTTTCAGGCTGGTCGAGAATCAGGTAATATTCGGCCATGACGATATCGGGCTCGGGATAGCCGGGGTCGAGTTCCTTGGCCTTGGCGATTAGCTGAAGCAGCTTCTGATCATTGGCGTCATCGGTTTTCTGGCGCTCGAGATAGGCGTAGCAGAGACCGATCAGGTAGCCCGGATCGTAGGGATTCTTGCGGACGGCCTTGAGGAATTCGGTTTCGGCTTCGTCGACACGATCCTGCATCAGGTAAATCCAGGCGAGGGCGAAGTTGACCTGAGAGGAGCCGGGGTTGAAGCGGAAAGCGCGGCGGATGTGGTCTTCGGCCAGATCGTACTGCTGAAGTTCCTTGTAGGCGTAGGCGATGCCGAGGTGCATCTCGAAATCCTGCGGATTCTGGTCGAGGGCTTCCTCGAAAGCGGGGATCGCCAGAGCGTTGCTGCCCTTGGCGAGAAAGAACTCAGCGCGCTGGCGGGGATCGTTTTCGACCTCCATCGCGAGGTGCAACAACGAGAGGACTTCCCTGTCGCCGGGCATGATGTCGAGCGCCTGATGAAGGCTCTTGCGGGCGAGGTCGAATTCGCCAGTCTCGATGAAGCAGAGACCGATTCCGGTCAGCGATCTATATGCGTATTTCTCGTCTTCGGTGAAGTCATACTTTATGGCTTGTTCGTAGTGGTCGATGGCTTCTTTGTAGTATGACATCGACATCAGGACCGTGCCCATCTCGGTGAGATACTTGGCGGATTCGGGAAAATCGCGGAGCGAATTTTCGAGTTCGGCGCGCGATGATTTCAAGCGGCCGGAGCGCTGATACACCAGCGAACGGTGATAATGGGCTTCGGGCGCGAGGGGATATTCCCAACCGACGTAGGCCTCGGCCGGATGGCGGCGGATGTAGTTGTTGTATTCTTCCGAGGAGTTGAACATCCGCGTTTTGGCAACGCGGCGACGCAGGATATTGGACACAGAGCGGCTACTGGAGATGATGCGGTCGGTTTCCTTGAGGACCGTGTCGTAATCGCCAGCTTCCAGAGCATCGTTAATTGAAGTAAACGGCGCTTCCGGACCGGTAGCCCGCCGAATTTTGCCAATCAGCGAGTCGAGCAGCTGCCTGATCTGTTCGATCATACGGAGAGCAATGTAGTCGGGAATGGCCAAACGTCAAGGCTAAAACTGGACTAGTATTATTAATACTACTTGATCTGAGATGAGGATTTTGTGGCGAGAGAGCGGAAAGCGAGGCCAGGGCGATTGTATGTTGTTGATATTGAATGACGATCAGGTGTTGGTCGGGGTCATTGCTGGTGATGACGGTCCAAGATGGATGGGATGAGAATTATTCTCGGTTGGATAGATTAGTATTATTAATAATATCGTAGTGGTTAGTTTGGCGTTACGCGGGTGGTTGGCAGTGGCATTTGTGCGGGAAATATTGGTTTTGGCGCGGATTTGGCGGGCGGGGTGGTGTTATTATTGATAATAAGGTCTTGGCGCGGCAGGCGTGGACGACAGCAGTGGACCGGGGAATCCTGGGTTCCCGCTTTCGGGAATGTTGAAGAAGTCACGTGTGAGGCAGAAGGAATCCTTTCCTTCCGCCAAAAACGCCGTCAGGAAGGGATTCCTGACGGCTCATTTTAAGATGGGAAAAGGGGCAAGCGCCGAACTTCCCTCCCGCGTAGGCGCACGGCTCGTCACCAATCCCGCCTTTGGGCACGGCAAGCCGTGCCCCTACGAGCCTTTGCCGTGCATGCAGACTTTTAACCCCATGGACTGCAAAAATATTCTTGACAATTTGGCGGGATGGTGTAGATTGGCTGCGGTTGGTTGAACGTTCTAATGTACCCACCGTACATTACCCTTAGCATCTCAAGCACCTTTAGAGTTAACATTACGTTAACAGCACAAGCCTCAATTTTTCTGACGTAAGTCACTTAGCTAACGGTTTTTCCTGTTTACTTCAAAACTGTAAGCGTATTGGCGCGTCTGCTCCTAATCTCCTTTATCACCAAATCTCATCTCGTTACTTGTCGTTAATTACTAACTGTCTTCGTTACGAGACATATGTTTGAGGAGGTGAAATCGCCTAGGGCGGTTCCCAGTAGATAAAGAGAAAATTGACTATTCTGTGTACGACCCGTTTGCGGGGATAACTAAAGTAGTTGGGCATTACGTCGAACTAAACTAAGTGGTTAGCCCCAGACTCCAAAATTAGGAATCATTGGATCAATGTAGTTGGCCATAACCCGAGGCCCTAGACAAGCAAGGGTTAACGCCGACTCAAAAATCAGCCGATGGTTGCGTCAGACTACATGATCTGTCGCAGCTCGGGGGATAACATCTGTTGGCGCTTCTATAAGTTTGCTTATAGAGGGCAACTACATAACAACAAACGTATTTTCCTAACTTTGTAAGGAGGAAGTACATGTTCAAAAAACTTTTGGTAGTCGTACTTGCTTTGACTTTCCTAGTTAGTCTTTGCAGTGTGGCTCTGGCTACCAAAGATCCTAACGAATTTAAGCGCGGCACGCACGTCATCGGGACGCCGGGTGCGGGTAGAACCCTCTACAATCCGCAGCCGATTCACCCGCCGACAGCTACCTTTACGGGTACGCAACCGCAATACATTCCGGATCCGCAGCCGCTTATGCGTTCTGGCGCCGCCACGTGCGGTATTCAGTCGCAGTACGGCTCGATCAACTTCTATTTCAACGGTGCTGCAGGCTTCGGCCAAGCGGTGCGTTGGGATGCAGGTGCGGAAGTATGCACGCTTAAAACCGTTAGCCTCGTATTCTATCTCGCCGCGAGTGGACCAACCACAGGCGGTGTGACGGGTTATGTTTGGGCTGACGACGGTACGGGTCTTCCTGGTGCTGTAATTTCTTCGACTAACATTCCGCATGCGTCAATCGTTGGCTACCCGAATACCGACGATTTTTCGCCTAACGTCATTATCAATGGCGGCGAGTACCACACTGGTTACATTCCAAACGTCGCGTCCGACATTTATGCCGGTCTGATGGACAACGGTTCGGGCGGAGCTAACGCTTCGACGAGCTTGTGGATTTCACCCACTTGGTATGGTAATGGTGCTGTATTCGTCAGTGGTGACATCAACTGGGTGCAGGAAATTGAAACCTGCTGTTACGACCCGAACGCCGGCAGCGGCATTTGCGGTACCCAGCTTTGGCATTGCTCACCGGCGTATCGTTGGCCCGGCTTCACGCCTGCCCAGCGCTTTACCTCGGAAGGCGAATGCACGCTTAAGACCTTCCGCTTCTACATTTCGTCGTTCGGCGCCGCCGCTTATACCGGTGGTGTGAACGTTCGCGTGTACAATGACGCGTCGGGTCTCCCGGGCGCAATTCTCGGCCAGGTCTTCGTACCGGATGCCGCGATTACGCTTGGTGGCTTTACTTCAGTGAACCTTCTTCCGTTGAATCTTGTCATGGCTGCTAACCAGGACTATCATATTGGTTACGTTCGCGTTCTTCCGGCTGAAGATTATCAGCCAGTTGGTGACGAGGGCGAAGTTCCGGCATTGTGTCCGGATGGTGGAGTTCTTCGTGGAACCGCGTCGCTTGACGGCGGTTTGACCTGGGATTTCATGGCCAACTACGATCCGGGTTACGACGATAACTGGATGATGGAAGTTGATTATTGCTGCTCGCCGGTTGTCAACCAGTGCAGCAATGAAAACTATGCCGGTACTCCGTTCTATTATTGGCCGGAACCGGATGCTTACGGCGATCAGTTCCGTAATCAGAGATTCACGAACATTGAATACTGCTCACTGAAGACCGTCAACTTGGCGTTTGATGCTTCCGGCTCGATCGGTGCTCCGGGCGCCCAGGTTAATATTTGGAATTCAGACGGCACGTATCCGACGTCCGTAATCACCTCGTACCTTATCAACCCGGTAACGAATTACTTCCCGACCTACACCTCGATCAACTTGGTGCCGGCGAATTTGATTCTTGCTGGTGACTACCACATCGGCTACACCACGATTCTGAACAACCCGACCGACGTACTGGCGATCCTTTCGGACGACGGCACCAGCGGTTCCGGCAGATCAGTGGAATATTATCTTGGCCAGTGGTGGTTGATGGCTAACAGCTGGGGTGTTGATGTTGACTTCTTGATCAACGTTGACAAGTGCTGTCTGCCTCCGGGCTTCTGCCCGATTCCTTGCGCGGCTACCGACGATTGGCCGACGTTCTCGCACGATTATTCCCGTACCGGCCAGTCCGAGCTTTATCTCGGCGACCTTTGCGGTATCGTGAGTGCGTGGTCGTTTGTTGGCAACAGCCCGAGCAACTTCTCGAGCCCGGTCATTTCGAATGACCTTGTACTTTGTGCGCATGATGACCGCATTCAGGCTGTCAACCTGCTCACCGGTGTGCTGGCTTGGGATACCAAGGTGCTTCCTGGCTACGCTACTGCAATCAACACCGGTCTGCGTTCGCAGATTACGATTGACGGCGGTGCGTTCTATATTGGTACCGGTGGTCTGAGAGGTTTCCTGAAGGGCAACCTTGCTACCGGCGCTTTGATTTGGGCTCGTGGTCTTGGCGTTGGAAACCCGCTTCCGGGCGTTCCGGGCCTTGTGACCTACGGCGGCAATATCGTTCGCGGCAATGAAGTTTACTTCGGCGACGCTAACGGTCAGCTTTACGCTTTGGATGCAACGACGGGTGCGAACCTGTACTTTGCGCAGATCCTGACTTCCAACTTGCTGAAGCCGGCTATCACCGGTGCTCCGTCAACTGATGGAAGCCAGCTGTTCATTGCGTACGCTGCGAACCTTACCAATGCCACAACCGGTATTGGCGGAGTTCGTTCGGTGAACCCGGGC
>CAZQBX010000107.1:0-6077 GCA_964592145.1 uncultured Ignavibacteria bacterium
GTTGAACGGGGCGGAGAGTATGTCAGGTCACTGACATGAACAGAGGCTGGGCAATTTTTTTGGGACGTAATCCAAGCAAACATGATGCTTGCCAGAGGTATGATCGACAGCGCAGATCGGTCGATCTCAATGGTACTCGATTAAAATGCTGTATACAATATATTTACGAAACAAGTGCAGCCTGCCTGCATCTCGTGCAACGATAGATTGCATACTTATTGATTGACATTGGCTCGTTTTTTGTATATATTTTGGTTGACAATTTAGATACAAAAGTCAACCAATTGGCATACAATGGCTATCAAAGGAATCGTCAAAGAACAGTATTCAGGCATCGTCAGGCGTGCTACCAAGAATGCCCGTGGGATTGAAGTGCCGCGTGAAGGCTGGCTTCGTACAGTCCGCCGAGCGCTTGGCATGTCTGCGGCCCAGCTAGCAAGGCGGCATGATGTAACACGCGCGAACATTTCCAAGATTGAGAAGATGGAATTGACAGGCAATGTGACCATCAAGACCATGCAGGATCTCGCAGGCGCAATGGGATGCCGTTTCGTGTACGCCATCGTCCCGGACACAAACATAGATGAGATACTTGCAAGCCGTGCCAGACAAAAAGCAAAGCGTATCGTCGATCATGCTGGCAAGCACATGGCTCTCGAAGCACAGAACCTGTCGCAAAAGCAGACAGAATCCGAAATCGAGAGACTGCAACAAGAACTGATCAGCAATCAATCAGGTCGCCTATGGGACGACGAGATCTGATATGATAGAGTATCCCGAAGGCGCGACACCCCTCGATCCGGACGAGCTAGATGGTCTGAAGTTCGAGCACATCACGACACGTGGTGAACTGGATCATCTGGAACAGGCCAATATCCAAAGCGGTTTGCAGTGGCTTGCGAAGAGCAAGGACACGGACATTCTGAATGAAGTCTACATTCGGAATCTCCACAAGCGTCTTTTCGGAGAAGTCTGGAAGTGGGCAGGTTCGTTCAGGACAACAGAAAAGAACATCGGCGTCGATCCGCGACAAATCTCCGTGCAATTGCGAATGCTGCTTGATGACATGCGCTACTGGATCGACAACAAGACCTACAGCCCCAAAGAGGCTGCAGTGCGATTTCATCATCGGCTGGTCTCGGTTCACCTTTTCCCAAATGGAAACGGCCGCCTGGCACGTATCATGGCGGATGCCGTTTTGACCAAGCTGTACAAAGAGTCGGCTATCGACTGGTCCGGTGGCCACGATCTTCAGTCCATGGGCGAGCGACGAAAGCAATACATTTCAGCTTTACGTGCGGCAGACCAAGGTGACTACGATCCGCTAATGGCCTTCGCAGGTATCAGTAACCACCCCGAAAGCACTGGAGAATGATCCGAACATCGATTGTCCAGACACATGCCTGACCGTTCATGTTTGACCCCGATTCTGTGCCACTTGTGCTTGATCCAAAGAGCATAACGTCCGTGCTTCGTGCCGAAATTCCGCCCATTTGCCTGTGCTAAAAATGTGCTAAAACAGGTTGAAGTCGGATGCTAAATATTGAACTTAGGTAGAAAGTCCGAGACACAATAGCCCCAGTTAAGGGGCTGTTTCTTTTTCTGTTAGCCAGCATGTCCGAAAGTAGACTAATAATTCGATTCCCGCCGTCTCCACTAAGAAGCCCCTGCTAACTTCACTGTTAACAGGGGTTTTCGCTTGCCAAAAATCGCCTCTTTCGGCGAGTGTGACATAAATGTGCCAAATCATGACTCCAACCTGTGTATACTTAGGAACCTGCATCACACTTTGCTGTCACCATTTGGTGCGCCTTCCTCCGGATTCCGGTGGTTCGATCTTGATTGTCAGCTTATGGATTTGGCCGTGCTTCATGCTTGGCAACAGGTTCGTGTAACGTTGAGTCTGGACGATTGATGAATGTCCTAACCACTCCTGCACGGTCCTTATGTCAACGCCTGAAGCAAGGGCATTGGTTGCAAACGTGTGTCGAAACATGTGAAGTCCGCTTTGGTGGTGACCTTTTGCGATCTTGACGCCTGTCTCTGCTTCAATTCTCGTCAGGCAAGCCACCCAGGTGTTTCGATTGTGGCCGCGATGTCCACCTCTCCGCCCTACGAACACAAACGAGTTACTTGGCTCTGCCTTCGCCTGCAACTCCCGTAGCACCTCTACAGCTTCATCGCAAAGGGGCACTATGCGGTCACGGCGATTCTTTGTCTTGTGCATTTCGGTACTGCGGATCTTGATATGCGCGATGCCCTGAGAAAGATCCACCTCAGACCAGCGGAGATGTCGTGCCTCGCCATCTCGCATTCCAGTGTAGAGAAGCGTCTTGTAGAACGCAACAGAGTTCTTGTGAGCATACTGAAATATCAGCCCAAGCTCTTCGGGCGTGAATATCTCAATGGACTGCCTTGATGTCCGGTGCTTCTGGATCTTCTCAGCTGGGTTACGAGAGAGAAACTCACGTTCAATGGCGAATTGAAAGAAGTAGCGGATGATCCCGAGCTCATCGTTGCATGTCTTAGGCGCAATCTTCTTCAACCGCTGGCCTAAATGTCGTTCAACATCATTGGCCGATACCCGTGCCAGGTTGACCAGATCGTTATCCTGTAAGAATAGAAGGAAAGGCTTCAGGAGCTGGAAGATGCGTTTGCCATAGCTGTTCGATTTCTTCAGGATGACAGCACGCTTGAATTCTTCGAAGACTTGGTAGAAATCAACATACGTTTGTGGTAATCCGACCACACCGCGTTCGATGTTCTGTTCAATCTCGACACGCATCCTCTCTGCCATCTTCCGGTCCGACACTTTCAGAGATCGGCGAATACGTTCCCCATTCTGAATGTAATCGACCCACCAAACCTTGGTCTGCTTAGCCTTGCCTGTAACGGGATCTCGAATCACCCGCCTGTATATCTTTGCCATGATGCCCTGATCCTAATTCCCTATGTTTTGAAGGTTGCCTCCTTCGCCGATAAATTACTTCCATTCTTGCGGTCGTCTTGATGCCAACAAAAGCCCCGTTTACTGCGGGGCATTTTGCTTAGTCGGAGTGAAGCACGATCGGTCGCTTTGCGGCACGTTGTGTCTGAGATTCATACGCGGAGATTTTCAGCTGGGCCCGGCCCTTTGTCGCTCGCTTTTCCATCCACGCGTCGAGTTCGTCAAGATCGAAGCGGACAGCCCCTCCGAGTTTGATCTTCGGAATGTATCCGAAGTGCGTCCATTTACGTATCGTGCTAATCTTCACACGCAAATAATCAGCGGCTTGCTGTGGTGTCAGTAGTGTTTTCATTGATGATGTCCCTTCGATGGATGTTGTCGTGGTGGTCGGCTTCATGTTCTCTATCTTCTTATTCCAAGTTAGTGACATCCAGCAGGGCGGTGACATCGCCCCGCCGGGGGTAGTTGTTACGGGCACAGTGCCGAATAGTCCAAGAAGTAAGTTCCGCCCGCTTTGACGAATCGATCATACTCATCGTCGGGATTGCGACCGGCTAGAACTGCACGCGCTTTGATCATCACCATGCTGCGGAAATCGACAAGGCCGTGTGTCCAAATGGCAGTGCCCTCGGCATAGATGCGATCGACGAACTCTGCATGATTGGATGCCAACCTTGGTGTCGCACGGAACGGCTTGTGCATCGAGGGGTCAAGTTCGCCCCTTTCGCTCACGAGCCGGTCATAGACGGTCATGCACAGAATGGCTCTCATCTCCGGATCGAGCACGCCACCAACGAGTGCCGGATTCAGAAAGTGAACCTGAACATAGGCTCCTCTGCAAAGCCATTGTCGCTGTGGATCTGAAAGCGACCACCACTCAGCCGTGGTCTCTTCACGGTAGTCGAGCGTATCAACTATGGCAGAATGAATATTGAATCTACCTGCATTCAGAGTGCAATCGTGGGCGACCCTAACGAGTTCAAAGTGATCGTTCTTGTAGGGAAGTCGCTCACTTCCATCGCAATCGTCGGCCGGAATGAGGATGGTCAGGTTCATGACCAGCTGCTCAGGAAGTGGTGAGAGATACATTGCGCTGCACTCGGGAGGATCAAGATTAAAGGGTCTGATCAGCCCATTTATGGGTGTCTTCAAGGCAACCTCCATGCTATTTGATTGTTGTGCCGGGCAATTCCCGGGGTTAACAGTTTCTCGGCGGTCGGACATCAGACTCCGACTATTACAAAATTCCTTAACCTGTTCAGCAGAGCGGAGACGTCTCCCCGCTCTGCCGGCGTTGGCGGACCCTTCAACGTGGCGCTCACGATCGCTTGGCGCTATCAGTTGAGGGATGTGCACCAGGCCATAGCCTGGTTGTCAGGCACATCGTGCCTTCGGTTGTACTACGGATGGGCCGCGTGTCCATCGTGCAATAACGTATTCATTGTTCACGGCCCATGCCGTAGTATGAGGTGAAGAGTGTCCGAAGCCTATGCTTCGTCTTCTTCGTTCAGAATCCGATCAAGGTCGGATTTGTCTTTTGCGAGATTGTCGCGCAGACGTTTCAGACCTCTTTCGAGATCTACCACAGCCTTTTTGGCCTTGGACTTCTCATAAAGATTCTGAGCCTCTTCAATCTGCTTGCGGGCTGCCGTAATTGCGCCTTCTTTAGCTGCTATCAGAGAAGGGGCGCGCTCCGTGCGAGCCTTGAGCAGACCAAGCTTGCGACCGCCCGAGTCTTTCGACTTTGAGCGGCGTTCAGCTTGTTCGACTTTGGCCTGAAGTTCATTCTTCACACCGTCGTCAAAGCGTGCGCGATCCACGAATTCGAGACCCGCCACATTGACTAGTGCGCCGAACTTCTTCGAGGCTTTGCGCAGGGTCTCAAGATCGGGAATTCCGAGCTCTTCCGAGGCCTTACGCAGGGGCAGTACGTTCTTGTTGTCCATATTATGGACTCCTCTATAGTTCGTTCTTGGTCGCCACCAGCTCCGTAGGTGGCTTCGGCCTCTTAACACCAAGCGTAAAGAGGTTTCGCTTGTTCCTGGCCAGGAAAGTTGCACTACCTTGTCATCCAGTAGATGCGTGACTCAAAATGTTCGACAGCAACTTGGTCGTTTACAATTCGCGCTTCGAGGTATTGTCGCTCGCTATACGAGGTTTCGCTTTCGAGACGTTTCTCATCTCGACGAATTCGAGCCTTCAACCACCTGACATGGGCGCGATATCCGCGAACAAATTGATTCTGCATTGTGGTCTCCTTGTATTGCTTGATGGTGCTCTGGTCATGCCGGTCGCAGCCAGAAAGAAAATGCCCACCGATTATGGTGGGCATCAATTGCAAAGTAGGGCCAGAAAACCTACTCGTTTTAGAAACCGTTGTTATTTCTTCTCTTGGATTCTCCTAAGAGGCTGTAACATTTAGCACCGTACTAAAATAGGCATCAAGCCATTTAGTCCTTGCTAAAACACCGATGCTTAGACTTCTGTTGCGACACCGCCGCGTCCGTGACTCCGTACGCCCGTGCCATGGCGCGCGTCTTGCCTCCAAATCTGTTATAGTACTCGTAACAGAACTGCTCGCGGGAAAGATCGCCAAGGGAAGCAGGCTGCTCGGTTGTCACTCCAGCAAACCGTGCGATTCTCTGAGGAGCATATTCTCGAATATCTGAGATGCTGATACTATCCCCATCGACATAGGCGATCATCGCTTCAACCAACTGTCGCAATTCGCGAATGTTTCCTGGCCATTTGTAACCGATCAACAAAGTAATGACTTCGGGATCCCATTGCTTCGCCTTCATGTGCTGTTTCGAGCAAATTGACTGGGTGAACATCTCAACGAGCTCGGGAATATCATCGCTCCTGTCACGAAGCGGATCTACAATAAGTACAATACTTGCGAAACGATAGTATAAGTCCTCGCGAAACCTCCCTGCCTTTATTTCGACTTCGAGGTCCTTATTTGAAGCCGCAATTAGCCGAGCACGCATTCTCTTCATTTGCGTCCCGCCAACACGCATGTAGCTTCCATCTTCCAATACTCGTAGCAATTTGGCCTGTGCAGCGAGAGAAAGGTCAGCAACTTCATCCAAGAACAGTGTACCTTCCCCAGCCAATTCAACGAATCCTG
>CAZQBX010000108.1:0-5879 GCA_964592145.1 uncultured Ignavibacteria bacterium
CTTGCTGCCCGACCATATTCTACTTGGGGTGACTTTGCACGACGAGTCAGATTGAATAGCGATCTGTTGGAGTATCTAGTCCTGGCCGGAGTTTTCGATGGTCTGCATTCAAACCGCAAGGAACTTCTCTTCAGCGTCGGCACTATTCTTCCACCATCGAATGACTCAAGAATGGAGCTCGCTTTGGACCTGGAGCCCGTGATTCGGCCCAGGTCTGACTTTGATGACTTCACCCGCTGCGTGCAGGAGCATCGTGTTCTTGGATTTTCACCCAGTCGGCACGTGATGACGTTCTGGCGGGAAACTCTGACTGCCAAGGGCATTCACACTTGCCGTGATGTTAAGAAGAACTCCAATCAGCAACAACAACTTTCTACTGCTGGCGTTGTTATCAGGCCGCACACGCCACCCACAAAGTCAGGTAAGCGCGTCATCTTCTTTTCACTTGAAGACGAGACCGGACTGCTGAATGTAACTGTATTCCCCGATGTTCAGGAGAAGTTCGGTCACCTTGTTCCCGGGCAATCAATGCTGACTGTTACCGGTCGTAAAGACAAGCGTGGCAGCAATGGCCTGACTGCGTCTCATCTGGCACTATTGCCGGAAAGAGCAAGAAGGAAGCTCCACAGGTAATCCAAACACAGCTCATCTTGTAGCCTTGAAGCAAACTCGGCTTACAGCAAGCTGGAGCCCTAAGGGGCCCGTTCAAAAAATCCCCAAAAAAATTTGACCAGGGTGTTTTACCCTGGTCTTTTCTTGTTTCTTTTCGTGGGTGTCGCAGAATCATCTGCCACCCGTGTGTTCGTCTGCTTCGACACAATGATCTCCACTCGGCGCCTTCCGTCCAAAGCATGCTTTTTCATAGGGGGCCTACACGGATCGAATGTTGTTATTGTGTTCTCGAATTGCTTTTGCCCAATCCGGCATCTTTTCAGGTTCGTGAAGTCGTGAATCAAGATCGAGATCCTGTAAGCGCCGTAGTTGATGCTGATTTTCGAGTCTTGCGCGCCTGTTCTGATCGAGCAGGTGTTTGATGTACTTGGTCGTTTCTTTCATACTATCTTCCTCTGGAAGATAGTAATAATAGTAGTAGTGTTGGTGTTCGTGCTGGTCGTGATAACCGTGAAGTTTGCGATTCGCAACAAACACCGTCTAAGTGGAGCATTTTCAATGGTCCGTGAAGGAAGTGAAGGAAATGAAGGATTTTTGGGTAGAAAGTTTTCTGGGGAGACGGTACCCATGGGTACCATCATCACTACTACTTCTATTTCTAATTTTATTGAAAATAACCTTCACGATTATCATTTCCTTCACGGAGACCTGTTTTTGCTCTACTTACAAGGTGAAGTTTATCCGATTTTCAAAAAGGGAGATTATCACTTCCTTCACCGGGACCGGTGCCCGGATCGGGCAACGAAGCTGATGAATAGAAGTCCTTCTTCCGAAGGATCTTGTAGCCAAGCTGCTGCTTGTTGTTCCGGTAGTCAGAACGCATTGAAATGACCTTGGCGCGGCCCAGCGCTTCGGTGTATGCCTTGATCGTGCTGCCGCTGCGCAGGTCCAGGTATCTGATCAATTCCCGAATGTCTTTTAGCTTCACATAATAATCCCCATTCCATTCCGTGGGGTCGTACCAGATAGATCTTACCGTGAAGCCCCGATCATTGGTTATCGTTTCGTGACGCCCATTGACAATCGCCTCCGCCATCTCTTCTGCTTCCATCTCGACACTGGTCATGCTCGAAGCATAGAGTTCCCTTGCGAAGTCTGTAATCGGTGCGGCGATGAAGTAGCGATTGCGTGAATCGAGGTTCAGCATCAGGTGTTCAAAACGCTGTTTCAGTTCAGTACGAACATAGTGCCCTAAGCGGTCCTCGAGCTTCTGCTTCAGATCGAGATCCAAGCGATCTTCGGGGATTTCTTTGCAGTCGTGAATGAAGAAGTTGTTGACCTTTTCATCCCGGGGTTCCTCGCCCCATTTCAGATAGATCGGCCGTGCGTCATTCGTAGAAATAATAATATTGAGGTTGTTAGGAGCATTGAACTCATTCTCGTACTTTCGATTGATGGGCAACCGATCGTTTCCGGTGATACGCTTCAATTCGGCATACTGCTCCGGCTTGTGTGCGTTACGATTCTCATCGATGAATAGCAGCTTATTCGTGAACTGCGGATTGAAGGCTTTCACATCCCCATCCCATAACCCCATCAGCTTCGGAAAGATCTTGCCGACCATTTCGGCAAAGGAGTTCTTGCCGGCATAACGGTCACCGGCCAGGACAATCACCGGCAACCGCTTGTAGTTGGTGTAGGCGTACATTGCCATCCAGTCCCGAATGAAATCTGCGTACTTGCCGAAGATTTCATCGAGAAACCGGTCGATGAAGGCATTGTCTTGCACTTTCATAGGCAGCGCCGGATAACGTAGGATGATCGCATTATCAGCGGTATCGAATTCATACCCGAGACTTGCAAAGTCTCCGCTGCCTATTCTGCGCATCTGGAAGTCGTCACTGGAAAAGCTGCGAAGTGGATCGTTGAACACCAATCGCTTGGCGTAATCAAAGTCCTCGGCCGCCCTGAAGTGTTCTTTCTTCAAGGGTTCCTGGCTAATGAATTTGTTCGAGCGCATTTCTACCCGAAACAGTTCACCCTTGAAGGCGAAGATTCCGGGTGATACCGGATGCTCGTAGTAGGCTTTCTGACATTTCTCGCACCAGATATTGGTAAAGTGAAAGGTATCCGTTTTCACGATGGCTTCGTCACCACACACGGGGCAGATCGCCGTCAGCCTATTACTGGCTGGAAGCAAATCTGCCTTCAGTTCTTCAAGATTTGTGACTGCCCAATCGTCGTTCAGCTTGACGATGATATTGTCATCCCAGTCCAGCTGCACGAATTCCCGTGCCTGCTTGGTTCCGATCTTTCCCCAGCCAGCAGGGCTTGCAGGTTTATTAGGCACAGGTCCTGGCCAGCCCAATCGGGAGATGCGTGCATAGGTCTGTGGGTTGTAGAATTCCATGATCCGTTCAATCTTGTCATCAACCAAACCGGGATAGTATTTGCCCGGCCTGCAATCCCGGCTAAGAATTCGGTGGATTTCTTCCCGTCCGCCTTCGTACCAGCACAAGTTGGAAATTAGCGCGAACCGTAGCGGCTCGTGCAAGTCCGTCTTCGGATTGTCTATGTGCTGGTCCATCCAGCGTACGAACGGACAGAACTTCAAGATGCGTTCAAGCTCGCTTCGCGGTCTAAGAACGCCGTCCCATTCGCGATCTTCGTAGGTAACTGTTACGGCGGCATCTGGGATGCCGCTGATATCCACATCGAAGAAGTTACCGACTTCATTGACGTGAAGTTGGAAGTCGGCTCCCTTATTGCTGCAGAACGGGAAGAACTGCCTTCCTGCGTCGGTACACGCCGGATCCATTTGCGGATACAGCGTCAACAGCTTAAGATAGACCTTATTGCATTCGCTGGCAGTCGAGAATCTTGGTTCCCCCGGCTGGAATGGCAGAATGACGCGAAAACGCTCGGCGACCACGCCGTTCTTGTCCACCAGATGCGAAGTTGATGTGTGTAGAATGTAGTTGAATGGTGCGAAGGCAGCTTTCGCATCTTCAATCGAATAACCGTCGTCAAAGTCCAGCGCGACGCCGGTCATTCCAGCGTAGTTTCTTGCTGCCCGTGGTCCAGTCCAATAATTAGTAGAGTAGTTGTGTTGTGTAAGTAATTCCTGCAAGTCGTCGACATCAGTCGAAACAACTTCACACGAAACGTAATCGGTTATCTTAGCGGCCTGGTCTTTTGACCGGGCTTTTTCCTTCGATACGGACAGTGTAATTGCAAACGTAAGATCATTATTAAGTTCTTCGAGCGTGTCATCACTATACGGAGCAGGTGTTTGTTGTGTTAAATCTTCCAATTTTATGTTCATAAATATTTCTCTTGGTTTCAAATATTAGGGCTTTCAGCATCTTCTGTGCTGCCAGAAAATCTTGGATGCGTACATCCACCGTGTTGCGGTAAAAGCCCTGTTCCAGCGCCGCAACCGTTTCGTCTGTGGTAAATTCAAACCACAGATTTCCCATGTCATCTGTTGTATATCCTGTCATCTTTGTGTTCTTGGATACCAGCAATGCCGCTAATCCAAAATCTTTAGTCTTTGTGGTCTTCATGTTCTTGTCTTTCTATATTGTCATAGTTGTGTGCGTTCCGCGAAACCATTCCCAAATGTAGTTCTTCACGGTGATGTGCCTCCAGTGCTTGCCGCGCGTGTGTGCGATCCCCTTGTCCAAGCGTGGGTCCGCAGGCACCGGTGTGCAGAAACCGTAAGCGATTGTTCGCAACTCTTCAGCGATCACCTTCCAGTACGGTCGTTCATCACGCTGAATGTAGTGACGATACTTCAGCGTGGTCCAGATGTCTTCCAGATCGTCCAGGTCTACAAGTCCACCGATTGAAGGTGTTGGTTGAGTCATGCCATGGGGGACTCCATCCCACCAGAAGTGGTAGTCGTTCCCATAGCTGTAACACGTGTTGCCCTTCAAGGCAATGTCAGACCAGATGTCTGTGGCGCGTAGCTTGACGAACAGAAGTTGCTCGTCGGTCAGTTCTTCTCTTCTTAAGTTCTTCTTCATGCTATTTTCTCCTATTTCTAATGTAAAGAACCAGATCGATGGACCTGGTTCGGAGAAGGATTTGATACGAACTTAAGTGGTTACATCTTATCTCTTCCCCGAACGTCGGGCCATCTACATATTATTCGCGGGCACCGTTCCGCTGTTACTTATCGGTGCTGTCGGTCGGTCACAAAAAAACCGACCAAATGAATTTGATCCCTGGACGGGTTTGCGCCCGATGGGGATTCATTTCATCTTTAGGTCGGTCGTACTTGGTGAATTTCTGTTCCAGAAATTCGATGTCATATATAAGATGGGATGCGAACGGCTTCGCCACCCACATATACAATATACGAAATCAATCGAAAAATGTCAAGGGTCTAATGCCACTGTTCATAGGGAAAACCCACGAAATGTGCGAAATGTTTTAGCGCGCCGCGATTAATTATTTTCTGGGTTTCAAGTACGCCGATTATTTTTCATTGGCCGATCAGCTAAAGAAAATCGGGGACAAATAGGCCCCCGATATTTGCAGATGATCTGCGAATCAGCTATCGAAGCGATCACCCTTACGACCCGACGAATGGCCGACCCAATGGTCATTTGAATCTAGCAGCATTCGATAGAGCCCGCGATGTCCGTCGACTGTGAACAGCAATGAAAACGTGTTGCTCACATCGAACTCGTCTTCGAAGTCATCTTCATCGTCGCAGTCTTCGATCAATTCCTCGGCATCCTGTGCATCGACATCCTGCGTGTGCATGACGGCCTTCACGAGAAGATCATCAAAGATGGTTGTCAGCGTCTTGCGATCCGGGTACTGATCGAAGCGCACGACCGCGCCGAGTAGATTCTCGTCGTCGTCGTAGATGAAACCTTCGTCATCCTGTTCGATGTCGTAAGCGAAGAAGCGCGCGACATTCGCGTCCTTCACAATTTCGTAAGTCACTTCGCTGGTGACTTCAGTCTGTTCGTCTTCCATGGAAATTTCCTTTGGCCTAAGTTTGGGATTGCTCTCTTCACTCTTATGCCAAAAAGCTACGACTACGGCAAGTCGTGAGCTGTGAATCACCGACGCACTACAACGGGACTGTAATTGGGACGAAGTAACATATATCGCGGCATCGCACAACGACTTGATTCACTGATGTCAGGGTGTTTAGGCCACATAGCGCAGATTGAACTGAATCTACGAATCCAGCATGGCCTTGCTCATGCACAGTCAAAGGGATAACTGACGCCTTATGTCAAAGGTCG
>CAZQBX010000109.1:0-5718 GCA_964592145.1 uncultured Ignavibacteria bacterium
TTCCCTATGTCGTGTACTCATACGAAGTGAATTCCACGCCGCTCTTGGGAACCAGTGATCTGGGAACACCTGCTTTCGGCAACAAATCGAAACGGCTAAACGAGGCGGAGACTCTGCTCGCTGAATTTCCGGTCGGTAAGAGGGTCGTCGTTCATTACGATGCGCTCGATCCCAAAAGATCATACATCGTGTCCGCAGTTCCTTGGAATGCCTACGCGCAAGCGGGTATGTGGATATTTCTTGCGCTGTCAGCTACCGCTATATTTTTCATATACGGATTTCGAAAGAGGTCCTGATTAACGCACCTGCGCGACTCGGCCGCAGTTCGAGCACTTAATACTCGTGCCAACGAAGGCCGGTGACAATTGAATTGCACGACCACAGCTGCATTTGAACGACTCCCAGCCCTGTGAATGACGGTGATACACGGCCTCGCCTCCGCCGTCACTCCCCTTGTTGCCACTGCCGATTCCCTCTAAAACGGCTGATGCCGCAGTCAACTCTGCTGTCGGGATCCGGCTGATCTGATTACAGCGCGGGCATTGAATTGAATCTTTTGCGAAATCGGGCGGGATCTTCATCTTCAGTCCACACGAACAGCTAATGAAGAGGAACCCATTTACGGCACGCAATAAATCGTTGACGTCGCGTTTTGTCGATATCGGGCCATCCATCGGAGTATCATCAGCCGAGCCAGCCCGCGGTGCAGGTACATCCTTCTCGTCAAGAGCGGACTTCGGAAGCAGTGAAGCGCTACTGCCTTTTGTTTTTTCGTATGCTCGCTGATAATTCAGATATCCAATACCGCCGGCGATCGAGCGCAGAATAGCGATTCGTTCGTTTATTGGCGGATGGGTACTGGTAAGATTCGACATCCGCGCACCGGCTGCTTTGATCGGGTTTGCGATGAATAGCGGCGCAATCGCTTTGTTCATTCGCGGCATGTCCTCGGTTGAAGCCGCGATCTTCTCGAGTGCCGAGGCCAAGCCTTCCGGGTAACGTGTCAAGCGCACGGCTGTCGCATCCGCAAGATATTCACGTCTGCGCGAAATCGCAAAGTACAAAAGCTGCGCCATGATCGGAGCCAGGATTGCAAAGACAAGCGCAATGATCAGCATGATTGCCGCACCCTGCCCGCCGTTTCGTGATCTGCTGGAGCTGAAACGCCTCGATCCGCCAAAACGCATTCCGCGGAGAAAAACGTCGGAGACAATGACGATCGTTCCGAGCATAACCCCCGCAAAGGTGATGAAGAGAATATCTCGATTGAGAATGTGGCCGGTTTCGTGAGCGACAACTCCTTGCAGTTCATCGCGGTTCATCTTGGTTAGCAGACCGGAGGTCACCGCAATCGACGCGTTTTCCGCTTTGCGCCCGGTAGCGAATGCGTTGGGAGCAGGCGTATCGATTATATAGACTTTTGGCACACGCGGCAGGCTGCCGGCGATCTTCATCTCTTCGACAACGTTGTAAAGTTGCGGATGGACTTCACGGTTTATTTCGGTGGCACCGGCTATTTTGAGCATCACCGAATCGCCGCTGAAGTAACTAACGGCAGACATGATTCCCCAGATTATCGCTGCCAACCCTATTCCAAAGATTCCACCATCGGGCGGCAAGTAAGCCGCACCGATGAAATAGCCGAGGATCAAGAGAATCGCGCCCATTAATACAAAAAGCAGGAATGAACGCCGTTTATTCTGACTTATTAGCTCCCACATAGTGGAATTACTCATGTATCTCGCAACAGGCTCCGAGCACGCCCTCTTCCGGAGCCGAGGAATGCGATTTACGAGAAGTCGACCTTTGGCGTCTGGCGTTCGGCCTCGTTCTCAATTTCAAAGAACTCACTGGGCTGGAAGTTGAACATGCCGGCGACAATGTTCGATGGAAACATCTGAATTTTGTTGTTATACAACATAACTTGATCGTTGTACGCCTGGCGGCTGAATGCAATCTTGTTTTCAGTCGAAGTTAGCTCTTCCTGCAAAGCCAGAAAGTTCTGGTTGGCTTTCAAATCCGGATAGTTCTCAACGACCAACATGAACTTGCTGATAGCCCCACTCAAGGCGCTCTCGGCCTTTGCCTTCTCACCAACGGAATCAGCACCCATAGCTCTGCTGCGCGCGTTGGTAATGTTTTCCAGCGTTTCGCGCTCGTGTTTCACGTACCCTTTTGCTGTTTCAACCAGATTGGGAATCAGGTCATGGCGGCGCTTCAGTTGCACATCAATTTGTGCCCAGGCATTTTTGACTGCATTGCGCAGTCCAACCAGCCCGTTGTACAGCCCGATTAACCAGGCAGCAATCACAACGATCAGTACAAGTAATACCAGAATGATTAGCACGTAATCCTTCCTTTCAATTTGGCAAGTTCAGCCTTTTACTACCTTTGAGAAAATATGGCCCGCAGTTCTTCAACAACTTTTGATCCAAGCGGTTCTTCCAGTGACATTGCTACAGTTTCCAACTCACCGCGGTCAAACCAAAGGCCATGTCCCTGTGCACAAGAGTCGATTTCGGTTGCCTTCAAAGGTCCCGCATTTGCTGTGCTCATCTTTCTGCTGCACACGGGACACTTTCGTCTTGATTTTGAGGCCGCAAGGTCAGTGTTCAGCAATCGTTCGGGCATCCCGCTATTCAACAACGCCTCCAGTTCGTCTGAATCGAGCCAAATACCACCACAGGCGAGACAGCAATCAACCTCAAAACCTCGCAACTCCAAGGCGACCATCGGTTCGCCGCAGTTCAGACATTTCATATAAATATCAATATACGGTAGTTTTTTGGTGAAGGTACGAGTTTGTTGGCTTACCCTACATCAAAATCGGACAGCCAGCGTTCGCGTTCCTAACGCAAAATTAATATTGAACACATGCTTTGTGAATACGCACTTAATATTCATTGTCCCGTAGGCGTAGTATGGAATTACTTGAAACTCTAACATTCAATTCAAGGAGAAGTATGCTGCGAATGGCATATCCGCTAATTGCCGTATTTGTGCTGGCAATTAGCCAGGTCTCGTGGGGAGACACAACCGAAGACAGCCTGAAAGCCGCACAGTCCGAACTGCGCGATCAAGTCGACGGAATCAATGAAAACATGGCGGTAATATCCACCGATGTCGCTTTGCTGAAGCGTCTCAAAGTAAGCGGTTACTTGCAGGCACGCTACGAATACAACGACACCTCGAAGTCCGGGGTAGCGGGCGGATACGATGCGACAAAGAACCTTAATGCCAACAACTATTACATCCGTCGCGGACGCATCAAGTTTACATTTGAGCCAAACACGTCGAGCAAGTATGTGATCTACTTCGATGCGTCAAGAAGTTCGATTTCGATGAAAGAAGCTTACCTCGAATTGAACAAAAGTCATCGCGAGCACAATTTCAAACTCACCGCCGGACAGTTTAACTATCCGTTCGGATACGAAATCGAGTATTCATCCTCCAAGCGTGACTTTCCGGAACGCTCGTTGGCTGAAAACCGGCTCTTCCGGGGCGAACGTGATCGCGGCATGAATTTTACCTGGTCAGCCCCGCAATATATCCAGGCAAATCTCGGCTTTGTTCAAGGTTATGGCATTGAGAACGGCACGTTTACCTGGTTCGACCCTACCAAACAGAAAGACATCATCGGTCGCGTCAAATCATCATTCGGAATGCTTGATGTCGGTGTTTCCGGATATTGGGGTGAAACGTACACACCGGGCAGCGCACCGGTTGCGGCAATCCCAGCCTCAACGAAGTGGCTGGACCTCAATGACAATGGGACTATCGATGGCGGCGAGGTTACAACTACTCCTGCCGTGCCTGCGAAGGCAGCCGGCGCCGCAGTCAATACCGACAAAATACGATATGGCATTGATGCTCAAGCATACTTTGACATCCTGTCGGTTGGCGGCACGGCCGTTCGCGGCGAGTTCTTTTATGGCGAAGACTATCAAAGGGCCTCGGTGGACAAGGTCGGCGTCAGCAAAGGATGGTATCTTTGGTTGTCTCAAAGCCTGGGGACGAAGTTCGGTGCAGCGATTCGCTACGATTTCTTTGATCCGAATGTCCACAACGATTACACCGAACCAGATCCGGCGAAACTGGCGGTGCTGAAGAATGACGCAACCGGTACGATGTCCCTGGCGATGCACTACTTCTGGGATGCCAATGTCCGCATTACCGCGGCTTACGACATGTTCCGAACGTTAGAAGACGGTTCGATGTTTTCGAAATACGACGGTGACATCGATGACAACCGCTTTACACTCCAGTTCCAGTTTGCAATCGATTAATCAAGGAGAAGTCAATGACATTAAGAAAACTGTTCTGCAATATCGCCCTCGCCCTGTTTGTCTTCGTACTGCTGGCGGCATCGCCGATGTCGCACCTTGAAGCCGGCGAACGCATCACGGTCAAAGGTTCGGACACGATGGTCCTTCTCGGCCAGCGTTGGGCTGAATCGTACATGGTCAAGAATCCCGAATCAGTAGTTCAAGTAACCGGTGGCGGCTCCGGTGTCGGGATTGCAGCATTGATCAATGGAACTACCGATATCTGCCAGGCATCGCGTCCGATAAAGCCCAAAGAAGTCCAGAACTTGAAAGCGCGTTTCAATGCGACCGGCGTCGAAATTCCCGTCGCCCGCGACGGTTTGACTGTATACTTGCACGACGCGAATACTGTCGCCGAGTTGACAATGGACCAGCTTGCCGGAATCTACTCTGGAGAGATTCTTAACTGGAAAGAAGTCGGCGGCGAAGATGCTAAGATCATTGTCTACGGCCGCGAAAACAGCTCTGGGACGTATGTATACTTTAAGGATGTTGTCCTCAAAGGTGAAGATTTTGCAGCCCAGGTGCAGACTCTTCCCGGCACGGCAGCGATTGTGAATGCGGTTGCAAAGGACAAAAACGGCATCGGATACGGCGGAGCTGCTTACGCAAAGGGCGTTAAGTTCTGCAGCATCAAAGCGGACGCTCAATCCCCTGCCTTTACACCGGACCTCGAACATGTAAAATCCGGGGTGTACCCGCTTTCGCGTTATCTCTTCTGGTATCTTCGCACAAAACCGACTGGAGAAATCAAGAAGTTCCTTGATTTTGTACTGTCGGACGAAGGTCAAAAAGTAGTTAGTGAGGTAGGCTACTTCCCAGTCAAATAGTATTGATGCTTAGCTCAGCTTGCAGGAGCAGAACGTTCTGCTCCTGCAATTATATTTCATCCAAACCTGCCACGATCTGTTATAATTGAATGATGACCAATCTTCCTCAAGTCGCGCGAATTCTGATTATCGGAACATTAGTCCTTGCGGGTTTTGTGTTGGCATCGTGCTCCGAAGATGCCTGCACCTTGAACTGCAATGGAGACCTGCGATATCCATTACAGGTCGGTTACTCCTGGCAATACAGTGGCGAAGAACGAATCAGCAACTTCAGACCCGACAGTGACACAGTAACTGAAGTCCCTTCCGACACGGTCAGAAAGTGGGATCTCACGATCACGGTTTCGGGCACTGACACGTTAGACGACGGGACTGTCGTCTATATTCTACACGAGGTCCAAAGCTCCGGCGATTCCCTGATTGCCGAGAGCTACCAATACTATGGAAACAAGTCTGATGGGTTGTATCACTACAACAATCTGTCAATCGGATACTCGCTTCTGCTTTTTAAATCGACTCTGGTCGCAATCGGCGGGTCACCCCGGGCGGATTTTGCGCGCAAG
>CAZQBX010000110.1:0-5526 GCA_964592145.1 uncultured Ignavibacteria bacterium
GTTCGACAGAGGGCATTACCGTGACAATGTACTCAAACGGCAGTTCAGCGCGGTTCAACTTTCCAACCAGCCACTCTCCGGAGATGACAAAACCGACCTTGCCGGCCGAGAAATACTCTTCGATGCGGGACTGGGTTTCGACTATACCGTTCGCCGACAGCAGAAGGTAAAAGTCGAGGCTCACGCGGCCGGCAACCGTACCAAACTGCGTTTGGGTGGCATTGGCGTTAAAAACCTCGCCACCGGCTGACCAGAAGAATGGGAGATATTTCTTGTACAAGCGGTGCCGCTCGGCTGAATTGGAGCCGAAGCCGAATATGTCCTCGCCAAGCAGATCGATGCGGCGCGAGGCCTCGAGAAGATCGGCCCAGGTTGTCGGGACGAAATCGGGCGGATAACCAGCCTGGGCGAGCAGGGTGCGATTGCAGAATAAGACGCGCGTCCCCAGCATCCAGGGAACTGCATAGACGCGATCCTGATAGACACCGGGTTCCCACATCAGCAAACTGTCACGAAGCCCGCCGAGATGATCGGTAAGGTCCAGGAGACGCCCACTGGCGGCAAATTCAGCCACCCAATCGGAGCCAAGTTCGATGACATCGGGTCCGCCGCCGGTTGAGAGGGCAATGGCGATCTTCTCGTGACCATCTGACCAAGTGAGGTCGCCGAGTTGTACTTTGTGTTGTGTGGTCGACTCAAAGCTTGCGGCCATCCGGGTGATTATGGGTCGAACTTCGGGATTCGTCCAAAACTGCCACCAAACAATCGGCGCGTCGGACTTTGGCGCTGATGAGCAAGCAAAGAGCATAAGTGCGAACAAACTGATGAAAGAAAGAAGTTTCTTCATAGACACAACAATGCAGCGGAAGGCCGGCGAATCAACTAAAACAACTTGGTCGAAGGCAAGTTTTAGTTGATTGGCCGCACCAATACTGCAGATTGATCGCGCTCGCATATTCAGTGCACCATTAACGGCCAGGACGATTCTCAAAGTGTCAAATTCGATGCTTATACTTCTCTGTTGGGTTCTGTTGTCAAGCGGTGTCGTGATTTTCTTCACGGTGCGTTCAAGAAGCTGGCAGCGGCAACTTAGGCTGATTCCCGGACTCAAGGCTATTGAAGAGGCAGTCGGGCGCTCGACAGAATTGGGCAAGCCGATGGTCTTTACGACCGGTTGGGGCGGCGATATTCAACGACCGACAACACTGGCGGCGCTGAACTTGCTGAAATTCGTCGCGGCAAAGGCTGCAGCCTATGGAACGCGAATCATTTTCCCGACTCATGATCCGGTGATTGCCGAAACGGCCAGAGAGATTCTCAAAGCAGCCTATGCGGAGCAAGGTCATCCCGATCTGTTCCGCGACGCGGATGTTGTCTTTGTATCGCCATCGCAGTTCGGGTATGCGGCGGGTGTCGACGGGATTGTTGCAAGGTCGCAACCGGGTGCGCTCTTTCTACTCGGTACTTTTGAAGGCGAAGCTTTGATTCTTGCGGAGACAGGCAATATGTCCGGCGCTCTGCAGATTGCCGGAACAGACTCGACGATACAGCTCGCGTTCTTCATTGTGGCGTGCGATTATACACTGATCGGCGAGGAATTGTATACGGCGTCAGCCTACTTGAGCGATGACACGCGTATCAAGGCATCGATGTTGGCACAAGACGCGCTGCGGTTGTTGATGCTCGTGATGTTGTTAGTCCTGCCAGTAGCCGCGTTGTTGGGACTTCGCTGGCATCGGAGCCTTCTACCGTGACCGCCCGCATCGCCGCAATCGTCGCGTTCTTTGCCGGGCTCTTCATGGCGGCGCAGTATTTCCTCAAGACTGATTTCACGAATCTCGTTTATCGCGCGATCCTTGACTATTACCAAATCATCTTTGCCGTTACGATGCTGATCGGCGGCGTGAGTCTGATCAAGCACCATTCGGCGCGGATCACAACCCGGCGCGAAGGAATGATCTACAGCCTGATTACAGTCGCGGGTGTGCTTTTCATGATCGGTGCCGCGGCGGTTTCGGGAACGGGTGTCGATTCTCCGTATCAATGGGCATTTAACAATCTGCAGGCGCCGATGCAGGCAACGATGTTCTCCTTGTTGGCGTTCTTTGTCGCATCGGCAGCATACCGCGGATTTCGAATCCGCAGTCGGCCTGCTTTTGTACTTGCACTGACAGCGATCATTGTCCTTATCGGGCGAAGCGCGTTTGGGGACATGATTTCAGACAGGATTCCGGAACTGGCGGGTTGGGTATTCAACAATCCATCTTCGGCAGCTAAACGGGGCATCCTGATCGGTGTAGGGCTCGGATCGGTAGCGACCGCACTGCGAGTCATTCTCGGTATCGAAAGAAGCTACATGTGATGAGGCCGAAATGAATAATTCTACTCGACGTATCATCTTTCTGATAATTGCAGTCGCGGTAGTTTTGCCGGTGATTTTCAATATTCATCTTGGAACTACCGTTACTCCGGAGACACGGCAGGTTTTTGATAACATAGATTCGCTACCGGCCGGCGCAATTGTAATGGTTTCTTTTGATTTCGAAGCGTCGTCATTTGCCGAGGTCCGCCCGCTGGCCGATGTGGTCATCAAGCATGCGTTTGCGAAGAATCTCCGGATTGTTGCGCTGTCTTTGTTTGCCGAGGGTGCTGCGCTTGGTGAGCAGTTGTTGACGAAACTGGCACGCGAGAGTGGTAAGGCGTATGGCAGTGACTATGTATATCTCGGATTTCGGCCGCAATATCAGGCTGCGATACTAGCAATGGGAGAGTCGATTGCGACAGAATTTCCGCGCGATTATTTCGGCGACGCGACGAAGGGGCTTTCGCTGATGGGTGAGGCGGATACCTACGATGATATTGCTTTGGTGATTTCGGTTGCTGATGGCTCAATGCCGACCTATTGGGTCGAATACGCGGTGACACCACACGGTGTTCGGTTTCAGACTGTCTTGACGGCTACGATGGCGACTTCGTTCTACCCGTATTTGACATCGGGGCAGATTCGCGGCATTGCGGCCGGTCTCAAGGGTGCATCGGAATACGAATCGTTGCTTGGCCGTGACGCCGCCGGAGCGCGCGGGTTACTTGCGCAATCGGTGTCGCAGTTCGTGATTGTACTGCTGATCATTGCCGGCAATGTTTTCGAGCGAATGCGGAGGCGTCGTGATTAGCTTTGGGACGCTGGCAGCTGGGCTTGTCACGATCGCGATCTTCTCGTTTTTGTATCGCGACAATCCGTTGTATCGCGCCGCCGAACACTTGCTGATGGGCCTTTCGGTAGGATTTACGATTGTATTGCTGTGGAACTCGGTATTGAAGCCGAAGATGCTGACTCCGCTGATCAGCGAAGGCGACTTCTCCGCTATCATTCCGTTGGTATTGTCAGTGTTGATGCTGCTGCGGCTTCGATCATCATGGGGCTATTTGAGTAAGCCGGTCCTGGCGTTCGTTGTCGGCGCCGGTGCGGGGGTGTCAATTCCGGCGATGTTCGATGCGCGCATTCTCAAGCAGGTCGCAGCGACTATTGAGCCATTTGCGACGATAGGGGAATCTTCGGCGATTTCAGTATTGGCAGTTATAGAAGCGGTGATTGGCCTGGCCGGCTGCGTCACAGTAATGGTCTATTTCTTCTACACGAGGCCCGACAACAAGCCAGTTCAGGCAATTAGTACCTTGGGTGTCTATTTCATGATGGTCTTTTTTGGCGCGACTTTTGGATATACCGTCACTTCACGTCTTACGCTGCTGATTGGACGAATCGAGTTTCTACTGGGTGATCTTTTCGGGCTTTTATGAATTGCCGTCGCTGTAAAGTGAAGATGAAGGAAGAGAAGCGCTCGTTTCACAAGCAGCGAAAGTGGATTTGTCCAAAATGCGGCGCTGTGAGGTTTCAGCAACCGAAAAAAGGCGATTAATGTATGAAGGCAAGCGATCTGGTTAAGTTATTGCGGGACAATGCAATAGTTGTCGGCGTGCAATTGCGTTGTCAGTCAACGAATTGCAGAGAAAAGCGTGACGGAACAGATTAAAACTTGCCAGATGAACTTGAGGTATTATAATTATTTCAGCGAGCCAAGGCGCAATTCTTGGCTCGACAGGAGATCTTTGAGTGGTTTCACTCGTCAGCAATGGGGAAATTTGCGTTCGACGAGTGCCGGGTGGGGTATGTTGTCGCAGTTAGCGGCAACAAGGGACCGAAAGTCACGGTCAGATTCATGCTCGTCTATGCCGATAATTGGTATAGCAGTAGTGACTCAGTTTGGCACGGTTCAATAGAGCCTGTGTTGTGCTTTCGGGAGTAACTTGTGGGATTGGCTGTAACGGAATTTGGCTTGAAAATGATCATCTCCAATGAAATTTCCATTCTTGGGCAGAATCACAGCGGGACCGAAATCTTCGTTGGAGTTGCGCTATGATTCCCAAAATAGTAGGCCGCCTGCTGGTATTCTTTGCGATCTTCTGGGTGACCCTGGGGATTGCGACCTCTTCACCGGCTAATCTCGCGATATGTAATGGCTTTATTGGTCCACCCACGCCGCCAAAAGCAATCCTTCCAGACCGGGCGCCGTTGCTGGCCTGCGAATCAGCCTACCTTTTCGACAATGCCTCCCGAATCAAGTTGTTCGGTAAAGATGAATATGACATTAGGCCGATTGCGAGCATCACGAAATTACTGACGGCTTTGACTTTTCTGGATTTCAAAGTGGACGGAGACAAGACAGTCGAGATGACGATGGCCGATGTCGAAAATTCCTCGCGCTCGGTACTACGAGCTGGGCATACGTATCGAGTTGAAGATTTGATCCATGCCAGTCTCATGGGCTCCGACAATCGTGCTACCCGGGCATTAGCGCGTTCAACTGGTGTTTCGATGGACAGCTTCGTGGTCTGCATGAATAAGAAGGCCGACGAACTTGGCTTGTTAACGTTGAACGTAGTGGAGCCGACCGGTCTTTCAGAAATGAATGTCGCGAGTGCAGCGGACGTTGCACGGTTGATGAATGCTGCCGCCAATAACACGACCATCGGATCGATACTGCAGATGAAAAGCTACAGTTTCTCTTCGGTGAACCGCAAGCGTCAATACACTTTCGGCAACACGAACCGGCTGTTGAGCGGACGCTGGGATGTTGAAGGAGGGAAGACGGGTTACATTGACGAATCGGGATGGTGCTTTGTCGCGCGCGTCAATGATCGGCACGGGCATGATTTGACAGCTGTGGTCTTGGGTGCAAACTCCAATACCCAGCGATTCCGGCAGACACAGAAGCTGTTCGACTGGGCTTTCGGACAACTTGACGGTCGTAAGTATTGATATCGCCCCCGTATAAATAGCATTACTTCTCCTCATTACAGCGGCTGCAAAGTCGGTTTCAGGCGCTTCCGCAGAGATTTGCTGAATGTCGCAATCTCTCCGCAAAAATCGTTGACAATTGCAAATGAATAAATAGATTACTCGCCTTTAGAAGCTGGCGCCCTAGCTCAGTTGGTAGAGCAGCAGACTGAAAATCTGCGTGTCCCCAG
>CAZQBX010000111.1:0-5500 GCA_964592145.1 uncultured Ignavibacteria bacterium
GTTTGAATGTGCAGAATAAGACCTACACGTTCAAACTGAATGCCGACGGCTCCGGCACCGGTTCGATCCTGTTCTACAACATTCATTCGAGTGACGAGGAAGAGCGCGACGTGTCCTTCAAAGATTTCGGCACGCTGGTGACCGACTATCTCGAAGGCTCGACCCTCGAAGGCGAAAACGAAGGCTACACCTACACGAAGAAGGAACTCTTCGAGAAGGACGGCGTGCTCTGCGGCAAGGTCGAGTTCACCTTCACGGACTTCGGAGCGGCCAATCTCTACCGTACGGCAGACTGTGACTGCGCGCCGATTCTGCTTCTGCCCGGAACCCTTTCCGAGACCATGCTCGAACACAACGGCAACTCCGTCACACTGGGAAGCTCTGAAGTGATCGAGTGGGGCGCGGATGCAAGCGAGATTTCCTACAAGACCGAAGTTACCTCCGACGTTGAAAATGTGCGCAATTTGGTCGAGCAGTACAAAAACTGGAAGAAGATGAAGAAATGACCCCTTGAAAAGGGGTGCTTGACAGGCACGCAATAGAGAAGAGGCGGCCCGATTGGGTCGCCTCTTCGCATCTTGTCCAGAGTCCCCGCGACCGGGAGGTCGCGGCTAGAATAAAGGCAGACTATTTCACCAGATTCTCGGGGTTCATGGCGAGGAAGGCCTCATGGACAAACTTGCCGTCCTTGCGGATCAGCACGCCGTCCATCCAGATTTCGCCGCCGCCGTTTTCGGGACGCTGCATGCATACCAAGTCCCAGTGAATCTGACTGCGGTTGCCGTTGTCCGCTTCCTTTTCGTAGGCTTGGCCGGGCGTGAAGTGAAACGAACCGCAAATCTTCTCGTCAAAGAGAATGTCATCCATTGGATTCATCACGAAGGGATGGAAGCCAAGGGCAAATTCGCCGACATAGCGCGCGCCTTCATCGGTATCGAAAATTTCGTTGATGCGCTTGGTGTCGTTGGAGGTCGCGTTGACAATCTTGCCGTCCTTGAAATCCAACACAACGTTTTCAAAGGTAAATCCGCGGTAGGTCGAGGGCGCGTTGTAGCTGATCTTGCCGTTGACCGAAGTGCGCACGGGGGACGTGAAGATTTCCAAATCGGGAATGTTCATGTGCCCGCCGCAGGGAACCGCCGGAATGCCCTTGATCGAAAATTGCAGATCGGTGCCCGGTCCCTTAATGTGAACCTTGTCGGTCTTCTCCATGAAGGCCTTGGCCGGGATCATCGCCTTTTCTGCCTTTGCCCAATCCACGTCGCAACAGACGCGGTAGTAGAAATCCTCGAAAGTCTCAAAGGACATCTTGGCCATCTGCGCCATCTGCGGCGAGGGGAAGCGCAGCACCACCCAGCGCGTCTCTTCGACACGCTGCTTCAGATGCACGGGCTTCAGCCAAAACTTCTCATAGAGCGACATCTTGTCGCCGGGAACGTCGGTCAACTCCTTGGAATTGAAAATTCCGCGCACGGCAATGTAGCAATCCATCTGCTTCATGCGGTAGAGTTCGATATCCGCAATCAGCTTCATGCGTTCTTCGGTCGCATTCAGATACATCGCCCGATTGTGAACCTGGAACTTGTGCTCCAGGACCGGCAGGCCTCCAGCGTCACAGACTTCCTGCAAGAGCACAGCGGTAAATTCCGGCGGAACGTCGTTGATTTCGATCAGCACCTTGTCGCCGGGCTTCACCTGCGTGGAATGACGCACGAGCACTTCGGCGAGTTTCTTATGACGAGGGTCTTTCATGGCTGTCTTTCGATGTTAGTGGGGCATTCCTATTAAGATAGTCAGAGTCTCGCGAAATAGCAATTCACAACGTGAATCATAAGTTTCGTAAATTCAAAGGAGTAGAATAGGAAATCGAGGCGATTTGAGAGTTGGCCTCCGGGCTTGACTCCCGTGAGAAAAACCTCTACTTTGTATGGAATTAAAGGAATAGAATGACTAAATTTAGCCCCACGTTGCCCGGCAGGGAGGGAGAGGTCTATCCTGCTCATCAGCCCAACCTCAAATGGTGGGACGAGGTCACGCCGGTTCATGTTGCGAGCAGGATGTACGACGTGCCTGCCTTCCTCGAGGGAAAGGCCGCGCTCGACCGGCTCGAACTGGAATGGCTTGGCGATGTGCGCGGCAAGTCCGTGCTGCACTTGCAATGTCATTTTGGAAAGAGCACCATTGAAATTGCAAGGCAAGGCGCGGCGCGGGTAGTTGGTGTGGATTTTTCGCCGGTTGCGATTCGCGAGGCAAAAAGTCTTGCGGAGAAGGCGGGGTTTTCTGATCGAGTCGAGTTCATTGAGAAGGATGTGCTCTTGCTTTGTGAAGAAGAGCCCCTTTTCAAAGGGTACGACATCGTGTTTACGTCGTGGGGTGTGATCACGTGGCTCTCGGATTTGAACAAGTGGGGCGATGTGATCTCGAAACTTCTGAAGCCCGGAGGCAGATTCGTGATCGTGGAGATTCATCCGGTCTTCATGATGTACGAATTGGAAGAGGGGAAGATCGCGCGCAAGTTCGGCTACTTTCATTGCGAAGAACCATATGTTCGTCCTCCCGAGGCCGACTATGCGGATCGGAGCTACATCGCGCAGAACGAAACAGTGGAATGGCAATGGAGTCTGGCCGACGTCTTCCGCGCGCTGATGAACAACAATCTGCGCATCACCAAGTTTGAAGAATACCCGCTCTGCTGCTTCGATCCCTTCGGCATAATGGTTTCCTCAGGCGAGCATCTCTACATGCTCCCTCCCGGCGAACCTGAGATTCCGATGAGCTTCGCGGTAGAAGCAATTCGCCAGTAATCAATTCAATTAACATAAACCTGAATGTCCGTCTATCTTGTTGATGCGTTGCGCACGCCGGTCGGGAAACACAACGGCGTGCTGAAGTCCGTGCGGCCCGATGATATGGCTGCGCTGGTACTGAAAAAAATTGCCGAGCGGAACAAGCTTGATCCGGGGTTGATTGACGAAGTCTATATGGGCTGCGCCAACCAAGCCGGAGAAGATAACCGCAATGTCGCGCGCATGGCTGTACTGCTTGCGGGATTTCCGCACTCCGTTCCGGCGGTGACGATTAATCGCCTGTGCGCGTCGGGCATGGAGGCCGCAGCCTGCGCATTTCGTGCCATCAAAGCAGGTGAGGGGAACTGCTACGTCGCGGGCGGAGTGGAATCTATGACACGCGCGCCGTTCTCCGTGCCGAAATTGGAGAACGGATTCTCGTTTGGAAATCTCACAGCGTGGGACACAACTTTGGGCTGGCGCTATCCCAATCCCAAGATGAAAGAGCTGTTCCCGCTTGAGTCCATGGGGGAAACGGCGGAGAACATCTACGAGAAGTGGAACATTGCGCGGGAAATGCAAGACACGTTTGCGTATGAGTCTCATCAGAAGGCCGTCGCCGCACAAGAGCGCGGACTCTTCAAAGACGAGATCATTCCCGTCGAGATTCCGCAGAGAAAAGGCGATCCACTCATCATTGACAAGGACGAAGGCCCGCGCAAGGATACGACGCTTGAAAAGCTCGCAGAATTGAAACCCGCCTTCCGCAAGGGCGGAACCGTCACGCCGGGCAACTCTTCATCTCTAAATGACGGAGCAGCCGCGCTTCTGATCTGTTCCGAGAAATTTGTCACGGAGCATTCGCTCAAACCGATAGCGAAAATCGTCGGCACGGCCTCTGCCGGAGTGGACCCGCGCTATATGGGTATCGGCCCCGTTGATGCGGTGGAAAAACTGCTCGCAAGAACCGGCTTAACGCGCTTTGAAATCGGTCTCTGGGAAATCAATGAGGCGTTTGCTGTGCAGTCGCTGGCGGTGATTGCTGAACTCGATATGCCGATTGACCGCGTGAATCCCAAGGGCGGCGCGATCTCGATCGGACACCCCTTGGGCATGTCCGGTGCACGCATTTTAGGCACGCTTGCACGCTCGATGCGCGACGCAGGCACCAAATACGGCATTGCTACACTCTGCGTCGGTGTCGGACAAGGTCAGTCTATCTTGCTGGAAAATATAAACTAATAGGGGAGACCGCGCCGGTGCTTTTCAAGCACCTATGTGGCACATCTTTCGCAATTGCTGCTCTGTTGGACCGATTTGCGTCCACGATGAATTCATTCCTATTCTTCTAACCAACGCATGATTGTCAGCACGGCAAAGACCGACGACCTTCCACAGCTCTTGGAGCTTGTGGCCGAATATCAATCCGAAAATGAAGAGCATGAGGCGGCAAGCGATGAGCAAATCACAGCCTACCTCACGGAAGTCCTGAGCAATGACCGCTTTGGAATTCTCTTCATCGGCAAAACTTCCAGCGGTGCGCCAGTGGGATTTCTCCACGTCGCGCTCAAGCCGGTGACGATGGAAGCCCGGCACATTCCCTACATTCTCGATCTGTTCATTCGCCCCAATCACCGCGAAAGAGGCTTCGGCAAACTGCTCTTCGAGCACGCGATTAAGTGGGCGAAGAAACAGAAGTACACTCGCGTTGAGTGCACCGTCGAAAGCATGAACATGGTTGCGCAATATCTGTTTGATCACTTCCATGCCGATTCTGACGGACGCATCACCTACTCGATAGACCTCACCAAACACTAAATTTCGATGTTCACCTCGCGCGCGCTGTGGGCAACCCTGCTCATGGCGAGTTTGATTTCTCTCTCCGCTTTCGGCAAGCAGGCCAAAGCTCCGCAAAAAAATTGTGGCGTCAGCGTGCCTGCTCTGTCCGTTCGTCCGCCGTTGCGCGCGCTCGATGAGGTCTATCCTTCCACGCACACGCCGCTACCGATTCCTGACGGCCCTGGCGGAACCCTGTTGGATTCGATCCAGATTCCCGCTGGAATTGCGATTGAAGATATTAACGTCGGTGTGACGATTGAGCATACGTGGATTCGCGACCTGCGCATCACGCTGGAACATGACTCCCTGTTCATTGATACGGTTTTCGTTCGGAGAGATACACTCTGGGAAACGGACACGACGTGGCGTTGGGACACGACTTGGGCCTACATTGACACCGTGCGCCCCGCAACGGTTCTGCTTGTGGATCTCTTCCCCGGTGACAGCATTGTGAACATGACGGAGTGCTGGTTTGATGACGAAGCGGGAACTAACATCTACGACGGACAGCCGCCCTTCACCGGAGGCTTCATTCCGCTGCAATCGCTGAATAATATGTTCGCGAATCACACCACGACCGGAGACTGGTGGAGATTGCGCGTCGTGGATCGCTTCATGTTTGATACCGGTTCGCTCATCAGTTGGGGAATTGAAATCAATGGACTGTATTCCATAGAGGGGACCGTTACCAATTCGCTCAGCGGTGCGGCGGTTTCGAATGCGAAGGTTGAGATTCTCGATCTTGGAATCAGCGCACTAACGAATAGCGAGGGGATCTATCGCTTCGCGCGCTTGGCCACGGGTGTCTATGATCTGCAATTTACCAAGACGAATTACGACACGCTCTTGATTGAGGACGTGAACGTGGTTGAAGG
>CAZQBX010000112.1:0-5430 GCA_964592145.1 uncultured Ignavibacteria bacterium
CGCCGGAACGTCAATCTCTTGGAGACCCGACCTCGTGTGGTTCCGGAGGTTTCCGCCGAGCGGGATTAAGCACTCACCCCTTGCCGACACCCGACACCCCTTCGTGCGCAACCCCGCCGGAACGTCGCCATGCCCGTGTGCTTGTCCGCCTGCATATTCAAGAATTCAGCGTTGCAAGCAACGCGCTACGAAGAGCGGATAGCCGTCCGGCGCTACGTTCCTCGTTCATCGCTTGACCAATCCCGGCAACCGGATCCCCAGATTCGCCGTGATCATTTCCTGCGGCGAACTCTGCGTTTCACGGTTCGTCAATTTCAGCCACACATCGAGTTCCACAAACAACCCCATCGCGCGGCCCGGATTCAAATCATAACGGACAAATCCCATCCCTGAAAGATAATAATCCGTCCCACCGTAACCGCCGCCCTTCAAGTGCGGAATCGCCTGCCCGAGCGCAAGCCCCACTCCCTGCGTGCTCGGAAACGCGCCGTCTTCAATCAACCCCTCAATCCGAATCCGCGCGCCTTCATACGCTCCCCACCAGCTACCAGGAAATTCGCACTTGTCGCACAGCGCCGACGTGCTGATATTGTCGTTCAGCCGCCAAATGTCCGCAAAGAGTTCCGTCTTCAAAATCGTCAGCGGAATCTCTCCCGCCGCAACTGCCGCACCCGCCGTGATCGGCATGCCAAAGCGGTTCCCCGAGGCCGCGCCGACCCCCGCGTGGAAGTACGTCTCCTGAGCAGTGAGGTATGAAGTATGAAGTATGAGGTATGAAACAAGCAGCCAGAGTTTTCTCGGCTTCATCCTTCATCCTTCATACTTGTACCCTGTCCGGTTCCCCTTCGTAATCGCGATACTCGTTCTCCTCTTGCTCGCCTTTCATCAATTGCGGGCGATGCGCCAGCGCAACCACGATCAACAGAATCGCCATGCCCAGCGGTATCGCCGCAGCAACCAGCGACCCGTGGACAAACTGCGTGATTGTTGCACCAAACATCACCATCGCCAGACCCGCCGCCGCAAACAGTGCTGTGCGATTATTCACCAGAGCCAGCGCGCCGAGAATCTCCGCCCAACCCACCAGCATCCGGAACCAACCAGGAAATCCCCATAAATCAAATAAGTTTACCCAGTGAACATCCTTCAAAATCTTCGGTCCGCCCGTCAGCACAAAGGTAATTGCCAAGAGAATCCGAATCGTCCACAACAAACCCTTGCGAACATCCTGATTCATGACCCGCCTCCGTGATTTGGATAGAGTGTATCGCCTGCATTCACCGACCGGCGAAGGACAAAGCTTCGCAGGTCGATTTCAAATTTCAGGTTTCAAATCTCAACTTTTCTATTCCACCCCTCTCGCCAGCGCATACGCCAATACGTTCGCTCCCATTTGCATCGCCGCCAGCCGCTTTTCCGGCGGATCGTTGTGAATCTCTTGTGCTTCCCATCCGTCCGCAAGATCGCACTCAACATTGTAAAAGCAAACCATCACCCCGTTTACATACAAGCCGTACCCACGCGGCGGCTGCTTGTCGTGCTCGTGAATTTTCGGCAATCCGTTCGGAAAACTGTACAAGGCACGGTAGATCGGATGAGCAAATGGCAGCTCAAGCCATTCACTCTCCGGAAACACCTTTTTCATCTCCCGGCGGAAACTCGGATCCATTCCGTAGTCATCGTTGGCAAATAGAAAGCCGCCCGCCAGAAAATAGGCCCGTAGATTCGCCACGTCGTCCGGCGAAAACGAGACATTTCCGTGCCCGTTGATAAAAATGATGGGATGCGCGAACAGGTCCTGCGACGACGGATCCACCGCAACCGGCTCCGGTGCCACCGACAGTGCTGAGTTAGAGCGGACAAACTGAATAAGGTTCGCCAAGGCCCGACCCGCCGAATACCAGTCTCCGCCTCCCTTGTACTTCAGGATTCCGACTTCAAGCTGCCCTCCCGTCCGCGGCCCCTGACCAAGGGCCATCGAGCCCAGGAGGCTTAACAGAATCGTACATATCGTGACGTAGGGGCGGGTCTCCGTGCCCGCCCGCCTGAATCCTCGCCGCAAACTCTGTAAAATCAAACTCCCATCCTGTTCTGAATTTGACGCCCCAGCTTGATTATAACTCTATGAAAATGCGATAGGTTGCAGAGAAATCAAGGCCGCCTTTCAATCTCCCTCCTTGCGAGCAACCCCTCTATGGTATCAAACAACCGCTTGCAGTGCGAGGCCTTGCTGCGCACCTCGTGTGCTCGAATGCATTCGAGTATCTCCGACCCGCGTGTTCGCTTCAATTCCTCTTTGTATTCTCCACGCTTGCTGTCTTTTGTTGCCGCGCTCAGCTCTTGATAGACTTGCTGCTTGGGCACACCTTCCACGTCAGTTCTCTCGGGAATCGCTCCGTCGTGGAAACGCGCTCCGTAAAACTCTTTCAGTCTTTCCTTGTCAGCAAGAAACCACGACTCCATGATCTGAACCATTAGATGGTATTGGTCGTCGCTCGCATTCGGAAACGTCCACGAGGGATTCTGTGTGCGAAGATATTGCCGTGGAAGTTCGCCGGTCGAAACGGCCTCTTCGGCGTCCAACAAGAGCAGGCTCAGTTCTTGAGGGTAGTACTCGATTGCGTTTCTGAATCGCTCAAATGTCTGGCCGCGACCACCGCCTGCTATGATACTCAAACTCACCTTTTGATCAATCTCGGTCAGAAACTTCTTGAATCCCTGGCGCAATGGCTGTTTCAGTGCGTTGCTGTCGCCGCCGCCCTCGACATAGATGCGAACTTTCTTATACGACATAGGCTACCAGCGTGTCCCGCCGATTTCACCGCTCAACCATACTTGCCCAAGCTTGTAGTCCTTGAGCCATGCTTCGAGTGGCTCGCGTTCCAAACGCTTGAGCCTTGTCCCGCTCCCGTCGTGCTCGCACACCACAATCGCCTCCGGCATGTCCGACAATGCCGACACCAGCAAGTCAGAATGCGTCGTCACGATCAACTGCATTCGCTGCGAGGCCTCCTTCAGCAACTCCGCCACCTTGTGAATCATGTCCGGATGAAGACCCAATTCCGGCTCCTCGATGCAGACAAGAGGGGGGGGGGAGGGGTGAAGAAGGATGAGTAGGAGGCACAGAAAATTGAATGTGCCATCCGAAATTCTACTTAATGATATAGGTGTGTCGGAGCCGCTCTCCTGAAAGAAAACTTGTACAGTTCCACCACTTATCACGACCCGTACATCTACTATTTCGGCGTTGAGTTCTTTGAGTCGGCTGATTATCTGAGATTTCTGTTGAGGCCGATTTAATAGCTCGCTGAGTACAGAACCGATGTTCTTTCGATTTGGAAGCATATGATCACCAGGCAAATCAGAACTTTGTGGGAGCCTTGCAGGAGATGGCCTGCTTATGTTGATTGCTCGATATATTGGCACTTCTTGAAATAGATCGACTGATGGATATGGTAGTGAAATGACTTTTCCCCAAAACGGTGACCTCAACATAGACTTCGAGGATGAGAAGCTCTCCTTCGAGAGCTCGGCTCCAAACAATTGAGATCGAAATACGCGATCACCGAAGCCCTTGATCAACTCGGATCGGGTAATGGTCTCTCGTTGGTTTTCATGCGTGTCGTCAGCAGTAGGTTGCGGAATGATGCGCCAGATGACCTCTTCGTTGATCGTCGGTCGGTTTGCATTGACACCGAACTCGATTTCATACCCTGATTCACAATCGAATTCTACTGCGATTCTTGCTGAGTTTATTAGGCCGTTTTTGCCCTCACGGAGCCAACCTGAAATTCCACCGCCTTGAGTAAATGGTTTGGTGAAATCTGAGGGTATTGTGGTAAGTACATCTATCACATCCACCAAATTGCTCTTCCCGCTCCCGTTCGCACCTATCAGCACATTCAAAGGCTCAAGCTCAAAGTCAATCCCCTCCTCGTCGAACGAGAGGAGATTCTGCACCTTGATCCGCTTGATAAATCGCTTACCTTCCATGGTATTTCCCGGTTTGTTCGCCGCCCTCCTCTCTGAACCGATTTGCCCCCGCCCCCCTACTCAACCTTCACCTTCCCGAAATCTATCCCCGGTCTTGGCGGCGGGTAGTGCGGATCCATCTCCTTGAGAGTATCCCGCACAATCGTCGCCACTACCCAGTCCCGGAACCACTTGTTGTCCCCCGGAATCACGTACCACGGAGCGAGCTTCGTGCTCGTCGCCTCAAAAATTTCCTCATACGCGGACATATACTTCGGCCAGAGCTTCCGCTCCGCAATATCCGAAGGATCGAATTTCCAGTGCTTGTCCGGATTGTCCAGCCGCCGCTGAATCCGCCGCTTCTGCTGGTCCTTCGAGATATGCAGAAACAGCTTGATAATCGTCGTTCCGTTTTCGGTCAGGATCTGCTCGAAATCATTGATCTGCCGGAATCGTTCCTTCATCAGCTTGTCGGATAGCCCTTCGTGAACACGCGGCCAGAGAATATCCTCGTAATGCGAACGATTGAAAATCCCGATAAATCCCCGCGCCGGTGCCGACTTGTGGATGCGCCAAAGAAAATCATGGGCCCGCTCCTCCGCCGAAGGTGCCTTGAACGACGAGACCCGGCAGCTCTGCGGGTTCACCCCTGACATCACCTGCTTGATCGTACCGTCCTTGCCTCCCGCATCCATCGCCTGAAGCACGATCAGGAGGGCCTGCTTGGACTCGGCATAGAGCCGTTCCTGCAGCTTGGCCGTCTGATCGGTCAGCTTGTCGACCTCCGCCCGTGCCTGCTCTTTGCCCACCGGGGAACTCTCGAACGGCCCTGTGTTTTCCGTATCTATTTGATTTAACTTGACTTTGCCGTCCGGCTTGACTCTATACTGAGTCGCTTGAGTTGCTTTCATTTCTCCGTTGACCGTTTTGGTCAGTTTCTAATCCGGCCCCACCGTTACTATTGCCTGTGGACCGGCGTTTGTCCTATATTGTACATGATTTTGTGCAATTAATCCACGGAGGTCAGGACAATGAGAACTCTGAGCATCCTGACTGTATTCGTCGCCTGCTGGGCGGGCCCCGCCGCCGCGCTGGTCGTGCCCGGTTTCACCGGCGGCAACACCTGTTCCTCCGGCAATAGCTGTCCGGCAGGTGCGGGGAATGATCATGTCGAGCCTATTATTGTGAACGCCGCCGGCTTTTACCGCTTTGATGCCTCCGGCACTTTCTTCGTCGTGGACATGAAACTCGGTACTGCGGCTTGTCTGGCCGACATCACTGAAGTCATCGGCATTTGCGGCGGAAACGACTACATCGCCTGCATGTTTCTCAATACCGGAACCTATTATCTGACCATCGACTGCAACTCCGCCGGTTGCTGCGGTGCGTGGCAAGTCAATGTCACAAGCTGCACCGTCGCACAGGGAGAGACCGCCGCCAATCCCATCGTTGTTCCTG
>CAZQBX010000113.1:0-5406 GCA_964592145.1 uncultured Ignavibacteria bacterium
ATGCTTGATTACGCGATGCCCTTCGACGCGCTGAACTGTCGCCGTGAAGAATTTGCCCAACGTGCGAATCGACCAGATGCGAAACGCCAGCCCGCCGATCAGCATCGTAAGGCCAATGGTGATGGCGACCACATTGGGAGTACCCTCGGATAATTGGCGGAGATAAGCCCACTCAAGCACCGGCAAGATCTGGCAGACGAGACCGGCGCCGAGAATCAGGATCACCGAGAGGCGGTCGTCGTCCTTGTGCGCCGAGGCGTCCTTGAAGTTGAATGCCGGCTGTGTCAAAAGCATGATGGCGCCGGCAAGCATGAGCGTGACAATGCGCCAGTCGATGATGAGCGCAGGGCTGCCAATCAGCGGGAGCGCATAGGCTGTGGTGACGAACACCAATGTGGTGATTAGCTTTATCATCTTACTGTCCTTTCTCATCATTCTGGGCCACCATCAACCGCACACGACCATTGCATGCGTACTCGCCTTTCAGGCGCGCTATCTGCTCTTGCATAGGAGTCGCTGTCTCCGCAAAACTCCACACAAGTACCGAGCCTTCCGACTGTGCCTCTTCGATGAAGCGGTCCGGGAGACTTGCTTGGGTCTGAAAACCATACCTGCGATAGTAGCGTTTGCGGTTCGAGTTGATTACCGTCAGCGCGTGCGTACCCCCGAGTACTTGATAGCTCGCCACCGTCGCCTGAAAGACGAAGTTCACAACTGCCAGCGAATCGACTGATGGGTCCAGCGCCAAGCGACTGGCTTCGATTATCAGCTCGCCGCGATTGGTGGCTTCGCGGTACAGTGCGTAAATCGGCTCCTTGTCGGGCCAGTAGTTGAGCACCGGAAACGGATGCTTCGGATTGGTCAATACGCGCTGTTGCAGTTCGGGTCTTGTTGCGACAATGTCGCGTATCGCGGCCGCTGCCGGCTGTTCGCGGTCGGTGACATGTCGATGATTGCCGACGAGGCGCTCGCTCGAGCCGTTGTTTTCATAAATCCCGAAATGACGAGCCCGTATATCGTAGCAATCGATGTCGAGGCCGTGCTCGTTTTCTGGCACGAGGCCTTCGAGCTTGCTGTTGCGGAAGCAACGATAACGCAGGCGAAACAGCTCTTCCAGACCAGCGGCGTCGGTGACTTCGCGGAATTCGTAGTGCGGTGCCGTGATTGCGACCGGCGTGGGCACAGGGCTGTCCGGTTGCACGTTCTTGACTCTAATTTGTACTTGGCCACGGCTGCGAATTTGTTGAGCATACGACTCGATTTCTGGGCGGGACGACGCTGGAATGCGATCGATCGAGCCGAGCAGGCAACAAGAATGAAATTGATACTTTACTAGGTAGAAATCTCTACTTCCGGGAAAGAGATTGAAGCCACCAGAGCGATAGAACCGTGATGCGTAGTAGTGAGCATTAATCAACGCATAATGATAACGGTGCGTGATAAACTCAGCTGCGGTTGCATGCACGATCAATGCCCCAAGTTTGCGACTCTGATAATCGGGACAAAGAGCGAGCCGGCCAGCTTCAACAACTTCCTTCCCCAGTGCACTGCAAGATCGATAGAGATTAAGTATCTCTTCGCGATAGGGAACATATTCAAGCATCGGAAACACTTCGCGAGGAGCTTCGGTTGCAACGTGATAGAAGTGCTCGTAGCTCTCGGCAATGAGTCTGACTGCCGATGCTGTCGCAGTTTCGTGATCGGTAACCACGCGGACACAGCCGACGAGTTCTTGTCTGCCATTGTCGCAATGGAACAATCCGTAGTGGTGTGCGCGGATATCATAAGCGTCGAGGTCCAGCTCGTGCGGATTCTCGGCGATGAAATGCCGGACTTCAGAAGCACGGTAAACCCGATAGCGCAGACGGAAGGCCTGCTCCAGCTCTTGCGGCGAGTGAATCTCGCGGAATTCGTAGCGAAGGGCTGTGCTGATCTTGTTCATGGCATTGTGCAAATTGATCCGGTTCGGTTCTGTCGGTCCGAAGGCGTCGGTGCGACGCGCGGCGAGTGCTGTTTGCGCGTTCATGACGGTTACTCCCGTGCTTGATTGGCGGTTAGTGGATTGTTGGCCGAAGCATGGGTCGGCTCGTTTGCCGCTGCCGTGCCGAACAGCTCGACCTCGTCGATTGAATCGAGGATCGCCATGATGCGCTCGTGGCTGCGATCCTCTTCGGTTGGGGCTGTGAACCATTTCATGACTGTTTCCTTTCAGAGTGCGTTTGTGTTCTGCCCTACCCAACGACCGCGCCGGGGTGATTTCGGAAGGAGGCGGGAAGTTTTTTTCGATTGTTTTTCAGACAATCCCAAAGCCCCTTAACCGGGATCTTCGACAAGCTGTGGGCGACCCGGCTAATGGACAGATCGAAGTGAGAGATCTCTTATGAGGGTTCGTAGTAGTTTATCGTGGACAATAAACTGACTGGCGCAAAATACCCTGCGCCAGTCGTTGGTAATTGCCAGTAGGGTCGTTATCTGAATGGTGGGAAGTCGATTGAACCTATTCGATCATTGAAATTCGGACTGACACTTCGTAGGTCAGCGATGTTACCGGTCACAGTGATATATTCTCCGGTATAATTTCGGCCATCATAGAGACGAACTTGGTTTAGATCATAGATCTTCAAACTTGATGCCACGTCGGCGAAGTTGATTGTACCTAGATCCAGATCCGGCGTATCACTGGTGAAAGTGCGCCTGTCACCTAAGTAATTGGGATGTTGAAACAACTCCAAGCGAGGGTTACAGTCAGTACCAACCGGCTCAAGCGTGAAAGACATCTGGCTGCTCCACGGTCCCCAGCCGGTGCTCAGATAAGATCGGACCCTCCAAGTCCATCCGCTTAGGACCGTAAATGGTGTTGAAAATGACCGGGTGTAGCTCGTACCTGTAACATTGGGGGCATCAATTACGGTACCGAGAGAGGCTTGATTGACCATAATCTGGTACCCTGTTGCTCCTGGGCAAGCCGTCCAGGAAAACGTCCACGAAGTAGAATTGTTCGTGAAGTTGCACCCATTGTCGAGAATTGCATCTGGCTGCGGCGACAGCGGCGCCGGCGTACAAATCTCACCGCGTGCCTGGCATTGACGATAAGTATAGCCAAGCGTGTAGCCATTCCGAACGAGTTCGTCGCTGGCGACGCTGCGAATCGTGGCAAATACCGGCTTCGCTAGCCGGAAGTTGCTTCCACTCTGTAGTGCTGCCTTGAATGCTTTCAGCGTGCCCAGCCCTCCTCCGATGGCATCACCAATTTCGCTTGTGCTTCCGCCGTATACGAACCACTGAGCTTTGTAGTCGCGAAAATCAGTCAAGTAGTTGACGCTTGAGCCAACACTGGCACCGACAACCCCAAGGGTAAAGTTGGCATCAAGTGTTGCAGCCATGTCCTGTTCACTTTCGGATGAGCGTATCAGCGCGTAGAAAACTCGCCCGTAGGTTACGGATGATACATATGCAGGGGGATTATTGGGCCCTACGAACGGTGCGATTTGAGTTAGGTCGACACCTGGCGCGAAATACTCATGTGGTTGTTCGGGACGCTGATAAACAAGTGTGAACATGTTTTGCCTGAGTGTCACCATGAAGTAGTTGTAACGTACATCCTCGTCAAGGTTGAAGCTTGCAGAGCCACCGAATATCCCGAACAAGTCCGCACTTGCATCAACAGCGATTTGGAGGTCCTCCTTTGTGGAGACACGTGTAATTGACAATTGGAGATCGGCAGGCACCTGAGTTGGCTGAGCGCTAAGTAGACTATCAGCCGCACGCTTGATAGAAGCGAGTGAAGTTGTCTCCACGTGAACGCTGGACAGGGTACTGCCATTGATCTGGCTCCAGACGAGATCGCCTGGCCCGCGCGGTGCTGTGATAGGATCCGGTGTCGCTCGATATAACGACTGTCCTTGTAATGTGGCTCCCGGCCAAATGACGTCGGCGTTTTCCCCAAAAAGAGGAAATTGATCATTCACGTCAGAATAGGTGCGCTCGTGTTCTTGGCAAACCCAAATCTTTCCTCCTACTATTGAGGTATCCTGTCCTTCATCAGTTACTCGGTCCTGCTTTGGTGCACCTGTTTTGCCTGCCCAATTGCTTGTGGTGCCCGAGTTTGTTGAGACTACTCCGGAGGTACTTGTCACGATATCCGGCAATCCAAGAATGAGCGAGTCGATAGGCGCCCGTGAATTGGGTACTGGATCAACATCGGGGTCTACCATAACCGGATCATCACTGCATCCAAAGGTCAGTAACATCGACATACCCAGGACCAGGGCGAAAAGTGTAAATTTTAGCGTTTGGGTCATGATTGACTTCTCCTTTTGACTAATGGGATTTTCTGTTGTCGCTTTTTCAAGCAACCTTGCCATTTTGGTGTACTCTGATAGCATGAGTGTGACCTCCTCTTGTGTGTGGCGAAACATGAATAATCTCTTCCATTTCATGACTGTCTCCTTTCAGAGTGCGTTTGTGCTCTGCCCTACCCAACGACTGCTGATGGGCGAATTCGGAAAGAGGCGGGAGGTTTTTGTGATTTTTGGGGGTAGACGGTGCGGTGAAGACCGGGACCGCAATTAGAAAGGCGCGACAGACCCCTCTATCTGCCGCGCCGGCACGCACCCACCCTTTGGCTATGCAATCCTATTTCGAAGCCGCCTCTTGCCCCGACATCATGTATTCGACCATGGCATCGAGCATTTCGCCGTCAAACGGCTCCTGGCGGACTCCGTAAAGATCTTCGAGATTCATGATTTCTTCCTCCGTTTAGTCTGTTATCATACCAACCAACGATAGCGGGAGGGCGATTTCGGAAATGACCAGCGGAAATTCTCATCGAAGTGTCCGAAAACTGCTTTAGATTGGCGTTAGGTAGGTAGTACCAATTAGATGGGAGTAGCCTATGTCAAAACACAGGAATCCATGGGCGATGGCATCCATAGCCGTTGTTGGCGTCGTCTTACTCGCATCGCAACATTGCGATGGCAGAGTGAAAATTACTCTTTCAAACCAATCGATTGTTTGGGAAAGGCACACATCGGGAGAGTGGATTCAAGTCGGTGCAGTAAGGCCAGTCACATCTATCGACAAGGAGCTTCAGCGACTCGTTCGACTTGACTTTTCCTACTCCGCTTCCGAAGTCGGTCTTTGGACACGTCAGAGCAGCTACGAGGCGGTTAAAGGCGAATGGAAGGCGATGCGTCGGACAGCGCGATCATTGACGACCGGCAAATACTGGGATAATCGGTTTCGGGATGAACTCCGAAACCGATTGGACGAGATTGAGCGCGCACGGGGCCTGCGCCTCTTTGACTAAGGCAATCAAACGTGCACCGACGAGCGGCTATCGCCAATCGCCAGTGGCGATGAAGGCGCCCCAGGTGTACGGGTGAACCAGACGCTTTTCAGCCCGCT
>CAZQBX010000114.1:0-5292 GCA_964592145.1 uncultured Ignavibacteria bacterium
TCTGCGCAAGGATGATCCCGATTATCTGCCGATTGCGCAGGTGTACATGACCACCAACTATCCGGGAGTGGTCAAGGCGTGGCACTACCACAAAAAACAATCGGACCAGATGACCTGCGTCAAGGGCATGGTCAAGGTTGTGCTTTACGACGCGCGCGAAGGTTCGCCGACCAAGGGCGAAGTCAACGAGTTTTTCGTCGGTGAGCATAATCCAATGCTGATCGTAATTCCGCCGGGCGTCTATCACGGCTGGAAGTGTATTTCCGAGGGCGAATCGGTAGTCGTCAACGCGCCCGATCAGCTCTACGACTACAACAATCCCGACGAGCACCGCGCAGCACATGACGATCCGAAGATCCCTTACAAGTGGGACATCGTGTTCAAATAAGACATGAAGTATGAAATATGAAGGATGAAAAGAGCCGGTTTCATATTTCATCATTCAGACTTCATGCTTGTTGAGATCAAGTCTTCCAATCGCGATCTGCTGACGGATTCCACCTCCGGTCTGAGTCCGTTGCTGGCATCGGGTGAGCTTGATCCGCGAGACGTGCTGCGGGACATAAACCGCTCTCTCGCAGAATCAGAGCTCGCACCACTTGAAGAGGCTTATCTCATCGCCGTGAAACGGCAACTCATCTTCCGCGAGTTCGCTCGCAGTTCGCTCGAGGTTCAGGAGTACAAGCACCCCGCAGGCGCGCGCGGCAAAGATACCCCCGAGCACGCGATGCTGCTCGCGGGCAAGACGGGAATACCGATTGTGGACGCATGTATCGCCGAGTTGAAGAACGGTTTGCCGCATAACCGCGCAAGACTCTTGCTCGCCCGCTATGCGATTCGCAATTTGAATCTTGCACCGGAACTCGTTGCTGATTTCTTTCGCAGATTCCTCAAGGATTACTGTCCGACCATCAATACGTTCAATGTGGTCAGCGCCGCATCTTCGGCAACTTTCGGCGAGCCGTGGTATCGGCTATCCAATCCGCTGACCGCGGCCAGGAAGCTTGATCCCCTCAATCGCTACATTGCCCGCTTCGGTTTTGCAGGCGCTGCTCCAAGCGAGGTTGGTCAGAAGTCGATAACCGAAGGAAATAAATTCTGGCAATTTCGTTGGAAGGCGGCGCATGAGTCGGGAGACTGGATCCGCCGGCGTCTCTGGCCCACAAAGGATAAGGAGCGCGGAATATATTTCGTACTGGACCGACTTTCCGCGCGCGGCGCATTTACTCCCTATTATCATCGATATCTTGCGCGCGAAGATGAACTTCTCGAGCCATGAATGACCCTGACAATTCAGCCAGTCCATCCAATGAACTGATTGAACGGCGCACGTGGGACTGGTTCCATGCAGCCGTTTCCAGCCGGTTCGGTCCCGCGCACTTCAAAGTCTTCATGCCCACGGAAAAAGATCACTGGCCCGACGTCGTTGCTGTACGCGGCCACGATCGCGTCGGTTTCGAGATTACTTCTCCGCTCAAGCCGGAGGACGTCGTCAAGCGAACGCGCAAGGAGCCTGACGATGAGATCGATGAAGAGGGGATATCGCGGCAGAAACTGCTCGAACAGCGAGTTGTCGGCGCGCTGAAGCGAAAGATCAAGAAGTACGCGACTGCGCACACGGGCATGCCGCTGGCATTATTGATCACGCTTGCCCATCCCTCCACACTGCGCTTTTCCTCCACCAATACCGACATCGCACACCTGGCCAGCGTGGTACGCGGGCATTTCGGAAAATTCCTACACCAACCGATTGACGCCGTGTATTTGGTGGGACCCGGCGAGCGCGCATTTCTGCTCTGGCGGCGGCGCGGACCCAAATGGAAAAAAATCTTCCCCGAACTCGATGAAATCGCTGCGCGAACTGAATGAGCAGAGCTGGGATGACCGCCTCGTCACTCGCGCGCATACGTATCAACTGCGCGGGCGCTTCAAATTTGCGGCGGAACGACTCGCACTCCGTCAACCGAAAAAGTGGCTCGATATCGGCACGGGCAACGGATTCTTACCGAAGGTTGCGCGGCCGCTGCTGAACGGCGTGCACATCACCGGAACGGATTTCGCCGATAACGCGCTGGCGGCGGCAGATTCACTCGATGAAGGCGTGCAGAATGACATTGACAATGAGGGTCTGCCGTTTGAGAATGCGTCGTTTGATTGTGTCACGTGTCTCGAAGTGATCGAGCATCTGATCTTTCCTGAGAAGGCGATTTCCGAAATCTCGCGCGTGCTCAAACCGGGCGGCCACGTCATTATCACCGTACCCAACATTCAATTCGTCGAGTATCTGTTCCAGCTTGTTCGCGGCAAGATGCCCGGCCCCGCCGCCGATCCCCGGCACATGAGCATCTTCACGCACAAATTCCTGGCCAGGCTGATGCACGCGCACGGCCTTCGCGTCACCCGCGCATCGGGCGTGGACGCCTCCCCCGAGTGGTTGGCCGGTCTTTCTCCGAAATATCTCTGCAAGACGATTGCGGTGGAGGGGGGGAAGAAATGAAACTCACAATTCAAAACTCAAAAGTCCAGTCGGAATGAGTAAGACATCGCACAGGATTGTCGTAGGAGATTCCCGACGCATGTCTCACGTGGCGGCTGATTCCGTTCACCTGATTATTACGTCGCCGCCCTATTGGCAATTGAAAGACTACGGTGTCGCAGGTCAAATCGGTTTTGATGACAGCTATGAAGAGTACATCAACAACTTGAATCTGGTCTGGCAAGAGTGCTATCGAGTGCTTCATCCCGGCTGCCGACTGTGCGTAAATATCGGCGATCAGTTCGCGCGTTCCGTTTACTATGGCCGCTACAAGGTGATTCCAATTCGCACCGAGATCATCAAGTTCTGCGAAGCGATCGGCATGGACTATGTGGGAGCGGTTATTTGGCAAAAAGTGACGACGACCAACACCACGGGCGGCGCGTCAGTTATGGGATCGTTCCCCTTTCCGCGCAACGGCATCCTGAAACTGGACTACGAGTTCATTCTGTTATTCAAGAAACTTGGCGACGCGCCAAAGCCGACGCGCGAGCAGAAGGACGCCGCCAAACTCACGACCGAGGAATGGAATCAGTATTTTGCCGGACACTGGAATTTTCCGGGTGAGAAACAGGAGGGACACATTGCGAAATTCCCCGTTGAACTGCCGTATCGCTTAATTCGCATGTTTTCCTTTCCCGGCGAAACTGTGCTCGATCCCTTCTTGGGAAGCGGAACAACGAGCGTGGCGGCGGCGCGACTGCACAGACATTCCGTCGGCTATGAAATGAATCCGGAATTTGTCGATGTTGCGCGAGCACGATTACACAACGAGAATACTCTGACGCAGCAACTTGAGATTGCGGCAGCCCAAGATCAGTTCATTTCTGGGGCTGATTTGCAGGCCATGCGGTCGAGCCTCCAGTTTCCGTTCTTGGATCGGGTGAGAGTGGAGATGATAGTTGATCCAAGAAGGGTCCTGTTTGGGTCGAAGATCACGGGGAAAGAGTGGTTTACGACGGTGGATCATCGGAGACCGCGAAAACCCATCGGTGCACAAAACTGATCAAGGATTAGCCAATGTTAGAGTTTGTTCAAAAAGCAATTCAATGGCTGAAGGAAGGAAGCGAGAACGAAGCGGCGGACATTTTGTCAAAATGTGCCGTCGAAATACAGAACATCGATTACGGTACAGCAATTGGAGCCGGTCCAGATGTTGAGATGTATTGGCTGACAATTCGTGCGCCGCGGAAAATTTGGCAGAATATTGATGGCGTATACAAAGGAGCAAGAGATGACATCTACAATTCTCTGCAAACTTGTTTGGCGCCAGAGGCCTATATTGTCGAAATGAATTGGCAACCCAAACTCCCTGACAGAGAAGAGAGTCCAACGGATGAGATAGCGCATGATAGATTGGCAACAGTAGATTCTTATCACGTGCGAGATGCGTGGAGCAAAGCTCAAAAGCGGAAGAAGAGCGATCCGGATGGCGCAATTACGTCTGCGAGAAGTCTGTTAGAAGCGGTTTGTAAACGGATCCTTGACGATTGCCGAGTTAGATATGATCGGAGTAATGACCTACCTCATCTTTACAAGCTTGTAGCTGAAACGATGAGGCTTGCGCCAAGTCAAACTTCAAATGATGCTCTAAGGAGGATTTTTGGGGGATGCATTTCTATCATCGGCGGTATGGCGAGTCTTAGAAACGAATTAGGTGACGCCCATGGTCGAGGCACAGAGGCGACAGGACCGTCCGAGGCTCATGCAGCGCTTGCCGTTGATCTTGCGGGCACTATGGCCTCTTTCCTGTTGTCAACTTGGGAAGCAGAAAGGCCTTCATGAACCGTCTTCTTGTTACCGGCGGGGCCGGGTTTATCGGCTCCAATTTTGTACACTGGATGCTCGCGAAGTATCCGAAGCTCGAAATCGTGAATCTCGATGCGCTCACCTATGCAGGCAATCTGGATAATCTCAGCGACATCGAAAAGGATCCGCGCTATTCGTTCGTTCACGGCAATATCTGTGATCCCGAGGCGGTGGCGAAGGCGATGAAGGGGTGCGATGCGGTCGTGAACTTCGCCGCCGAAACGCACGTGGACCGCTCGATTCACGAGGGCGGCGCGTTTGTCGAGACCGACGTGCGCGGCGTATTCGTGCTGTGTGAAGAGGCGCGGAAACAGAATGTGAAACGTTTTTTGCATATCTCCACCGACGAAGTCTACGGTTCGATTGCGGACGGTCATTTCAAGGAAACGGATCGGTTGAATCCCTCATCTCCGTACTCATCCGCGAAAGCCGGCGGAGAACTGCTCGCGCGATCATACTTTGTGACGTACAAATTGCCCGTGCTAATCACGCGCTCGTCGAATAATTTCGGGCCTTATCAATACCCGGAAAAACTGATTCCACTGTTCACGACGAATCTGCTTGAAGGCAAGCCCGTGCCGGTGTACGGCGACGGCAAGCAGGTGCGCGACTGGCTCTTTGTCGAGGATCAATGCGAAGCTCTTGATCTGGTGCTTCATCAGGGCGAGGTCGGAGAAATTTACAACGTCGGGGCCAATAACGAGGAGTTTAACATCACCGTTACCAAATCGATATTGAGCCTGCTTGGCAAAGGCGACGAGTTCATCACCTACGTAAATGACCGGCCCGGCCATGACCGCCGCTATGCGGTGGACATTGCCAAGATCTCGAAGCTCGGCTGGAAACCAAAACACACGTTTGAGAGTGGAATCAAAAAGACGGTGGAGTGGTACGTGAAAAACGAGGCGTGGTGGAAAGAGATCAAGCAGAAGCAGGCCGACTACAAA
>CAZQBX010000115.1:0-3863 GCA_964592145.1 uncultured Ignavibacteria bacterium
CCCCCCCCCCCGCCCCCCTCCCACCACCCGACGCCCCCCCACCCGCCGCGCCACCACCGCCCGCACCGCCTGCTCCCTCCCCCACACACCGCCTGCAGGAGATTGAGCGAATGTGCTTGAGGGACTTTGGACGCGTGATTCCATCAGGACTAACTAACATGACCTTAGACATTGTTGAAAGAGCATTCCTTCCGGGCCGCAATACGCTCTTTTTACTGTGTGGGGCAGCTTACGGTGTTATTCGGGGATGCAATGCCGTTGGGATAGGTTTGCTTTCAGAAGCTAATTCACTTTTTCCTGACCAGACATCTAAGTATTTGCGTCACGTTGAGGATTTACTTTGTCTTGCAGTTGGAAAGAAATTGAAAATTATTGCTCCTTTGATGACACTGGACAAGGCTAGTGTGATTAGAATAGCTAAGGAATTGGCCATAGAAGGGACGTACTCCTGCCATGCAGGAGGCGAGACACCTTGCGGCGTTTGCATATCATGTCAAGAGTTTATCTCAAAGGAGTAGAAAATGGGCGGATCGAGTGGCGGAGGATCATCGTTTGGTAATCTTGACGCGTTGAGAAAACGTGCCAGAGAGGAACTACAAGGTCATGAAGGTCGAAAGAACGTGTTTATCTCCTTTGTCGCTGAGGACCAAGATGAGGTAAATCTACTTCGCGGTCAGGCGAAAAACGACCTTTCGGAAATCGAGTTCAATGACTGGTCAGTTAAAGTGCCTTACGAAAGCGAAAAAGGAGAGTACATCCGGAGCAAGATTACTGAGCGCATTGAGAAGTGCTCAGTTACCGTAGTCTATGTTTCACAGGATACTGCGAGTAGTCGGTGGGTGCGCTGGGAAATAGAGAAGAGTCTGGAATTGGGCAAAACCGTCGTTGCAGTTCACAAAGGGGATCATCCCCCGGCCAAGCTACCAGAGACAATTTCCGAAAACAGGACTCAAATTTCTGTTATACCTTGGCGCGATCTTGCGGATTATCTTAAGAGAAAGTAGCGCAATTCTATGAGCTGTTTCAAAGTTTGCGAGTTCAGAGTGCGATGAACACGAGTTCATTTAAGTCACTGCTCGCATTGCTCAGGAAGTTACCGACTTCTGAAGAGAGTGAATACACTATTGAGCTAATGAGGCTCTTGTCACGGATTCGCTCGGACAGAAGGATGACTCTAGAGGAATTGAGCGCCGTTTGTTATTGGAAGAGTCCACGCGCTATTCGTCTTATTGAGTCGAATGATCGTGAAAACGTACTTGGCTTGACTAAAGAGGCCTTTAATTGCGAGGATGAGAAAATTCGGGTGAACCATTTAACTCGTCTTCACGGAGTCAGTATCCCGATGGCCTCGTCAGTTCTCACTCTAGTATGGCCGGAGCATTATGGAGTGATTGACGTCCGTGTGTGGCAAGTCTTGTTCAGACATGGTGCAGTTGACACTAAACCCGATGGTCTTGGTTTCAATACTTCAGACTGGCTCCTCTATTTGACAATGCTAAGACTAATAGCCGAAGTGACTGAGCGTACAGTACGGTCTATTGAAAAAACCCTCTTTGAGTATCACAAGTCAGTTCAAGTGGGCCCACTTTATAAATCCCAAAAATGCACGGAGCGAAAATAGATGGCTGATGAAAATGTAACTCTGATGCGGCTTGAAGATCAAATCGAGTGGTATGATTCGCATAGCAAGAGTAGCAAACGATGGTTTGGATCACTAAAGATCATTACAATCGGGTTGGGATCAATTGTGCCACTGTCAGCTGGATTTGAATTCGAGCCGCTTATTACGGCGTGCCTTAGCGTAGTGGTAGTTGTGTCGGAAGGAATCCAGCAGGTATTCCAATTTCAACACAACTGGATAACGTATCGCTCAACTGCAGAGTACTTGAAGCATGAAAAATATTTGTATGGCGCGTCTGCAGGGCCATATACTAAGACAGAAGATTGTCTTAAATTGCTTGCAGAAAGGGTTGAATCATTAGTGTCGCAGGAGCATGCTAAATGGGTTTCGTCGCGCGAATCTCGCAAGGAAACGGATCATAAGTAGCCATTTATTTGTTCAAGTTGATTCACATTCTCCTCCTCTCCTTGCCCTTCCACCAAGAAACTGCACCTCGAAGATTCCGGGCAGGCAACGCACGTCTTGGGCCGGACAATCCACAGGGGACCCTTTGGTAACCTGCGTCGGCGGGGAAGGGTGAATTCAGCACTAAGATTTCGGCGGGGTTGCGGACGAACGAGCGCACATCCCACAAAGTCTTACTCAACATAATATATCTTATGTGACTTTCGGGGCGATCAAGAAAAGAGGCGGCCATGGTGAGCCGCCCCTACTCCAAGAGCGCATGACAGTGCGCCGCAACCAGCGCGCAGCCGTGCGGAATTACAACAAGAGCGCACAACAGTGCGGCGCTACCTGGCCACGATGTTGACGATGCGGTTGGGGACAACGATGGTCTTGACGACCTGCTTGCCATCGAGGTGAGCTTTCAGCTTCTCCAGAGCCAAAACCAACTGCGTCAACTCGGCATCGGGAAGGTCCAGCGGCACCTCAACCGTCTCGCGGAGCTTGCCGTTGACCTGCACCGCAATGGTTACGCGGTCTTCGCGGGCGATGTCCTCGTCGTAAGTGGGCCAGGGGCAATCGAAGACAGTATCCCCCCTGAGTCCCCCCACAAGATGTGGGGGGATGGTAGTTAGCTGATGCCACAATTCCTCGCAGAGGTGCGGGGCGAAGGGGGCGAGCAGGATGACCAGTGATTTCACCGCGTGCTCGGTGGCAGGCGTGCGTTGAACGTCCTTCAGGTCTGAACCGACAAAAGCGTAGAGGGCATTGGTCAGCTCCATCAGCCGGGCGAGCGCGGTGTTGAACTGAAAGGCTTCAAGGTCCGTTGTGACGGCTTTGATCGTCTGGTGGAGCTTGCGGTTGAGATCGCGAGGAAGCTCCCCCCTTAGTCCCCCCACAGGATGTGGGGGGATAGTAGCCGAGGAGATGGCGATTCCAAGACGGTAGACGCGGGAGACGAAGCGCTCCACGCCGGTGATGCCCTTGTCGGACCATTCGCCGCCCTGCGTGTAATCGCCCATGAACATCATGAAGCAGCGCAGCACATCGGAACCGTACTTTTCGATCACGGCCTCGGGCGCGACGACATTGCCGGCCGTCTTCGACATGCGTTTGCCGTTATTCAAGATCATCCCTTGGTGCCGCAAGCGCGTAAATGGCTCATCGTACTGGAGATAACCTGCATCCTTGGCAACTTTGGCGAAGAAACGCGAGTAAATCAAATGCCCGAATGTATGCTCGGAACCGCCCACATATTGGTCAATTGGGAGCATTTGATTCAAATGACTTCTATCGAAAGCAGAGCTATCCAAACGCGCGTCGGGGTATCGCATGAAATACCATGAGGAATCCACGAAGGTGTCCATGGTATCCGGATCACGTTTCGAATTACCGCCACATGTCGGACATTTTACATTAATGTAGGACTCGACTGCGGCGAGCGGGGACTTGCCTTTGGGCTTGTATTCCTTCACGTCTTCAGGCAGGAGCACGGGCAGGTCCTTTTCCGGTACGGGGACAACGCCGCACTGGTCGCAATAGATGATCGGAATCGGCGCGCCCCAATAGCGCTGGCGGGAGATCGTCCAGTCGCGGAGATGCCAGGTGGTCACGGGTCCACCCTTCCCCATTTCCTTCAGCCTCTCCCCGACCCTGCGAATGCCATCCTCTCCGCTTAAGCCGGTGAACTCGCCGGAATTGATCATGATGCTGTCTTCGGCTTCGATGACTTTGAACGAGCCGTCCCCGGAGCGCGGTCCGCCGTCTTTGCGTTTGCAGATAGCTTTGATGGGAAGAT
>CAZQBX010000115.1:3873-5223 GCA_964592145.1 uncultured Ignavibacteria bacterium
TGACGGCACCGGTGCCATAGGATCCGATCACGTAATCCGCGACCCAAATGGGAATTTTTTCGCCGGTGAACGGGTGCAGAGCGTAGGCGCCGGTGAAGACTCCGGTCTTGGGACGATCCAACGCAGCGCGGTCCACTTCGGTCATGGCGAGGGCGGTGTCAACATATTTTCGCACTTCCGGCTCGTGCTCCGCGGAACAGAGACCCATGGTCAGCGGATGCTCAGGGGCGAGGACGAGATATGTCACGCCGAAGAGGGTGTCGGCGCGGGTGGTGAAAACGCGAATACCCCCCTCCCCCTTTTGTCCCCCCACGGAGTGGGGGGAGAAAAGATCGAAAGCGATCTCCGTGCCTTCGGATTTGCCGATCCAGTAGCGCTGCATGGCCTTCGTTTTTTCCGGCCAGTCAATCGTATCGAGGCCGTCCAGCAGACGCTGATTGTATTCGGATATCTTGAAGAACCACTGTTTGAGTTTCTTTCGCGTGACGGGTGTGCCGCAGCGTTCGCAGGTGTTGTCCGGTTCGACCTGCTCGTTGGCGAGCACGGTCTGGCAATTGGGACACCAGTTGACTAGCGCTTCCTTCTGATAAGCGAGGCCGCGCTTGAGCATCAGCACAAACCACCACTGCGTCCACTTGTAGTAGTCGGGCGAGGACGTGTTTACTTCAAAGTTCCAGTCATACATCGCCCCGATGCGCTTAAGCTGCTCGCGCATGAAGGCGATGTTTTGTTTCGTGGAAATGGCGGGATGAATGCCGGTCTTGATGGCGTAGTTTTCGGCAGGCAGACCGAACGCATCGAATCCCATCGGCTCGAACACGTTGTAGCCTTGCATGCGTTTGAAGCGCGCAAACGTGTCGGTGGGAGCGAAGTTGTACCAGTGTCCCATGTGCAGCTTGTCGCCGGAGGGGTACGAGAACATGACGAGCACGTAGAATTTCGGCTTCGGCGATGCGATGTCGAAGTGGTACGTGCCCTGTTCCTCCCAGCGTTTCTGCCATTTGGCTTCGACGTCGGAGAAAGGATATTGGAGTTCGGAAATGGGTTTGGTCATGGGATAATCATATCAGCGAAATCGAATCGTGTACGTCACCACAGTCTGCGAATCCGGAATGCACGTTACCGGAAACTCTACTTGTCTCGATGAAATCTTCCTGTAATCATGCGAGTGCATTAACACACTCCAGTCACCCCAAACCGGCTCCAAGACCTTTACTTCCACGGTTTCTCGCTTGTGATTTCTGATCCTGACTTCGTAGCGCGCCTCCGTCTCGTGGTAGGACACCTGCCGATAGTCGGTCTGCGTACGGTCAACCGCTATGTCGAAGGCCTCTCCTACCTTCACGCTCA
>CAZQBX010000116.1:0-5194 GCA_964592145.1 uncultured Ignavibacteria bacterium
TTGCGGCGATTTAGAGAAGATACTTTTGGAGAAGTCGGAAGTAGGTCGGGCTCCCGGCGAAGCGTGGAGCCCGACAATTCTTTGTACACTGTTTTTACGGACAACTCGCGCACGGTGCCGGTCCGCCTGAGAAAACATACGTTATCAGGTAGACGACATCCGATACGGTAACCTGTCCGCTACAATCAATATCTGCAGCTACAATAGGATTTGGTTGCGGACCGTTTGCGAAGATGTACGATACCAGGAAGACTATATCCGTCAGCGAGATTTCGCCGGAAGCATCAACTTCGCCGCATAGGAATTCATCGGTTAGTTTCACGACAAATGCATCGAAGTTCCCGGTTGCGCCTTGATATGAATTGATGAGCGGGAAATTCAGTGATGTCGTTACCCCCGTCACGTAAGTCGCGCCATCAGCATCGGCTGCCATTCCAAAAATGCGCTCATATCCACTGCCGCCGAGAAACGTGCTATATTCGAGAGCATCTCCGGAGGCGGAGTATTTGGTAAGAAAGCCATCTTGCGATCTTAGCGTGGATTGATATGCATCTTTCAATGGAAAATTCGATGACTTCGTTTCGCCCGTAACGACCGCACAACCACCGACAACCACAACGTCGAACGCCTCGTCGTATAAGGACCCTCCCAGGTGAGTAGAGAAAATCAGAGAGTCACCATTAGGGCTGATCTTGGAGAGGAATCCGTTATCTCCGTCGTAGAATGTCAAAAACTCTCTCTTCACCGGAAAGTTCGCAGATGATGTCCTTCCGGTAACATAAGCGCATCCCTCATTGTCGACATCAACTTGATAGACAGCGTCGAGATTGCTTCCGCCCAAAATCGTGCTGTAAATCAGAGAGTCGCCATCTGCGGAGAACATCGCTACAAATCCGTCTTCTCCGTAGTGGCCATCGACCTCTGTCATGATCGGCCTCTTCAGTGGGAAGTCAACGGAGTTCGTTGAACCTGCAACTGCAATGCGCCCACTCTCCGTAACAGCAACGCCGGAGATGCCATCGCGATCATTTCCTCCGAAGTATGTGCTGAAGATCAGGTTCATTCCAGAGGGATCAAGCTTCAAAAGGAAACCGTCGAGAGATTCTCCGCCACCGGGCAAAGGTTGAAAGGCTCCTACAACTGGAAAGTCATAACCATATGCGACTCCGACTAAGTACGTACAGCCAAAATCATCGACGGTAATCTCTGTCGCTGCACACCCGCCGGTTGGGCCACCGACATAACTGCTGAATTCAAGCGCATTACCGGAAGGACTCAGACGCGCAACAAATCCGTTGTAAGGATTGCTTAGAGGCAGGAAGTTGTTCACTCTGGGAAAATCACTGGACAAAGTTTCGCCGCATATGTAAGCGCGTCCATTTACGTCAACTGCAATGCCGGATACAGACTCATATCCGCTATATCCACCGTTTCCCTGGCCGCCAATGTACGTACTGTAGATGAGACTCTCCCCTGATGGACTGAGTTTTGAAACAAAGACGTCAGTCGGACCAGCCAGAGCGTGGTGAGAATTTAGTTGTGGAAAATCGGCAGACCACGTATTGCCTGTAATGTATACATATCCCTCAGCATCGACAGCTACAGAGTTTCCCTCGTCATATCCCACACCGCCCAAGTATGTGCTGAAGACGATTTTTGGATCTATGATTAACGTGGAACTTGGATCTAATGAGTCAAGCAGTTGGAATTGAACTGTTGTGCCTTCTGTGACCGAGAATCGACCGTCGATTTCTTCTCTCTTTCCGTTGATATCAAGAAAGATGCTCGGCTGCCTTTCGTGAAAAGTGTGCCATCCAGTTGCGACCATGAGATTGCCACCTGAATCGACTGTGAGCGATTCCGTCCCGCCATATCTCATTCGGATATTCTCGAAACTTGCTCCAGGAGCGACAACAAAATCATACTCGAAATTTCCATCCCGACTTCCATAGTAAGTCACATCGATGCCGTCATAAACATTGCGAATGGTCACTGATGAATAACTCGGAACATCAGTACGCCAGTTCGTTTGGTCATTCCCGATGAAAAAGTTGCTCTTAAATTCCAGTTTGTCATTGCCAACTGCAATCGGGTCTGCATTCGCTCCAACAAACGCCGTACTAATGATCAGTTTCTCAACTCTCTGCCGGGTTGAACGATTTCTTGAAAGAAATTCGTCAAGTACCCCGGCATGAGGACTTGCGGATGTTTCGAGCTGTCTTAGAAATTCGAAGTATGGCCCCGTCGAGGTAAGCCAGATAACTGCTCCCTGCACCTCTGTACGATACAATACACGACTGTCCCATTGGCCAATGTTTTCGACGAATGCAATCGAACTACCCTTGGTGCGTTTGGTTTCCTGTTCGTTTGACCGAGAAGTTATCGGCAGAATCGCAACTGCCGCTGCCACCAGACAAATTCGGATTGCAAGGCGCATACTTCCTCCGTATCTATAACGCTCTAACCGATTCATGGCTCACGTAGATGATTTGACTCGAATTTAATCACTGATATTCAATACAGCTGACAACAACACAGGAGGCTTTCGTCTCCTTTCATATCCGTCATCTGAAATGCGATTTACGGACAGCTCGCACACGGCGCGGGTCCGCCGGAGAAAATATACGTTATCAGGTAGACGACATCCGATACAGTAACTTGTCCGCTACAATCAATATCTGCAGCAACAATTGGATTCGGTTGCGGACCGTTTGCGAAGATGTAATTAACGAAATAGACTATATCGCTGAGCACAATCTCGTCGCTGGCATCGATGTCGCCGCATTGAAACTCTGGCTTGAGTTTCGTAACGAAGACGTCGTACTCCCCGGCATAATCCTGAATGGGACCCAAAACAGGAAAATCAATCGATGTCGTGTGTCCAGTAATATAGACATTACTATTGTGGTCAGAAGCCACAGCATAGGCTTGCTCCCACGAATTACGGATTCCTCCAAGCAGTGTGCTGAATTCCAGAGAACTTCCAGTTGGACTGAGCTCGGTGACGAACACCTTGGGTGATCCATTTGTTTGATACGGGTCTTTGATAGGAAAATCGGTAGACATCGTCCAACCAGTTATGATGGCTCTCTCCCCAACCAGAGCGAGATCGAAACCTTGGTCGCCGCCAGTTCCGCCGATTGGTGTGCTGTAAACGATGGAATCTCCATTAACGCTGATTTTGGTAACAAATGCGTCCTCGCCGACATACTTCGGCTGAAACGGGTTCTTCACCGGAAAATCTGCTGAACTGGTGGTTCCGCCTATGTAGGCGCAGCCTAAGCTATCTACAGCCAATCCAAATGTCTTGTCGTCCCCATTGAATCCACCGATGAAAGTTGAGTAGATTAGAGTATCGCCGTTCTCGCCAAATTTTGCGACATATGAATCCATAACACGTGTATATGCCTGAATCGGGTTTTTGGTCGGAAAATCCGTTGATTCCGTTGCTCCAGCGACGACAATCTGCCCTTGAGCATCAACGGCAATCAAGCCGCCCCATTCCCAATCACTGCCGCCAAAATAGGTGCCATAAAGAAGTTCGTTGCCGGTCATCGAGAACTTAACAATGTACGCTTCGCCGGTATTCGAACTTGAAATCGCAGACTGGTATGGATTCAACAAGGGAATGTTACTCGAACTGGTCAAACCAATCAAATAGGCTTGACCCGAATCATTAACAACAATATCCTGAAATTCATCCACTCCAGAGCCACCAAAATAACTTGAGAAGATCAGGGTATCTCCAGTGGCATTGAGTTTGAAGAATACTCCGTCGAAGAACTTCAATTCGGACTGGTAGCTGTTCTGAAGAGGAAAATCCGGAGAAAATGTCCATCCACAGCCGTAGGCGCAACCGAAATCGTCTACGGCGACAGAATAGCACTCATCCTCATCGCTTCCTCCGATTAAGGTGCTATATTCCAACGAACTGCCGTCCGGTGCAAGCTTGGACACAAAGACGTCGGTCCACATAGGTCCGGAGTGCGTCGAATCCGCGCTGGGAAAGTCAGTGGAATAAGTGACTCCGACAACATAAGCTGAACCCTCGCGATCGACGGCAATGTTTGCTCCGCATTCGTAAGCCGAACCGCCAAGGAATGTGCTGTAGACAATCGTTGGGTCGATAGTGATCGGGAGAGTTGCATCATAGTCATCGCCCAATTCGAACGAGACCGTGCTCTCGTCCAATAGTCGAAATGACCCGGAGACCTGTCTCCGCTTGCCTTTAACTTCCTGATAGATCTTTGGTGCTTGCTCGGTGAGGAAATTCCACTTCGTGTCTATTCGTAAGTCGCTCGACTGGCCGATAGTGAGCAGGCTGGCGCCCTCGTACTTGATCTTAATTTGCCGATAGTCTGCTCCTGGGCGGACAACAAAGTCATATTCCAAATTGCCCTCGCTTGTTGAATAGTACTTCAAGTCGATCTGTGGATACACTTCGTGGAGGACCACGGAAGAATAACTCGGCACGTTGGTTCGCCATTTCTCCGGGTCGTTTCCGATAAAGAAGTTCGATTTGAAAGTCAATTCGCCCATCGCGTCGACTCTTGCCGAGAGGTTGCTTCCCACATTTGTCTTCATGATGGAGATCTGCTCAATGGTGTCCCGTTCACTTTCCGGACCATTAGTGAATCTGCGCTTCTGCCGGCTTAACTTGTCGTTTGAACCGAAGTTTTTTGCACGAACGAGTTGATAGAAGGTACCCTCTGTTGTCAGCCAGACGATCATACCTCTGCAATTTGCTTTGAAGAGAACGCGGCCATCCCATTGCCCAACGTTCTTGGTGAAGGCTATCGGCATGTTTTCAGAACCGTATTCGAACTTGTCTTGAGATTGAGCAGCGTCCGGGGCGAACATAGTCACCAACAAGAACGATACCAGACTGGAAGTCACTAATCGCAGCACTGCGGAACCCTCGTCTGAACTCCACTGACAATCAACGCCACGGAGCTTCATTGTGGACTGTATGTCAACTTAGTTGTTTGTATTTGAACAGCAACAAAAAAGGAGACTTGCGTCTCCTTTTGGGGAATACTGTTGTGGCGGGAATTAAGTTACGGACAGCTCGAGCATGGCGCCGGTCCGCCACCGAAAATGTAGTTGATCATATAGACTGCGTCGGAGATCGTCACGTTGCCACTGCAGTCGGCGTCACCGGCAGGCAACGGCATTGGAGAAGGTCCGCCGGAGA
>CAZQBX010000117.1:0-223 GCA_964592145.1 uncultured Ignavibacteria bacterium
CTTTGGACGATCCACACATTACGATCCATCTAGACCAAACAACTCGCACGATACGTATCCGTGACAATGGTGAAGGCATTCCCAATAGAGAGTTCGTCAAACGGATCACGGCCATTGGCGCAAGCCACAAACGTGGAACAACACTACGCGGATTCCGTGGTGTGGGCCGTCTCTCAGGGCTTGGCTACTGCCAGGAACTGATCTTCCGTGGAAAGGCTGAGGG
>CAZQBX010000117.1:233-5177 GCA_964592145.1 uncultured Ignavibacteria bacterium
AGATCGTCGAGGTTTGCTGGAACAGTCGTGCCCTGAAAGAGAAGATTAGAGATGTTTCGTATTCGGGAAGCCTAGTCGACATCATCCGTGAAGTTGTTTCCTATAAAGAGTTCCCAACCAGGGACAAGGCTGAGCGCTTCTTTGAAGTCGAGTTGAAGAAGGTGCAACGTCTCAAGAACGACCTCCTCATGAACGAGCAGGCCATACGTTCCTACCTGTCGCAGGTTGCACCTGTGCCGTTCCATCCAGACTTCAGTTTCGGAGATGAGATTCAGAAGTTTCTCACAGAGCGCGGCATTCGACCGCCGATCCGAGTCGAGCTAGATGACGGGATAGGCCCAATCTATCACCGAGCCAGAAATATCATCGAGTTCAACCCCAAGGTCTCCGATACGTTGCGTGGTGTCGAATACATCGAACTCTTCGGCAACGATGGAGAGCTGTCGGCTTTCGGCTGGATTGCCGATCACGCCTACATGGGCGCCATCCCAAAAAAACTAGGACTGGGAGGTATTCGCCTACGAGCCGGAAATATCCAGGTCGGCGATGAGTCGCTACTGGCCCCGCTTTTCCCTGAACTCCGCTTCGCTGTCTGGGCGATGGGGGACATCCACGTTTCTTCCAAAAAAATCATTCCCAATGGACGGCGTGACGACTTCGAGCACACCATTCATTACACCTGGCTTCAGTCAGAATTGTCGGCAATAGCCAGCGAACTGGCTCATCTTATTCGCACCCGATCCCAGCAGCGCCAGCGACTGCGCAACGTCCAGATTCATTTCCAATCGATTGATGACTGGTACAGTATGGCCCAAAGGGACAATACACCTCTGTTGCTCAAAAAAGCGCTATATGAACTGACAGAAGAACACGTTCAGAAAGCAATTAGGGAGGTAAAAAAACTGGGGGTAGGATCCGACGATCACCAGATGGCCACCACCCGCCTTGACCAACGCACAATAGGCATTCAATTTCTTGGGGATATGATTGATGGCGCAGACGAAGCGGAGGCCTCAAAGCTCTCCAAGGCCACGGAACGAGCACTACTCAAGGCGCTAAAGGTGGTTCTTTCCAACGCACGATCAGCGAAGGTGGGCACAAAGACTGCACTGGATATTGTTGCTGCCGTCTCAGGGTAATTTGTGTCGCATTACACACTTCGGTTAGGTCTGCTTAAAGTGCTTGCGCAGTAGCCCATCGGCGCGGTCGCGTATCTTCTGGAGCAGGAATTTGATCGCGTTTCGCTCTTCACCGGCAGAACTCTTGATATCCTCGTCGCGGTCATCCTCCCCGAACCATTTCCGGAAATCTTCCATCCGCTTCTTTGAGAGATTACCTGCACCACGAGCATGCGCCTCGGCGATAGCCTCTTCGAAGTCAAGGCGGCCATCCATGAGTTTCTTCAGCGTCTTACTACCTCCCTTGGCAACAAGAGGAAGATCGTCACGCAGGTCGACAGCTCGTTTGATTTCACCAGATTGAATCTTTCCTACGATAACTTCATCAAAGTTTGGGAATAGTTCTCGAGCCTCATCGAAGCGTTTGCCTGTGAATAGCTCATCGTAATAACTCCACTTGAGCTGGTCAGTTTCTTTGTGTTCCAGCATGAATCCGTAAACATGAATCAGGTGTCTAATCCTTTGCTTACTCAAGCCAACCTCGCTCTTGAGGTCGTCGAGTGAAACATTGTGCTTGTTAAATCGGCGCCATAGGTAACCAGCCTGCTCAAACGGAGACCAGTCCTTCTTTCCAACAATATGAAACTCGCCCAAAAGCGAGAACACTTGGCTTTCAGTCACTGTGTCCGGAAGAATTCGAACTCGAATCATCGACCACTTTTCTGGTTCTTCCGCGAATAATGCGCGATAGGCTGCCAGACGACTGTTACCTTCCAGAACGACGTTTTGCCTAACAAGGACGGGCTCGATGAGCCCTCCGTTGTGGCGGATGCTTGGGATCAGATGCTCTCGAACATGTTCGGCACGGATGAGTTCACGGTAGATGGCCTCCTGGGTCGGCTCAATCTCCGGGTCCTTCCAGACCTGCGAATAGATGCGTGGGTTTTCTGAGTAGAAGCGCAGGTCAATATGGGGCATCTTCCCAGTTCGAACTGTGATTTCCTCACCGCGCAGCGTAATGATGTCTTCGGAAAAGTTTTCGAACATGATGGAATATTTGGTGCTGATAGAGTTGCTTAACTAAGAACCTGGTCTAGTATTTCGAAGAAACTCATTGTTGCCTGCTGGCGGTACTGCTCTAGAGCAATATCTCCCTGCGTTAATTGTGCCGCAAGACGCTTTTCGGCGATTAGCGAATCTATCCACTGATCCACCGAATCTTCCATCAGTAGCGTGTAGACAAAGCATGTCTTGGTTTGCGATACACGATGAATTCTGTCTTGAGCCTGCAAATAGTCGTCAAGGCTATAGGTGCGGTCGTAGAAGATCACGTGATTTGCCACGGTGAGCGTGAGTCCTTCTTTGGCCGCGCCGGGTGTTGCGATCAATACCTGATCGGCCGAATTTTCCAGGAACCACTTAACCACAGAATTTCTTCGATCAATCGGCAACTTCCCGTGGAGAGCAAGGGCGCCAAAAGCGCTCAGGCGCTTCGCCAGCCAATCACAATTTTCATTAAAAGAAGTCCAAATGATGGCCTTTTCACCTGATCGTGTGATGTCAGTGATCAGGTCATATAAAGGTTGAAGCTTGCCCGGCTCCTGACCGTAGCTCTCATCGACAAGATGAGGGTTGGATGCAATCTGAATCAATCGAAGTAGTCGCTTGAGAATTGATTCCTGATCGTCTTCTATCAGTTCTCCATCCCGCACAACTGCTGCTCTCAGTTCTTCCTTTACCTGTCGATAGAGTTCCGCCTGCGACGGTTCCCATGAAGTCAGAACTGGGACGTACTCCTTTTGAGGGAGCGAGATTCGACCACCATCCTTTGTTTCTCTTATCGAAATCTTTTTCAGTGCGTCATTGATCGAAGTGAGCTTTTCCTGAAACCGATTAAACTCGGTAGAATCCTTATGCAACTCCCTGGTCAGATCAGTCTGACGTTTGAAGTCGTTGAAGTCTGTGCCGAGAGCAAGCCCCTGGTCGAGGAAAAATATTTGAGCCCAGATGTCGTAGGGTCGATTCGCGACTGGTGTGCCGGTCATGATAATTCGGCGCGCGAAAAGCGGTGCCAATCCGAAGAAAGCTTGGGTCAGATCTGATTCCGGATTCTTAAGTTTCGCTGACTCATCAATGATCGCAGCTACTCGTCGTGTTCCAAGCCATATCTTGAATCGTTCGAACTCTTTTTTTACTACCTCAAAGTGGCAAATGATGATGCGCGTCGGTGCAGTGAAAACGTAGTAATTCGAACGCGAGTTTTCAGATAGAACGGCTGGATTCAAGAAGGAATGAGATGTAAATTCACGCTGCCAATTTGCAACAAGAATCTTCTTGGTGAAGATGATAACAGTGTCGATGTCTTTACTGGCAAGCCAACGCAGGACGACGTCAATCGCAATCTTTGATTTCCCAAGACCTTGCTCATGGAAGATCGCAGCGTATTCACGGCTGGCAACAAAGTCGACTGCTTCCGTTTGATAAGGGAAAGCTTCCAACTTCGCATCAAGGCGAGGCTCATGCTTGAGGGCTAGTCTTGGAAGTTCAGCCATGGCGCACAAAGCAATTTTCTGATTCGGGCAACAACCAGCCATGGACAACAAAAGAAACTTCGCCGGCATTTGCTATTCGCTTCATCCGTCTTGCCAGGAAGTACATCTTGTCCAACCCTTTCCATGGGACTGCCAGGTAGCACATACCGCCACCGTCATTTTGGAGGTAACGGAAGTATGTCAGCAGCTGAAGCTCTGTATGCGGATTCTCGATGTCATTGAGCGTTTTGGCTTCGCCTATTACTGCCTTCCGGGACTTCGGATCACGCCCGAAAACATCTGGTCGTACCGAGTCTATCGACGGTGGAATCGTCATCCCGATTGATGCACGGCCATCCACGAACAGCAAGTAATCGGAATTACTTGCAGTGAGATAGTTAGCAATGCGCTCAACCAAGGTTGCGTGGAGGCTACTCTCCGCCATCGGGTTCAACACCCATTAGCTTGACGAGACTCCTAAGCTCCTCGAAGCAATCCAATAACGCCTGCGCCTTTGATCCTTCTGTGTCTTCGATGATGGGCCTGATGGAATCCCACGATTCTGTTCGGAGTTTTGCGGCCAAAGCGCCAGCAAGCTGCTCCAACGAAGCATCTTTGATGACCGCGTTCGTGTTGGGCTGATCCAGAACCCGAATTGCTTCTCGGGCATCATGCTCAATGAACTTTCGTTTCGCGATAGGATTGCCAAGGATCCTAGGTAGCTGCCGTACGGATTGTAGTGGTGCGATATTGCCGTTCGCTAGCCAGGTTGCAAAATCCTCGAACGTGTGGCCCGATTTGACTATCGCTTGCTTGATACCGGTTTTTTGTAGTTCCACAAAGGCACTGAAATGAGAGTAGCCTTGACCAGCCTGAAGTTGTGCAGCGTAATACTGCTGCATGTCCGCATACGCATTGATGTATTCCTCGATCTCCTTTTTTCTTGCGTTACCACCACAGAAGTCCAGCAATTGATTCAGAGACCAATTCTTATCGTGGTATAGATGATGGAGATATTTGCCCTTGGCGTAGGCTCGCCACGGACGGGGACCCACGAGGTGGGATTGAAGCCGGATTGCATGCTCATCTAGTTCATCGAGGACATCCCTGATCACGGCGGGAATTTTCTCCCACTTCCCGGACCCATCCTCGCGGGCAAGTTCCCGATAGATCGCCACACGCGTATTACCTTCAACAACCAAGAATCGGCCATCTTCCACAGGCCGAACGATAATTGGGCTAATCAGGCCACCGCTTGCCCGAATGGAAGCCTTTAGGCTGGAATAGGTCGTTGA
>CAZQBX010000118.1:0-5084 GCA_964592145.1 uncultured Ignavibacteria bacterium
AGACGAATGGCTCAAGACTCCGGTAATGAACTTCACAGGCGCTACCGCCAACTTGAAGGTCGAATTCTACTGGATGATGAGCTACTATTGGGGCGTCAGCCCGTTTGACAACTACGACCTTGCACTGTATATCTCAACCGATGGCGGCGCCACTTTCCCGACCCTCCTTTGGGATGAATCAGGCGAAGGCGTATTCACAAACTTCACTTGGACCGCAGAAACCGTCGATCTTAGCGGTTATGCCGGCCAAACCAGCGTCGTGCTCGCATGGCGCTATACCGGTGTTGACGGCGCTCAAGGCGGTGTCGACCTGGTTTCCGTTAATGACAACGCCGCTCCAGTCGGCCGTTGCTGCTATGGCGGCGGTTCGTGCGCGGATGTCACCGCAGCTGCTTGCGCAACACTTGGCGGCGATTGGGATGGTGGTCTTGACTGCACGACCGCTTGCCCGGTTGCTACCCCCGGTGACAATTGCAGCGATCCGTACGTAGTAAACCTGCCGGCTCAACTGCCGTACACCGATGCCAACCAGTATACTTGCGGTCGTGTTGACGACTACAATGCTACCTGCTTGGGTTCGTACGACGGTGGCGAAGACATGGTTTATTTCATCAAGGTTACTTCGGCTGTGACGGTTAACATTACGCTTAACCCGAAGGGCACGACCTATACCGGTATGGCCATTGATCTTCCGACCGCGTGTCCGCTTGATGCCGCTACCGGCTCTTGCATTGCCATATCAACCAACTCGGGAAGCACTGCCCATTCAATTTTGAATCTGGCGCTTGCCCCGGGCGACTACTACTTGATGGTCGACACTTGGCCGGCTCCGGCTTGTATCCCTGACTTTGATCTCACGATCATCGAATCACCGCCGATGCCGGATGGCGCCAACTGCGCTGACCCGTTGGTGGTTACTATTGGTGCCGGAAGCCTTCCGTTGACGGTGTCAGGTTTGTCCAACTGCGGTTTTGGTAACGACTACAGCACGACCTGTATGGGCAGCTATGACGGTGGCGAAGACCACATCACCCAGCTTGTCCTTACCGAGCCGTTGCTCCTTGACATCACCCTTAATCCGAATGGCACGACCTGGACCGGCATGGCAATCGATAACGTTTGCCCGCTTGACGCCGCCACCGGCTCATGCATTGGATTTATCGGTACTTCGTCGGGTACATCCAAGACTCTCTTTGGCTTGAACTTAGCGGCTGGTACTTACTATATCATGGTCGATACCTATCCGTCACCGAACTGCGTCCCGAACTTCAGTCTGTCGTTCGCCGGCGCGGCTCCGCCTCCACCGAACGACAATTGCGCCAGCGCGACACCGGTCGGCGATGTGCTCAACCTGCCGTTTAATACCCAGGCTGCGACACACGACGGAACGGGCACCTGCTCGACCGCCGGCAAGAACCTGTGGTATTGCTTCACCGCTCCAATGACGGGTAATGCCCGCGTTAGCCTTTGCGGTTCGAGCTTCGATACCAAGCTTGCCGTCTATGATGGTTGTGCTTGTGTACCGCTTGGTACTCAGTTGGCTTGTGAAGACGATAATTGCGGCCTTCAGTCCGAAGCTATCGTTTCGGTCATTGGTGGAAACCAGTATAAGATCGAAGTTACCGGCTATAGCGCTACCAGCTTTGGCGCTGGTTTCTTGACGATCGAAACCACTGTTCCGCCACCGAACGACAATTGTGAAGACGTAACGCCGGTAGTGCTTACTTCTGGTGTGCCGGTCACCTTTACTGGTGACAACACCGGTGCGGCTCCGGATTGCGCTTCCTTCCCGGGTGCGAATGCTTGGGAAGCCTTCACAATTACCGCTTGCTCGGATGTTACTCTTGACTATTGCACCACCAGCCCGGCCTTTGGTAATGCCTGGTTGAACCTTGCAGTAGGTTGCCCGTGCGCAAGCTTCACCACCGCTGCTGCGTTCAATACTACCACCTGCGGTGACGGCAACGTCTCGATGACCTGGCAGGATCTTCCGGCCGGTACCTACTACTATCCGGTCCTTACGGAACCAGGTGCAGTAGGCCCGTATACCATCAATGTCGTAGCAGTAGCCTCGACAGGATACTGCGCAGGCGACGGATTCTGCGATGAATATATCAGCAGAGTCGTGCTAAGCTCAATCGATAACGCTTCAGGTTGCGGTTCGAGCTACAGTGATTACACTGCGATTTCGGCCGGCCTCGTTCAGACCGTCCCGTATACCATCACCGTAACCAACGGTCTTGCGTATACTGGCGACCAGTGCGGCGTCTGGGTCGATTGGGATGCCGATCAGTGCTTCTCGCCATCAGAACAAGTTCTGATGAGCGGTGGCCCGGCCTCCTTTACCGGAACCGTTACTGCGCCGTTGACTGCTGTTGTTGGCCCGACTCGTATGAGAGTCAGAATCGCCTACACCGGCGCTCTTCCGGCTTGCGGCACCACATCCTATGGTGAAGTCGAAGACTACACGATCAATGTGATCGAGTATGCTCCGGCTGCTGAAATTGCCCCGAACCCGCAGTACCTGTATTACAAGTTCGCGATTACGCCGATCACCAACCAGTTCCACTTCGGAATGTTTGATGGTGGTTATACCGCTGCTGATGTTAACCTTTCAACGGTTACCATCAACGGTATTCCGGCGGCCAGCGCTGTCGTTGTTCCGAGCTATCCTAACTTCGGCGGTGCGGTTGTTGAAGCAACGCTTCCGTTGATCACCTTCCTCAACCCGTACGGCTTGCTGTTCGATGTCAATAACCTGACGTTCACAGTGGCTTGGGATTACAATGATGCAACCTCCGAGTCGATCACCGATGATGTAGTCATTATTGGTAAGAGCTCGCCGGTTCCGTCGACGTTTATCATTCCGGATGGCGCCGAGATCGTCTTCCCGGGTGACTTCAACATTGACGGTTCATTGAATATCTCCGACGCAGTTAGCTTGATCAACTTCATCTTCGCCGGCGCTACTCCGCCTGCGAACGTGATGATTGGCGACACCGACTGCTCCGGTGCGGTGACCATTTCCGACGCAGTCCGCATGATTCAGTACATCTTTAGCAACGGCCCAGCTCCTTGCGTGGCCGGCAACTAATTGTCGAATCATTCAGATTGCTTCTGATCTGATCAACATCTAGTCCAAAATGACGGGAGTTCCGAAGAATCGGGACTCCCGTCTTATTTGAGCTGTCCGCGGCGATCTGCGATCGTCACACTATGCAAGCATAACTCGCACAATGATACTAGTATCGATTCCCAGCGTAGGTAAGGCCGCCCATTTTACTCAAGCTGATCAGGGCTAGTTTTGCTTGCAATATTAGAAATTAAAGGTATATTAAGTCTATTCTTACAAGAGCAGTCGGTTACCTATTTTCACTCTGGAGAGGGTCTAATGCAAAATGTCTATCGCACACCCGCGCTTGGCCTGGATGGTTTAACAAGCGCCAGGAAAGCTTTCTATCCCGAAGGCGGTTTGGTGGCCGCACTTTTGTTGGCCGTTGGAATTCTTCTGCTGGCAACAACCACCGCCACGGCTCAAATCTCTGACGGCGGGATTCCGCCCAGCTTCGAAAGATCGTTGCGGTCAAATGCTCAGCGTTTGATGATGCCTCCGGTGGATGTCCAGGCTTTGTTGGCCGAAGATGCCTCCGAGGAATCAAAGGCCCTGCCATTCCGATTCGGCGCCCCTTTTGACGTCAATTATTCACTCGATAATTCCGGAACTTGGGAAGACCTTCCTGATGGTGGTCGCATCTGGCGAATTACCTTCTCTTCGCCCGGCGCATACTCGATCAACTTGATCTACAGCAAGTACCGCCTGCCCGAGGGTGCGCAGTTGTTCGTGTACAATTCCGATCGTACCTATGTTATTGGCGCGTTTACTGCCAAAAACAATAAGCCACACGGTGAAATGGCAACTCAGCCGGTTATGGGAGACGAAGTTACCGTCGAATACTATGAACCGGCATCCGTAGTCTATGAAGGCGAATTGACCATCTCTCGCGTCGTTCACGCGTACAAGGACATTTTCAAAACTGTAAAAGACGCCTTGGACTTTGGTGGCTCGGGATCCTGTAATAACAACGTCAACTGTCCCGAAGGCGCCAATTGGCAGAAGGAAAAGCGTTCGGTGGCGATGGTGCTCTTGTCCGGTGGTACGCGTTGGTGCTCCGGTTCAATGATAAACAACGTTCGTCAGGACAAGACCCCTTACTTCCTGACAGCCAACCACTGCCTCGGCAGCTCGAATACCTGGATCATCATGTTTAACTATGAAAGTCCGACTTGCGCGAATATTAACGGTCCCACCTACATGACCGTTCAAGGCTCGACACTTAAGGCAAATTATTCGACTTCAGACGTCGGGTTGTTGCTTTTGAATGAAGCGCCCCCTGATTCATATAAGGTAACCTTCGGCGGATGGAATAACGTCAACATCGGTGGCGACTCTGCTGTTGCCATTCACCATCCGGCCGGCGACATTAAGAAGATTTCGTTCGATTATGATAACTACGAATCAACCGACTACCTCGGCAGCACTGTCAATTCCAGCTTGAGCCATTGGCGCATCGCAGTCTGGGACGACGGAACAACAGAAGGTGGTTCATCCGGTTCTCCGCTCTATAACAAGCAGCATCAGGTCGTCGGACAGCTTCACGGCGGCTGGGCTGCATGCAATGATCTCCGCGCTGACTACTACGGCAAGTTCTCTTTGTCGTGGAATGGTGGCGGTACTCCATCGACCCGTCTGAAAGACTGGCTCGATCCGGATAACACCGGCGCGACTTCACTTAACACGTGGGATCCTTATGCCGGCGTGCAGATCGTTCACACGCCGCTGAATGACACTAAAGACTCCGTCAATGCCTATGCGGTACTTTCGACTATCACAGCCGATGCGGCATTAAGACCGGAATCCTTGTTCGTGCGCTATTCGATTAACTTCAATCCTTACCTCGACACGCTGGTCACGACCGGCAATCCGAACGAGTATATCGGATACATTCCGGCGCAGTCGCCCGGCACGGTGATCAACTACTTCCTCGAAGCCCACGCCGTCAACGGCAAGGCCGACACGACCGAGA
>CAZQBX010000119.1:0-5034 GCA_964592145.1 uncultured Ignavibacteria bacterium
ATCATCATGGGGAGCTCACGTAGAAGGATGTGCTCGATCCGAGGTTGCGAAATGTCCGTTTGCGCAAGTTTACATTCAAGCTTCAAAACATCGCGTTTCGTCCTGAATGTCAGTCGTAGGGTGGAAGGCTGCATGTTGATATTGTCAAGTTGCCCGACAAGGTTCCTCGACACGCGCGACACGGCGCGTTCAAGTCGCATTTCATCTTGATCAACAATATCTTCGGCTGCAACGACAGACCGGGTGGGAAAGTTCGGATGCAGAGCGTCCTTCCGTCGCGTCAAACTGCGCAGCACGAAGTCATGGTTTAGTCGCAGGTTCGACTCCAGGAAGCCGTCAGGTAGGTTCAGGAGATCCCAGACAGTGTGAATGTCAAAGTGGTGCAGTCTTTCAGCAACTTGCTCCGGCAGCAACATCGAATCCAACGGCAATCTCGTAAGGACAAGATATTCAATTGGCGGAGTAATGAACTGATCTTGTTCCCTTACAAGAAACGCAAGCCATTTGTCAGCACCGCCTCCCCAGCGAATTGCTTGACCAGTGCGCTTCAGTAATTCTCTGGTAAGATCACGCATGAACTCATCACATCCGCCAAATCGATGAGCATCCTGCGTGATATCGAGATAGCCCTGATGTAGGTCGGTCGTTTCGATCATCGGCGTGAACTCGGCAATGATCGACCAGGTCTGCTCAAACTTCTCCGCATAGTCTTCAGGTCGCAGCTCTTTGACCTCCAAACCCGGGCATCTCCGGCGAGCCAGGCTAACCGCATCACCAACCTTCACCTCATGCCGAGCCGCCGCGTCAGATGCTTCCAAGACAAGCCGATCTCTGGCCATCACCTCCGGGCGACTTTGTCTGCCTCCGGCCAAGAAGAAAGAATTAAACGTAACAAAAACAATCATCGCACAATCGAGATTTATTCATTTGTTCAACTAATATACGGAGCAATTCTATGTGAGTCAAGAGCTATGCGTACGAGACGAAGCGGGGTAGTTGGTGTCCATCCCGATTCGTGTTATGATCTCTCACAGAAGAAGAAGACCTGCAATTGCAGGTCTTCGTCAAGCTGATAGTCAGTTGCTGTGCCGCCAAAGAACTTACTTCCTAGCGTCAAGCTCCTTCACGAGTTCCCTGATTGCCGAGACTGCACTCCCGTCGCTGGCCTTCACGAAGTAGAAGTACTTGTCCTGTGTATTGACGATGAAAGGATGGTGATAGTTTGTTGTGGTTGCGACACCGAACGGCACAAACGGACCATCAGACGACGTAGCACCGTAGACGATGTAGTAGGTGGGAGTAAATGGTTGTCCGCTGGTTGTCGTAGTCACAGGCGCCCAGTAGAGCATCGTGCCATTCAACGCGCCTCGCGTAATAACCAAGCTATCCACAGCGCTAGGCACAAGAGGCGTGAAACCGCTCATTCGAATATCAATCACATCGGGACCGGCGAGTTTCGAGACGATGTGCAGCGTATCCTCGTAAGTACCTTCCATAGGAGGAACAAACCACACGTCAATACTCACTGAATCACCCGGCGCAATCGAATCAGGCAATGCGCTTGCAACAAATGCGGCGTCACTCCATGTGAATTCAAGTATCGGCGCAGAACTTGGTGATGGGTTGATTACGAGAAGCTCTAATCCAACAGAATCCCCGTAGAAAACTGTTCCAAAATCAAGCGTATCAGGCAAGACAATCAATGACGGTTGATAGTAAGGCTTCCAGCCTTGGTCGGCAGCAGTGCCATCAAGGTCAATTGCACTTGCGGGGTCTCCTGCATCAATCGCAGGTGAGCTCCACTGCAGGTCGTATTCACTAACGCCAAACTGCGGGTTCATGAATATGTTGCCGTAGGTATCCACGCTGTCGCCGTTGACGTTGACCGTACTTAATACGTGGAATCCAACTGGAGCAGCAATATTCGCAAAGTTCGTCGGCATCGCATTCCAGTCGGAATACTGAACAGAAGCCGTTGAGGATCCACCGTCCAGGAAGAAAGCCGCCAGCGCACCGTTGTTCGAGAAGATACTGTTGCTGTAATGATGATTGCCTTGCCACGAATACCCGATGGCGCCGGACACACTAGCCGAGTTGTTTACGATCGTGCAATTGTCAAAATATCCATGCGTCCCGGTGACTTCGAGCGATCCACCAAGTCGTGCGGTATTTCCATTGAACAGACATCGAGAAATCGTCATTGGTCGTCCGAAGATTGATACCGCTCCACCGGCTCCTGACGTTCCAACTGCGACAGAATGATTCGTGACAAAGCGCGATGAAGAAACAGTCGAACCTGTCATCGAGCGATTGATGTTAGCTGCGCCGCCCCATTGTGCCGAGTTGCTTTCAAAGCTGCATTGATTGATTGCTACAAATGCCGTATCGGAATACCAGCCGCCGCCTTGCTGTGCATGGTTGCTGTCAAACACGGAGTTCGAGACCCATAATGAGCACATGGCTGATGCGAACAACCCGCCACCAGCGGATGTCCCTTCGTTCCCTATCACAGTGCAACTCTCCATAGTCAGCCGAACATTCTGACGCGCACGAATCGCTCCACCGCCGGTGATCGCGCTGTTGCCTGTGAACACGCAGTTCGTCAACACGGGTGCAGAATCCCAAATCCACAAACCACCACCGCGTTCCAGCGCGTCGTTGTCTTCAAAGACACAGTCGCTGATCACCGCGTCGCAGTTGATATTCAAGTTAACACCGCCGCCATTACGCGCCGTGTTATGCCGGTATGTCGAATGCGAAATAGAAGGCGAGCTTGCAGAGCAATACACCGCGCCACCATAGCCGCTATCAGCCAACCCAGTGACTTTGCCGTATTCCAGAATGCAATAGTCCAGTGAACTTGAAGGTTCTGCATTCAAGAAACGAATACCGCGCCAGCCATTTTGATTCGTAAGAGTGTCTGTCGTGAAGAGAATTGAATCCGTTGCCGACCCAAGCGCCTGCAATATGCCTTCGACATTGATGGAATATGGTCCCAGAAACTCGACGGTCACGCCGGGCTCGATAGTAAGCGTTTGACCATCAGGGACAATCACATCACAAGCCACCTTGACTAAGGAATTCGCATACCACGTTCCGCTAACCGTACCGCAAACCGGTGGATTGAAGAACGGGAATGCTCCCATATCGGCACGAGTGCTGTCAGGATCAAGCGGAGAAGTAGGATCGCCGGTGTTGATACACGGTGAACTCGCTTGCAAATTGAAATCACCATTGGCATCATCTACGAATATAGGGTCGTTATCTATGTTGCCAACGCCGGGGTAGCCGCTCTGGATGTTGGAATATTCAATACTGGGAGAACTATTCTCGATGTAGATTTCGTTGTCGGTGAAAGCGGTGTCATTCCACATGATACAATTCAGAATTGTGGCATAGGGAGATCCCCCACATCTTAGTGCTCCGCCCCTGACGCTAGCGCGGTTTCCGGAGAAGGTACAGTTCGAAAACGTCGCACTGGCGTTCGAGCTAAGTGCTCCGCCACCATCCCAACCACATAGATTGAGAGTAAACACACAGCGGTCGAAGACTGCCGATCCGTGCGCACTCTGCACTGCGCCCCCGTACGCTCCTGCTTCATTGCCAACAAAGTCGCAAAGCCGGAAAACTGGAGACCCATAAAGGCACTGTGCTGCACCAGCATGCACTCTGGCGTAGTTATGTCTGAATGTGCAATGCATGAATGATGGGGAGGCAGATACACACGAAACCCCGCCTCCGCAGTCGTCGTCATCGGAGCCTCCAGTGTTCCTGCCATGTTCGATAACACAATAATCGAGTTGCGAACTGTCACTTCCAGATCCGGTGAACTTGATCCCCCACCACTTACTCTCCTCCGTCGGAAACGCCCTCGTAAATACAATCGAATCCTGCTCATTCCCAATCGCCTGAAGATTACCGAACACGATGAACTTGTAATGCCCCGTGAACAGCACTTCAACACCAGGTTGAATATCGAGCGTCTGCCCCGCAGGCACAGTCACATCACAAGTCACATAGTACGGCGATCCAGTCGAGTCCCACACTCCGGATACATCTCCGCAGACCGTTGTGCCGGGCAAGGAGTCAACGCGGAAGTAATCAAAGTCGGCAGACGGTAGGCGGCTCCAAAAGTCTCCGTTCCATAGGCCAACGCGAACGCTTCCACTTTGTGAAAGATCGGCTTCCCATGTTGCGGCCTGAATCCAGTTCACGGAGTCAGCGCTCGCTTCTGCCATCCAAGTATTTCCGAACTTGGTGATACTCAAGTAACACGTGTCAGAGAACAGGGGGATGTCGTGATGCTGGTACTGAGTACCTGTTTCTAATGAGAAACTAACTCCCCAGACGACATCACGACTCAACCAGATGAAGTTTGCGTCATCTTTGTAAACCAGTAATCCGGCCGCTGTGAAGTCGAGCGGACTGTACACTATCTTTGTTTGTATTCGAAACGCATTCTCATCGATGGTCCGCAGCAGGATGTTCTTCGCTGTCCCGCGATTCCAAGCAATGTCTCCGTCGCCCAAGATCCGCATCCATCCCGGATTTTCCGTCAGACTCCAATGACTACTGTCTTCACGAACCCACGTCCAACATGAATCCAATTCAGGACTGTCGAAATTGTCGACGAAAGGAATTACAGTTGGTTCACACCCTACGCATGCGCTGTCTGATGAAATCGGTGAATCCACCCAATTGGGCACGCCATGTATTGATCCGTGGTTGTTCATGCCAGAGGCGTCACCGACAAGCGTACCATTCGCCTCGTCGAAGTGAAAGAGCATGACGGTCGAGTCATTTTGGCAAAATCGCAGTTGTGCCGGCACGAAATTGTTGGTGTATCTGACGCCTCTTGTGACTCGAACCTCGTCCACCGTTGCTCGTGTCCTTGTCGAGCTCTCGGATCTATTCCACCACGTGTGATGATTGATAAACAGTGGATCCATGTTGTTAGCGACGATGCCGAGTGGATGGACTTGAGTATCCATTAGTGCACCGTCAACAAAAAGCGCTGTGACATTCCCATCGTAC
>CAZQBX010000120.1:0-4937 GCA_964592145.1 uncultured Ignavibacteria bacterium
CCACTGCAGTCGGCGTCACCGGCAGGCAACGGCATTGGAGAAGGTCCGCCGGAGAAGATGTAACTAATCAGATATACTGCGTCGGAGATTGTCACAGTGGTCGAGCCGTCGGCATCGCCGCAGATATAGTCGCAGGCATCGCCGATCCCATCGTCATCGGTGTCAAGCTGGTTGGGGTTGAAGTTGTTTGGGCAGTTGTCGCACAAATCGCCAAAGGTGTCGTTATCGGCATCTTCTTGCCCGCTGTTAGCTATGAGCGGGCAGTTGTCAACGGCGGCACAAACGCCGTCGCCGTCGACATCATTGAGCGGATCGTTGGGGCAGGCATCGCAGGCATCCCCAATGCCGTCGCCATCTGTATCGAGCTGTGAACCGTTGGCAATGTTCGGGCAGTTGTCACAGTTGCTGCCAATGGCGTCGCCATCCGGATCGGTTGCTTCGCACTCATCGATAGTCAGGAACTGGTCGGCCGGGACATTGGTGAGGATACGGGTGACGCCAGAGGGCCAGGTAGAGACAATCGAATCAACGATCGTGGCATCACCCAATCCAAACCAAGCATCTTCACCGTTTTGCACGCAGTAGCCGGCCTGACTGGTCACTTCGCGCATTTGCCAGCGTGGGATGCCGCCGATGGTAGCTTTGATCTTGACGCGTACACCGATCCCCGACCGATTGCTGCGGGAACCGACAAAGTTCATTGCGAGGAAGTGATTTGCATTGCCGCTGTTGAGGTACAGCGCATTGTTCTCGATTTCGCCGAAGCATTTGGCCAGGGCAAGGTCGAGGTCGCCATCTTTATCGATATCACCGAAAGCGCAGCCATAGGTCCAGCCGAGGTCCGAGCCGGCGGGATCGCCGGTGTCCTGGGTGAAGGTGCCGTCGCCATTGTTGTAATATAGGAAGTTGTTGACTGCACTGGGCGCGAAGGAGTTGCAGACATACAGGTCGAGATCGGCATCGTTGTCGATATCGATAAAGGTACTCCCGACGCCGTATCCGCCGGTCGTGACTACTATTCCAGTGGTGATCTTGGTGAATGTGCCGTCGCCGTTATTCTGGAATAAGTCGTCGTTCTGTCCGCCGCCGTTGGAGACGAAGAGGTCAAGATCGAGGTCGTTGTCGTAGTCGCCCCAACTGGTACCGAATGACTCGTCAAGTTCGTTTACGAAGCTGCCAACTGTGACCGAAGTGAAAGTCCCGTTACCTTCGTTGCGGTAGTAGTTGTTTTTCTGATTGCCTTCGTTGGCGACGTAGATGTCGAGATCGCCGTCGTCGTCGGCATCGCCCCAAGCGCCAATGCGCGACTTGAAGGCATCGGTGGACTGTTGACCGGTGATGATCTTTGTAAACGTACCGTCGCCATTGTTGTGGAAGAGCAGGTTCTGCAGCGGGACTGCACTGTTGCAGACGTACAAGTCGAGATAACCATCCTCGTCGTAATCGGCCCAGCTACCCGTTTCAGAATAAGTTCCGCCGGTGACGACGGGCCCGGCAGTTATGCGAGTCCAGCTTCCATCGCCATCATTGCTATACAAATAGTTGACTTTGTTCCACCAGGTCGCGACAAAGCAATCTTCATCTCCATCGTTGTCATAATCTCCAAATGTCGCACCGTCAAAGGAAGAAATTGTCTCCGTAATGGTATCGCCGACAACTTTGGTGAAATTGCCTACACCGTCGTTTCTGTATAGGTAGTTCTTGGCGCCGGCCTGCGGTCCGTTGGTGATGAACAAATCCAAGTCGCCGTCGTTATCGTAGTCGACAAAATTGGCGCTGCGCGAGTCGCCGCCGTCGCTGACAACGGGGCCGGAGATCACCGGCACGAATCCTGCCAAAGCCGGGCTAACCGCAAGTGCCAATAGCGCCATAACTGCACACATGAATGGCAGTAGTTCGTTCACGATAGTTCTTCTTGTCATAATGTTCCTCTGTTAGTTCGGCGTTAATCCGACCCGACAGCAATGTGAGGGGATTGGTCGGGGTGGTCCTCTGCACGTAGATTAACGCGGAAGTGCTGTTTCGGATATTGATTAGCCGTGAATTGGACTAGTTGTGCAGTGAAACGGACAATGGTTGCAGTAGAATGCCAGAGGATTAGCGTCCCGCGAGGATTCGGACGACTGCGTCGTGGTAGGTGCGGCTCGATTTCAGCTTCGTCCCATCGGCAAGGATTACGAAGTATTCACCGCGAAAATGCGCTTTGAGTTCCTTCACACGTTCAACGTTGACGATAGTCGAACGGTGGATGCGGACGAATCTGGCCGGATTGAGTTGCTTCTCCAAATGCGAAAGAGTCTCGCGAATCAAGTGCGATTGTTTGCCGACGTGCAGTTTAGCATAGTAGTCCTCAGCCTCGATCCAGTCGACTTCCTTGACATCCACAAAATGGAGACGGTCGCCAGTCTTAAGCGTGATGCGGTTGAGATAGCTGCTTCGAGTGGTCAGCGCCGCTGCGGAACTCAAATCGGTATTCAGCAGTTCAACGAGGCGCTGTGATATCTGGGCTACTTCCTGCTCGTTAAGTCGCTTCTTAATTCTGGCAACAGTCGCGGCAAAGCGTTCCGGGTTGACGGGTTTGAGTATATAGTCAAGTGCGTGAGCTTCGAAGGCGTCGATGGCAAACTTGTCGAAGGCGGTTACGAAAACTACCAAAGGCAGTTTGTCCTCGCGAACAGCCTTCAACACGCCGAAACCGTCGAGTTCCGGCATCTGGACATCAAGGAAGACGAGGTCAGGATTGAGTTTTCTGATTGCCGATGCCGCTTCCCGGCCGTTCGCACATTCGCCGATAATCTCGAATTGTTTATCAGCTGTGAGCAGCAAGCGAATACCGTCGCGGGCTAACGGTTCGTCATCTATGATCAGAGTGCGGATGGCAGGCATTGCTCAATTAACCTTGATTTCCATCGGTATTTCAATCAGCGCCGTCACTCCGGCCTTGTCGTTATTGCGAATGTCGAATCGATGGTTGTCGCCATAAAGGTGCCGAAGACGACTGCGGGCGTTACTTATTCCTACGCCTTCGATGAACGCCTTGCCGTCGATTCCGACACCGTCATCGATTACCTGCAATTGCAGAACGGTCGTCAGGCGCTTTGCAGTCACTTGCACCCTGCCCGAGTTCGCCTTCTTGGCGACTCCATGGCGAATAGCATTCTCGACCAGAAGCTGCAGCACAAAACTGGGCACCGGCGCCGGCAGAAACTCACCGGGGACTTCAAAGGTAACCTCCAGCCGCTCGCCATAACGAACCTGCTCGATGGCGACGTACCGGCGGACAAATTCCAACTCTTCTTCGAGAGTTACTAATTGCGTGTTTTCCTTGCGCAAGACCTGTCGCAGAAGGTCACTCAAGTCATTGAGCACTTTGTTCGCCAGCGTGATTTCACCTTTCTGCATTAAGACGGAAATTGAGTTTAGCGTGTTGAACAAGAAATGGGGCTGGAGTTGCTGCTTGAGTGCGTCGAGACGCGCGGTGGTAAGTTCACTTTCGAGCTTGGATTCGCGCACAGCTCGTTCGCTGGATTGGCGTTGATAGTCGATCGCATAGCTGACACCGAGTATGACAAAATACACCGTCAACTGCGAAAGCAATCGGCCAAATACGGTCGGGACAATTTGCCCGCTGATATAGGTCCAGTTCAGCGGTTCCGCATAGACCAGAATCGAGAAGAAAACTGCCAGCGAGATTTGGAAGATCGAGAATACCAGCCCGAAGGAGAAGTGTATGATCGCCGGCTTGAGCCAGTTCGAGCGTTCGATGAGATACTTGCGACCGAGCCAGACGATTAATGGAGTCAGCGCCGCCCAGATATACCAACCGAGCGAGAAGTCGAGCAGCCACTTCCAGAGGACAGTCTCCCGCTGGAGTTGCAGCATTCGCGTATGCATCAGCAGTGCTGACAGGATTGCGGGCAGGGTGAAAACCGCGAGCAGGATGAGCCATGACGTCGGGCGGAGCTTGTTCTTGACCGGCGAAGCCGACATTTCCGAGTTTGTCATGTAGTAAATAACGACTATCGCGCAGATTTGACGAAGAGAATTTTGCGGACCAAACAATTTGAGAGGAGGCTAGGGTCTCCTCTCAATGGATTCGCAGATGGAGATTCGTCTAAGGACACGCCGCACACGGCGCGGAGCCGCCGGAAAAGATATAGTTAATCAAATAGACCGCATCGGAGACCGTCACGGCATTGCTGCAATCAGCGTCACCGGCAAGCAGCGGATTCGGGGCCGGACCACCGGAGAAGATGTAGTTGATAAGGTACACTGCATCGGAAATTGTGACGGCGCTCGAACCATCGGCGTCGCCGCAAAGGAATGGCGGCGGCGAAGCGTTCAAGAACACCGAAACGTTGTCGGAGAAGGAGTTTGCAACTGCGATGTCGATTGTGCTGTCGTTGTTGAAGTCAGCTGCATGAATGCCGCGCGGACCGTCTCCAGCCGTCAGGGTTGCAGTGACCGAGAACACACCGCCACCATTGTTGGTGAGCACGCTGGCATTGTCGGAGACTTCATTGGCTGTCATCAGGTCGATGTCGTTGTCGCCGTCCAGATCGGCAGGAAAGACGCATTTAGGATTATTGCCGACACTGTGGTTACTAAACAAAGTAAATGTGCCCGCACCATTGTTAGCCATGATGATCAGTTGATTGATATTGGCACATGCTACCGCGAGGTCTTCATCACCATCAAGGTCGAAGTCGCCGCCGGTAATCGCCCAGGCGCCATCACCAACCGGATAGTCGACCTTGGCGGCGAAGGTTCCGTCGCCGTTGTTCATCAAGACCGACATGTTGTCGGCATTGAGGTTAGCGGTTGCAATATCCAGATCACTGTCATTGTCGAACTTGCCAAGGTAGACGCCGAATGGAGCGGAGGCGGTCGCATAACTCACTCCCGCTGCAAATCCGCCGCTGCCGTTATTGATGAAG
>CAZQBX010000121.1:0-4887 GCA_964592145.1 uncultured Ignavibacteria bacterium
ATCCGTTGTGTTGATCGCCTTAAGCGCCGAATACAGGGTAGTCGTTTTACCAGAACCCGTCGGACCCGTGACGAGGACGATGCCGTAAGGCAGTCCGATGGCATGCTGGAATTTCTTCAGCGACAATTCCGGGAAGCCCAGATGCGTCAGATCGTGCATCAGGGATTTCGGGTCGAGAATTCGCATAACGACCTTCTCGCCGAATATTGTCGGCAGCACGGACACGCGCAGGTCAATGGCGCGATCACCGATCTTGATCTTGATGCGTCCGTCCTGAGGCAGGCGCCGCTCGGAGATATCGAGCTCTGCCATGATTTTGACGCGGCTGACAATTGCCGCGCGATACTTGAACGGCAGCGGTGACATTTCCATCAATTCACCGTCGATACGATAGCGCAAGCGCAGGCGCTTCTCGTAGGATTCGATGTGTATATCCGATGCGCCTTTGCGCACTGCCTCCGAAATGATCGAGTCGACCAGCTTGACCAGCGGTTTGTCCTGTACCGCTGACTGCAGTTCCATGTCGCTGACTTCGTCGGCACTGGCGGATATGACTTCAAGCTCGGAATCTTCAAGTCCTTTCAGAATCTCCGTATACTGCGATGAATTCGAGTAATAATGTTCGATCGCCTTCTGGATTGTTCCTTCCGGCGAGATAACCGGTTGGACGGTGCAGCCGGTAATGAACTTGATCGCGTCAAGCACATAGATGTTGTTGGGATCGCTGATTGCGACAACGAGCGTTTTACCAAGCTTACTGACAGCGATAACATTGAACTTGCGTGCAATATCGTTGGGAATCAGTTTGACGATATCGGGGTTGAGCTCAAGATCAGACAGACGAATAGCGCCGATATTGAGCTGCTTGCCGATAAAAGAGGTCAATTCCTCTTCATCGTTAACCGCTCCTATCTGGATCAGCACCTGCTCCAGACGCCCCTTCCCTTTCTCGACAAGAGAGAGCGCCTGTGTCAGTTGATCGCTGCTGATCTTGCCCGCATCAACGAGCATCGTCCCTAAATCTTTTGCGGCTGGCATATTCCTTCCTGGTGCTGCCTCAAGAATCCTGCAACGCTGTTATTCGCGGAAGATATCTTCCAGCTTGTTTTCAGCGGAGGTGGTAAATTCCTCGGACAATCCCTGGTCATCGCTGTTGATTTTCTGCAAGACAGTCTCGAAGACCTTTTGCAGTTCCTCTGCCGCTTCCTTGGCATAGAGGCGGACCATCCCGATAGTGGTGCGATCGTCGAAGACGACTGCCAGAATCGAGCGATCTCCGACCAGACCCATGTGGATGTGGTCTTTTTTGCCTTGATGGAACAGGACGGAAAATTCCGGCTCGCCAACCAGTTTGGCGATTTCGGCAGTTGACGCAAAACTACCTGCCATCAGCGCCGACAGCGCCGTCGTATCCAGTGTTTGCGTGAATCCATGCCGGGCGATGAGGTGACCATCCTTATCGACCAGCAGTGCACATTTGGCTTCCGAACCTTTCAGAAGCCTGGTCATCACCGTATCGATCTTCTCGGTGTCGTCCCAATAAACGATTAACTTGTCGCCAGCCACTTCAGACCTCCTGATTAATCTTTATCCCGGCTGAACCAGCGGAATAAGAAGAATTTTCTCTTTTTCTTTTTTATGCGTGTGCTCTTTTGCATTCCCATCACCTTGGGCACTTCGAATGCGTCCGCAAAATCGGCCGCCGATGATTCAACATGGGCGTGCGGGCGTGGTGATTTGTCTGCTTTCATAGCGCTGTAATCATCATTGCCGATCGGTGTAAGCTTGCTCTCGATGTCGGACAGCGAAGACAGCGGTATCTTGCCCGAATCCGGTTTGACGGCCGCTGTATTAGCAGGTTGCGCCATGTTCCAATCCTGATCAGGCAGGGCATTGACCTCGACCCGGCGCGGGGCTGCAACGGCGTGTGCCGGAGCGGTAGTTGTCGTCGATTGCGCCGAGGCTGCCGTTCGCGAGTACTCGAGCTCAGGAGCATGTTCGACATCCGGAAGCCCGGTCGATTGCACTGCGTTGCTTACTGAGTATTGCGGCGTCTCACTGGCATTAGTTTCGGATGCCGCATTGGTGACCACCTCATCGCCTTTTTTCGCCTTGTTGAGCACGAGTTTGGTAATCAGTTTGAGAGTATCGAACACTCCCACGCCCTTCACGGCCGACGCTTCGAAGAACGGGAGATTATTCCAATTGAGATCGGCCTGCAATTCAGCAATGCTCATGACATCCGGCAGGTCGCGCTTGTTGTATTGCAGCACGATCGGCAGGGTCATGATGTCGTAGCCGTATTCCACCAGGTTTTCCTTGAGGTTGTTGAGCGATTCGATATTCTCTTCTTTTTTCGAGCGCTGGGAGTCGCCGACAAAGACCACGCCATCAACTCCGCGCAAGACGAGTTTGCGGGTAGCGTTATAGAAGACTTGTCCCGGCACGGTATAGAGCTGGAACTTCGTGGCAAAGCCGTTGATCGCGCCGATATTGATCGGCAAGAAGTCGAAATAGAGCGTACGGTCGGCATCGGTCGCAAGACTGATCAAGTCACCGCGCGTCTTTTTGGGCACCTTAGCGTGCACGTACTGCAGATTGGTTGTCTTGCCCGACAAGCCGGGTCCGTAATAGACAATCTTACAGTTGACTTCCCGACTTGAGTAGTTGATCGATACCATCTGAGTTCTCCTGTAACCCGGTTACAGACTGATCTGTGTAATGGCGTTCTTGATTTCCAGTCTGATGAGGCCGATGTTGACACGCGATTCTGCTGTAACGACCAGATAACCGACGGGTGTGGAAGCGATGAACATTTTCCCCTTGTCCGCTTCGATCGTCAGTTGCTGGAGTGGCGTCTGGTTCATTCGGTCAAGGCTTTTGGCCACGGTCGAGCTGATCGATCCTGCCAGTGCGCCGATCGTTTCATCGTCGAATTTGCTGTTTAAGTCGGCCGCGATTACTATGCCATCATGTCCCACCAGCATGCTGCCGGTGATACCGGAAGTCTTATTCAGTTCAGACAGTACTTCCCGCATATGTTCTCCCTGCTTCAGTCGTATAGACGTTTTTGTATCTTTCCTGTAAATGGCGCGTCACCATTTCCACGGCTTGATTGACGCGAATCTTTTCGAGTTCATCAGAAGCGGCATCAGCAATCGAAACCAGCCACATATCGGCGACACGCTGGAGATTGAAGCGTTCGTTGCCGGAGCGGAATTCAAGCGAATCAGGCTGCGATACGCCGCCCAGACTGCAAGTTGAACCGACATCATCGACCAACTTGCGCGACAGCGCTCCCCACATTTCCTGATCATAGCGGCCACGGCTCCAGGCCGCTACCGGGAGTCCCTCGGCATCGATCAGCATTGCACAATGGACGCCCGAGTACTGGCCGACGTGAGTGACTGCGTCGCTGAATGAGCGACTGAAGAATTCGTTGACCGAACGGGCGGGTGCCTGATGGTGAAGTGAGGTCTCGTGAACGGCAGTGTAAGTCGGTTCAGGACGATTCTGTCCGTCGATGATTCTGCGCTCCTGATTTCCCTTAGTAAAGCGACGGTTGCGAATGCCCAGAATGCCCCGGCTGAAGGAACCAAACACGAAGGGTGCCGTCAACGAAAACAGGATCACCGCCGGCTTGAACTGAATCAACCCGTTGGCGAAGGCCTCACCGAACGAAACGCGTTCCATCAGAATCAGATAGGCGGCGAAGATGACCGACATACCCAGTCGGCCCGCAAAGAAGATTGCTGCGCTTAAACCGCCGGGAACGATGGACAGGTCGCGATTGAGCAGCATCGCCGCGGCGATAAAGAATGCTATCTCGCAGAGAAAGTACAGCGGTGTGCTCAAACCGACGTCGAATCCGAGTTGATTGGGATAAACCAACATCGGTAGCGCCGCAAGTATCAACGCAACCAAAAAGATGTGTCTTGTATCTCTTACCGACAAAGCCATAACTGCCTCGCAAACATTAACTGTCCAGCAAACGCTCGATGATCTCATCCAGGGTGAGGCGCATCGAACCGGAGTTGACTTCCTTATCACACATCAAAACCAATCCGTAGCGGTTCAGCTTGACGATGAGAATCATAGCATTTTGGGTTTCGACCCAGATTTGCCGGGGATCGCCCAGGCACATGTAGGCCGCTTCGCTTTCTGCGTTGCGGCTCATTTCGACTCCAAACGCGGCGATTTCCGCACAGTCACGTTCACAATTGCCGCGGTTGTCGATCACGGTGCCGTCGTGGTTGGCACAGACGACACAACGCACACCGGTGAATTGCGCCAGCCGGTCGATTGCCTGGTCGAGAGTGATCGTCTGCGGCTCAACACTGACTGCTGTCATGCGCCCCGGTCCGGCATTGGCTCCGAACCCTCCCGACGGCGATTGTCCGTTGTTACCTGGTTGGTCAACACGGCGCCGACGAGCTTCCTTCTTTTGCTTGTCAAGGCGTTGCTGCAGTTCCTGAATCATCATCGGGTTGACACCAGTGGCACGCAGTTTCTTGATCGCGTTTTCCGCGTCAACGAAATTGGATTTGGCGATCTGAATTTCAACCCGCAATTGCTGGGTTGCCCGTGTTTCGCCGTCGACAGAAACCGCTTCGTCGAGTTCCTGTTCTGCCCAGTCAAACATCTTGCGCTCAAAGTTGATCTTGGCCATAACCAGGTGCCCGGGACCGTATTCGGGATGAAGGCGCAGACCCTGCCGACAGACGCGAAATGCCTGATCGAGATCACCTTTAGAGCGGTAGGCATCAGCTAATGCGGCAAATACCTGCGAGTTGGAATTCTCCTTGAGAATTCGCTCGCATTTTTCGATGCGGTCCGCCAGACTTGCAGATTCCATCATAGAGACCTACAGAAGTTAGGGTTCAGGTC
>CAZQBX010000122.1:0-4887 GCA_964592145.1 uncultured Ignavibacteria bacterium
GCTCAGTTGGTAGAGCAGCTGATTTGTAATCAGCTGGTCGGGGGTTCGAGTCCCTTCACCGGCTTTTTTATCGATGGGTCACCTCCGTCAGCGATCACCAGACAATTACCAACTGCCCTCTTCTTATTGCTCCACTTACCCAGAAGCTCTGGGACTGACACTCTCTTTCCAGCTTTTCAATTGACATCTTTCAAAGACAGATTATATTGGTCCATATAGCCTATTAATCTGTCGTCAATTTCCAAATGACTGTACGCCATACACTAACCATTGCGGCGAACTTGCCATCAAGCGCCCTCGCTTTTACAGTACTCTTTGCTTTTGTCGCGCTGCCATTCGGCCCACATGCCACCGCCCAGGATGTCGTATCTAACTATATCAGCACCTTATTCCAGACAAGTTATCAAGGCGTCTCGGCTGACCACGGCGATAGCGGCTGTGTTGCTGTCGGCTACAGTCGGACGCAATTCAGCGCCTTGCAGGGTATCTATACCAAATTCAGTTCCACCGGCCAGATTCTATGGGGTGGCTCCTATGGCGAAATCGGTGACGAGTCATTCTACGGTGTCGTTGCCACCTCTGACCACGGCGCCCTCGCGGCCGGAGGGAAGGGTGCCGCTGGAACCGGCGCTCAAGATTATCTTGCTGTAAAATTCGATTCTGTTGGCAATATCGAGTGGGAGAGAACTGGAGGAGGTGTCGAATGCACCGAGTCGATCCGAAGTGTCACTCAGTTGACTGATGGCGGTTACGTGCTTGCCGGTTTTCGCTATTGCCCGGGGGCGACGATCAGCGATTTCACCTACAGTTGTTACCTTGTCAAGTTGACAGAAGCAGGGGCCGTCGCGTGGGAGAACACTTTCTCGAGTTCGAAATGGCATACTCTCAGTCAAGTTGATGCAACGCCCGACGGTGGTTTTGTTGTGTCCGGCATTCTTGCCGACGATGAGGGTCTGAATGGCCAAGCTTACGTTTCCAAGCACAACTCCGGGGGAGGATTGTCCTGGTCATGGCTTGGTCCTCCAAATCCAACGGAAGCCGAAGGGCTCCGCGCCTTGCCCGACGGTGGCGTTATTGTATGCGTGGAAGGCGTCGGCTCTCCTGCCGATGTCCAATTGGTGCGGCTAACCCCCGCTGGAAATCTGATGTGGGATAAAGTCTATCCGTTGCCCGGCGCCCAATTTCCGACTGATGTCGAAGTTCATTGCGATGGTGGCTTTTCAGTCATTAGTAGTGACTACAGCCAAGCGAATCTGAAGGGACAAATCGATGTCTTAAGAGTCTCTTCGGACGGAACCGAACTATGGAGACACGATTTTGGAGGTCTTTATGATGACTATCCTTGGGATGTAGCCATTACTCCTGATGGCAAACTCTTGATCGCCGCCACACGCGACAGCCGGCTTGTCTTTAGTACCTTCTACTACTATGCTGGACTCCTTAAGCTGACTGACGGCTCGAGGTACCTGACGATCATGAGTGGAGACAACGCAAAACTCAAGGAAGCTGAAGTTGAATTCCGCAAAATAACATCGACCAAACCTGTCTGGGACGACACCCTGATGTTTCGCGACACTACCGATATCGACGGAAGAATCTGTGTCTGCGATACACTCTTCGGCAAGAGCAGTCAGTTCAAGGTTCGCAAGTTCCTTCACAGCGAACCTACAACGCGGCATTCGACCTATTTTGGAACCAAGTACTCAGTTACGATCGACAATATGAACGTGCTGACCGATGGTTCAATCGAGTACGACACGCTGACTGATGCTCATCAGCAGGATCTAGTTCTCGATCACTCCACCTTTGCCTTTAACCTCGCCGTTTCCGTCGAATGGGACACCCGCGACGGTTATCTCGCCTCCTTGCAGAATTCATTTCGGTACTTGAACAACTACCTCTATGATGTTTACGACGGTCAGGTTGTCCTCGACACGGTCGCGATTGCCGATGATCGAGAGCATTGGGATGCCGCCGATGTGCGTTACTATGCCAGCAATGTGCAATGGCCCCGTGCGACTGCCGCCGGTATCGATGATCCACCGCCGGCATTTCTCCACATGCCGCGCAATTTTTTCGGGAGTCTTGATGAAACGCGAAATGGTACTTTCGTCGAGTACCCTCCAGTGCTAACCGCAACGGACCATTATCGCACCCTCGGCCACGAACTGGGGCACTATGTTCTTGGATTCAAGGACGAATACGTCTTTCCAGTCGGGTCAGGAAAGTGCCCGTCCAATCCGCCATACGGATACATGGAGACACATTATGACACTACTAAGCCAATGACCTCCGAGATGTCTTCCTCAATCCAATATACTGACGTTGCGTGCCAGAATACTGCTCAGTACGTCGAGAATGGCCGCTCATGCTGGGATTACTTCGAGTACCGCTTCCAGAAGACTTATGGCATCGATACTATTCATGCCGAGGTTCTGAAGCCAACCGAACGCTCGCTTCCGGCACTGTCGACATACTTGATGGGACCGAATGAAAGTAACAGCAGTCTGGACTATGATGTCAGTTCTCACATCGTCTTCTCCCAGGCCATCAACAATGCAACGAGTGCGACGAAAACAGTGACCGCCAGACGACGCGCCAACAACGCCATTGTCACTCACCTTCCAATCGATCTGCACAAATCCGCCAGCCTCGTAATCGAACAAGGTGAAACTTCCGACGGCGGCAAAATCAGAGTACTGGATGTTTCTCCCGGCGATCGTATTCGGGCTTCCGGATCCTTCAGACTCGTTGTTGCGAAGAACAACGGTCGCGCCATCGGCGAAGAATGGCTCTTTGGCGAAGCCATCGACGGCGGCGCCGGCAAGAGTCAATTCGGAAATGAGTATTGGGCATTCGACGATGAAATCGACCTCGAACTGATTCCGGTACACGGCGACTATGCATTCATAGCTGACTTGAGCCCGACGGCAACCGATGTGACCTTGCGCCTTTACGTCAACTCGCAGTTTCCGGAGTCTCCTTCGGTCGATCACACTCCCGATGGCGGTTCCACACAAAGTTTCTCACTTTTCTCCAACGGAAATGTCTACACTGGCTCTTTGGGCGGTGCAACCGGCCTTGCAGGCAAGTTGACAATCAACGCAATAGATGACTCATTGGCGCAGTTCTTTGTCGACACCGAGTATTCAAGCCGCGTGAACTTTGTCGGCGGCGTTCTTTCTGCTCTTGACGGCAGTGCTGAATTGACAGCGACGCCGACGACTCCCTGGGAGTTGGCAACACTGCTGACTTCATCATACCCCGTGCTTCGGAACGGCCTGACTGACGACAACATTCAAGCAGGAAATGCTGTGTCCTTGGGACTGATTCCCGAAGACAATTTTGCAGCTGATGGCCTTCTGGTTATTCGCTACGCCGACTCTGATCTCGAAATTCCTGGCAGTGTATCGGCCGATGAAGCAACCCTTCGAATTTTCAAGTGGGATACCCAAGCCGGAAACTGGACAACCGTTGGAGGCAGCGTTGATACCGCTTTCAACGAAGTTAGTGCATTGATTGCTGATGACGGCGTGTTTGCCGCATTCACGACAGCCGGAATCGTTGCACCACCCTGTGGCGACATGAATAACTCCGGTAGTGTTGACATTGCCGATGCTGTTTACTTGATCAACTACATCTTCGCCGGCGGGCCGGCGCCCCAGGATCTGGCCGGTGGCGACATGAGTTGCAGCGGACAAACTGACGTAGCTGATGCTGTCTACCTGGTCAACTTCATTTTCGCCGGCGGTCCCTCGCCTTGCGCCGCCTGCCAATAGGCCCTCAGGGCAAAATGCTCGGATAGAGAGATCTCAAGTGGGTCTGCTCGATCATTGGCCACTCCCGGCATCGTCGTCGAATTAAATTGATTTGAGTACTTGATTTCACGACATGCGTCTCCTAACTTAGGTTCCGCCGGTGAAGGGAATAAGCGGCCCGAATTCGTTTCGACTTCCGTCATAAGCTTCTCTGGAATCGCGTAAATCTGTTTCTAAACTCTCTTTGGCGTAATTGACAAACAGTTACGCAGCTCGTTTCGTGTTTAGGAGTATTGACAACTGACAGGCAAAACGTCGGCATAAGGATCAAGTACGATGGAAGTTCCAATTCTTAGAAGCACCCACAAGATTCTGACCGAGAAAATCAGCGATCTCAAAAAGGACATTGACGGCAACTCCAAAGACATTGGCGAGGCCGCGGCGTTGGGTGACCTCAAAGAAAACTCCGCGTACCACGCAGCCAAGGAACGCCAGGTGCTTCTTCTCGAAAAGATGCAGCGTTTCAAAGGCTACCTAAAAGGCCGTGTGATCGACGCCAGCAGCTCCAAACCCGAAAAAGTGCTCTTCGGAACTCAAGCCACTGTCGTGGATACCAAAACCAAAGCCGTACACATCTTCAACCTCGTCGGGCCCGTCGAATACGAACTCGACTTGATGCCTGACATGGTGACGTTCGCCGCACCGGTTGCCAAACTTCTGATGGGGAAGAAGATCGGTGAGGTTGTCGAATTCAAGTTTGGCTCCAACGAATGGAGCGGAGAAATCACCGACATCAAGGGCATCGAGTAAACACTCGCTGATCTGCCCCAATTTTCGTAACCACTTTATCGCCCATGCGTATATATTGCCGTGCGCATGAAAAACGACGCCCTCATCGTCCAATCCATCGCCAAGCAGTTTCAAAAACAGAAAGCTGTTGATGACCTCTCATTTGCCGTCAAGCAGGGAGAGATCTTCGCCTTGCTCGGACCCAATGGCGCCGGCAAGACGACTACTATTCGCATCCTTCTCGGAATCATTAAGCCCGATAGCGGGACTGTCACATTTCAACTGGGGCAGGGCGAACACGGTGGACTTGCTTCCGCCAAAATGGGATATTTACCCGAAG
>CAZQBX010000123.1:0-4829 GCA_964592145.1 uncultured Ignavibacteria bacterium
GGGGTTCCCCGGAGAAACCGATCGGGATTTCCAGCAAACTCTTCGCTTTATCGGTGGCACATCGTTTGAATGTTTCGTGCTGCTCTAGTTCTTCCAGAATCGTGCCCATAAGGGCGGTCTTGGCGCCCTCGTACCCTTCGAAGAGCCACCCGTTGAAAGAAAGAACAACTATCCCGCTGTCTTTGCGCTCCTTAGAACTAAGTTGAGCCTTCACCAGCTCGATGAGGGTAGACTTGCCGCCGCCCCAATCGCCAAAGACTCCTATTGTTGCTGGAAGAAGACTCTCGTTGTTTACAATCGAAATTACGCCGTCTGCTAAATACTGGAAGCCGAGCAGGTCCTCTTTCGATTCGTTATCCGACCACATATTGCCTTTTCGCGCAGTTTGAACTGTAAATCATAGGTCTCTGCCGTTTGCCTCAATCCAGCTTGTCGCTCAGACCCAACTCTCGTAAGGCACTTCGAACCTCTTCAAGCTTCTGAGGTGAAACAACCACGTCTGGCTTGTATTCAACGGCAACCGTTAGCTTGAGGCCCGCTCCGACTCCGATTTTGGTTAACACCTTTGTGTAAAAATGCATCCACTTCTGTGGCGGCACTTCGCCGGACCACGTCACAGCATTGAGCTCCGCCGGTAACACGATTCCAGTGTCGGATTGTCCTTTAGTTCCGCCAATCGATAAGCCTTGTTGAGTCGGCTGTGCATCATCAAGAGTTTTCCCGCTATCTGCTCCAGCCTGGGCAATTTCTGGAGGCAATTGCTCGGGCCTCTTCTGAGCGTCTCGATAGGCATCAGCAGTTTCCCGCGTAATGATGAAAGCCTCGTCGGAAATCTCCACATCGGTCGGCCCCATGGACCTCTCGATAAGGAAAGGCTGGTATTTCCCGGCAGGAGTTTTCCCGACATAGGCGATCTGACCGTTTGCAACACCGCGCGCAATCGTATCCTTGATGTTGTCTGGGCTAATCAACCGAGGAAAAAGTGGGGAAGCATAGAAAGCATCGCGCACAGCTTTGGTGGGCCATTCCTTGAAAGCCGGGGGCCAATTACGCACCAGGAAGTTCGGACTAATACCGCTCTGGACTTCGTCAGCTTGGCGGAGATTAGTGATGATAAGTTGGAGCAAATTCTCTGCCGCACTTGATGTCACAAGCCCTAAGTCGATCAGCCGAACCTCGTTTTCCTTTCCGAGTAGCAGGATGTTCTTATAGGTGCGCCAGACATTCTCCTTTAGGTCCCGCTGTGATTTTTTGATGTTCTCTTCGAGTTGATTTCGTTGAGTGTCGTCAATGTTCATTCCCGGCAGATCATCGTGAATTTCTTTCCAAGCAAGGACTCGCCGGGCATCCTCTCGCAATGGCGCTGCCGATTGAGGAACGCAAAAGATCAGTGCGCTCTTGAACGTTCTCGCAGACGTGCCATGTTCTCGTAGAATGGCATCTACGAACGCCTTTGTTCGTTTCTCATCCTCCATTGCCTGATCGGGGGCCAAAACCACGAGAACAAGCACCGCCCGGTCGGGGACCTGATTGCTACGCTCCGGATAATAGATCCGATCGACCCCAGTCCCAGCCGAGAAGACCTTCTGAATCTCAGTCCGAACACACTCGTCGATCGCTTCAATGCGGACATTGGCTCGCCGGTCGGCATAGCGTTTGTTTAGATTCTCTTTGAAGCTGAAGTGGTAGCGGTTCCGCTCCACGGTAAGGTAGTAGCAAGACTCCGTGAGCGCTTCCAATACTGTCTCGACATTGCCGACATCCATATCTGGCTCGATAACGGCTAGCCGGATCTCCGGAATGGTAGCCGTAGCTTTTGACATACCTCCGTTGGACTCGAAGAATATAGTTGTCGCGACCTTGCGATGCAGACGCGCCTTCTGAACCGTTTCGACTGCTTCTGCATCAAGGCGAACGGCGTGGGAGTCCTTCTTTCCGCAAACGTCCGTGGTGATAGCTGCTTCTAGGCGGTGTTCCCCGAGCTGTTCGAACATCGCCGCCCTGAATTGGGGATCATTGAGCGGAGCAGTTCCCAACCCGATCAGCGCATCTTTATGGCCACCCTTGAATCCATCTTGATAGGCGCGTGCAACCCAGAGAGCAAGAAGCCTCAGCACGCCGCGTGTCTGCTGGAATCTGGGCAAGGCCTGCCATTTTCGCTCGAAGACGGAGAGGACTGTTGGATGAAACGGGTACGTCGCCGCAAAAGCTCCGCGCGCAGTATCGAAGGGAAACTGCTCAGGCACCTGTTGACGGTGGTCCTTCACCCAGTCGCCAAAATCATTACAGGTAGATAACGCGTCTCGGTTCAGAAGAACTTTCCCCTCTTCGGACACGGCGTTCTCATCCCACTCGAAGAGCCTCCTACGAATGATCTCGGATGTTTCTGAGTCTGCCGACATGATTACGGCTTTTCCTACTCGGTCCAGGAGTTTCTTTAGCCGCTCATAATCGGATTGGTCTTCGGCACTCATTTCGAGCTCGGATGCCGGGACCGAGACAGCCAGAACCATGTTGTCGCGGCCGCGAGATTCCTCGCTCAGGTTGTGCAAGAAGCTGTACAGTTGGGCAGCCATTCCGCTCTTCCGGCTTCGGCTCGCGAAGTTCATCAACTCGTCCATAAGGATCAGAACAGGTTGTTCCTTCGGAAGAAATGCTCGGATCACGTCCCCACCAGGTGCGATAGCTTGCCGTTCATGCTCGGCTAAAAGCGCAAGCGCCTTTTCACCGCCGAGTTGGAATGCAATTTCACCCCAGGGGGTCTTTCTCATAGGGGTGCCGTCCGTGCCCCCACGCCCTGCGATTGGATCGAATTCGGTCCCAACAAAGACGGCCACCTTGGCTGCTGGGACAGAGCTCACCTTAGCAACCTGAAGCAGGCGGGAAACACCTTGCCAGTCCTTGGCCTTCGGGCCACTATTCGCGAGATGGTAGAGCAGAGTAAGCGAATGCGTCTTTCCGCCCCCGAATTGGGTTGTCATGTTGAAGACGGCCGAGGTTTCAGTCCTCTCGCCAGAAAGACGACGAATAACCTCGGCAGCGAGGCCTGTTAGACCCTTGGTCAAGAATGTGCGCTCAAAAAATTGTCCTGGATTTTGGTACACGGCCGGAGCGCGTCCATCGCGGACCTGGTCAAGGTGCACAGCGAATTCCGAGGCGTCAAGAGGTCTCCCTTCTCTTAGGTCTTCTCTTGGGGTGACAGTTTTATACCAAGGTTTCAGCACCATATTCTTAACTCTCTGCCTCCTACAATCCGAAACTCTTTTTTCGCGCAAGCACACCATCGACCCATCGTTTCTCCTCCACGCCACCGAGGTACAGCGCGGATAGCGCCTGCGCAAGACGCCAAAATCTTCCATCACGGCCCACTCCATCCTCTACCAGGAAGCGCTTCAACGCTTCACCACGCCCTGCAGCGAACAAAACCATGGCCTGGTGAACTCGATCCAGTGTCGTCTCTCCCACGTGTTCAACCGTCTTTTCTTTCCAAACGACCTCGCTTTCGCCGGGTTCGATCAGTTCAGCAAACATGTCCAATTGTGCTGACTTCTTTTTCTTGGGAGCCTCAGCCGCTGCCTCCGGATCGTCTTTGCCGAAAAGGTATTTCGTTCGTTCCGCCACAGGCAAAAGGCGGGCCGTTTCGCCCGAGATCTCGACGAGATGACCGAGCGCTTCGAGGTGCGCACCTAGACCCTGCGCGATCTTGCGCGCGGCGTCGTATTCGAGGACGAATCCGCGAGGCTTCGGTTTCTTGCTACTGCGCTCCGACTCTTCCTCGGATTCAACATCGCCATCCTCCTTGCTTCCGTTTACAGACGCATCGCCACCATTCAACGTCCAAAGCCAAATGGCAGTTAACCGAGCGTCTGCCTCAAATCCGGTAGCGTCAGCGCCCTGGAACACCAGAGTAAGGGCTTCCTTGGCCACTTCGGCCCACACCTGCTCCAGGTATTCTCTGAGGGATACTGATTCGCCATTCGCCTTCTCGACATGAGAATAACGCGAAAAGATCTCAAGAGCTGGGCCAAGACACGCGAAGATTGCATCGGCGCCGACAACTCCTTCCTCAGCAAGTCGCGGCATCCAATCGTGTATGCGCCTAGGCAGCTCTTGCAATACGTCGCGCCAATCGCCGATATCGTCCGTGCGCACCGAGCCATCGGGATTTTCTCGCGGGCGACAGACAAGATGAACTGAGGAAGCAAGGACTGCTGAATCTTGTGCACGAAGGCGGCTCGACATTTCCGTATCAATCGGCCATGACGCACAGATGATCCATCCTGACTCGATCAAGGCTGAGAGCATCGCCTCCCATCCAGATGTAGATTTGTTTGCAAATACAACGACTCCGATCCCATCGGGTCTTGTGTATCGGCGACCCTCCGAAGTTGCGGCTGTCATCATGCGCTCAAAAAATGCCCGGTCCTTGTGACGATACATCGCTGCGCGGTGTGAGAGCGTTACAGCTTCGTCTTCTTTTGGAGATAGGGCCTCATTAAAAAGCGTCGAGTGGATGTCTTTGAGTATGCGTCGCAACCACACGTAGAAGAAGTCAGACAGGTCAGCGTATGGTATGGCATCGTAATAAGGCGGGTCAGTAATAAATGCGGCCGCTATGTCATCAGGCAAAGGATGCATGGTTGCTGACGACTGTTGCACCGTGCCTGAACCTGCGGTAGGGCCAGCTAAGTTTTCTAGCACGGCACAAAACGACTCTGCGTATTGGCGTAAATCACCGGTGCTTTGGCCGAACGGGTAAGCCTCAGCAAAATCCCACACCATGGGGAGTGCCTGTCGGCCGAACATGTCCACCAGGGTCTCCCCGGTTG
>CAZQBX010000124.1:0-4504 GCA_964592145.1 uncultured Ignavibacteria bacterium
GGTCTTTGTCAAGTGAACTGTCGTACTGCGAATCCTAATATGCTCGTTCCCGGATTCGAGAACCACATCCTGCCACTGCAAGTGGCGTGCTTCACCATCACGCATCCCGGTGTAGAGCAATATCTTGTAGAACGGGACCGAGTTGCGGTGTGCATACTTGAAGATCAATCCCAGTTCTTCGGGCGTGAAAATCTCAATGGAATTCTTGACCACACGCACTTTGGCGATCTTGGCCGCTGGGTTCTTGGCAAGGTAGTCGCGCTCAATTGCGAAGCGGAAAAAGCGTTCAATCATCCGCAGTTCTTCGTTCCATGATTTGGGTGACAATTTTGGAGCACGGCTTTCCAGAAACCGCTCGACATCGGTCACGGTAACCCGCGCCAAGTTCATCATGCTGTTCGTTTGCAGGTGTTGCAGGAAGGGCTTCAGTAGTTGGAACATTCGCTTGGCATAGTTAGGTGACTTCTTGAGGATCACCGCCCGCTTGAACTCCTCGAACAGTTCATAGGCATCCACGATGCTTTGTGGCAGTCCGGCCTTGCCGCGCTCCATGTTCCGTTCAATCTCCGCCATCATGAGTTCGGCGACCTTCCGATCGGTTATACCTAAAGACCGACGGACCTGCTCGCCATTCTGCATGTAGGCTACCCACCACACTTGTCCTTCCGTCGTTTTACCTGTCTTGGGGTCTTTTGACGACCGCTTGTAGATGTACGCCATAACTCCTGATTGGTTTCAAAATTCTTGTTGTCAGCTCTTGCTGAGTACGAAGCCCCACGAAGTTCGCGGGGCTTTCGGTTAACTCAAAGCGAACACCACGGGTTTGTTTTTGTCCCGCCGCGGCAACCGGCCATGCTGGTTGTAGCCTTTCGCTTCGGCAATCTCCTGTCCTGTCTCGTACTGCTTGTCCAGCCAAGCATGGACAGTCGCCAGATCATAGAGTACTCGTCCGAAGATATTGACTTTCGGAAACGATCCGGTACGCACATGCTTGTAGATCGTTCCCTTCGAGATCCGCAGGTACTTGGCCAGCTCGTCAATTGTCAAGAGCTGACGGCGTTCATTGCTACTCGGCGGGTTGGCTCCGCATTCCTTTCCATTGTTCATGTCTCCCTCCTTGGGAGAGTCGTTGTAGATTTCGGCTTCATGTTCTCTATCTTCTTATTCCAAGTTCGTCCATGTGTCCAGTAGGCGGTGTCGACTTGCCGCCCACTAGATTCGAGCTAGAAGAATTTCCTGCGTTGGCAGATCTATTTGCAGTCGTCTAGTTACTTCATACGAGAGTCAATCGGTAAAGCGAACAGGCCGCCATTCGGAATTGTCGTAAGGTAGTCACGAAACTTGGTCATCAAGATACTCCACAGCGGGACGAGCGGTTCACACCACAAGCCTATACCGTCCGTGTAGAGTGACCCGATCGCTTCGTCGTAATCGTCAGCTTCTGTCGATTCGAGGTACAACGGACTGTGCGTGGTCGGATTGACGGATCCACTTTCCGCAATGCACTCGTTAAGCACAATCATGGCAGCGCCCAATGTCTTCGCTTCTAGCATCGAACGGCCATTAGCGGGATCATAGAAGCCCACCATGATTGCCATGTCCTTCACTATCCACTCTGCAGCGACGTGGGGACATTGATCCCAATATGCTTTGAGTGAAGTTGATCCAATAAACTGAATCTGAAAGTACCGCACTCCAATGGGAGACAGATACTGCTGGCGAAACGGAGCGCTTTCCATGAATTGAATGGCAGCACCAGTTGCAACCGACATTGCAGTTCGTGCCTCCTGTTCTGCCTGAGGGTCGCCATCGTTCCAAGTGAGACTGATAGCGATTCCAAGATGCCGGGGCACTGGCCGCTGAAAACTGCTGATGTAGACCTGACCATCGCGAATGTTGAGTGGGTTCACCGCAACTCGATGCGACCGCTTCGCGGATTTAGACTGTGGCATTGTGTACTCCTTCTGACGACTGGTAGAATTATACAAGGTTGATTCAGTCGATATTCGACTGCATCCCCCGGACGCCGACCCTGCTGCTGAGCTTGCTGCCGTGCTGATCGACGCCCGGGGGTACTTTACTTAGGCTTCTTCTTCGTTCAGGATGCGGTCGAGTTCGACCTGGTCCTTCTCGAGATTGTCTTTCAGACGCTTCAGACCGGCTTCCAACTCGGCGAGTGCCTTCTTGGCGCGAGTCTTCTCGTACTTGTTCTTGGCCGTTTCGACCAGCTTGTGGGCGGCGGTGATCGCAACTTCCTTGGAATCGATGCGATCAGGTGCATGATTGATACGGGCCTGCAACAGACCCAGATGGCGACCGCTCGAGTCCTTGGACGGAGTGCGAAGGGCCGCCTTCTCCACCTTAGCCTGAACTTCGTTGTTGAGGCCTTCGTCAAAACGCACGCGGTCCACGTACTCGAGACCCGAGACGATGATGAGTGCGCCAAACTTCTTTGCTGCCTTACGCAGCGTGTCCAGATCAGTGATTCCGAGTTCTTCGGCCGCTTTACGTAACGGCATGACGTTGTTTTCAATCATTCTTCTGATTCCTTTACATGGTCAATGCGTTTGACCGACCGTCCAGCCGTTGTAGGTGACGGATGGCGTATGGTTAAGCAAATTGCTCCCTACAGCCTTAGTCAGCCTATAGGGTGTTTTTGGAAGTACTTGGAAAGCTTGCGCAACACTCCACCCACACCCTTCTTTCCATAGATAGTCTCATGAAAGGTCGGCTGGCTGATACCGAGGTAGTCGGCGGCAGCGGGCTCAGACCATCCCGTCGACCATAGCCAAAGCGCGATCGCTTGGCGTTCTGTAAGCAAAGCCGATGCTTCGGCCAGAGCTTTGACCAGCTGATCATGACGTGTTTCGGACAGGCCGCCAGATTCGGAATTGGGATCCACGTTTTGGCTGGCCAAGACGCCAAGCATGTCTAAGTCGTCTAGGCTGTCGGCTTCTTCGGAGGGATCGCGATCCACGGTATCGTAGCGCCCAGACATGAACTCCGCGCGATCGAGCCGCAAGCCGTCCTCACCGTTTTCACTTGAGTCTCCACTCGTTTGGGATAAGTAATCTGTCCAGGTCACCTCGTTGGTTATGCCACGGATGTCTAAATCCACTCTTGCCCGACTGGGCTTTCTCTGTAACATGGCCGCACATCCTCATTGCTGGGGGTTGTGCGACCGGCGCCGGTCGACTTGTCAAGGTGCTGCAGCACCGTCTTGCAAGCTTGCGACGCGAAATATTGCCAAAAAACCGCAGAATCACAGTCCCGTTGTTAGCCGCAGAATTTGGCTAACATGTTAGGCTAACAAAAAAAGCCCGGCAGAAGCCGGGCATCAATGTGTAATGACAGCACTTAACTCTATTTTGGCGGGAAGAGGACTCTAAACCACTCGACCTCCTCTTCAAGCAAACCTTTTGAGTCAAGAGGATACTTTATGGTGTCTTTTTTCAGGCCAATGGAACTCAGGTAGTTCCTGAAGTTCTCATCTTGAATCGCAGGCGTACCATCACCTAGATCATCTTGGTTCTTTGAAACGAATCCAAGTTCGCGAATCAACTGGTCATATCCCTGAGCTCGGGTCTTGACAAGATCCCAGTAGCTAAGAATGACCCGTCTGGCAACAAGCATGCGAACAAATGCGTCATCGGGGACCTCGTTTTCCATAAGTGCACGAAGTGTGATTCCTTTGAGGCCACCCCTATTCTTGAATTTCTCGCATAACTTCTCTGCCTTGGTAGAAACAAGGATCTTCATGGCGTTCCAACGCTCTGGAGTCTGTCGGGCTTTCCGGTACTCTTCAAACCACTCGTCCTTCCATGTTTTGGAGATGTTCTCTGGTAAGCATACCGTATGTTCTCCAGGTCCCGGCAGAAATCCTTCACTACTCTCCGGTCGGGTACGCCGCGAAGACAGCAGCGTTGGCAATGAAACGGCTTCTTGTCCCAGTACTTGACTGCGGTAAACACCGTACTTCTTGCTTATGCTCCACAGTCTGTCCCTGTCCGCACGGCTGAGAAGGTCGGTATCGACCTCCCGCATACTCTCGATGAACTTACAAGCTTCCTCGAACTCATCTGCTAGTATGGTTCGGTCGGCATTGAGGACGAAATCTAGTGCAGCGGCCTGCGCATCGAGATATTCTTTAGCAGACTCCGCACGAAAAGTAATTGGCCAGAGTTTTCCATCCATGGAGATGCTCCGCAGCGTGGTGATTTAGGGCTAAGTTACAATATAACATTTCCGTTGCAAAGTCTCAATAAAAACATAAGGACCCGCTCGTCACGATAATGTGACAGGTTCAGTCAACAATTGCTTCTCCGATTTCTCATCTTGGTCATCAGCTTGACCGCCTTATCTGGCATAAGAAGTTGAACCAAGGTTCGTCCCGCAATCGCGGGGCGGCGAAGCTGATCAACCCAATTCAGGAGAAGATTCATGAAGGTAAAGGTATTGTGCCTTGGACGAGCTGCCAAGGAGATTGAAATCGGTGAAGGCACCA
>CAZQBX010000125.1:0-2826 GCA_964592145.1 uncultured Ignavibacteria bacterium
GTGGCAGGGTTTGCGGCAATGGCGTCATGGTTTGACCTGATTCTGGCGAAAATGCTCGGCGCGGGCACCCAAATGATAAGCAGCGATACCAATGCCGAAAGCGAGGGATTGATTCGCTGCCGACTTTCCTGCGTATAACAATGTTTTCAGGAACAGACTTCTCGATGAATAGTATTCTGGTATGGGCTGCGGACCGTTGAGCATTGTCTCAAGCAAGACATGACTGACACCGTATGCATACATCAGTCGGATCAGATATATGAACCGAGAACGCTTGAAAAGGTCGATATGGTGGCGAAGTTGAAGTGCGGGAACATAGGCGCAAGACATCCCGCAGCGAAATGCGCCTCTCATCATTATCGAATCATCACATGAGGCCAGACCGATTTGCCCTGTTCGCCCAAGCTTAAAAAAATTTTTTTCGGCCTTTGAGCAAGCTATGTACTGTTCAAGCACCTTACGGTGAACCCACGCACCGGCTCCCGCAGGTTCCGCAATAGTCCACCGGTCAACGCTTTCAATTGTTAAACCGTGGTCGAGGTTTTTTATACCAAGATAGGGAAGAAATGGCTCTAACCAGTTCTTATACTTTACCCCGGGCGGAAGCAGTAATTTACCGCCAAAGCATCCCACTTCCGGGTGCGAATCCATAAATTCAAGGCCAGTGCGAATGAAATTTGACGATAGCTCATTGTCATCGTCAACCCATAACACCCAATCAGAGAAACAGTGGGCATATGCAGCAATACGGGCACGTTGCAAACCTGGCATTGGCTCGGTGACTAATTTGGCTTCGATACCATTGTCTATCAACGGGGCAATTATGTTTTCGACCAAGGGCGTTGAAGATGCATTGTCCACGACGATAACTCGAAAGCTCTCAGGGGCGACATCTTGGTTCGCCAATGCGGCAACTACCCGTGCCAGAACCTCGTTCCTGGGATTATGGGTACAAATGCAAACATCAATCAATTGATTGCCTCCGTGAAAACAGCCGCCTGAGCAATTCTCGCCTACTCATTAATTGACTCAGCAGCTTCGCAATTCTTTCATTTGCAATTGAAAGTTGCTCCTGAATTTTCTCTGCGTATTCTAAATACTGGCGAGAGAGGGCGCGCTCCGCAACAAATTTAGTTTCCGATTGTTCTGCCCACTGACGCAGTTCGCGAGAGAGGGTGCGCTCCGCAACCAATTTGGTTTCCGATTGTTCTGCCCACTGACGCAATATCTCGGCATTCACATTCACGGTCGCCAATGTGGCTTCTGATTGCACGGCCCATCGACGTAGTTCTTTTGCATTCGCTAACCCTGCTTCAATTTTTCTTTCGGCCTGTTCAACCCAGTTCTGCAACTCAATCGTTCGAAGTGAGAGGTCCGAGTTCACTTGTTCCGCCGCTTTCACCCGCTCTTTTAACATTGAGTAGGAAATGTCACTAGGTATATCTGTCTGACCCAAAGAATAAAGTCCGAGGTCTATTTCAGGCTTTTCGACCAGTTCAGCATCCAGAAATTTCGTTGTCGGAAGATGCACAAGAAACTCGGATTCGAATTTTTCGAGAGCCCATTCATATAACTCAACATCAAGTGGGTTGTTTGCACGAATGATTTCGTCGAGTGCTGAGTCTTCGGACGCAGCGAACGCGGATTTTCTCGATTCATTTTCCCGAACATATTTAGCCCTCGCGAGGTCAATCTCAAAACCAAATCGGGTATTAAGCAGTCGCAACGAGTCTGGCATGTTTTCAACGATTCCAAAGCAATCCATCGCATTCAAGTTATTTTTCGCGGTGCGGAGTACGTCGATACTACTGGCTTCAAAGTTCCGGTAATGGTGCTGATGGTCCACAGCAAGCGCCCATGTTTCGGTATCTCTAAACAGCGAGTTGATGAGCGGGTCCGAACGATCATCAAGCAAGGACTGAAGATCCCGGCCACGTAGCAATGTGTTGTATCCGTTAAAGGCGACATCCATTGATGCCAGGTATTTGAAGTACTTGAACTGGCTTCTTACCCGGGCAACAGGATTGCGAAGCATCGTGAACTTTTTCGTTCCGGGTCGGAGCCTGGGAATGATGGCTGCCCCGAAATGCCCGGAAATGAAATCATGCTGATTGAGCCATTGGTCAGATTGGTATGCAATGCGTGACACGTCGTCAATATGGAGACTCCTGGATGGCCGTAACTGCTCCGAAATCAGTTCCCGAATCGTTGTTCCAGCTGCTTTGGGGATATGGAAAAAGACAAACATTATGTGGCGCGGCCTTGAAGAAATGAATTGACGAAGATAACAGTTAGTTGTGAATTACTTTTGGGAACTAAACTACCCGGCGACAGCCATGCTAAATGCAATTTAACTGTTTGGTTAATCATCGGTTGCGGACCGAGATTGCTTGGCAATACCGAAAAGCCTCAGCAGCAGTAGCTTCTTGCTGGCCAAAGTCTCGACTAGGTTTGCGTTCTGCTCAAGTAGCCTTGCTGTGACTTCGCGTTCCTGCTGCAACCAAATATCCGATTGCTCCGCCCAGCGCCGCAGGTCGCTTGCAGTCTTCCGTTCGGCAATCAGTAAGGCTTCGTTGCGCTCGGCCCACTCGCGCATCTGACGAGATGTTTCCCGCTCGGTGACGAGGGCCTCGTCTGATTGTTCCGCCCAGCGGCGTAGATCGCTTGCATTTTTCCTTTCAGTATCCAGGGCAGCAGTGGATTGCTCTGCCCATTGCCGTAACTCAGCGGCGGCTTCCCGCCCGGCGGTCAAGGCAGCATCCGATTGCTCTGCCCAGCGCCGCAGGTCGCTTGCAGTCTTCCGTTCGGCAATCAGTAAGGCTTCGT
>CAZQBX010000125.1:2926-4010 GCA_964592145.1 uncultured Ignavibacteria bacterium
GAGATGTTTCCCGCTCGGTGACGAGGGCCTCGTCTGATTGTTCCGCCCAGCGGCGCACCTCATCACTTTCTATAGCAAGCTTTCGAAGATTGTCCAGTTCTTCCAATTCCTTGAAGGATGAACAGGCGCTGGCGCGGCCGAGTATGTCGACTGCGATTTGTCGGTTCCGCCGACTTGCCGTAGCAAGACGTTCGTTTACCAGATCCAGATCTTGGCAAGCAAATAGGTTCTTGTACCAGATAGGGCCGGCAGGCTTGAATGGCACGACTTCCATGCGATCGGGCACGAATTCGCATGGCGTGTATCCCAAGGCGACCAACTGTTCAAACAGGTGATTGGTGTCGAGTCCGCGACGTTGAAGATTGCTCTCGGTAAACTCGACCATCAGCACGGGAAGAAGATTCGCCTCGATTGCGCTCTTACCACCGACAAGCGCTTCCGTCTCGGCACCTTCAACGTCGATCTTTACCAACGCAACCAGCGTGTCGCCTGCATCCGCGACGAGTTGGCTCAGCGTTGTTGCTGGAATTCGTGTGCTTTCGGCTTCCTCACCGGCAAATACAACGTGATCATAGGCGGCCTGGCTCCCTTTATTGGTCAGAAACCGGACTTTCCCGGCAGCCTCCCAAACGGCCGCATTTACCGTAAGGGCATTCTTGATATTGTTGCGATCCAGATTGTCGACCAGATGCCGCGCCGTATTGGCGTTGGCTTCGACCGCGATCACGTGGCCTTTACCATTCGTTGCCCTTGCAGCCAATATTGAATAGAGCCCTATGTGCGCTCCACAATCGATAAATGTATCTCCGGGGCGCAGGTATAGCCAGCAAAAAGCTTGTTCGGCAGCTTCAAAATGACCTTGGCGGAGCAGGTGGATCACTTGTTCGCCGGGATCATGGCTCAACCAGCCCAAATGCGGGATGTAGGCCACGTCCGCCGCCTCGGTTGCGGACCCGGGTGCTGGTGTCGGCAGTGCGCTACTCACAGCCATATCCCGCAGATACAAGCCATGACGTGTACCGATCCGTTAAGAAGCGTTGTTGGGCGATTGAGAGTTCGCGCTGCCATGCACCGATCTCGCCTT
>CAZQBX010000126.1:0-3922 GCA_964592145.1 uncultured Ignavibacteria bacterium
CTTTTGACCGAGCCAATATGATCAACACAATGAGGACCCACAACATGAGACACCGCTTCTGGCTCGCGCCTCTCTGCGCGCTCCTGTTTGCCGCAGCCGCCAACGCGTTCACCGTTGGACAGGCTGCTCCAGATTTCACGCTCACCGATTCATGGGGCGGAAGTCACACGCTCAGCAACTATCAAGGAAACGTCGTCGTCCTGATGTTCTTCGGCCACACCTGAAGCACCTGCCGTGCCCAGGATGGGCAGATGGAAGAGGGCGTGCATCAATACTATCAAGGTCAGCCGGTCGTAACGCTGGGACTCGATACCTACAACGGTTCGGCCGCCGCGGTCGAAGTGTTTCGCAGTGTGACCGGTGTGACGTTTCCGCTTCTGACTCAAGGCGGAAGCTACGGATCGCAGAACAACGGTGACTACCGCAAGATTGTGATTGATCCCGATGGCATCGTGCGATATGTCTCCGGTCAGTATCAATTGAACGTGACGACAATTCGCGGGCACGTGGAAACATGGCTGCCGCTTGACGATCCGACATTTGAGTTTACGATGGAAGATACTTTGATTGAGTACACTGAGGGCTTTGCGACGTATTCTTTCCACGGTGATTTGACGAACTTACTCGATGCAACGCGCCAGCTTCGGATAACACTTGAGGCCGTGGAATCTCCCGATCCGCTGCGGGCTTACTCTATCTGCACCTATCATGGCTGTTATCCGCCAGACACCTCTGTAACGGAGATCACGGATGTTTTTCAGCCGCTTCAAGTGGACACGGCTTTCGATTTCTATATCTACAACCTTGCGATCAATCCCAATACCGGGTTCATTGATACTTCGACGATTGTGGGAAGCTACGAACTGGTTATCACGGTTACTAATCCGCAGGATGAAGCGGAGAGTATTTCTTGGCATCTTTATCTTGAATACACGGATGCTGCAATTGAGATTCATCCCGTACTCGTGAATTCTTCGGAGTTGGTGTCGAATTACCCGAATCCGTTCAATCCCGAGACGACGATTCGTTTCACGGTCGTGAATCCCGGCGCGGTGAGTCTCAATGTGTTCAACATGCTGGGGCAGCGCGTGACGACGTTGGTCGAAAGTCCGTTCATGGGCGCGGGAAGCTATTCTGTGAATTGGCGAGCGGAATCGAGTTCGGGTATCACGCTTCCTTCGGGAAATTATCTTGTTGAACTGGTCAACTCCGGTGCGCGCGACGTGCATCGCATTGTGTTGATGAGATAGATTCTCTCTATTTTGATTTCTTGTTGGGGGCACAGCATGCTGTGCCCCTACGTATTGCAAACCTATTCGATTATGAAACTACCAACTGCTTTCGACGTGCTCGATGCGGCCAAAGTGCTGAAAGGCATTGCGCACAAAACGCCGGTACATACGTCGCGCACGCTTGATGCGAGAAGCGGCGCGCAAGTCTATCTCAAGTGCGAGAATTTCCAACGAGTCGGTGCGTTCAAATTTCGTGGAGCCTACAATGCGATGTCGCGGCTGACGATTGAGGAGAAGAATCGCGGCGTGATTACGCATTCCTCGGGCAATCATGCGCAGGCAGTTGCACTCGTGGGGACGCTGCTTTCAATCAAGACCGTGATTGTGATGCCTGAGAATGCGCCGAAGATCAAACTCGATGCGACGCGCGGGTATGGGGCGGAAGTGGTGCTCTATGATCCTGAAAAGAGAACGCGTGAGGAGATTTCACACGAGCTTGCCGACAAACACGGCTACACGCTGATTCCGCCTTATGACCACCCGCACATTATCGCAGGACAGGGTACGGCGGCGTTGGAATTGATGACGGACTATCCGGAGATTGAATTGCTCTTGGTGCCGTGCGGCGGTGGAGGGTTGTTGTCGGGTTCCGCGCTGGCGGCAAAACACGTGAATCCGAAGGTGAAGGTGGTGGGTGTGGAGCCTGAATGTGCGAATGACGCGACTTTGTCTTGGAGAACAGGCACGCTGCACACGGTGAAAAATCCACCGACGATAGCCGATGGGACGCGCACGCCGTCATTGGGCAAGCTCACGTTTCCGTTGGTGCGCGAAAACGTGGATGACTTTGCAAACGTCACCGAGGCGAAGATTATCGAGGCAACGAAATTTCTGTTCGAGCGGATGAAATTGGTGGTGGAACCGTCGGGGGCTTTGGGCGTGGCCGCGCTGCTTTCAGGCTATCCGACGCCTTCGCGAGTGGGGGTGGTGCTTTCGGGCGGGAATCTGGATCCGGCGGTGCTAAGTCTATAAAAGTTGGAGGTGGACGGTTTTGCTAATCGTTGTATCAATATACAAAAATATTTAGCGTTTGTCAAGTTGTATGTGTTTCTTATAAAACATGCAGTTGGGTGTAAGTGTAGTATTTGAGAGGGAGGTGGTGCCTCTCTCTTTTCGTAAGGATATGAATTTAATGAAGAAACCCCGCTCGATTGAGCGGGGCTTCTTGTACTCCTGATTGGATCGGGAATATCGAAGAGCCTCATTGGGATGCCATAGAGCCAATGGCTGGGCGGCAATCGGAATGGGCTTCAGATCTTCTCCAGATAAGACTCAATCGCAGAGATAAACTGCCTCCAACTCATCACTTTCTTTGCTGCATCAACGTCAGCGTTTCTTCTACCAAGGCGGACGGTCCTGTTTGTGATACCAAAGGTCATCACGGGGCTGTAACCTTTTTGAGCTCCTTTTGAAATATAGCGTAGAGCGGTGACGTATGTTATCTTGGTTTCATCATCCTTTAGTCTGCCGCCGAGCACAACGTTTATGGCTTTCACGTTCACTTTTCGACGTTCCTTGCGGGCTTTTCCGATTCTGAGTCGGTGCTCAAGCTGCTTCACTTGCTTCCACTCCAACATCTTCTGCTTCTCACCAAGTGAAAGACCGTTTGCGGAGATATAAAGAGTGAAAGTCGGTTTTTTCGATCGCGCCTTCTCACGATACTCAATTACAAGCCTTGGGGTCGGAGAATTGAGTTCAACAGATTCAAGTATCAAGCTCGCCATTTCGTGACCTCTCTTGTGCTGAAGTGGAGTTATCTTGAATTCAATTTACATCAACCCCGGCAGAGTCGCAAGACCCTGCCGGGGTTCCGTTTTCCAGATCAAGCTTACTTCTTTTGTTCCGTGCTTCTCGAGTTTTCGTCTGCTTGCTCCGGAGTTGCTTCTCCGATTATTACCGATTCAATGAGGGGTTGATACTTCCCCATTCCGTGATAGGATCCGAATAGCAGACCGAATATCAGTTCGTCCGTCAGAACCGTTCCTTCGCAATCGAGACAGGTCTTGAAGAGAACCTCGCCATCAGAGAAGTCCATTTCGAGGTTGCCGATGACTTGTCCGTAGTTGGTCCTTGTGATGAACTCCGAGATTGCTTGGCGACGTTTCGCCGGCACTCTTAACGGGCTTGAAGCATAGAACAGCAAGCAGGTGCCGTCAGCAGCGTTCATGATAGACATCTTGAAAGATCCTGTTGCGTGATCGAATCTCGCTCTGATGTAGAAGTACAGAGTTCCGTCTTCCTTCACATCGATGATCGGTTCATCGTAAGGTAGGTCGTGCGAATCAAAGAATTGCTTGATTGCTGACAACATTTGTGAGCACTGCTCACTCTTTTCCTTAACGTCACTTGAGTCTGTGCTCGCGGTCTGCGTTTGCTTGCGGGTCTTACGTGATTTCTTTTCCATTGTTCATACTCCATTTTGGGTTGTGGTTTGTGCGGGGCGGCCTTTCGGCCGCCCCATCTTTTCTGTTCAGGCTGCTTCGCTTCTTTTTTCCTGCCCTCGCTCCCAGACCAGAATCATCGTGTTGACCATCGCTTTCAACTCTTCGTCCGTCATCGGGATGCTCAACCAGTCGGTCAGGGGAAGGTCCTTGACGGTGAGAAACTTCTCTTTTTTCTTTCGCGGGGTG
>CAZQBX010000127.1:0-3906 GCA_964592145.1 uncultured Ignavibacteria bacterium
AGCCCCCGCTACGAGCAGGCCCGACCAAAAACCCGCCGTGCCTTCCCCGACGCTTAACAACACGCCTGCGGTAACAACTCCGGCAACACCAAACCAGCCATACTTTCCGAGATGGTCATTGAATATCAAACGGCCTAAGATCGCTGTTGCCACCAACTCGAGGTTGAGCCATAGCGATACAGAAGAGGCAGACGCGAGTTGTAGCCCCAACATCAATAGGACAGGTCCGAGAATGCCGCCGAAGAACACTGCACCAAGTAGCAGCTTGCGGCTTCGCATTGGCATATTCCAAGGTGGCCGCCAGGAGCGGCGTTTCAACATCCCGCCAAGCACACCAAGAGCCGCGCCAAGGTACAGTAATCCGGCAAGCTGAAAGGCTGACAAGCTTTCGAGCAACAGCTTGCTCGCTGGGGTGGCTGCTCCAAACAGGGCTGCCGAGATCAGCGCAAACGGAAGTGCGTATCGGACTGAATGTCTTGCGTTCTGCAATTGGTATCTCCAACAACTCTGTTTGAAATCGAATTCGCCCAGTTGCTTAGTTCGGCTTTAAACACTTGATTGTGAGTAAGCTATGATCGCTGTAGGCATTGTCAAGGAAGTTGTAGCCGATTTCTGGGCGCAAAGAAAGGTCTGTAAACGCGCTGGACGAACCGAAACTTGAATGGTATCAATAACAACAATAGAGCCAGAAACAGATGCACCGTCGGTTGGTTCTTATCATTTTCTTATTGACATATCCTATCCTGGGGGATATCATAAGGCTATGAGTAAACACTCGACCCACCCCGAGATCATAAAGCGCTTGAGAAGAGCGGAAGGTCACTTGAAGAGCGTGTTGACAATGCTTGAGGAAGGCCGTAGCTGCCTCGATATTGCCCAACAACTTCAGGCAGTTGAGAGCGCTATCACTAATGCAAAGAGGACACTAATTCACGACCATATCGAACACTGCCTCGAGCAGACATTGACTGACCGAAGTACCGGACGTAAGGCTGTTGTTGAGTTTAAGAACATAACCAAGTACTTGTGACCATGCCGGATCTTGTCAGCTAATATGGACTCAAGAATTTACTGTGAGAAGCCGAATGAATAATTGGAAGGGCAACAACCCGAGCAAAATTTTCGATTGGGGATCGCGTTCCGTAGTATGAATATGCCGGTTAGGAAGAATTGTCTGTTGTATTGGCTGCTGGCACTTGGTGTCATTTACTTCAGCTTGATTTATCCCTATACGCACTTCCATCCCTCGCACAATATTCATGTTAAGGCGCCGACCTTGGCGATTCATACCATTGTTGCTGGTTCTGACGGTTTGCCAAGCGGGCACAATGACCATCGAGACCATCATACAATTGATCAGCACGTTGGCATTTTCTGTAAGACGAGATTGCAGAATAATTCCGATGATCTCATCACCCAACCAATACTCGAATCAACAGCGCTTGATTTCGATTTGTCCCTAAAGCAGTATGACCGGACAGCTTGCGATCCGGAGACCACGCCAATTCAATTCTTGTACTATGCATGCACAGATACACGTTCTCCCCCGCAGTTCACCAATTATCCGAGTTAATTAACTACAACAACACACAACGGGCTGTTTCTCATTCCAACACGAGTGAGGACAATGAACTCTATTAATTGGGAGAATTGGAATGAATCGATTTCATCAATTCATACTGCTGGCATGTATCTGCACAGCGGTTAGCATCAATATATCCTGTACAAAGTCCGAAAACAGACAACCGGAAAATGGAACGACTCCGTCTGGTAGTGCAACTACCGTTGCCGCCAAAATGCAAACGATGGACGCATTCTCCGGAAAACCAATCAATCGAACGATCTTCGCCGACCATGAGGGAAAACGAATTTACTTTTGTTGCGACCAGAGTAGATTTGATTTTCGCAACAATCCGAAGAAATACCTGGACGAGTTCGCAAAGCAAGGAGTTAGTCTCGCGAACACTCCATGAGTAGAGCATCGTCGTGCTGTGGGTTTATAAACACGACTGAACAGCAGTTCAGCGCCAAATCACAAGCGAATATGTTGCAAAATGGAGTGAATGTGTCAATAAGTGTTGCGCCGAGAAGCGGCCCCCGTGTGGAGTCTATCATCGATGACTATGTTTGCATCCACGGAGAGGCCACGGACTCTTTAGAGAGAGAAGTTCGACTTGGAATGTTTCGTGATCAACAGGCAAAAATGCTGCCACCCAATATCAAAGTGCCATCGAGAAAGAGAGTACTTAAATATTTGAGCACCATCTACTCTCATTCAGGCAGCATTACCCTTGCCATTAAATCACTATTCAAGCCAGGCAGTTGGACTTCCAGCGGAGGTTCATTCAAGTTAGCTTCGGATATCGGTCTCAATTTTGAAGAGATACTGGAGGAAACTTCGGAAGAATACGGCTCCGCGAACTTTCTCGAGATTGGTGCGGGATTGGGCGGATTTCACAAAAGTGAGCGCAGTGACCACGGCTCGATCAAGAGTCTCTACGATAAACTCTGCGTTGAGAAGCAACTTGATGTTACGTTTCATTTTACTAATCTGACCAAATGGCACAACGAATTACCGACGAAAGTGTTTGAGTATCCGGGCGTGTTAGGTTCCACAGTCTCCATCCTCGCCCCCCGTTGTAACCGCTTTGATGTGGTCTATTCGCAATGTGCTGTTTATTTTGATCCTAATATTGTCAGCTTCATTCGGCAGATCAGTGAACTCGTAAGGCCCTCGACCAAAGGCGGACTTGTTGTTTTTAACGCCAAAACAGTAGACGTTGAGAGGATCTGTATCGCAGCGGAAAGATCGTTTCTTGAATCCGTTTTGTCCAAGAATATTGGAGGCATGAATGGCACGCTGCTGGTATTTCGTAAGCGTTAGTCTAATTCTCGCTCTGGTTCAGTTCCTTTCTGTCTCGTTGGCAGAGACCTACACAGGTGAGACCGGCTCCGACCGAGTCAAGCGCGTCCGCGACAGAGTCATTCAGAACTCGCAGTTTTCCATCTGCGAAATTTCGAAGGAGTTGGTTGATGGACTTTCCAAAGTGGAGGGCAGGATTGCAATCTTTGAATTTGTTCGCGATTTTGAGTACCGAATTGGCAACTGGAGACCCAACCATCCGGAAGATATTATAGCACGTCGACTCGGGGACTGCAGACACAAGGCAGACTTGTTGGAGGCGCTGCTGAAGTGCGCCGGTTATGAGGCCAGGAAAGTGAGAGTGATTTTTGACTGGGCTGACTTACCTGTGCCTCCGGACATACTAAAGATTCGAGGCATTAGTAAAGGCATTCATGATGCGGTTGAAGTGTACCTCGAAGACCGGTGGGTGTATCTTGACGCCACCTGGAGCATCGGAATGAAGAGCGCTGGATTCCCGGTCACAGAGGATTGGGACGGGAATTCAAGCACAAGACAGGTCACAACTGGGGCAGTCCAGATTATTGAGAGTTCTGCCGAGCAAGACCTCACATTGCTCCACTGGAAATACAAGGTTCCGTGGCCGGTACGCTCAAAAAATCTGGAATTTGTCCAATCACTTAATGCGTGGCTCCAGACGAGCCAATAATGGGATGAACCGAAGCTCCGCAATCAGAAACGACTTGATCGTGTCCCTCTTGCGAACTATTCAGGAGCAAATGATGATCTCAATTCAATTTCGGTTGACATTGAAATCTCTTTATTGTAGCTTCAAAACTATGCAACATGGATCACATCGTTCCACGAAGGCATCAATCCTTCGATACATACTTATCGGAACACTTGCATACTTCAGCACCGTCTACCCGTATGTTCATTTCCATAATGGCCACGACGATGGGTTCGAAGTTGCGTTTAGCCTTCACCCGTTGGGGGTGGATCCTGACAACCTGCCCGATCACGATGGCGAAGATCATCATCAC
>CAZQBX010000128.1:0-2835 GCA_964592145.1 uncultured Ignavibacteria bacterium
TATTTTCGGCACCTGCTCATGCTCCACGAGGGAAGTGTTGCGATGGTGGCGCAGGCCGCCGGCATCGACAAGGCTGGCTGCTACCGCCTGCTGAAGTCGCTCGGTCTGCATCCGAAAAGTGGAGCAATCTCCACCGCCTGACGATTCAAAGTAGAGCGCGGTCCACCCGGATGCCAGCATAACAAGATGAAGTTGTGCTGGCATTTTTGTTGCCTTGACCTGGTGCAACACCTTGAATCAAACTACCCTCATCAATTAGGAAATCGATCATGAAACTCAAACTAATTGTTCTGTGTACTGTGATAGGGCACGCCTTTCCCTTAATGGCACAACCAGACCCGGTCGTTCAATGGAGCAGGACCATCGGTGGCCCACAGGGCGACTATGCGTGGGCTGTGCAGCAAGTCCCGGATGGAGGTTACGCCGTGTTGGGCTTAACAGACTCATATCCGGATAATCGCCAGATGTACTTTGTCCGACTTTCTGCAACGGGTGACTCACTATGGGCCCGCACCTACGGAGGTCCAGGAATTGAAAGCGGGCAGTCATTAGGGCTCACTGCCGACGGAGGATTTGCCCTTTTCGGTCACTCGTTACCGGTTCCCATTGCACATTGGAGTTTCGATGAAGTTAGCGGCGATACTGCTTACGACCTTTCGGGCCAGGGAAACCACGGCCTGCTGTATTCCGTTGATCGATCCACGGAAGGGTACAGTGGTGGATGCGTTTATCTCAACGATATTTTCGATCATGCGGATTTTGGCGATGAACCGTTTCGACTGGCTCAAGGCACCTGGGAGATGTGGGTAAAGGCGGATTCCGGCGGGTACGGGCATATACTCTCAAAAGACAACTATGACTATCCTAACGATGGGACCTTATTTTGGCTTGATGGTACTCTCGGGTTAGAGATGCACGTCCCGCCGGAGAGTCGTCCACGGGCCTATCGCGACTCCGTTGACTTAACAGATTGGCATCACGTTGCGTGCAGTTGGGGTCCTGCGGGGATGAGGTTGTACTTTGATTTCCAGCTTGTCGCAGAGGATCCTTACACGGGTGGAATCATTTCTCCAGGACGTCCTTTGATTATCGGAAGGAGTCTTGATTTTCCGGCATTTCGAGGAAAGATCGATGAAGTCAAAGTCTGGAACGAGCAGCTTCCCATCCCGACCTCTTCGGTTCATTCGGCCTACCTCATTCGATGCGACGAAGATGGGAATTCTCTGTGGACCCGGCGATTCTTCGCTGAGGGATCTGATGGGATGGATGTTCAAGTGACGAGTGATGGCGGTCTGATCATATGCGGTACAAAGTCTGGCGTTGGTACATTCGATGCATTCACGATGAAACTGGACGCACAGGGTGATTCGGTGTGGGGCCGCGTGTACAGTGACGACCGCGAACAGAAAGGCTATGCTGTGACCGAAATGCCGGACAGCGGATATCTTATGCTGTTTGATGACGTGTACTACACCATCGGCCTCGTCCGCTATTCGGCGAATGGTGATACGCTGTGGACGCGCACTTACGAAACGGAGTTGGGATGGCCGGAGAAGTACGCTGAAGCGTGGGATGTGGAAGTCACTTCCGACAATCAAGTGGTCATCGCGGGCATGCTGAAGGATCGCTCGAGCGGAACTGAAGACATGTTACTGATCAAGGTTGATGGCAACTCGGGAGACACCGTTTGGACCCATACGTACGGTGGACCAGGAAACGAGTATGCGATGGCGGTCCACCAAACACCCGACGGAGGGTTCGCCTTGGCGAGATATTCAAGCTCATACAGCAACGGCGGACGCGACGTGTGGATCGTGAGGACCGATCCTGCCGGAAACGAACTCTGGAGCCGCAACTATGGTGGGCCTGCCCACGACGAGGCACTTGATCTGCAGCTAACCTTGGACGGCGGCTACATTCTCGCGGGCTTCACTCAATCCTTTGGTGCCGGAGGGACCGACTTTTATTTGATAAAGACAGGGCCGGACACTGCATGCAATTCGCCGCAGTCCCCAACAGTAGTCATTCAGAGTGTGTATCCCCATGCGCACCTCCATTGGGACCCAGCCTTGAGCATAGGAGGTTGCCATATCGCCGTCGATGCCTATCTGGTTTGGTACTCGCCTACGAGTGACGGTCAATACTACTTTCATGGTTACACCGCGGATACAAGTTACACGCACTACGGAGTGATGGCCTTTGCATCTGGTATGCACTATCAAGTACAAACTTATCTTGGACCCATCGCGCCCTTGAGTCAGCTCCGGGAAGGACAATCTCGCGAACGCGTCATGGCGTTTTTGTCGAGACGAGATTAAGTTGCGCTCGACGCAGATGTCGTCTCTACATGCTCGGCGCCTGTAGTCTCCCCGGCGAGCGCATGAGCGCTTGATGTGGTGAAGTGTGATCCCGTCATTCCGGCGCTTCGTCTAAGCCAGAAAGCCTCGCCCTTCCCATCTTACACGCAAAGAAGCGGGCCACCCATCGGGTCGCCCGCTTAATTATGTAAAGGTGTTAGCTTGATTCTATCCATGCCGAGCGCGTGGCTGCCACATCGTAGAACGCTTCGAGCGTTACTTCAAATGCAAGGCGGGTGGCCCCTTGGGGTCGCCCGCCTGACTATCGACAAACCACATCAATTCTCGAAGGGCATGTCCTGGGAGCGCGAGGTGACTCTCAAATCGCCACGCGAGCACTCACGAGGTCTCGAACGTGACCCGCCCGGCGGTCGGCTGCAAGCAGCCAACACGGCTCGGAGCTTTGCCAGCAACCTGAGAACGGCGAGGTGACTCTCAAATCGCCACGCGAGCACTCACGAGGTCTCGAACGTGACCC
>CAZQBX010000128.1:2935-3886 GCA_964592145.1 uncultured Ignavibacteria bacterium
GCCCGGCGGTCGGCTCGGGCCTTTGTTGGCAAACTGAAAGACACGCTTAGTTCCTGGACTTCGAGTTTTGGCTCTTGCCCTTTTGCTTCGGTTCGTCGACCACCACCGCGCTTGGAGTGAAGTCGGGGAGCTTGATCAGGTTCTGCTCGGCGATGGCGAGGAAGTTGAACATCGTGTAGTACAGCGTCAGACCCGACGGCAGCGAGTTGAACATGAACACCATCATCGGCGGCATGATGTAGAGCATGGCCTTCTGATTGGGATCGGTCACCGTGCGCTTGCTCATGAAGAATTGCGAGATGCCCATGATGATCGGCAGAATCGCAACCCCCGTACCATAGAGCGGAATCGAGAACGGCAGATGAAACAGCACGTCCGGCCGGCTGAGATCGCTGATCCAGGCCATGAAAGGCGCCTGCCGGAATTCGATCGTCGAAGCAAACACAATGTACAGCGAATAGAGCACGGGCATTTGCAGGAGCAGCGGAATGCAGCCCGAAGCCGGATTCACTCCCGCATCCTTGTACATCTTCATCACCGCCGTATGCTGAGCCTGCGTGTTGTTCTTGTGCAGCTCGCGAATCGCCTGCATCTGCGGCTGCAGTGCGGCCATTTTCTTCATCGAGATTTGCGACTTCCGCGTGAGCGGCCACAAGATGAGCTTGACCAGCACAGAGAAGATGATGATCACGATGCCGTAGTTGGCGATCACGGATCGCAGGTTGGTCAGCGACCAGAGCGTGGCTTTTGAGAAAGGCTGCACGATGGCCCAGCCCCAGTTCATGGTCTGCTCGAGTCCGACACCCTCCTGCTTCAGTTGCTTCAGATGAATCGGTCCCCAATACACGCGCCATCTGCCCTGCGCACCTTCGTTCCACGATTGGTGCAGCACGAGATCATAGAAATGCTGCGACTGTGGTGAGCGCTCGAACGGGTAGTATTTCATCTCTG
>CAZQBX010000129.1:0-3864 GCA_964592145.1 uncultured Ignavibacteria bacterium
GATTCCACTTCTCGGCAAACTGCCAATCATTATCCGTTCCGACTGCGATGAGGAAGGAATCCTGCGGAGACGGCACCGGCTGATTCACCGCCCACTGTATCTTGGGAGTGGGGGAGAGGACATTGGTCAATGCTTCGTTTTCCATTGACACAGCGGTCACACTCGGCCTGACACTACACGCCACTCCAAATGCCCCGATCTGCTGATTGCACGAGTTATTGGCTGGCGCACATGGGGATTCTGCAGCGATATGAAAATCACCATTGGCCGTGTCACAGAAGAGCGGATTGGCTGAAATGTTGCCGTTGATGCCGAACTGCGAAGCAATATCTCCGACCCAATCACCACCGGAGTTGCCAAAGATGTTGGTGCAACTTAAAGAGAATGCTGCATCGGGTCTAATAATGACAATTGACGGGCTTCCTGAATTGTGAGCAATAACCGATCTACGGACATCGAAAGTTGCCCTATCATAGCAGTAGATAGCAGCTCCATTTGGCGAATCGTTTTCAACGATGGTGCAAGAATCGATTTGGATCTGCACGAGGTCGTATGTGCACCCTATGGCCCCGCCCCACTGCCCAAGGTTTCGATAAAACAGACATTGCTCGATCTGGACCAATCCGTGATAGTCAGTGTCGGCCTCAATGAACAAGCCGCTTGAACCATTACCTACGAAAGCTGAATTCTTAATAATGGAGCTCGCACCCTCCCAGAAAGAGAGTCCGAAAGCAGCGTTATAAGAGAAGCTGCAGTTACTAATATTGGCCCCGGCAGACGCGAAATAGGCTCCATTGGTTGAATTGGAATCAAAACGACATCTAGCTAAGTCGGGATTACAGGCGGCAAACCTAGCACCAAGGGTGTTGTTTACAAACTCGCAATCCGATATGTTGGAGACTTCACTCATATTGTCGAGCCCAACTCCGCTTCCGCTCACTCGCACGTCCCTAAGGGTAAGTGAATAGCACCATGACACTATTCCCGAACCGTTTGCGCTTTGGATAATCAGATTCTCGCACACTAAATTCCCGTAGTATGGGAAAAAAACTGCGCCACCTTTCTGCGTGTGGAAATAGCAATCCGAAATCCTTACGAGTACTGCAGAGTCCGCGAACACGGCTCCACCATATTCGCCCCAAATAGTGGTTGGCGCACTAGCATTTACAATTGAGAGTGAGCTGATCTGAGAAAACGATTCACCGTTGTGAAACGCAAAACCGCCATGTTCCTGAATGTTATCCTCGCAATCAATAACGGTTAAATCGCGGCCGCTACCGAAAATGAAAAGTGACTTGCCGTTTGGATTTAGGTCTACGTTGCCAGATCCAGAAAAGGTGCCAGGCGCAATTAAAATCGTGTCGCCGTTCACGGCGGAGTCCATGGCTGCCTGAATTGTTGGATAACCCCCAGGCACAAACAACGTCTTCGGATCTCGGGCAATAGAAAACGCACCTATATCATTTCTGCTTTCATCGGGATCATTATACTGTGGATCAGGATTGCCAGCATTGATACATGGAGACGTGAGTTGAAGGTGGTAATCGCCTAATGCCCTATCTGCGAATTGAGGATTTGAATAAACATTGGTCGGTGCATCTGGATTGAGTATGTAATCCTCGGTGTTCTGCCAGTAACAATTATAGGCTTCCACAATACTTGCTGAGTTGTTGTAAACTGCCCAATCCCAACACCGAGTGAAGATGTTATTCATTACTACCGAACCTGAGCAGTAGGCAGCAATAGCGCGATTAGTACTGTCGATTGTGTTATTAATCGCCGTTACAGGAGTAGCCCCCGCGAAACATAGCATTGCGTTGGAGTAGTAGTTAATTCGGAAAACATTCTTCCTAAAAGTAACACGCCTTCCACCTTCTCCACTAAACATGTTACCGCTGCCTACACAGTGAGTAAACACATTCTCTATGTAATTGACCTCCGCATTTTGAGCGTAAAAACCGCCAGACATGCTCTGACCATCAAAAGTGAACCCTTTAATGGTGACTCCTGGCGATTCGGTAACGGAGAGCCAACCGACAGTCGCGTTCGGTAAGTGTACGAGGGTGCTATTGGCTCCACTGCTTGACCTTACAACGATTGATTTGTCAACTACGGTAAGTAATTCCGTATACACCCCAGGTGCGACCAGCACCGTGTCGCCGTTCACCGCGGCGTTGATCCCCGCCTGGATCGTCGGCTGTTGCGAGGGAACATGGATTGTGGCAGAAAACGAGGACGCGACGGCGCAGAACAGCACCATCAAGAATACGACAATAGCGAACCTGTGCATGGGCTCTCCCCGAGCGGTTAGTACTGTGTTATATGGATACAGTATACAACATTACGGGGCGGCGGTCAAGGGGGTGGATTCCAGCTTTCGCGGGAATGAGGCACATGGGTGCTGGGATGACACATATGGGGGCTGGGATGAGGCATGTGGGGGTTGGGATGACGCATGCGGCGGCAGGGGTGAGGCGTGTGGGGGCTGGGGCGACGCATGCGGTGGCAGGGATGATGCATGCAGCGACAGTGATAAGGCGTGTGGGGGCCCTTCGACGCTGAAACAAGTTCAGGGTGGGCGACGCTCGGGAGATGCCGCCGGTAATTATTCTCGCTTGTCAAATCGACTTTCGGCTGGATATTTTATAGTAGTCTCACACAAGGGAGTGTCCATATGAAACGGTGGAAACAGATCCCTCGATGGCTCCAATCAGTTCTCATGTCAGCGATAATAGTCCCTATGTGCGCCGGCAGTGTCGACGCGCAGCACGTCTATTTCGGATTCGGGCCCGGTTACTCCTACGGGTCCGGCGAAATTGACGGCGGTCGACTGGCGCTCTTGTTCGATGTGACGTATCAAAAGGACAGGTGGCAGGTGTCAGCAAGATACGTGGAATGTCTCGACTGGCATTTGGATTTTGGTCTGTCGGGTGGCGGATCAAAGGTTGTAGACCGGACCAAAGAACTGGCCCTTCTGGGCGGTATACGCCATCAGTCGGAAGGCAACGTTAGCCTGAGCTTTGAAGCTGGGATCGGTCAGGTGACGGGGCGTACCGATAGGTCGATCCTTGACTCAACCGGTTATCCAATTGGCGTGGTCACATTCTCGTCCATCGGCTTGTCCATGCAGAGTCAATTCTATTATAAGCGTATCGGCCTGACTCTGTTCGGAAATCTTAACAAGCGTCAGTCGTTTGTGGGCGCCTCACTCTGTCTTCGTCTCGGGACATATGCGCGCGGCCAGTGATTTTGCCTGTCTTCGCGGGGCCTGTCCTCACAGCGAAGAGAGTAAAATGTACAGTCGACCGTAATTCTGAAGCGCCGCGACATCCGGATGACCATCACCATCAAAATCAGCAACCGCCAGTGAAATACTATATGGCCCGACTTCGGTCAAATATCTGGCCGCGCCGGAGAAGCCTCCTGAATGGTCATTCAGTTGAAACGTGATCGCGCTGTCGGCGCGCACGACATCGAGGAAACCATCACCACTGAGGTCACCAAGCCCCACGTATCCGTTGCCGCCCGCGTCGGTGTAGTAATAGGTCGGGGTATACGTTCCGTCTTCATTTCTGATCGCGGTGATCAGTGATCGATCCTGGTACATGGGAGTGGCCACCAGATCCACCCTGCCGTCGTTATTCAGGTCGCCGCTCGCAAGACCTGTCGTCGTGAACGATAGTTCCGTTCCCGAATACGGTGTCCAGCTCAGCCCCGTTCCGTCATTGTAGTATAGCCAGACGGAGTTATGCAAGGACGCGATATCCAGATCATGGTCGCCGTCTGCGTCGAACAGATAAATGCCGGCGTTGTAGCCATCCATGCTCACCGTATCGACCCCCACAAACTTGCCTGAATCGCCGC
>CAZQBX010000130.1:0-3759 GCA_964592145.1 uncultured Ignavibacteria bacterium
GAACGGCATCGCGGCCGGCGCCGTTGTAAGCGCAATAGCCGAGATGGATCTTCTTGGCTTCTTTTTTAAGGAGCTTCTTGTCAAGAAGGAACGAAGCGATCTGCTTCTCGTGCTGTTTGTGGATGTTGACCGGTTCGCCGACGTAACTGTAGTAATTGATATCCTTGACGCGTTTGGCGCCGCCAAGGAAGACGAGCTGGTCGTTGTTGGCAGTGGCAAGATCAGCGCGGCGGATTTCATCGAAGCCGGTTTTGCCGATGTAGTCGTTCAGGATCATGCGGCGTTCGGCGACAGAAAACTGCGAGCCGTTGCCGCAGGAAAGCTTGTAGCCGTTGTAGCGGCGGTCGTTGTGGCTGGCGGAGAGCAGAATGCCCATATCGGCGTGCATCGTCGGGATCGCGAAGGTGACCTCGGGATAGGGGACGACGTCGTCGAAGAGGTAAACCTTGAGGCCATAGTCGATGAATAATTCGGCGATGATTTTGGCAAAATCGCGTCCGCGGATGCGGCTGTCGAAGCCGATCACCAATGATTTAAAGCCGCGCATGTTGGCGAATTTGGCGATGGCGGCGGATTTTTGCAGGAGAACGACATCGTTGATGGTATTGGGTCCGCGCAGGAACGGGGCGGCGATGCCCTCGTCGCGCAGGAGTTCAAGTTCCCAGTCGGAGATGACGGCGCGGCCGCGGATACCGCCGGTGCCGAATTCGACCTCGGTGAAAAAGCATTCGTTGATATCGGGCCAACGGTTGGCGAAGAGCGCGCTCAGGATACCGCGTTTGGCATTGGGGGAGATGCGGTCGATATCGGGGGATTCCATCCAGCGGTTGAGGTTGGCGAAGACGCCGACATCAGAGATGGCTTTTTCATAGATGAGCTGATCGACGGTGCCGGAGTCGAACTGGGCTTTGAGAAATCCCGAGATTTCGCGTTCGACATCGCCTTTGATCGATTGCCATACAACAGATTCGTTCATTGTTTATCACTCCGTAAGTAATAGATCATCATATCGTAGCCGGGTTGGCCCCTTGGGGGGAGATTTTACGAGATTTTAGGGGGAAAGCAAGGGGAAAGAGGGGGCTTTCGTTGGAAGAGGATTCAGAATTGTCTATCAAGGACTACTGGCCGCTCGCCTGAGTGCACTCGCTCTCTTGTCGTTGCCTTTGGATGCATAGGCCGAGGCCAAATCGAGACACTCGGTAGAGAAATCGCCTCTCGAGAGCACACGTTTTTCGTTGGGAATGGCCAGGACAATCGAGAGTATCGAGTCAGCAGTTTCTAATCGCCCCTGCACTCTCTCCATTCTGCTGCGGTGTATCCAGAGATAACTCAAGTCTTCTTGACTGCTGTTAGTTCGGCTACTCTCGATTGCTATGCACGAATCAAGATATTGAGCTGCGAGAGAATATTCATTGAGAGCATCGTAGTTCCACGCTATTACGCTCAATATTCGCCCCCTGAGATTCCCCTTATCTTCAGGGCAGAACCTAAGTATGTCGAGACCCTTTTGAGCTTCAGTTATCGATTCCGAATAGTTGCTGTCGATGAGATTCGCGTCTGCAATTGCGTATTGCATTGTAGCCTGATCTTCCAACGAAGGCGACGACCCCAGTAGTGAAAGTGAATCTACTCTTGCAGCAATTTTGTATATCTCACGCGATTTCTTCAAATCCAGCTTTGCCCTCGCTAAATTGACTAAAGCAATAATGAGTTCACGATTAGGTCTTGGGTTGAGCTGCGAGTATATGTCTACTGCCTTGGATAGGTAGAATTCCGCACTATCCGGCATTACGCCCTGATGGTAGAAGCCCAATTCTGTACTTACTTCTGCAACCTTGTCATTTATTTCACCAAGCGCGATCTTTCGTAGCGCAAAGGAACGATAGAGATACTGCCCGCCTTCTTCGTACTCTCCAATTCGACCATCGAATCGGGCCGCATTGAGCAGGACAATGGAATATTGAAGCGTGTCATAATTGCTTGCCGATTCATAGATTTCGATTGAGCGATCAAATAAGAATCCAGCCCTCGCGTTGTTCCCCAGTTTCTCATTTGCAAACGCGAGGCTACCATAAGAATATGCGAGTCGCCAATCCTTATCACGAAAGTGGCTTTTTGCATAGTCAGCAGCCACTTCCAAGTACTTTGCAGCGTCTTCCCACTTCCCTTGGTGTCCCAGTATCACTCCCTGTTCGTTTAGGTCGAACCACTTATCTTCTGGATTCACTGAGCAGGAAGATTCAGTAAGAAGGATTGCGGATAGTAGGCAGCCCCAATACACGATGAATGCTAGTTTGGCGCAGAAGCGATGTGGCAGACTAGCTTGGTGAAATGGCAATTTCGTTCCCTTTCATGCTTTCAACAAGGCGAAAACGGAGTGCCTTGTTGACAAATCAATTTGATGCATTCGGTTCGGCAGTTCAAGGAAAATCTCATTGCGGGGCAATAGTACGTTGGTGCCTCGATGAACATTTCCTGCTCTGTGCTGTGCTCCCAGTGGAGAATGGGGTACAATCCTACCGTATCAAACCTGGGCGCATTGCCATGCGCCCCTACGCGATAAATAGAAGATACAATTTTGTTCTAAACAATTCGTAAGCAGTGACGTAATTCACCTAAACAATTAGGAGAGATCGAATGAAGTCATTGTCGCTATGGTGTGCCGGCGCTGTGATCGTGCTGGCGATGTCGGGAGTCTTGATGGGACAACAGCTTGAGCATTTCAAGATGCAGAAGATCAACGAGCACGTGTATGCGTTTATCGGCTGGGATCCGACGCTTGATCTGGTCGACGGAAATTCGTATGCGATCATCACCGACGAGGGGGTGTTCGTGGTGGATACGCATCAACCGCCAATCTGTGCCGAGGCGAATATTGCCGAGATCCGCAAACTGACCGACAAGCCGGTGAAGTTTGTCCTGAACACACACTGGCACGGCGATCACAATATGGGGAATTTCGTTTACAAGAAGGCGTTTCCAGAGGCGAAGATCATTGCTCACTCGAAGACGCGCGAAATCCTGGCAAGACGGCAGGCGGATTGGGTCAAGGAAGCGCGCGAAGGGGAATACGAGAAGTACATGACGGATTTCGGCAAGATGCTTGCCGAAGGAAAGGGCTATACCGGCCAGCCGATTACTGCGGTCGAGAGGGATCGGATGGAGAAGCTGATGGTGATCCTGAAGAAGTACGATCAGGATGTGCGCCGCGATGAGGTTTGTATTCCGGATATGACATTCGAGAAGAACCTGACGCTGTTTATGGGCGGGATCGAGATCCAGGTTCGGCATGACGGACGCGCCAACACGCCGGGGGACGCCTATGTGTGGCTGCCGCAGGATAGCATCTTGATTACCGGAGACATTCTGGTTTCGCCGATACCGTATTGCTTCGGGAGTTTCTTCAATGAGTGGCCAGCTGTAATGGACACGATGCTGGCGCTGGGGCCGAAGGTGATATTGCCGGGTCACGGCGAGGTGATGACGGACACCGCGTATATGCGAATGACGCGGGATTTGATTGCAGATTTGTTCGGCCGGGCGAAGACGGTATTCGAATCGGGGGTGACGGCTGCGGATTCTTTGAAGACGGCGGTGGATATGTCGGATTATCGGGCGCGGTACACGAAAGGCGATCCGGCATTGGAATGGGTATTTGATAATTATGTCGTGAATCCGGCTCTGCCACGGATATTGCAGATTCTCAAGAATGAGTTAGGGGATGACACGAAGGCGAATTAGGGGGATGGGAGATGTTCG
>CAZQBX010000131.1:0-3730 GCA_964592145.1 uncultured Ignavibacteria bacterium
CGGCGCTCTGTGCTGGACTTGCCCTGATTCCTCTTGCTTTGGCCAGTCACAAACCTGGAAGCGAAATTCAAGCTCCAATGTCAATTGTGATTCTGGGAGGCCTGACAACTGCCACTTTCCTCAATTTGGTAGTGGTTCCCGCCCTGTTTTTGAACTGGGGAAGGCCGGACGCGATCAGGGCCTCTAACGCGGAAGTCCCCCAATAGTCGCACCGGCACTATTGTTCGATTGAACTCTAATTGAGACGCCAGATAAGTCGCTGGCGTCTCAACAATATTAGATAGAAACTGTGAACCATGGAACTCATCACTCATTAAGAACTTCATGTTACAAGTTATAATTATCGATTTTAATAGTAGCACTGTCTTTGCACGACACCTGGTTACGCCGATCGCCGTTTGAATACCTCGAATAAATGAAAGGCACCTTACAAATCGTTCTATTCGGCAAAACAAGTTCGTTTGCGCCAACGTCACTATGATCACAGTCAAATTGAAATGGCGAAATCACAGTAAAGATGGAGACATCAATCGTATGTGCTGCAACGACTTTCTGATCTACGCATGCTTCAGTAGAAGTAGCCCTGCTGTCTTCCGTAGACTTACCAGTGTGATCATTTAACCGAAACGGGGGCTTTTTACTTATTGCGCGTATCGCTTGGCTCCAGCGCGACATTGAGATGTTATGAGCGGAACATCTCTGCAAGCCAGTTGTTTAACGGACTGTGGAGTTAGCTTAACGCCAATTCCATCTAAAATGACTTTGGAAGAAGTATCGATACATTTAGTCTTTGTTCTTATCAATAAATTGGTTATCCTTGCTGTATGTTCTTGAATAGTATCTTGAAGCCATTGTACGTCGTTCTGATGTTTCTGCTGATCTGTAATTCTCCCATTCGCGGGCTGAATGTTCTGTGCGTAGGCGAATCAGGGCACATGGAGCTCGAGTCGGCCTGGTCAGCGTGCTGCACCGCAGATGCGCAGCCCAGCGACCAATGCAACAGTGAGCTCTCCGGCATCGACAGCGATTGTGGCTCTTGCGTCGACGTTACTTATCGCCTCGACTCCGCGTTACGGGGGCCTGTGATTTCAGAAACTTCCTTATTCGAATTGCAGTATTCGACAATTCTTAGTCTGCCCCATTGTACTGACAGTCTGTTAAACAACATACTGAACTTCTCTCGAAATGGACCGGACGATTCGGCCCGGTTACCACTCTCGATATCTCTCTGCCTCTGCAGTGTAATCCGCTGCTGATTCTCTTAGCATTTCTGACTTGATTCCACGCCTCGCGATTACGCGGGCTCATAGCTGTCCATTGGGAACAGCTTGTAACAATGCTTGGAGGATAATTGATGAAGAAACTCACACTTGCTTTTCTGATTCTCGGAATATTTGCCTGCTTTGCTGTGGCCACTGCGGAAACCCAACTGAAGGACACGCTCGGGCTGCCTGGTATCTTTGCCGAGTCGGGTGTCTCTCTGGGAATAAACGCCACCGCTGACACTTTGATTTCAATCTCTGATGCCCTGGGACTCGCGATTTCCCGCAATCCGCTTGTTGGTGCTGCCCGAGCCAGAGTCATTGCAGCTCAAGGCCGACTTCAGCAAAGCGGCTATCGACCAAACCCGGAGTTCTCGGCAGAAGTAGAGGACTTTGGGAGGAGTGAGAAGTCCGCTCCAGCGCAAACGACCCTTGGCGTCGAGCAGCCGTTCGAGTTGTTCGGTAAACGCGGCGCGAGGCAGGCTGTGGCCGAAGCAGAACTTTCGGCGGAGAGGTATTTGGCGCAACTGCCTCTACTTGAGCTGTATCAGGCAATCACAATCGCCTTCGTATCGGCACTTGGAGCGGAAGCAGATGTTTCTCTTACCCGCGAAAGACTCGACCTCTCACGCAAGATCGAAGAAGCTGTTGGAACCAAAGTTGCGGATGGCGCTGTACCCAAGGCAGAACTACTTCGAGCACAGTCAACAACCAAACTGGCGGAAATCGAACTTTCAACTGCCGAGGCTACAGCTGCGCAACAACGCCTGGCGCTCGCTTCATTGTGGGGCTCGGCGGAGAGCGGATTCCGTATTGATGGTTCGCTCGACGATTGGTTGATTTCCGAATCGATCAGTTCCCGAGAACTGCAAATTGAAGACAATCCGGAATTGGCAAGCCTGCGCGAACAAGTGCGTGCCAGAAACGCAGAGATCCGTTTGGCAAAGGCTACCGGCAAACCCGACGTCAGTTTGGGAGCAGGTTACCGACGCCTTCACGACGACGGCAGCAATGCATTTCTTGTTTGGGCCGCAATCCCATTGCCTCTCTTCAATCGAAACCAGGGCGGTATCGCCGAAGCAGTTGCACGATTGAGTCAATCGGAGGCGGAACTGGCATCGACTCGCCAAAGGATCGAGGGTGAGATTCGTCAACTGGTTGTGCTCGCGAAGGCTCAGCAGAAGCAGGTCAGTGTTCTGCGGGAACAGGTGATCCCGCCCGCACAAGAGGCGATGGAGGAAATCGATTTTGCTTATAGACTTGGCTCGCAACCTTACATTAATGTGCTCGACGCGCAACGAACGCTGTCTGAACTTCAAAGTCTGTTGATTGAGGCACTCGTTGCTGGAGCACGTGCCACTACTGAAATAGAACATTTAATTGGTCACCGATTGAATCCGGTGAGGAGATAGCCATGAAGACATCTGTACTCATAACCATTGTGGCGGTCGCAGTCTTGGCTATCGCCGGATTTTTCGTGCTTCGAAGCGAGCCACCGGCTGCTACTGACGAACACGATCACGCAGCGCATGCGGAAGAACCAGGAGGCCAAAACGCTCACGAAGAAGAAGGCAATGTTGACGAACACAGCGAAGACGAACACGCCGAAGAAGGTCACGAGGGACACGACCACGCGGGCGGCGAGGAATCCGAAGGCGAACACGCCGATGAGGTGATTAGCCTGAGTGATGAGCACCTTGTTGAAAATGATGTGACATTTGCCAAAGCTGGACCTGGCGTAATTCGATTTGAAATCGAAATGCCGGGTGAGATTGTACTCAACGCCGACAAAGTAGCGCACATTGTTCCTCGATTCCCTGGTATTGCGCAAAAAGTTTACAAGGATCTGGGCGACGAGGTACAAGAGGGCGAAGCCTTAGCCGTCATTCAGAGTAATCAAAGCGTTGCTCCATACGAGGTGAAATCACTTGTCAGTGGGACCATTATTGAGAAACACTTGACACTTGGAGAATTTGTCCGAGACGACACTGATGTCTACGTAGTTGCGGACCTCTCAACCGTCTGGGCGAAGATCAGTGTCTATGCGAAGTATATGCAACAGGTCAAGAAGGGGCTGAAAGTACGACTAACCGCTACCGGAATTGGCGACGTCGCAGAAGGCAGCATAGACTATGTCGGCCCGATTGTGGGAGAGAAGACTCGAACGGGGAGCGCACGGGTAGTACTTCAGAACAGGAATCGAATGTGGCAACCGGGTGTTTTCGTGACGGCCCGGATCACAATCGACCAATTTTCTGTGCCACTTGCTGTACCTGATGAAGCGATACAGACCGTCGAGGGAAAACCGAGCGTCTTTGTACGCGCTGCTGGCGGATTTACTGTTCGTTCAGTCGAGCTTGGCCGCTCCGATGGCCAGACCGTGGAAATATTACACGGACTCGCATTGGGCGAGGAGTACGCCGCCTCCAATAGTTTTTTACTGAAGGCGGAACGAGGCAAATCTGAAG
>CAZQBX010000132.1:0-3701 GCA_964592145.1 uncultured Ignavibacteria bacterium
CGGAGAACGGTGCGGCTTACGCTGTGACACTCCTTGATGCCAGCCCCAATGTCGTGGTCCAAGTCAAGACCAAGGACAAGGAAGGCTACGACGCGGTACAGGTTGGCTTCGGTTCACGCCGGGCCAAGAATATATCTAAGCCGATCCTCGGCCATCTGAAGAAGGCTGGTCTTCAGCCGTTCGCCAAACTGGGCGAAATTCCGGTTGAGACATTAGAAGGTGTTACAGTTGGTCAGGAGATCAAGGCTGACATATTTAAGGTTGGCGAAGTGGTTGATGTCGTGGGAACGAGCAAGGGTCTTGGTTTCCAAGGCGTCGTTCGCCGCCACAATTTTGCCGGTGGTCCGGTATCGCACGGTCAGTCAGATCGTTTGCGCGCACCCGGTTCGGTCGGTGCTTCGTCTTATCCTTCGCGTACCTTCAAAGGGCAGCGCATGGCGGGACGGATGGGCGGTGACCGCGTCACGTTAAAGAACATGAAGATCATGATAGTCGACATGGAGCACAACGTCATTGGAATAGCGGGCGCGATTCCGGGCAAGAATAACAGCTTCGTTAGAATTAGGAAGAAATAGGCATGGCTAAGGCGAAAGTATACACTCTGGAAGGCAAGCAGGCCGGCGAGCAGGCGTTGAATGACAATGTCTTTGCTGCCGAGGCCAAGCCGTTTGCGACACACCAGAACGTCAAGGTCTATCTGGCCAATCAGCGCCAGGGAACACATTCGACGCTGACGCGTGCTGAAGTTTCCGGCGGCGGTATCAAGCCATTCAAGCAGAAGGGCACCGGTCGTGCCCGTGCGGGTACCAACACTTCGCCGCTTTGGCCGGGCGGCGGTATCGTCTTTGGCCCGAAGCCGCGCGATTACCGGATGAGCATACCCAAGAAGATGCGTCGCAACGCGATCAAGACGGCGTTGTCAGCCAAGGCTGCCGAGGACCGCGTGATCGTTGTGGACAAGCTTAATCTGGACAAACCGCAAACCAAGGCAATTGCGAAGATGCTTGCGGAGATGAAGGTCGAAGGTCACAAGATTCTGTTCTTGAATTCCGGTATCGACCGCAATCTGGAATTGTCGGTGCGCAACATTGCGAAGCTGACCTATAAGCGCGCTTCATTGATGAGTGCCTATGATATTATTCATGCGGATTATCTGGTGATGACCCAGGCAGGTCTGAAGGAATGCGAGGAGGTCTGGGGAAAATGAAGGATCCGAGAAAAGTAATCAAGACGCTGCTGATCAGCGAGAAGTCGCTTCTGGCGCGCCAGAAGACCAACGGTTATGTCTTCGAGGTCGCCAAGGACGCGAACAAGATCGATGTCAAATTGGCGGTTGAGAAATTGTACAGCGTCAAAGTGAAAAAGGTTACGACGCAAAACAATCCTTCGAAGGAAAGACGCGTCGGACGTCATCATCCCGGTTACACAAACGAGTGGAAGAAGGCGGTCGTGACGTTGGCGAAGGACCAGACGATTCAGGAGTTCGAAACAATCTAAAGCCGCGGCCATACCAGCGACGAGGCGGCATTTTTTAGGATAGAGTAAATATGGGAATCAAAAGTTTCAAACCGCATACTCCCGGACGTCGGCACATGACGGTCTCCACATTCGAGGAGATCACGACCGACAAGCCGGAGAAGTCGCTTCTGGAGCCGCTGCGTAAATCGGGCGGACGCAACAATCTTGGCCGTGTCACCGCGTTTTGTCGCGGCGGCGGTCATAAGCGCGCATACCGCGTGATAGATTTCAAGCGCGACAAGCGCGACATCCCGGCCACGGTGGCGACGATCGAATACGATCCGAACCGTTCGGCGAATATTGCCTTGCTGCATTATGCCGATGGCGAGAAGCGTTACATCATTGCGCCGGATGGACTGCAAGTCGGCGCCAAGATCATCACCAGCGAGAACGCGGACATTAAGCCGGGTAACGCGATGCCGATTGAGAAGATTCCACCGGGAACGTTCATAAACTGTGTTGAGTTGCTTGCCGGTCGCGGCGCCCAGATCGGTCGCGCTGCCGGTACGATTATTCAGTTGATGGTCAAGGAAGGCGATTTTGCCCACTTGAAGCTGCCTTCCGGCGAAGTTCGGTTGGTGCGATTGAATTGTATCGCGACGATCGGGCAAGTCGGCAATATCGAACATGATTCGATTTCGCTGGGTAAAGCCGGCCGCAGCCGCTGGATGGGCCGCAAGCCCTCGGTGCGCGGCGTGGCGATGAACCCGGTTGACCATCCGATGGGCGGCGGCGAAGGCCGTTCGTCCGGCGGTCGTCACCCCTGCTCGCCCTGGGGATTGAAGTCCAAGGGAAAGAAGACGCGCAAGGCGAAGAATTCTGACAAGATGATTATTAAGCGGAGAAAGTAAGAGGAGAGCGGTAAACTAATGGCTCGTTCGTTGAAAAAAGGACCATTTATCGATGACCATCTGATGAAGAAGGTTGTCGCTCTGAATTCCACCGGCGAAAAGAAGGTTGTCAAGACCTGGTCGCGCCGCTCCACGATTTCTCCGGAATTTGTCGGGCACACGCTCGCGATTCATAATGGCAATAAATTCATCCCGGTTTACGTGACCGAAAACATGGTGGGACACAAGCTCGGAGAGTTTGCGCCGACGCGCACTTTCCGCGGCCACTCCGGCCAAAAGTTGACCGAGAAAACCACCAAGGTCGCTGCTGCGCCGGCCACTAAGTAGGCGAGGGATTGACAATGTATTTGGAAGCAACAGCTAAGGCGCGTTTTCTGCGCATGTCCGCCCGCAAGGTCCGGTTAGTCGCCGATCTGGTTCGCGGAATGAAGGTCGACAAGGCGATTTCGGCGCTTGATTTCGTTCAGAAGTCGGCTGCCGAACCGATTCGCAGCGTCGTCAAGTCGGCTGCCGCCAACGCGATCAGCACGGTGGGAACTTCGCGGTTGAAGCCGGAAGACCTGACTATCGCGACGATTTTCGTGGATGGCGGACCGGCCTACAAGCGCTATCGCGCGGCCTCGATGGGTCGCGCTACGCCGATCAAACATCGGTTGTGTCACATAACGGTAGTCGTTTCCGGTGAGGCTCGTGAAGAGCGCCGCAAGGGCAAGGCGAAAGCCGGCGCCGCGGTTGCCGGCAAGGAAACCAAAGACACCAAAGAAGCTAAATCAGATGCTAAGGAATAGAGGAGAGTAAGTTGGGTCAGAAAACTCATCCAGTCGGATTAAGACTGGGAATCATTCGCGGCTGGAACTCCAAGTGGTTCGCTCAACGCAATTTTGCCGACTTGGTTGCTTCCGATCTTAAGATCAAGCGCTATGTCACCCAGCGTCTAGAGAACGCCGGATTGGCAAACATCGAAATTCTTCGCGACCCGAAGAAGGTCACGGTCGACATTCATACTTCGCGTCCGGGAATTGTGATCGGCCGCAAGGGAATTGAGGTTGACAAACTGCGTGAGGAGCTGCGTCTTCTGGCCAACACCGAGATTACTCTCAATATTATTGAAGTTAAGAAGCCCGAGCTTTCGGCACGTTTGGTTGCTGATTCAATTGCGCGCCAGCTTGAAGGACGCATCAGTTTCCGCCGCGCCATGAAGAAAGCGATCGGCGCGACGATGAAGATGGGTGCCGAAGGAATCAAGGTTCAGTGCGGCGGTCGCTTGGGTGGTGCGGAAATAGCGCGCACGGAAAAGTACAAAGACGGTCGTATTCCTCTTCATACGTTGAG
>CAZQBX010000133.1:0-3597 GCA_964592145.1 uncultured Ignavibacteria bacterium
GGTCCTGCATGGCCTTTAGACCCAAAGCCGTCGCCGAGTTCCCCAGCCCGATCATGTTAGCCGCCATGTTCGAGAGCATCGAACCCATGGCCGGATGCTCGGGAGGCACGTCGGGAAAGAGGCGCTTCATCACGGGCTTGAGAAGCCTTGCCAGACCCTGAATCAGCCCGGCCTCCTCAGCTAACCTCATAAATCCCAACCATAAAGCCATGATCCCGATCAGCCCAATCGAGAGTTCCACTGCCGTTTTGGCAGCCTCAATCACAGCTTTCGTAATCCCGGCCATCGTCCCGGTTGCCGCCCCGACCAGCACACCAATTACGACGAGAGCAAGCCAAATTATGTTCATTCTGCCTCCTTGCCACTGATATTTCGCAAGATACGAACACTCCATCCCATCCGCAACCGCTTGAAAAGCGGGTCTTGTTTTTCTGAAAATCGGGGAGGGCAAGGGAACTGAAAACGCGTCGCAAGCGTTGAAAAAACAATAGGTGGAGAAGTCGCAACCGTTTGACTTTTTGAGACTTCTTCAGTATATTAACTGGTTAGTGTCCGAGATAATCTGACAATCTTACTCCTATTCTAAATAGCCCGTGTACGAACTCCCGTTGGCCGGTAATTGCGTCGAACAAAAAACCGTTTCACTTCCTGTACTCGGCGAATTTTCGCCGCGCTCTTTTCGCACGAAAAAAATCCGCGTAGTGAAGATCGGAAGCGTTACGATTGGCGGCGACCATCCCGTTGCCATTCAATCCATGACACTGACGGACACGCGCGACGCGAGAGCCACGCTCTTACAAATTGAGAGATTACAGGAGGCAGGTTGCGAGATCATTCGTGTGGCCGTGCCAGATGATGAAGCCGCAGCAGCGCTGCCCGAAATCAAGAAGCACACAAAGATTCCGCTCGTCGCCGATATTCACTTCCACTACAAGCTTGCTTTGAAGGCGATTGACGCGGGAGTGGACAAGATTCGCATCAATCCCGGAAATCTCGGTGGGGAAGGCCGCGCTAAAATCGTCACCAAGGCCGCGCGTGAAGCGGGAATAGCAATGCGCGTCGGAGTCAATTCCGGCTCTCTTGAAAAAGACTTGATCGACAAGTACGAAGGCCCGACGCCGCAAGGTATGGTTGAGTCCGCGCTGCGACACATTCAGTTTCTCGAGGATGAAGGTTTCACCAATACCGTCATTTCTCTGAAGGCTTCCAATGTCCCGCGCATGATTGAAGCCTACACTCTTATGCGCGAGCAGTCTGATTATCCGCTGCATCTCGGTGTCACCGAAGCGGGCCCGCTCTTTACCGGCTCCATCAAGTCCGCAATCGGCATCGGGTATCTTCTGCAAAACGGCATCGGCGAAACACTCCGTGTTTCTCTGACTGCTGATCCGGTTGAAGAAGTCAAAGTCGCATGGGAGATACTGAAGTCGCTCGGGCTGCGCACGAAAGGTGTGAACCTTGTAGCCTGTCCCTCGTGCGGCCGCTGTGAAGTGGATCTGCTCGATCTGACCAAGCGTGTCGAAGAAGCCGTGCAGAAGATTGACAAACCGCTGCACATCGCCGTGATGGGCTGTGTGGTCAATGGCCCCGGTGAAGCACGCGAAGCCGATCTCGCCGTCGTCGGCGGAAAAGGCAAAGGCCTCCTGATGAAAGACGGCAAAGTCGTCGCCACTCTCCCCGAAGAGGAGTTGATTCCCGCTCTGCTCCGCGAAGCCGACCTCTACGACGTGTCAAGTCGTCCTGCAGGGAAGGCAAGATTCGTGGCGAGTGTGTAAGCACTAAGGCAGGCGAAGAAATGTCCGAACCAGAAAGTCAATCAAATGAGAGTAGTGAGGAGCAAATGGCATCCTCTAATATCCCCCAGGCGATAAGCCCAGAGTACGAGCACTCCGCTTATGCGGAGGAACGTCGATTCTGGATTGATTCCGAGAGGGAGCAATCGCTCGCGCTAGACAAGTCATTACTTACTCTATCAGCTGGAGCTATCGGTCTCACAATCATACTCGTCACACAGTACTTGCCGATACACAGAACAGAGGTGTTCCTATCTTTGGTTGCCAGCTGGATTGGTTACGTAGGTACTATCCTCGCGGTACAGTATTCACAATACTGGGCACAAGAAGCATCAAAAGCTGTCGTGAATGAACTAGATGTTGCGTTCCGACGAGACGATCCGATTGATGCAAGAGAGCTTAGAAATGCTTTGTCGGCAAGGGTTACTTTTCGTAACCGTCTTGCAAGGGGCTTCTTCTTGTTTGCAATTATCATGACCATCCTCTTCGTTATTCTCGGAATTAGAGCAAAGGAGATCGCAAATGTCTAAGCAGCCTCCTTATCCGACTGGTTCAATCATCGGCATGGGGCCGTCGCTTCCGCCTGCTGCTGGTGCGCCATCATCATCTCCGCCGCCTCGCCAGCCGGAAAAACCCCAGCCTGACCATCAACGTCCGCCAGAAGCCAACGATCCCCGTGGCCCCAATAGGCAAGGGCCCCAAGACAGGTAACAACACTACTGGTAAAACGAAATGACAAAAGAAGAAAAGCCAAATGTGCCGCAACATCGCAATCCGAAACTGTTGCGAGTGACCGGTGGTGTGGAAGCAAGGCTCGGACCTTCGCTGCCGCCTAGTGCATCGACTCCACAAGTGCAAAAGAATGACTCTGTACGCGCCGAGCATCCTCAAGGTGCTCCAAGATCCGATTCGAAGCCAACAAGCCAGCCTCCTACTTCACCAACACAGAAATGAGGAGATTGTATTATGTCTGACGACAAGAAACCTCAGAGTCAAGGCCCGCACACTCTGAGTGACGGTATTGAGAAGAGCATTCCAGCTGGTTCAGGAGACAGATTTGGCACCGCGCCAGTCGGTGGTCCCGCAATGCCTCCTACAAGCCTAATCCAATCTCCAAACCCAATCACTGGTCAGGTAGGGTCAGGCGACAAACCGCCACAAAGCAAAGAACAGTGATTGTTTGCTTAGGCAATCTACTTCTGGGCAGGCACTTGTGATGCTGAAGAAAGTCTCCATCCCCTCCGCTTTTGCGCAAATCCATGACGTGGAACATCCACGTGTGGCGGCGATGGTTAATGAGTTTGCCGTCAAGTTCGTCAAGCTCAAGGGAGATTTCGTCTGGCATCATCACGAAGAAGAAGATGAACTTTTTCTGGTCGTGAAAGGCAAGCTCCTGGTGAAACTGCGAGATGGCGACGTGACTGTCCACGAAAATGAGATGATCATGATTCCGCATGGTGTCGAGCATTGCCCGGTCGCCGAAGAAGAGACACATATTATTCTCTTCGAGCGCGCCTCGACCGTCAACACCGGAAATGTGACCAACGAAAAAACACGAACAACTTTAGATTCCCTTTGAGCACCGCAACACAACCCGTACTTGTCGAGCCGCGACGCGGACCGAAATACAGATTCTTCGAGACTGAAGTCACAAAGATTACAGATGTGACTTCAACCGTGAAACTTTTCGACCTGCGCGTCCCCGAAGTGGAAAATTTCGAGTTCGTTGCCGGGCAATTCGTGCAACTCGATTTGCCGATTGCCTCGAAGGTCACGCGCAGAAGCTATTCGATTGCCACGCCGC
>CAZQBX010000134.1:0-3560 GCA_964592145.1 uncultured Ignavibacteria bacterium
TTGCTTGCTGTATCTGGTTGTTATCGATACGCAACACTAATATAGGATTACATAACCCATGGCAGTACGTAATGGTGGTACCGAGGAGTCGTCGAAAGACAATTCTATCAAGGGTGTGCAGGACGCTTTGGCGAAGAAGTACCGCAAGCTCAAGGATCGGGCGTGGTCCGGCATTCTGCGCGGCAGTAACGTCACATCGCGCTTGTCGTCGGCCGCCCAGAAACGGGTTGAAAGCGAGTTCGAAGAAATCTCCAAGCTCGCATTCAATGCCAGCAACATCTATGGATTCCTGTGCGGCGTCGCCGAAAGTCAGGGCGCCATTCAGATTCAGATGGCGCTCGATATCTTCGATCTGTTTTCGAAGTACCACAGCGACAACACTGTGTTTTTCAAGTCCTGGAAAAGCAATGATCGTCATCGGACATGCGGAATGCGTCTGAAGACGACACGGGTTGTGCTTCCCGGTCACAAGACGGAAAGCTACCACAGCAGCCTGCCTTACGAGTCACGGCAGATGCTTCGGGACTTCGATTTCTGCTACCGCTATTTATTGTTAAATTAAATATTGTCGGCGCGTTTTTTTAGGCTAGACTCACCGTAAATGCGCCCCCTATTTATTGGAAATTGAAAATCCTATTCCCCGACCCGCAGCGAATGGTTGATTTGGGCTACCCAAAGTTATCCCACTGTCCGTTCATCATGGCGGACGATGGTTCGTATCCGCGCGAGGCAAACCAGTATCTGCGGGAGAGGTCTTGCGGGGAATGGATACCCCGCCTCGGTCTGTCGGCCTTGAAGAAGGAAGGGAAGGCGGTCGTACAGACGAAAGCAAGTCGAGAAGCGATGGCGCGGCGCTTGGTAGAGTTTCTGCGCTGGTGTAAGCGCTCGGGCAAGGACTGGCGTGCCGTCGGCTATGAGGATGACCTGCTCAGCACATGGCAAACCGGATTATTGACAGGCACCCTGAGCACCAGCGGGAAGGAATTGACGAATGGAACCGTCAACGTGCTTGTCTCGGAGGCATCGTATTTCCTGACCTGGGCCTCAGATCGAAAATATCGGCCGCCATTCACGGTGACCGTGAATACGACGAGAGTCAATAGATCGAGCGGGCGCTACACATACAGTAATGAAAAGACAGCGACCCATATGCGAATGGGATCGCTCACCCCGCAGCCGGACTTCACCATGCTACCGACCAATCAGGAAGTCGATAGATGGCTCCATGAAGTCCATTACTTGCGCGGTCCGGTGAAGCGCTTGGCATGTGAAACCATCTGTCGAACAGGGTTGCGAATTACGGAGTGCGTTGAACTTCAAGTGGCAGACATCCCACAGAAAGTCGATGGGTCATGGCCTAGAACGAGAGTCCTCGCCGAAGGCTTGGCGGTGAAGGTCCATCGAGGAAACAAGGGTCGTAAGGTCAGTCCAGGTTCACTGGAAAGCGTCAACCCTAGAACCGCATACCTTCCCATTGACCTCGCCGAGCGCATTCATCACTACATTCAGGAGGTGCGTTCAACCCTGATCCTGCGCGGCATTGACCGCATACAGGACAAGTCTGAGCGGCAGCGCCGCTTGAGAGGCCCAAAGCCGACCCACCTCTGGATTGGCGAGACCTACGGTCTGCCGTTCTCCTCCGGAATGCTCTACAAGTCGTGGACGAATGTGCCCTCCTGCCCAGCAGGTTGGCATCCGCAGACCGGACGTGAATTCTTTGCCGTCGAAACTATGGTGCAGTACGCAAAGGATCTATGCGAGGCGAGAGATGTGTTTCAGGTAGTTGGCGTTAATCAACTCGGCTGGCTCGATTCCCTCATGGCGAACCAGATCAAGGTCATCCTGTCCCCGCTCATGGGGCACGTTTCTGATGAGACAACCAACATCTACTTGCGAAGAATGAAGCACCGCCTCGTTGAGATCATGGGGCACCCCGCGATCATGTGGTCGGAAATCTGCGGAGACGACGGAGAGAATCTTGATCACGAGTAATCGGACAGTTCTTTGCCGTCACAAGGACTACGCACACCTGAATATCGCAGTAGATTTCGGGGACTTGTGGGATGGTGCGCCCGACGAGAAGCCAAGAACAAGAGGCGCCACTTGGGGTGGTCGATTTAAGGGGAGGCCGCAGCTTGCCGATCAACTCTTCTCGGCGCTTCAGATAACGACACACAACGAAAAGCCGAAGGTGATCAAGGGGCGCGTTTCGAACTTACGAATGTTCTTTCGATTCCTGGACGGTTACGAAGCTTGGTGCAGGCAGCAGGGCTCCCAAGCCTTCGCAACAGAGATCAAGCGATTGGAGGACATCACCACGCACCACTTGCAGATGTGGAAGACGCCATCACCAGGAAGCGAGTGGCGGCAACCCAACTGGGCCGTGTACCAAGCAACAACTCAATGTCTCAAAACGGCAGCAGACCGACTCGGCTTGCCGCCTTTGATGGTGCCAAGCTTTGGGAGAAATGACCCAGTCGACCGCCGAGACATTCCTAACGAAAAGGTCGGCAAGTTGCTGGTCAAGGCGCTGGCGAACGAGGCCAACAAAATATGGGCGCACTGGGCAAGATCCGACGAATTGGCGGCAAGAGGCCGCAACTTTGTTGGAATAGAACGGGTCATGAAACAACTTCATCCCCGTGCAGGCATAAAGCAATCAACAATCGATGTCGACGGTGGAGTCTCCGAAGCGGATCTCCATACAACCTATCATGCCGCGGTTGTAGCCAATAACGACATGCCGCTTGATCGGGTGGAGTTTTTGAGGGTATGGGGGTATGACAAAGTACCTACTCCGGCTTGGTGGCCCTGCTATGGGGCCGATCACCCCATGGCAGGAAAGAAGGTTGAATTCCTCGATCTCCCATCCGGACTCTATCCCACCGCAGAGCAGGTCGGGATTCTGTTCATCCTCTTCCTGGCCCGGACGGGTTGGAATCCAAGCACCGCCGAATCGCTCGACATCACCAAAGAAGAAAACTGGTGCAAGGAATACACGAAGAAGTTCGTCTGGCTGTTTGCCTACAAGGCGAGAGCCAACAGATGGCAGGACACCGTCGCCTTTAAGAATCACCGGACTGGCGCCTACCAGATCATCAAGCGGCTCCTAGCCCGAACTGAAAAACTCAGGCGTGCTATCGAAGCTAATCCGTCCTTGTGCACAAATTTCAACATCGGAATACGCAGCCCATGGTTGTATCAACGGTCGACTCAAACTGACGGAATTCCCGTTCGGGTTGAACGTGATCCAAACCATCGAAATGTTGTCATGCGTAAAGTGTTCGGCGCCCAAAGCGCGCCGCGAGCAACCAGCGACTTGCATATCCCGACGAACCTCTCCGCAAGCGACTTTCGGGACATTTTTGCGGAGGCAACATTCATCAACTCGGGCTTCTCCCTGTTCTTGACGCAGTTGGCGCTTGGGCACAAAAAGAGCACAACTTCGTTTAACTATCTGCGCCGCCGAGCCTGGCGCGCGGAAAGTGAGGAGAAAAAAAACGAAATGTTTATAGCACTGGTCGATCAGATCGAGACGCACCGGATCATTGATTTGACGC
>CAZQBX010000135.1:0-3556 GCA_964592145.1 uncultured Ignavibacteria bacterium
CGCCACCGATGCCGTACCGGCTCGTAAGGTTGGCTGAGAGTCATTGGTAACCAAGAAAGGCTTTGGGCATTGCGGCGGGCATCAAGGAAGATTCGGCCAGCCCCCGCGTGAATCAGTATGAGCGGGCTAAGCACGCCCCGGACTTGCTGATCTTGAAGCGGTTTGCTGCCGTGCTTGGCGTGCCGGTACCGTACTTCTATACGGAGGATGAACAACTAGCAGATTTGCTGTTGATGCTGCACGCCCTCCCGCGCTCGGAGTGGCAAGCTGTCAAAAGATACCTTGCGCGGAAGGTGGCGACGGAATCAAAAAATTCGCGGGGGGCAAATTAGAAACTCGATTGCTACAGAAAACATGCTGCGCCACTGCATCGATTTCGACACGAATCTGCACGGTCGATTTTTTATGCGAACGAGGCCGATAAATTCTCGTAAATTCGCATAAAACATGATTTCAGCAAAAGTATAAGTTTAATAGCGGAAACGTCTTACTCGCCTTCGTGTAGGCCAAAGCTCAATACGGCTGATTGCTTCCCGCAAACCATCTTCCCAAAGGGATTGCGGATTCCACCATGTTGGTGCCTCCCGCTCTGCAACTTTGTTACGCCATGTCCTGCGCGTTCGTTGGTTATGGATATCCCCAAGTGCCTGCTGTAACCCGTGCAACTGGCATGCACTAACGAACCAACCCCAATAGTGCGGGCTGTTGCCTCTGGTGCCGACTTCAAGCTTATTAATTTCCCGGATCAACAATCGCTCGAACGGATTACTGTAGCTATACACTGATTCGAAAGTTAAGCGATGCTTGATACGGGCTTCAATCCGGGTAAGCGGAACCATGCCGCCCTTCTGCGCCTGCTTGTCATAGATTGCAAAACGCAAATCCGAGTTCTTGTCTCCAAGGTATATCGTTTCGGTACGCCCATCTCTGCCATAGGTGGCCGATCTAACGGTCGTATCGTTCCGAGCTATTGCTAGATCGGTAATATCGACATGCTCAATATCAGTAGCAAAATCGATGCGGGTGATGTTCGCGTTTGATAATTCGGCCTCTTGCGCCCCCCCGAACCAATCGCGCATGATGGCGACGAATGCTGCCTGATACTCAGGTACGGCGAGCAACTGCGCCGGATTGAATTCGATGCGAAACGGCCTGCGGGTATCAGTAACGGCCCCGATATCTACGTCAGGCTCTGACTCTGCATCACCTACGTAGGACTGCCGGAAAAATCTTGCGCTTTCTCTTGGATCGTACTCGGCAAGAAGCTTGCAATGCGTTTCGGCATTGAAAACGATTTCCTTCGAGTGCCAATAGAATCGCCCGCCGCGTGTTGCCGAAACCGGAAAGCCTCGAATCTCATGAGGGCCGCTTTGGAACCATTCGTGAATCCGGTCGCGTGCATCTTCATTGTCGAGTGCGATGGTTAGCGCGATCTTGTCGACGAAGAGCGGGGACGCTGCGGGCATCGTGAAAATTTACTTTGATTAGATAGCTTGTAACGTTATCACTACTGAATCATGTAACTATCTAGTCAAAATACATTTTTTTACCTACTTTACCTTCCTTTTGGAGCCGGTCGCCGCGTTTAACGGGCCGTTTGTCTAGTTTGCAATCGATTTCAAATCCCTTAAGCCAGAGATGCGGCTATATGCCATGCATCCTCTGTGCAGTCGGGAACAACATGCTTTATGCAGGGGCCTGAAGGAATTCACGAATTGTCTTTGTATTCCAATAGTTCATTCCACCGTCGACGCCATCAGGCGATGGGAATGCCCGTTTTTTGAGCCTGACATAGAGTGTCGAATGGGAAATCCCACATAGCGCCAAGACGTGCGCCGTCCGCAATCGTCCAAGGCCATTCAAATCGATAACGGGGGATCGGGGAAGCACATGCGAAGAGCTTTTCTTCGGCTTAACCCTATCTGCTGATCTAAAGCGGCGAATCCTCATACTGATCGACATAGTTGTTACTCCATTCAAAGTAAATCAACTGTGCCCTATATGGGATTCCAGACTGGACTTGCCATACATCAGCAAGTCAGTACATTTTAATCCACTAGCATCCTGCTAGTCAAATTTGTACAACCGATAGCGATCAATCGTGAGCCTATGACTTGCTGGCCCTGTTCAGCGGGATTACTTTGCCGCCCCTCGGAATTCTGTAGCAGTATTTCGCCCAGTCTTCCATGAAATTGATTCGCTTCTCCAACAAGTCACCGCGCCGATACGCTGCTTCAGTTTTATCCGATACCGCGTGAGCCAGCGCCATCTCCGCAACCTCGGCGGGATAGTGACTTACTTCCGAAGCCCAATCGCGGAATGTTGAACGGAAGCCATGTACCGTTAAATCGTTCCGCTTCATTCGCCGCAAGACCATCAGCAATGCCATTGAACTGAGCGGCTTTGATTCACGCTTGCCGGGGAATACGTAATTGCCCACTCTTTGAGACTGCATTTCTTTGAGGATTTCCAAGGCGCGCTTGGATAAATGCACGCGATGATCGCGGCCCGCCTTCATTCGATTCGCAGGAATATTCCATAGGTTTTTCTTGACTTCAATTTCCTCCCACTTGGCCTCAAGGACTTCGGTTGTTCGAGTTCCGGTCAAGATCAAAAATTCCAAGGCACGCGCCGATACGCCCTCAACCGCTCTTAGAGCTTTCATGAATTCGGCAATCTGATCGAATGGCAACGCAGGGTGATGAGTTACAGGCTTGACCTTTCTAGGCGCTGCAAGCAAGTTCTTTAGATGCCCGCGCCATCTCGCCGGGTTTTCGCCTTGCCGGTACTTGCTGGAGGTTGCCCAATCCAGAATGGCTTCGATTCGTCCCCTCACGCGAGTTGCTGTTTCTGTCTTCTCTGTCCAAATGGGGGAAAGACATTTGACGACCAAATCGGTATCGATTGCATTAACCGGCAGTTTCCCCATTACGGGATATGCGTAGTCTCTTAGCGTGTTCTCCCACTGTGCGACATGCTTTTCATTTTTCCAGCCGTGCCGATGGACTTCGATGTATGCCTCGGCGCATTGCTGGAAGGTCATCTTCCGGGCATTGGCGATCTTGTTAGCGGCAATCGCGGCTGCTCGCTCGTCTTTAGGATTCTTTCCCTCTGCTAAGAGTTTCCGGCAGTCAAGGGCTTTCAATCTGGCATCCGGTAGAGAAACGGTCTTCACCGGCCCGAGCCCCATACGATCTGCTGTGCCTTCGATCATGTAGCGGAACAGCCATGACTTTCCCCCGGTAGGGCCGACTTGAAGGTTTAGCCCGCCACCGTCGCAGTACAAGCCCGGCTTGGTTGCCTTTGAGACAAACAGTGGGGTTAGCCGATTAATCTTTCGTGCCATCCGAAGACCTCGCAACGTACAAAGCAACGTACAAATATTCGTCGGATTTCGACAGATTGTCAAGGATTAGATCGGATAGCGATGTTGACTAACAGACTGATACAAAAGACACAAATAGGATTAGTTAAGAAGTGTTCGGATTGCAAGATGGCGGACACCCTCTCCGCCAATCCCCCTATGAAAAAAAAGAAAAATCCTGAATCTCTACCA
>CAZQBX010000136.1:0-3545 GCA_964592145.1 uncultured Ignavibacteria bacterium
CATACTCACGCATGCCCTTTCGAAATCCCTTCAGGAAATCCGCTACTTCTTCTTGGCGCCGCCCTTAAGCTTTGCCAGCGTCTCGCCCTTGAGCTGCGAGCGGAACTGCACCTGCAGCTTTGACCAGAACGGGTACATACTACAATGGTCCGCCTTGTCGCAATCACAACCACGGTCGCCGCGAACGCACAGATTCAATCCCAACGGCCCGTCCATCGCTTCGATGACATCAAGCACACTCACCTGTGTCGGCGTCTTCGCCAACTGATATCCGCCATGAACACCCTGATACGATTTCAGGATCTGCGCACGCGTTAGCTCCTTCAGGATTTTCGCCAGAAAGTCGCGAGGGATACTCTCGGTTTCAGCGATGACATTAATCGAGTTGCGTTTTTCGTTGGGCTGACGCGCAATATGCAATACCGCTCTAAGCGCGTAGTCGGCTTTCCGTGAAATCTTCATTGTTTCTCTTACTCCTCTTCGCGCTCCGCTCTATGCAGTTCGCGTATTCCTGTTGTGTCCCAAAATCTCTGTTCTAACGATAATCTTCGACCGTCGTGTCAACAAAACCAAAAGCGGTCTATATTTACTCATACATACGAAAAGAAATAAAGTTTGTGTCAAAAGTAAATGGATTTTTTAGTAAATTTACCCTCATTAAGAATATATTTCCCTTCGTCTATGATTTGACCGCCGTTACCCATCCCCCCAGTCGCCTTCAAGAACCAGTTGCATCTTTTTTTTCCGCGTATTAATTGCAGGGCAATCAATGAGGAGACATCAGTTTGCGCATCGCTTTGGGACAACTTAATCCGACCGTCGGCGCCTTCGCCGATAATCTCGACAAAATCACCGCGGGCGTCGAATCCGCCATCGCCCAAAGCTGTGATTTGATCATGTTTCCCGAATTGACCCTCTGCGGCTATCCCCCCGAGGATCTGTTACTTAACCGCAGTTTTGTCGAAGCCAACAAGTCTTATCTCAAAAAGTTGATTTCCCGAGTCGGCAATATCACCGTCATCTGCGGTTTCGCCGGGTCCCACGGTCGCGAAGTCCACAATTCCGCTGCCGTAATCCAGAATCATCGCTTACTCATGACCTACAATAAGGTAGCGCTCCCTAACTACGGAGTATTCGACGAAAAACGCTACTTTGAGCCCGGTACCGAAATGCCGCTTCTGCGCCTGCGCAATACCCTGATCGGCATCAACATCTGCGAAGATATCTGGCTCTGTCCCGGCATCACCGAACAGCAGGCCGCTTTTGGCGCCCGTGTGATACTCAACATTTCCGCCTCGCCTTACCACATCCACAAGGCACACGAACGCATCGAAATGCTGCGCGACCGCGCCTTGCGCAATAATAGTCATGTTCTCTATGTCAATATGGTCGGCGGCCAGGATGAACTGATTTTCGATGGTGCCTCATTGGCAATCGATCCCAAAGGCAAGGTCATCGCCCGCGCCGAACAATTCAGCGAACAGCTTCTGGTCGTCGATATCCCGGAGGCACGCACCACCAACAACCTCGCATTCGACCTGATCAAACACGCCGGAGCCAATCCCGATCGCCAGTTTCCGATCATTTATGCCGAGTTATCCGACAACAAGAGAAATTCTTCGCACCGCAAATCTGCAAACAAAGTGGCCAGACTCCTGCCGCTCGAAGAGGAGGTCTTTCAAGGCCTCGTTCTCGCTACCCGTGACTATGTCATCAAGAACGGCTTCAAGCATGCCGTTATCGGTATGTCCGGCGGTATCGATTCTGCCCTCACCGCCGCCGTCGCCGTGGAAGCCCTCGGTAAGGACAATGTTCACCTGATCTTCATGCCGTCGCGGTTCACTTCCGAACTCTCTCATCGCGCCGCCTTAAAGCAAGCACGACTCCTCGGAGTTAGAATGAGTGACCTTCCGATCGTCGACCTCTTTGAAGATTACGCCGAACTCATGAACCCCGTCTTCGGCGATTGCACAACCGGTTTACCCGGAGAGAACCTGCAAGCGCGTATTCGCGGTAATCTGCTGATGGCATACTCCAACAAGTTCGGAGCCCTCGTACTCAACACCAGCAACAAATCTGAAGCCGCCGTCGGCTATACAACCCTCTATGGCGACATGGTCGGAGGATTCGCGGTCCTTGAAGATATTCCCAAAACCTTGGTCTATAAGATATCTAAGCACCTCAACCGTTCGCGCAAAAGGGAAGTCATCGCCCGCGAAATCATCAAGCGCCCGCCGACCGCCGAACTCAAAGACAACCAGCTCGACACTGACTCGCTCCCGCCCTATGAAGTGCTCGATGAAATCTTGCGCCTCTACGTTGAACTCGATACTGACGAACAAGAAATCATCGCTGCCGGCTTCGATAAAGCCACCGTCCGCCGCGTGATTCGTTTAGTCGCCGCCGCCGAATACAAACGGCGGCAATCGCCTCCCGGTGCACGTATCACTCCGCGTGCCTTTGGTCGCGACCGTCGCTGGCCAATCACCAACAAGTTCTAAGTTGACAACCCAACCCGTTCCAAACTATAGTCAGATTGATCCCTGACAGGGCGGCCCAGTTTCGCTCGTTACATCCGGCTCAACAAATTGCGGTACAAACTAATGGAGGAGTATTCATGCTGAAGGAATTCAAGGAATTTGCGATGCGCGGCAATGTCGTTGACATGGCCGTCGGTATTGTAATCGGCGCCGCTTTCGGCAAAATCGTCTCATCACTCGTCGGTGATGTCATCATGCCGCCGATCGGTGTGCTGCTCGGAGGAGTCGATTTTACCAACCTCGCTCTCACGGTCAAAGACGCCGCTGGTGATGCCCCTGCAGTTGTTGTCTCCTATGGCAAATTTGTCCAGACGGTCATTGACTTCATCATCGTCGCCTTTGCGATCTTTATGGTAGTCAAGGCGATGAACAGCCTGAAGAAAAAGAAGGAAGAAGCTCCGGCTCCGCCGCCGGCCCCAACTAAGGAAGAAGTTCTCTTGACCGAAATTCGCGATGCCTTGAGACATCGCTAGTTCGCGGCTGCAGCAATAACAAGCTCAAAAAAAATCGGAGACCGCTTGGCTGCCGGTCTCCGATCTCTCATAAGCCATTGCGCTTCTGGAGTCGTCTAAATTGACGGCATAGTCCTGGCTCTGTTCTTCTTCGCATACTGCGCTAACTCGAAATCGTGTTGCCGGATATGGTGCACAAGCCAGTCTCTCAATATGTACTTCAGTGCTGTCGCGGTTATCTTTTCACCCAACAGTAGTTGCCGTTCGAGATCAGTCACTTTGGCGGTAAACTCTTGATGCCGCCTGCGATGCTCTGGTAGCTTTGGGTAAGCCAGTTCCTCCATCAACTGCTCTTCCGCCTGGAAGTGCTTCCCGACATATTTCTTCAAGTTCTTAAACATCCGGTCGATTTTTTCCTGATTGAAGTTGCCCTCGACTGTCTCATAGAAGCGATTAGCCTGCTCTATCAAGTACATGTGTTGATGATCAATTTGGACGTTGCCCGTCCTTAGATCTTCGTCCCAGCTAATCAGCACAGGTCATTTCCCTTCAT
>CAZQBX010000137.1:0-3539 GCA_964592145.1 uncultured Ignavibacteria bacterium
TCTGTTACGATGCAGGATTACTATTCTGCCGATTTGCAGACTGAAGATATTCCGGAAGAGTATGTTGACAGACTAACCTCATCTGATATTCAGGGACTCGACAATCTTTCTCCAAAGCTCTCAGTTCCGGTAACGATTGCGGGACAGAGTGTTACCTTGACCGGCATACTTCCCAAAGATGAATTTTCTGCCAAAGCGGCGTGGGAGGGTGCAGGTATTTTCTCCCGGCCTGAAGGTTGCGGAACGGTCGCAGTCATTCCAGGTTTGTCGCCGGCTTCACCCAAGGAAACACTGGTTCGTAACCGTGTCATCGAAACACTCGCAGTCGACGAAGTGCTTGTCGGGGCGGACATCGCTTCAAAGCTTGGTGTTCGGGAAGGAGCACAGATAGAACTGATGCAACGCCAGTTCACGGCCATTGCAGTTTTACCTCAGACCGGAACTGTGGACGATTCGAGGATCTTCGCGCATTTGCATACAGTTCAGGAAATGACCGGACGAGGAGCAGTCGTCAGCGCAATCGAGGTGGTTGGCTGCTGTAATGAAATCTCTGCTGGACTCGTGCAGAAGATCAATAAGCTGCTCCCTGATGCGAAAGTTGTGACCATCACTCAAATCGTTGATACACAGCTGCAGACGAACCAAACAATGGCTCGACTGTCAATGGTGTTTCTTGTCATCATCATCCTTGTGGGCGGCGCGAGCATTGCAAACTACATGTTCGCAAACGTCTTTGAGCGCCGCAAAGAAATTGGTACGCTGATGGCGATGGGCGCTGATTCAGCAACGATTCTTCAAATCTTCATGGCAAAAGCTGTTCTTTTGGGACTGGCTGCAGGCATCGGTGGTTACATCCTTGGAACAGCATTGGCGGTGGTCATGGGACCAAAACTCGCGGGCGTTCCGGTTTTGCCTATGCCGCTACTCGTTGTACTCGCATTAGGCATTGCAATACCACTCGCGGTGATTGCAAGTTTTCTCCCTGCGCTAAGAGCTGCACGACTCGATCCATGTGCAACTTTGCAGGAGGTCTAAGCAATGCTAAGAATCGAAAACGCAAAGAAACACTACAAACATCGCGGGCAGATAGTCAAAGCGATGGATGAGATGTTTTTGGATGTTGCGAGCGGTGATTTTGTCGCGTTGGTTGGACCGAGTGGGAGTGGGAAAAGTACACTCCTGCTGACTCTGGGTGGAATGCTATCACCTACTGAAGGCAAAGTGTTTATTGATGGCACATCCCTTTATGATCTGTCACCTGATGACCGTGCCAGGCTTAGGAAGCAGAAGATTGGGTTCGTCTTTCAATCATTCAATCTGATCCCTTACCTTACGGCGCTGGAAAATGTTCAGGTGCCGCTCCTACTTAGTGGCATAGACGAGGAAGCGCAGAAGAACAAGGCCACTGAATTGCTCACGAGAGTTGGACTTGCTGACCGTCTCGATCACAAACCTTCAGAATTAAGTGTCGGGCAGCAGCAGCGCGTTGCACTAGCCCGAGTTCTGGCAAATGATCCTGCGTTGGTGCTTGCAGACGAACCAACGGGAAACCTTGATCCGGAAACGAGCCAACAGGTTATTGGCTTCCTTGAGGAGATCAATCACGAAGGTCGCACAGTCGTCATGGTGACTCACGATCCCAATGCTGCCAGCAGAGCAAAACGAACACTTAGGCTGGAGAATGGTCGCATCATCAACGGCCATGTCACTGAAGCCAACAAGATATTAGCGACTGCCAGTTGACTTTGTGCTTGCGAAGTTCGCAAAAAAAGAAAGGCTGACCGGATTGGTCAGCCTTTTCTTTTGGTTAATGCCTAGACGGCGGGACGATTTCTCGCGTTCATACGAGATACTGTTTCTCTTAACAGTAAAAATAACAAGGTCATGAAGGTCGTTCTTTCCACCGAGGATGATCCGATGTCCTGTATTTGTCCTGTAGAATTTGTCGCTATTTGCTGCCAAATGACAAAACACCCTTGCTAAGTTCATACTTAACAAGGGTGCATGAGTGGAGACGGCGGGAATCGAAAGAGCGGTCAGTTCACCAGAATTGGCACATAAGCCTTGCAGAATCAAAGAGAAAGCCCCGTTAGGGGCTTCTCTCGTGGCACTAGTTAAGTCTAATATTTAGCGTCCGACACCAATTGAAAACAAGACAAGTACAAGACAGTGAAGATCAGCGGGAGCGAAGGCTCAGGGTCGGCTGTCGGCGGATTTGCAATGCCTTTCGGCGACAACGGGGTAGACGATTGCATTAACAGGGCCTCAGAGCTCTCTGCTTAAGAGTTGTTCGATCGATCGGAGTTTTCAATCTGAACTGTACAATGCTCGATCCCAAATCGATCTCGGAACACTTCTAGCGCACTCTCGAGAATCAGGTGCGGTTCAGATTCTGCCTTGCAAATGAGGTGAACTGTTAGCATGGGCTCGCCGCTTGCAATTTGCCAGACATGGAGGTCGTGAAAGCCCGTTACATTGGGCAACTGTTCAATTTCGTTTCTAATCTCTTGAAGGTTCCATTTCAAAGATGTTCCTTCAAGAAGAATCTGGATTGAATCCGAAACGAGTTTCCACGTGCTGAACAGAATGAGGATCCCAATTAGGATGGAAGCAACTGGATCAATCCAGTACCCTACGCCGGCGAGCACTGCTATTCCGGCAGCGATGACACTAATCGATCCGGCTCCGTCAGCTACTAAATGCAGAAAGGCGGAGCGGACATTGAGATCATCATGTCGGTGCTTAGACAGCATCCAAGCGCTTCCGAGGTTTGCGAGTAGCCCGAGGACCGCCACGGGCAGCATCACCTTTGCATCCACTGGAAGTGGATTCCCAAGCCGTTGAAAAGCTGCATACATGATGAAACCCACAACGCCCCAAAGCACAAGGCCGTTCAGCAAGCCAGACAGCACTTCTAAGCGGCCCAATCCATAAGTCTTGCTCATGCTTGGAGGACGAGCAGAAATGTATGCAACCCACAAAGCCGCAGCCAGCGCCACAACATCCGAAAGCATGTGCCCGGCATCAGCCAGCAACGCTAGCGATCCGCTAATCCAACCTCCAACAAACTCGACAATCAAAAAGATCGCATTATAGATCAGTGCCCATCTCAGCGCCCGGATCTTATGGTAGCGATCCGGAGCGCGCGCGTGGAGTTCATTGTGAAGGAGACTAACCATGATGCCTGTGCTCCGCTTCAACGACTTCTTCAAGAACGGACTCCTCAGCCTTCCGCTTGGCTCCAAACTTCCAGTATAGGGCGGGTAGAACAACCATGTTAAGAGCCGTTGACGTCAGGAGACCGCCCAATATGACGATTGCCATCGGCGTCTGAATTTCTTTGCCCGGTTGCCCGCCACCTAATGCTAATGGAAGCAGTGCCAACCCCGCACACAGAGCCGTCATTAGAATCGGATTCATTCGCTCCATACTACCACGAATGATCGCACTGCGGGCGGACATCCCCTCCTTGTCAATCAAATCGTGGAAATGGGCAATCATCAGAATACCGTTTCTGGCTGCAATTCCGAACAATGTCA
>CAZQBX010000138.1:0-3486 GCA_964592145.1 uncultured Ignavibacteria bacterium
GCGTAAGCAGCTGGCGTGCAGCGGGTTCGCCGTACGGTGGAAGCGATTGTTCGCCTCAGAATGGCAAGCAACTCCGACCCTCCGAACACCACCCGACTCACAGCTTTGGAAGGAGCGCGTTGACCATCTTGATGAGAGCTTCGGAACGATCGAGAAGTTCATTGCCGGCCGCAGTGTCCGCCGCAAAGTAGCTCGGGTTCTGAATTAGCCACAGCGACGGTTCGTAATGGTCATAGTCGGGCGCAGTAGCTAGCAGACGCATGGCGGCTGCAACTCTCTGAACGACTCTGGGACTTGATTCACCGCTCGAGGCCAGATGCTTCGCGGTCAATGCGGCTTTTCCCGTGAGCCCGTTAGTTTGATTAACCAATGCGATGTTGAGTTCGTCGGAGAAGAGATCTTCGACTTCCGCTTCGTCTTTCGAGCAGAACTGGGCCATCGTTAGGACATGACCGTCCTGAAGTATCTTGTTTCGCCTTAGGGCCTCGACCTTCGCCTTGCTGCCGTGTGCATAGTCAGTAAGCACAGCGATGTGAAGTATGTTCCCACCGAAGAGACTTACGAACGCGGCAACCTTGTCGATTCCACCCGACGGACAGAGAGTCCAGCGTCGGTCAAGTCCCTCGCGCTGTCTTCTCCTCAATTCCCCCGACAACGCTTGCAGGTAGAGAATGTCTGATGGGCCCTCAACAATAAGCGTGTGTTTCCCAATAAAGAGGCTTTGAGTCACCTCATAGCCCAAGGCACCTTGGAGCGGGAACAGTGTGTCACGATCAAGACTCAACACCTCATCGCCGACCTTTGTACCATGTACGTCGAACGACCCACTACCATCGTTCTTCCAGGTGATGACATCCTCGACGGTGCGGACCGCGGTTATATCCTCAGATGGCACCATGAACGGGGAGTGGGTTGTATATAGAACTTGATGCTTGGGACGCAGCTTCTCGTAAATGAATCGAACGAGATCCCCTTGCGCGCGGCCATGAAGATTCAAGCCAGGCTCATCCATTAAGATGACAACGTTCCCGAACTTTCTTTCCACCTGAGAGAAGAGGACGAGAAATGAGAAGAACCACGTAAACCCGGCGCTTCGATCGTCAAATGGAACTGTCATGTCATGCAGTTTGTTGTGAATGCGAACCCGCATGACCGTGCCAGAATTGAACGGCGCGGAATCGCCTGAGCGTCCGGGCTCAACAGTGAATTCAACCTTCAGATGACGGTTCTGAGTCCAGTATTCAAATATCTGCCTCGATATCTTGATGCTCGCCGCTTCTACGCGCGCCTTGATGGCCTCGTACGTGTCCAGCTTCTTAAGTTCTGCGATCGATGTTCCAGCATACTCAAGAAACGCAAGAACGACTTCGCTGGGGCGACTCACTGCCCCGCTGGCCACTTCCCGCTCCAGAGTCTCAAGGTGAATATTTCCCGGCATTCTATCGAAGCTCGAGAAATACATGAACTTCGGCAGTCTCTTAATTATGATATCTGTTGCTGCGTTCTGCGCATCAGCATCACGAAACTTCCCGACACGATCCAAGACCGCAAGGACTCGTGCGGAACCTTGCGGCTTCAGCAATTCGGCTTTACGCTTGAGTTCTCGAGTATCCTCGCAAGACTCCAACTCCGCTCGCTCCGCGGGATCACACGCGCTCTCCGTCAGTATCCAGCCGATAACCTTATTGATGTCAAGATCAGCAAGGCAACTCATGGCCGTCTTGTAGCTCTTCCTGAGTTCGACCCTGTTGGTCTTCAGAGTTCCAGGTCCGAGAACCTGCTCGACTGCGGCAACGTCGGTGGAGTCTAGATCCCACGTCGTAACGACAATTTCGTCGCTCTCGTTAAAATCTGTGAGCTTGTGACGAGGGTAGTCACGTAGCTTCTCTGGCTTTGTAGTCTTGGGATCCAGCGGCGCGATCTTCTCCAAAGCATGGAGAACCGAGGTCTTACCTGATTCGTTCTTCCCGACGAGGCAGGTAACATCTGCAATCGAGAATTCTGTCGAGTTGTCAATGCAACGGAAGTTGCGGATGCATGCATTTCGGAGCTTCATCTTTGTCTCCACTGGTTTGATTCCTTCTAGCCCGACGCCGGAATGTCTACAAGCGTCATCTCGCGGTGCTGCGCGTGTCCACGAGTGGCACTTTCACACCTTGTTTCGGATCTGCTGCAGCCAGTTTGTGAGGCAGACGCATGCCGAGGCTTCTTTTCGGGTCTGCAGGCGAACGTCACGCTTCAGCGGATTTCGGACTCCGGCGCGGCTCCTGCTCCGCAGGAGGCGTGCCGCGGGTCCGAAATACGCTGGAAGCGATTGTTCGCCTCGGATTCCTCATCAGTCAGTTGCCCAGTGATTCAATGCTTTCGCCAACTCCGTCTCATACTCTCCAAAGTCCTGCTGTTTCGTCAGCCATTCGGAGATCCACGCGAAGTCAATGACAGTTCCCGTGTCTCTATCCTTCCGCTTGGGCTGCACATATACGATTGTGATCTCCCCGTTCGCACCGGCGAATTGGCCCTGTTCGTTCAAGAGGTGTAGGGCTTTGAGTTTCTCCATCAGATGCCCGTACTTCTTCTTGTAGGAACTGACGGATGCGATTCTGCATATTCCGTGGACTATGGCGCCCATGCCAACGGCTTTCGATTCCTTGAGATACTGGTCCTGTTCCTCGCGCCGCGACCCTGAATCTGTCTTGAACTCCACGAAGTAGTGCTTGCCGGATTTGGCAGGCAGGTAGAAGTCTACCTTGTACGACTTGTCCGCATAGATCGTGCCTTCGTGCTGCGGTTTGATTGTCGCCAATCGAATCGGTAGTTCCGGTACGATGCCAACGATCTGCTCGTGGCAGAAGTCCGTCACCATTGCTGGTAAGTAGTAGCCAATCAGGCTGTCAATGCGGGGTTCGGCTTTGTAGGCGGGGAGCTGCTTCCAGTCTCGCATCATCTCGAAGTATTGCGCCCAGTTCATGTAGTTCCTTCTGTCAGGCGAACGTCACGCTTCACCGGCGGCGAACCGTACGGGAACCCGAGGCGCGACAGGTGCGTAAGCAGCTGGCGTGACGCGGGTTCGCCGTACGGTGGAAGCGATTGTTGGACCATCTTTCATGTTACATCTGTCGACATGCCTGAATAGTGTCCGCAAGAGTTGAGTCCTTCCCGATTTCTCGTCCCATTCCACGCGCCCACCTGAAAAGGTGCATCTTCAGTTCCTCAGCGTGTGATGGCTCAGATTCTGCGTCCTTCACGCGGACACATCCTACGTCTACTGCGAACCGTCCGCGTCTGTAACCATGCGGCTCAAGAGTAATTGCCCGACCAGCGGAGTCGTAGGCCAAATAGCTGCCTTCGGCAATATCAATGCCTTCGACTGCGGAGAGTAGCTCTTGAACGGAGTTGCAGAATATTATGTCGCCGTTGCCTGTATCGATTATGACCAGTGGCGCAGTCAGACGACTTTGTGTCCCGCTCATCTTCTCTTCTCTTCTC
>CAZQBX010000139.1:0-3303 GCA_964592145.1 uncultured Ignavibacteria bacterium
TGGCGGGTTTGAAACTCGACATCCTCTTCTGAAAAGTCCAATTCCAATTCAAGCAACGCGAGCAAATCAAGAATCTTCGCGCGCATGTCCTGAAGCAACGCAGACAGCTTTCCTTCGAGCTGCCGAAGCGCAATCCTGCCGGAGCTTTCGCTACGCGCATGAATCAAGTCGGCCACGGCTTCCGCTTGCGCCAAATCAAGTTTGCCATTCAGAAATGTGCGTTCGGTAAACTCGCCCGCACGCGCGAGCCGAGCGCCATTCTTCAACAAGACATGCAGCACGCGTTTCGCCGCATATCCGCCGCCGTGACAGGAGATTTCGACAACGTCTTCACCCGTGTAGGATTTCGGCGCGCGAAAAAACGTCAGCAGCGCTTCATCCACCAACTCGCCGTCGTCATAGAGCGGAGAGAAGTGGACGGAGTTGGGAGCGAAACCTGAGACTTGAAACTTGAAATCTGAAATATCAGATGCAATCCGCCATGAGTCCGGGCCAGACAAACGAATGACCGCGATGCCGCCGATGCCGGGCGGAGTCGAAATCGCGCAAATCGTGTCGAAAGGAACGGACACAACTATTTCTTCAGCCGCTTCTTGACGGATTCGATCTTCTGCTCAAGCTGTGCGATGGTGTCGGCCACGTGATCGAGCTTCTGCTGTTTGTCGGCCTTCCAACCTGCAACCTGATCCGCAAATTCATCGGTGCGTGCGTTGGCTTCCATTTCATTCAGCCGCTCGATCTGTTCAAGCAGCCTGCCGCGAAATTCGCGCATCTTCTCAATCTTGTTCTGCCACTCTTCGAGTAGTCCCTCCGCCTTTTCCGACCACTCTTCAAAATGCTTCTGGCGATCGGCGCGCTGTTCCTGAATTCGCGCTGCGGCTTTATCCCATGCCAAATCAAGCTGCTTGCGAATTTCTTCGCGCTGTTCGCGTGACAATTCCACCTCGCGCTGCCACGGACGAAGTTCTTTTATCTTTTTATGGCATTCGACGGGATCACCCTGCTCTGCCATTTCGAGATATTGCGTGTAAGACTGCTTGCCCTGCTCGTAATTCTGTTTGCGCAATTCCGAGCGCTGTTTCCAGACTTCGTCATCTGCCGCTTTCCAGATTTTCCACAGCGCTTCGCGATCGCGCGCGAGCATGTTCGGCTCGACGCCGGGCTTGGCGGTGAACTCGTTGCGAATTTTCGCAAGCTCGGAAGTCACGGTGTTGAACTCGGTGGCCTTGGTCAGAGCTTGTGATTGTTCGCGCACGGCGGCGATCTTCGCTTCAAGTTCCGCGCGGAGTTCGTGAGACGAATACTTCAGCTCTTCTTTCTCGTGCGTCTGCTGCGCGCGTACGTCATCACACAACGCGGAGAATTCCATCCACAGCCGCTCGCGATCATCATAGGGCAGCGGCTTCAAGGTCTTGAAGAGCGCACCGACCTGCTTTGCGGCATCCCAAAACGATTTGTAGTTCCGCTTCTTGTTCGCCATGTGCCCGGAATCAAGCGCGCGGATGGAGGCTTCGAGCGTGGCGAGATTCTCCGCCTGCATCTGAGGGGATGGGGGGTGAGGGGTGGGGGATGAAACTGAAGATTCATCGCCTTCACCTGATGGTTGGGGGGTGACAATTGATGGGTCAGTCCCGGCTTCAGCTGGATCGTCGGCAGGCACAGGGCCAGCCGCTACATCATCCTCGGGTTGCGCGACTTCTTCGACCGGGAGGTCGAAGCTAGAAGATTGCCTCTCTTCTTCCGCTGCGTTGTCCGGTGTTTCGGGCGTGTCGTGTGTGTGCTCTTTGTCGTCAGGGAACATGGGATTACTCTTCGAAGTAGTCCGAATCAATTCGTTTGATGGAATAGGTTGTTACGGTGCTAACACCGATGTCGTGGTCTATCATGAGTTGGGCAAGCCTGCTGCCGTTTATGAGAATGATGCGCTTCTCGATTCGTTGTATATAATCCTCTGCGTCTTGAGTGAACGCGGATGTTGTGATCAGAACTCCCTTACGGGCGCGAACTCCTTCAAGGCTGCCCGCAAACGCCTGGACTACCGGTCTGCCAACGTTTGCCTCCCAACGCTTTGCCTGTACGTACACAACATCGAGTCCAAGTTTGTCTTCATTAATAATGCCGTCTATGCCACCATCGCCCGACTTGCCGACGATTCGAGCCGCTTCTTCTACGGAGCCGCCATAGCCCATCTTTACGAGAAGTTCTACAACCAAGCGCTCGAAGAAACGAGGCGAACATGATTTAACTTTGGAAAGGACTTCGTCCGCAAGAGCAGCGCGGAATTGCGTGTAGCCGTGATCTATTCTTTCTTGTGGGGTGCCCGTGCTAACAATTTCTATGGCCTCATCTGCAGTTGAGGCGTCGTCGCTTGCGAATTCGCTCCGCCATTTCTGGTAACCCTCGTATTGCTTCAGATAGCGCATGTCAATGCGGTCTGGAGACTTCTTCAGTGTGTCGAGTCCAATTTGAGTAATTGAGTACTGTCCTCGACCTCGCCGTTCAAGTAGGCCTGCCTTGGTTAGGTAGACCAAAGACCAGCCAGCACGATTTTCAAACGCTGACGCGAGTCCGCTTGGAAGCGTTTCGGCCTTCTGCTCTTCGGTCACGTTCATCGTCTCGGCGAGCATGTCGTAGATTTCTCGGTTTGATCTGACAATCCCGTCTGCGCTGATTCGAAGCAACGGGAGCATCATGGATTGAAAATCAGGAATCGCCATAACCGATGTTCTTCTGTTTGTTTGCGGTATTCTGCCCAGCACGCTGGGCGCTACAAGAGAATGCGATGTGCGTTCATGCGCGACCGGGAGGTCGCGCCTAGAAAAGCGCAAATTAATGAACGTGCAATACTGACACGATATATCGTGTCCCTACGAAAGAGAAGACGTTCAGACATTGCGGGTGTGGACACCCACAACGGCGAAGGTGGGGTTATTTCTTCTTCTTCTGCGGTTTGTCTTCGATGGTGTATTGCGCTGTGGGGATGGTGGGTAGCTTGATAAGCTGTTGTTCGACGATCGCCCAGATATTGAACAAGGTATAGTAGAGCGTGAGACCGGAGGGGAAGTTGTTGAAGAGCACGGTCATCATGACGGGCATGATGTAGAGCATGGCCTTCTGATTGGGATCCGACATGGTCGCACGCGACATGTAGAATTGCGAAACGCCCATCACAATCGGCAGAAGTCCAACGCCCGAACCGTAAAGAGGAATGGAGAAGGGAAGTTGAAAGAGAAAGTCGGGCTGACTCAGATCGGAAATCCAGCCAAGGAATGGCGCCTGACGAAATTCAATCGTCGAGCGAAA
>CAZQBX010000140.1:0-3231 GCA_964592145.1 uncultured Ignavibacteria bacterium
GCGGCGGTAAATTAGGATTGTTGATCGACCGGATTCAGGCGGAGATTCAGCAAGGATTCGCCCAGCCGATGAATCCGGGCTTTGATGACTTCCTGACGCACTTCGGGGTGAACGTCAATTCCAATATGGTGATTGACGCGCAATGCGCGCAGATCGCGGTTCAGCAACAGCAGGGTCCGTTCCGCTTCCAGAGTCTGAAGGAGTATCCGCTGTTTCCGCGCGTGACGGAATTCTCGCAGGAGAATCTGATCGTCAAGCAGCTTGAGAGCATCAATTTAATCTTTGCGTCGACGCTGGACACGACGAGGTTCCAGTCGACGCCGTTGACATTTGAGGTGCTGGCACGGACCTCGAAAAACAGCGGTATAATAGTGCCACCATATAATATTGATCCGATGCGCCAGTGGACGAAGGCGGATTTTGTCACGCCACCGCAGCCGGTGGGTGTGGCGATCACAGGCAATTTCACGAGTTACTTTGCCGGCAAACCGAAACCGGAAATGGATACGATCGTAGCGGACAATCTGGCAGCGATGCCGGAAACGCGGCTTGATTCGGGCGATCAGGGGAGATTGGTTGTCTGGGCCGATGCGGATTTTGTCAGCGATCAGGTTCTGCGCGATCAGTCGAATTTGATAATGTTCCAAAACATGACCGATTGGCTGTCACAGGATCAGGGATTGATTTCGATTCGCTCAAAGGATGTGACCGCGCGTCCGTTGAAGCAGACCGAAGACTCGACGCGCACGCTGGTGAAATTCGTCAATATTTTCCTGATGCCGGCGGTGGTGATCGTATTCGGTGTTGCCCGCTGGCAGATTCGCAAACAGAATCGGCGGAGGCAGCTGATATGAACCGATCGCTGACCTTACTCGGAGTGGCGGCGGCTGCGTTGATTCTGGTCCTTGTACTGCTCAACCAGAGCGAGCGACGCGCGCTGTCGCCGCATGAGGCGGCGAATTTCGTCGGTGCCGATTCGGGCGCGGTCAACAAGATCGTAGTCAAGCGGATGGGGAACGAGGCGTTGCTTGAACGCACCGGTGACGGCTGGAACGTGATTGATGCCGGAAAGCCGCGGCGCGCAGACAAGATGGTGGTGGATCAGATCGCGAATCTGGCGCACAATCTGACGGTTGGAGAGATCATCTCATCCAATGCCGAGAAACAGATGTTGTTCCAGGTGGACACGCTGCTGGGACACACAGTGGAATTCTATCGCGACGGGCAGATGCTGGGGAATCTGATTGTCGGCAAGGCGGGGAGCGACATGCGGTCGACGTACCTGCGCAAGCCGGAGTCGAATGATGTCTATCTGGCGCAGGCCTCGCTGGCACGATTGCTCGAACGGCCGACACGGGGCTTCCGCGACAAGATCGTCGCGCCGCTGGACACATCGAAGGTGGCGATGATTGAAGTTGCGAGTAAGGACTTCAAGTATTCGCTGGTCAAGGTCGATTCGATCTGGACGGTGATGACCGGCAGTGAGCCGACGTTTGTTGCGGATCATATGAAGGCCCTGCAGTTGGTTGGGCTGTTGGGGAATTTGCGCGTGGCGGATTTCGTCAGCGACGCCGAGCGCGACACGATCAACCTGAACGAGGCGATTGATCAGATTACCGTGCATAAGAGCGATGGCGCACGCATGACATTATCGTTGCGACTCAAGGCGGAAGGGAAGCAGGACTATTACATCAAGTTCTCGACGCTTGAAGAGTTGTTCACGGTGTTTGAAGGGACGCGGAATAGTCTGTTCAAGAAGGCGGAGGAGTACAAGGCGGGAGGGGCGTAGCGACCGATGTGTTCAGGCAATTGGCAGGTCTCCGGGCCAATGATTCCTGTGAGTTGAGAAATTTCGACTAGGAGACCTGCCCTGCGAGTCTCCCAAGATGAAGGGTATTTGAAAAAGAAGATAGCAGCGAGGTACGTCGAGGTTCTCAAGCGAGAGTATCCGGATGCGAAGTGTTCGCTAGAATACGAAACGCCGTTGCAGCTTGCGGTGGCGACGATCTTGTCGGCGCAGTCAACGGATGAGCGGGTGAACATGACGACGCCGGCACTGTTCAAGAAGTATCGCCGTGTCGAAGATTTTGCCGATGCAAAGCCGGCGGAGCTGGAAGACGCAATCAAGACGATTGGTCTTTATCGCGCCAAGGCGAAGAATATAATCGCATTTGCGAAAAAACTGCGGGATGACTTTGAAGGGGAGCTGCCGGATTCGATAGAGGAGCTTCAAACTTTGCCGGGAGTGGGACGCAAGACGGCTAATGTGATTCAGGGTGTGCTGCATGGAGACGGCAAGGCGGAGGGGATTGCGGTGGACACGCATGTCACGCGGTTGTCGTTTCGGCTGGGATTGACGAAGCATACTGATCCGAAGAAGATTGAGCGGGATTTGCAGAAGTGGATAGATCGGGGCGAGTGGGTGACGTTTTCGCATCTGCTGATCTTGCATGGACGGGCGGTGTGCAATGCGAGGAAGCCGAAGTGTGGAGAGTGTGTGCTGGGGGAGGTTTGTCCGAGGCGGGGAGTGAGTTAGAAGAATTTCCTTGATTTCCAACCTATTAATCTATTATAAATGGCGACTGCGATTTGCGGGAGTAACTCAGTTGGTAGAGTCACAGCCTTCCAAGCTGTTGGTCGCGGGTTCGAGTCCCGTCTCCCGCTTTCTTGATTGGTCGTCCCGATCGAATCGGGATCTCCCGGCTATCAAACTTGCGACTGAGCCTTGCGCGGGAGTAACTCATTTGAAGAGAGTCATCCCGACCAAGGCGGGATTGGTCGCAGGTTCGAGTCCCGTCTCCCGCTTTTTGATTGGTCGTCCCGATTGAATCGGGATCTCCCGACTTTATAATGTAAACCAGAGCAGTGGGGATTCCGGTAGGTTGTTGGGGGCCAAAGTCTAATATTTTGTCAATCGCATCAAAAAAATACTCTTGACATGAGTTTCTCCTTAAGTATAATGCCCGTCTATACTTTGGAGGGGTGTCGGCTTACTATTGTCGCGAACTGATCCGAAGTTGCATTTTTTTGTACGGCCTGGGCGCGTTTTTATGCCCACGTAGCTCAGTTGGTAGAGCACGTCCTTGGTAAGGACGAGGTCACCAGTTCGATCCTGGTCGTGGGCTGTATATAGAAGTAATCAAGAATCGCTTTAATGTTCCGGAGGGAATGACTTACCATGGCGAAGGAGAAATTTGAACGGACGAAGCCGCACGTTAACGTGGGTACGAT
>CAZQBX010000141.1:0-1855 GCA_964592145.1 uncultured Ignavibacteria bacterium
TGATTGGGGGATTGAGACGTGCAAAGGAGGAGGGAGCCAAGACCGCACTGCTTATATGCAATCTTCCACCCGAAGAGAGTACTCAATATGCTGATGTTGTCATCAGCTTACCTGTTGGGCCCGAGGTACTTACGGGTTCGACGCGGATGAAGGCGGGGACTGCGACCAAGCTCGCCTTGAACATGATCACGACGGCGGCCTGGGTGCGAATGGGGAAATGTTACGAGAACTTGATGGTGGATCTAAGGCAGGGCAGCTCGAAGTTGCAGGCTCGCGCGCGGCGGATACTGATGGAGGTGACGGGCTGCGACTATGAGTGGGCCGACGAACTCCTGACCTCCGCTTCCGGCGAACTGAAAACCGCTCTGGTCATGCACTTCAAAGGCGTCACCGCGGATCATGCGCGAGAGATACTTGAAGAAAACGGGGGGAAGATAATGTTGACCGGGAAGTGAGAAGGAATCGATGGATCACAATACACTGTTGAATCAGCAAGAAGAACTATTTAGGCGAATGAGGACAGAGTGCCCGACTCTTTATCCCCATTTTATCGGCGACGGCGCAGTGAATCCAGAGCAATTCTTTAGGCGAGAACCTCGAATAGTCTTTCTCGCAAAGGACCCCAATTACAAGAGACCGCCCAACGGAGAAACAAGAGATCTATTTGAAAAAATTCGCAGTGGCGGTGAAGAAGGCGAATTCGCACTGTCTAAATGGCGCATAGGAGGCAGAGTGCTCTCAAGGTGGTTGTCCGAAATCCACGGAGACAACCTAAGTTGGGAAGAACTAGAGCACAAATCAAACAAAATCATGTGGTGCCTGGACAAATTTCAAAGTCTCGCCCTTGTAAACATAAAGAAAACAGCAGGCAGAGGAATCAACCCAGAAAAGCAGCTTGGAGAATATCGTGCGGAGCTAGACAGGCACGCCAGTGAGGCAGGGCCATTACTTGCCGATCAAGTTCGGCTATATGACCCAGTTATTGTTGTGGCGTGTGGAACAGGTCATGGAATATTGGAGCATCTTTTTCCAAAGATCAACTTGCTAGGGAAACGCACCAGACGCGGTTGGGATTTCTACGAAATTGGTGACGAGAGATTTAGAATAGTTACATACTATCATTTTTCGGGGCGTACAGACAGTCGAATGCTCCACTACGGCCTCGTTGATGCAATCAAGGAGATTGTCGACTCAACCCAATGATCGGGCACAGCATGTTGTGCCCCAACAAGACGCAAGCAAACAGAGTGCGGACACGATGTATCGTGTCCCTACGATATGAAAGAAGAAAGCAACGCACTACCTGATCGGAAGACGATTCGGCTGAAGGAGTTTGATTACAGCCGGGCGGGGTGGTATTTTGTGACAATCTGCGCGTATGAGCGGCAGTGTCTGTTCGGGGAGATTGTGGGCGTCCATATTGAGATGAATTCGATTGGGAAGATTGTCGAAATGTGTTGGAAGGAGATTCCCGAGCATTTCGGTCATGCGAAGACGGATGCGTTCGTTGTGATGCCAAATCATGTGCATGGGATTGTCATCCTGCACGACCGACAGGTATTTCCCGTGGAGATGGCGGACACGATATATCGTGTCCCTACGATCGTTCCCGAACGACAGGCAGAGAAAATCTCTATACCTACCGAACAGTCGCTGCCTACAATTGTCAGAACATTTAAGGCCGCCGTCACACGGGAAGTACGGCGAAACGGTTTGATTGGAGATGAGAAAATATGGCAAGGCAGATTCTTTGAACGCATCATTCGTGACACCGAAGGATTAAACAACGCGCGCGAGTACATCCACAACAACCCAAGAAACTGGTCAACCGACAAAGAGAACCCATTATTGTAGG
>CAZQBX010000141.1:1865-3224 GCA_964592145.1 uncultured Ignavibacteria bacterium
ACCATCCACCCATGCAGGGACACGATACATCGTGTCCGTGTGAGACAATCCACCCGTGTCCGCGTGAAACCAAATACACAACCATAATCGAGGCCACCCCATGAAGCACAAACTACCACACCCCGTATCGAAGACGAATCTTGGTTACACGACCTCGCACATTATCAAGCAGCCCTTGAAGAAAGTTTGGGAAGGCGTGACCGAAGGCAAGCACGTCAAGAAGTATTTTGTGGATAAGCAGATCGGCGAGTGGAGCGAGAAGCTCGAAGTTGTGAAATGGGGCTGGAAGGAATACGGCAACATGATGATTGACATGTACCCGACGCTCTACAAGAAGTACGAGCGCATCGAGTTTGTCGGACAATCCATGGGCGGCAATTACATGACGCGCATGACCTTCGAATTCGTGAAGAAGGGTCCGCGCGAAACCGTTTTCCGCATCCATGACTACGGCTACAAACAGAAGGACCTGAAATTTGCGTTCATGATGTGCGAAGGCTGGTCGGAATTCCACACCTACCTGAAGGCCTACCTGAAGTGGGGCGTGGATGTGATGAGGAAGGCCTAAGGAGGGGATGGGGGCTGAGGGATGGGGGATGGAAGCGAATCAAGGAGGAAGAATGAAGACAGGAATTGCGATGATCGCGCTGTTGCTCTCCTTATATATAGGAGCAGCATATGCTGCAGAAAAGGGAAGCATGGCCGAAGCAGATTCGCTGTTTGCCAAGCAGGAGTACGCGCAGGCCGGAAAACTCTACGCCAAGATTGCCAAGCAGGAAAAAGACAACGGACTTGTCTGGTGGCGACTGGGCTACTGCTATCATTTGCAAGAGAAGTGGAAAGACGCGATCGAGTCCTACAAAAAGGCCGACGAGTTGAAATATGGCCGGGCCGTCGCGCGCTATAACATCGCGTGCGCCTTCAGCCGCATGGGTGAAACGGATTCCGCATTCGTCTGGCTGGAAAAAGCCAACGCGTCGGGCTTCCGGCAATTCGAGCAATTTGAGAAAGATACAGACTTGGACAATCTTCGCGCAACAGAGAAGTGGGCAGTCTTCAAGGACGACCTTCTGCGCGCATCCTATCCCTGTGAATACAACGACCGATATAAGGAACTCGATTTCTGGGTCGGCGATTGGAACGTCTTCACGATGGGAACCGGGCAGTTCGTCGGCACGAACAAGATTGAAAAGCAAGAGCACGGCTGCCGCATCCACGAAACATGGCGCGCGAACAACGGCTCAGGCGGAGTCAGCGTCAATTTCTGGAATCCTGAAACCGAGCGCTGGAATCAGATATGGAACGACGCTGCCGGGCAGTATTTCTTCTATGAAGGCGGAATGAAGGATGGCAAGTTTG
>CAZQBX010000142.1:0-3161 GCA_964592145.1 uncultured Ignavibacteria bacterium
CCGATGAGATTGTGAATGTTGATCTTTCAGCTGAAGATCTTCTTAAACGACTTTCAAGCGGAAAGATCTATGCGCCCGCGAGTATTTCGCAAGCGACGCAGAACTACTTTCAAGGTTCAAGACTTGAGCATCTGCGGGAACTTACTTTGCGCGAAGCCGCCTCACAAATTGACATCAGGCGACGCGAGCAGGAAGAACCGGGTTCGAGTTCGACAACGGATCAGATTGTTGTTTGTCTCAGTTCTTCCGGCTCCAACAATGCGAATCTGCTTCGATATGGTTCCCGGCTGGCCGGCAAGCTGAACCGGCGCTGGTACGCAGTCCATGTGCAGACCCCTCGTGAGGCTCCGCTCAAGATCGACGTGACAAAGCAGCGCGTGCTGTCGGATGCTTTGACTTTGGCCAACCAACTCGGTGCGATGGTATTCACATTAAAGGGAGCAGACATCGCAGATACGATTTTGAAGTTCGCGCATGACTATCGAATCGGCCACATCGTCATCGGCAGACCGAGCGCAAGCACAGGTTGGCAGCGGGTACTTCGGAGACTAAGCAACGTTCAGAAGCTGATTCAAAGAGGCGAAGGCTTCAGAATTGTCGTACTCGATGAGCGATTGCCGGAATCACAACATCAAGCTGTCGGAAGTACAACGAAGCCTGACAAATCACTTGCGTCAAAATTCTTCTATGATAACTTCTCTCCAGCCAATCTCATGGTATGGAGCGAGCCACGTTCGAGAGATCAAGTGATCGCAGATCTTTTCCACCTCTTGCAGACCAACCATCCTTCTGAAATCCCCAAGAGCACGCTTAATCGCGTCCTTGCTCGCGAGCGAGAAATGTCGACTTTTCTAAATGAATGGTTGGCGATTCCGCACGCTGTCGTTCCAGGGCTTGGCCGAGCTCGTTGGGCAGTTGGTTTGCCCAAGATGGGAATTAGCGATGTCACAGACAATACGACGACGGACTTGGTTGTCCTTGCCCTGTACTCGCAAGAGGTTTCTGGCGAGTATCTTGCAGGGATTGCAAGGCTTGCCTCGGATCTGCGCGATTCGCGGAGGCTCGAAGCACTGCGAGCGATCACGTCAAGTAAGGAACTCGCCGAGTGGCTTCGCGCTGCGAAGCATTCGCCGGTAGCTTAGCTCGTTTGTGGCAATTCACTGTCTTGTTTTTGTCTTGTTTTCGGTTGTTGTCGGTTGCTAAATGTTGAACTTAGATGGTCTCACGAGAAAAGCCCCAAACGGGGCTTTCTTGTTGATTATACATGCCTTACAGGGGCAGTCTAAACAATTACCGCTTTTTCGATTCCCGCCGCCTCCACAATGGCACCCTTGTTAAGTATAGGCTTAGCAAGGGTGTTTTGTCATCTAGCAGCAAAGAGCGACAATATCCATAAGACAGAAGCAAGACACTTATCTCAGATGCAGTGTCGGAAATAAGGGATCTCTCACATTTGGACCCAATTGGCAAGACTACAGTCAAGAACGAAGGAAAGTCACTTTCCGACTCCAGAAGAAGTCCCATGATGTTCCAGAACTTTAGCAGAATTCGGGAAGTTCACATGGTCGCGGATCAAGCCCTTAAGTCAAGTCACATTATCAATCGTCGTTGCGAGATCGAAGTAAGCTGAGCCTGAAAATAGAAATTTCGGATCAACACAGGCTCCAATATCCCTTAGTTCTTGGCAAAAACTTGGAGGGCAGCATCATTACTTGAATTCATTGGGGCTGAGTTCGTGCCTCTACAGAGCAACGATCACGCCTGTCATGTCGAGGCCGGACGGCATAACTGCAAAATAAACAATTTAGTAAGATTTCTTACGGGACTTGGCGGGTGGGTTGACAGTGCAATTTTCACAACGTATATTTGGAGTAATAGATACAAAACTCTATTATGTTATTCTCGCATTCTACAGCATATGCCGTTCGAGCCCTCATTTGGCTGGCGCGCAAGCCCAGCCAGAGCCGGTGGCTGGTTCTGGATGTCGCGAATGATGAAGGAATCCCGCCGCATTATCTGAGCAAGGTAATGGGGACCTTGAAGTCGCAAGGAATGGTTTCCTCCTCTCGGGGACCGCACGGCGGATACAGTTTGGCGAAAGACCCTGCGGCGATAACGCTGCGAGAGGTTGCACGAGTTTTCGACGGTGATCGTACGGAGTGCTCGTGCCTATTAGCCTATGGTTCGTGCGGGGACTGCGTGCGCTGTCCGATGCGTGGTTTGTGGGATAACAACCGGATGGCGATCAGTCGGTTCCTGGACGATGTAACGATTGGCGCGCTTGCGGCGCGCGCGGGACTTGCCGCAGCAGAGTGACGACTCCACTTGGCAGACGGCATTAGATGAATTAGTAAGTTGACTCGGAGGATAATTGAACGTGATTCACTCATCGGTATCCACCTCCCCTCAAGGTTGGGCATACACGTGCCGAAAGGTGCTCGCATGACAAAGAGATTGCTCTTGACCTTTGCACTTTGCGCGTTAATGCAAAGCGCGACATACGCTCAAGTTAGCGCAAGCGCGGCGGTGGCGGACACAGTGAAAGCGACGCAGCAGACTGATGACGTTGCAGCCAAGTACGCGATGAAATGCGCGGGCTGCCATACTATTGGCGGAGGCAAGCTGACGGGTCCAGACCTTCTCCCCACTCGCGTGTGGCCGAAGGGCGAGCTGTTTGCAAAAGTGAAATTGATGGAGCAGCGCGTGGGGCCGATGACGGATGAGGACGCGAACGGTTTCGTCGGGCTGCTTCAGGATGCTCGCGCTATGGATCGCGTGAAGGTCGCGCAGGAATTGGCGAGCAAGGCGGTGGCTGCCACGCTCGAGCCTGCATCAAAGAGTGAGGGGCAACGTTTATTCGAAGGAGAGAAACCTCTTTCGAACGGCGGTATTGCCTGCATCACCTGTCATCGTGCGGGAGCGCGTGGCGGGACATTGGGTCCTGATCTAACTCTCCTTCGAGACCGCATGGGGAAATTCGCGATGACTTCGGCGATTCAGCAGGCGCAATATCTGGTAATGAGCGGAACCTATAAGGACCATCCGATCACCGCGCAGGAAGCAGTGCATCTTGCAGAGTATCTTTCGTCGCCGGAGCTTCAGCCAGTAGCGAGTGCAGAAGACAAGGTTTCGTTAATCGGCACTATCGTAGGCGTGTTAGC
>CAZQBX010000143.1:0-1093 GCA_964592145.1 uncultured Ignavibacteria bacterium
ACAAGCAGCAATACAAAATGGGCTACTACCTCTTGTCTTCTGAGGATTTGGAAGATGACGACACGCTCCGCGAACTCGGCAAGCTCTCCATCGAAGCCTCCGAACGCGCCGCGCTCTCCAAGAAAACAAAGGGAGCAAAAACAAAGAAGTAAGGCACGATACACTCTTGGCCATCAATCATACATATGATGTCGTCGTGATCGGCGGCGGGCATGCGGGAATCGAAGCGGCTCTCGCCGCTTCTCGCATGGGCCTCCGCACGTGTCTGGTCACCCAGAATCTCCAGACGATCGGCCAGATGTCCTGCAATCCGGCGGTTGGCGGACTTGCTAAAGGCCAATTAGTCAAGGAGATAGATGCGCTCGGCGGTGAGATGGGGCGGATCGCCGATATGGCCACCGTGCAGTTCCGGATGCTGAACCGCTCGAAGGGGCCTGCCGTCTGGTCGCCGCGCGCACAGTGCGACCGCGGACTCTATGCTCGCGAAGCGCGGAGGACTCTTGAAAATCAACGAAATCTTGATCTTAAGCAGGGTGAAATCTCTCGATTCGAGACAGCCGGAGGCAGGCTGACAGCCTGTATTTCCTCTTCAGGTCATAGGTTTGAGTGCAGATCGGCGGTGCTGTGCGCGGGGACCTTCCTGAATGGCCTTCTACACATGGGGGATTTCCAGACTCCCGGAGGCCGAGTCGGTGAAGCACCTGCCACGGGTCTCAGTGAAATGCTGATGAATCATGGATTTGAAGTGGGCCGCTTGAAGACTGGAACGCCGCCCAGACTGGATGGGCGAACGATTGACTACACTCTGTGCGAGCAGCAACCCGGCGACGGACGAATAGTCCCCTTCTCCAGTCGCACCGGAAAGCCCATCGCCGATCAGCTCTCGTGTCACCTAACCTACACAAATACAAATACTCACGACATTCTAAGAAGCGGCTTACATCGTTCGCCACTGTTCGCCGGGCGGATCACAGGCCGGGGGCCGCGCTACTGCCCTTCAATTGAAGATAAGATCGTGCGCTTCGCCGACAAGGACCGACACCAGATCTTCCTTGAACCCGAGGGCTGGGATACCTTTGAAGTTTACATGAAC
>CAZQBX010000143.1:1103-3122 GCA_964592145.1 uncultured Ignavibacteria bacterium
CCAGAAGAGATTCAGTTTGAAGCACTCAGAACGGTGCCAGGCCTCGAGCAGACTGAGATGATGCGCGCGGGCTACGCAGTCGAGTATGACTTCTTTCCCGCTCATCAACTCCACTATTCCTTAGAAACCAAGCTCGTAGAGGGGCTCTTCTTTGCGGGCCAGATCAACGGCACCACCGGCTACGAGGAAGCTGCGGCCCAGGGCATCATTGCCGGAATCAACGCGGCCCAGCGCTTGAAGTCCGAGTCGCCCCTGATTCTGCGTCGCGATCAGGCCTATATCGGTGTGTTAATTGATGATTTAATCACTAAGACTCCGGATGAGCCCTACCGCATGTTCACCTCGCGGGCCGAACACCGGCTGATACTGCGTCAGGATAATGCTGACATTCGGCTGACCGAACTTGGCCGCGAACTTGGGCTTGTGTCAGATGCGCAATTGGAGTCATATCTTGAAAAGAAACAAAAACTAAATGAAGTTAGAGCTTTCTTAAATGAGGCCAAACTCGAAGAGCTTGCCGAGTCTGGCCTGCTTTCCGATCCTAAGTTGAAGGGCAGTCGCTTTTCCGCAATTCTGAAGCGGCCGGAGGCCGACCTGCAAGGCATGATTCAGGATAGCCCACAGCTTTCGCACCTGAACCACGACTCTGTGGACGAGGACTTACTGGCTTCAATCGAAATGGACATCAAGTATGATGGCTACGTCACGCGCGAGCGGGCCAGAGCGGAACAGGCCAAAAAATGGGAGGATGTCACGCTACCTCAAGACCTTGATTTCTCTCTGGTTCACTCCATGTCCTATGAGGCTCGCGAGAAGTTAAATAAATATAAACCAGTAACTTTAGGACAGGCCGGACGGATATCCGGTGTCAGACCATCGGACTCTTCGGCACTTCTCATCCACCTTAAGAAGTCAGGGATGCTATAGAAATTGTTTCACGTGAAACAACGCCGATTTCTGTGCATAAGTCTCTGATTTTGCTCGTCTGATTCAAAGAACCTCATCTCTAAACTCAATCATCGGAGCACTTTGGTGGAGATGTTCTGAAAACAATAACACCGTTTCACGGTGTGGAAAAGGTGTGAATAGGGATTCCAAGTGACCCCAATTCCCGAACAGCAGGCTCGCATTCAGCACTATCTGAAACGTGTCGCCGAAGCCGGCCTTGCGCTGGTTTCGGAGGCGGATCGGGCAAGGCTGAAAGAGCGACATCTGGCTCCGTCCCTCGCGGGGCTTGACCTGCTCCCCGAAACGGGCCATATTCTGGACATCGGCAGCGGTGGCGGTTTCCCGGCAATTCCCTTAGCCATCCTAACTCCTCATTTGACATGGACTTTAGTCGAGTCAAATCAGCGAAAAGCGGCTTTCCTTTCGCGTGTTTCACGTGAAACAGTGCTTGAAAAGCACGTGGTTGTTTTGAACCAAAGGGTCGAGGAACTCATGAAGACGGGCCGAGGGGCCTTTGACGCGATTACTTGTCGTGCAGTGACCGATCTCCCGCAACTTGTTGCTTGGTCCTTGCCTTTGCTCGTGCCCAATGGTGACCTACTCTACTGGAAGGGCCGAGATTGGCGCAGAGAAGCCACCCCCGAGCAACTCAACCTTAAACTACTCACAGAACTCAACTTACCTGACGGCGGAGTTCTTCTCAAATTCACTCCCCTATGAAAAGAACTGTATTTGACGAACTCTCGGGCTTGAGCACCGAATCCCGTAATTCCGACACGATGAATCTGGATTCGATGTCGGTGCGTGAGATTCTGGAAGCGATGAATCGCGAAGATCGCAAGGTCCCCGATGTGCTGGCCGCTGCCATTCCCCAGATTGAGAAGGTGGTGGAGATGGTGGTCGAGAGCCTGCAGGCCGGGGGCCGCCTCATCTATATAGGGGCCGGAACCTCGGGCCGCTTGGGTGTGCTCGATGCGGCCGAATGTTCGCCGACTTTCGGGATTGAGCCGTGGCAGGTGCAGGGGTTCATCGCCGGGGGCTATGACTCACTTCGGAAAGCTGCCGAGGGTG
>CAZQBX010000144.1:0-3113 GCA_964592145.1 uncultured Ignavibacteria bacterium
GCTAAAGTTTTCGGTTGAACGTTACTGGGCAGAGCAGTTTCACAACGAGTTCCGCGGTCGGTGGTTTGACACCGACAGCAGGCGCACTCCCAGTATCACTGATATCTTCCGGCGCTGACGATTATCGCCAATCACCAGTGGCAATGAATGCGCCCCAGGTGTACGGGTGAACCGGCCGTTTTTCAGTCCGCTGCTTCGCTATCTGGGCCAACTGCAATGAACGAATCCGCTCCGGCAGATTAGCAGAGTCAGACGAAAACAGCTGACTCATCATTTCCGCGGTCGATTCATCATCGATCTTCCAGAGTGCACTTACTACTGTTCTCGCTCCCGCAAGCAGAAACGCACGGCGTAAACCGTAAACTCCCTCACCGCTCCTGATCCTGCCCAAGGCTGATTCACAAGCCGAGAGTACCACCAGGGGTGAATGCGAAAAGTCCATCTCGGCGATCTCTGCCGCCGAGACAACACCATCTTCGACGCCAGCCTCGAATGACTCCTTGCCAAATCGGTTAGCGCCAGAGAGAAGAAATCCAGACTGCGCAAGCATCCGCTCCGATCTGCTCCTTCTACCCTCTTTGCCATCGGCGTCAGTTAATTGGGATGCGCAAAGACTGTCTACATAGAAGCCGTGTGTGGCAACGTAGATGGTGGAAGCACCGGTTGTCTTGCTCTTGAAATTATCCTCACTGGCGATTGCACCGAAGAATTGAGAACTCTTCTTCTTTGTAATTGTCTCCCATTTCGAGCAGACTGCAGCGACCTCAGGACGCGTGCTGCTTAGTTTGCTCACCGTTATGCCACGAGTGTAGAGGCAATCATCGAGGGATCGTCGTTGGCTGGTCTTTCCGGACGCTAGTGCGGTCCCCACTGCTGCCAGTTCCGGACGGTTGATTCGCTGGTCCGGCGGCGCGTCAAAGTCCGGGTCGGCAAAGGCGAACATGCTCTCTTCAACCTTGCTGTCATTGTCTGGGCGGACGATATCGCGGCCTGCACTTAAGTAGTGAAGCGAGTATGACTCTACCAGGAACTTCCCTGATTCGTTCACCAGTGTGCCGAAGGCAACATTATTGAGGGATCCGTCGGGTGAAATCAATAGCGATGGAGTTTTGAGAACGGGTCCAATCGGTGCTATCACCAGTTTATAGATTTTGCCGGTCAAGGTCGCAAAAACTGCTGCCTGCGCAGCGGTCGGCAAGTGTCCCTGTCCAGAGACGGAAGAGAGATGTTGTCGATACAGCTCTACCAGACTGTCCGGCTCGTCACTCGTGCCCAGAAACGTAATGGTCGGATTTGAATTGCCGGTCAGAACCAATACGGCATAACCATATCGGGAACTGTCTGACGTGGCACTTACGGTGAAGTCACTGTGTCCATAACGAAAATACTCTAAGAGCGTGTTCGTACTTGGAATGTTCCGCTTGACGGATGCCAAGAGATTGGCGCCGCGGCTATCATCGAGCTTGCCTTCCTTCAATTCCCTGCGAAATACATGATCTGACACAAATCCCTTCGTGCGGAGAATGACCTCGGCGATCTGATTGGCGCGGCTCTTTCTCACTGATTCACTGGCTGCGGCGATTGAAAGGCATTGATTAGCCGCTTCGCGGATCTGGGTGGAATAATCTAAAAGGTCGGTTTCGGACAGTATTGCCGCCTGTCGTTCAATAATCTCAGAGCGCATTTGGCACGCGGCAAAAGAAGAATCAAATGCCTCGTCGTACCGGCCCTGTACGGTGTACAACCGGCCGAGCGAGTAAAGGCTGTAAGCGATATCGCGATGTGAGTCGCCAAGAATCTTTCTGCGCTCCTTGAGAACCTGAACATAAAGGGACTCGGCGGCTGCCAACTTCCGAGTATCGCGGTAGAGGTTAGCAAGGGTGTATTGGACTCTCAATATTTCGCCTTTGTCAGCGCTTGCGACTTTGTATTGCTTGATCTTCAGGGCATTAACAAAACTGGATTCCGCCCGATCAAAATCCTCAGACTGCCATAGCGCCAATCCTCGGCTGTTATGGAGTTCAGAAATTGCGGCCCATCGCGTTCTGTCCTGTGAAGTCGAATCCACATTTCCGATATAGTCAAGACCTGCCTGACAGATCGAGTCTGCTAAAGCATATCTCTTTGTGCTGGTGAAGACCGCTGCAAGCTTCGACATGAAGATTGCCGTCCAATTCGAGTCGTTAGCCTCTATCGACATTTTCAGCGCCGTTCGATAATACTCCTCCGCTCGATCAAACTGACCCATCATGTAATATGACGCGCCAGCGACGTTGTAAGGCTCTCTCTTCTGTTGTGGTGATGCATTCGCGACTCCAGCAAAGATCTTGGCTGCTTCGTCGCAATGCGGTATTGCGTCGCCTGGCCTTCCGGCATTCATGAGCGCTTGCGCAAGCTTGACCTGAGTTCGAGCAATATCAACATTGTCTGCAGGGAGAAGCCGTTTCCTGATTGCTAGACACTCGTTGAGGACTGGAATACCATCGAGATAAGGCGGAGTGTTAGCCAGACTTCCGCCGTAATTACTCAATGTCTTGGCACGCTCAAGCTGGTTGGCATTTTCAACTTTGTCCCAGGCCGCAAGCGCGAGCTTAAATAGTGAGTCGGTCTCTGGAAGAAACAACTGCCAGGCAATTGCAGAAACCTTGTGCAGCGACATTGCCACACTCGAATCTCGGTCACCATTAGCTGCGCGAGCGACTTCCACGGCTTTCTTCGCCAAGACGAAGGCTGAATCGACATTTCTGGCTTTGTTAAGCGCATCAGATTGTTTGATCAAGGATGCCCAGTCTGCGGGCGAATTATCTTGAGCTGAGGCAGACAAACAAGCTGCGATAGCAAATAACAGAAAAAGAGGCGTGGCTATAGCTCTGGTGAACATAGGGCTCCTAAGAACGCTTTTGGTTATTTAGAACTTGCGATTGTACTGTAGTGAAGATCGGAAATTTGCCAAGTCAGCGCAACAACGAATTGTTGGTTCGGCGAGCTTTCAAGTTTCACGCCAACTGCATTGCCTGTCATTGGTACTCGGTAAAGAGCACGATTCGGGAAAACCAGAATCCATGCTTCCAAATTGGCTCCACTAGATAAAGCCACGTCGCTGATTATTGACT
>CAZQBX010000145.1:0-3070 GCA_964592145.1 uncultured Ignavibacteria bacterium
GAATGAGATTGTCGGAGTTGAAGTTGGAGACTCCTCGCTTGTGGAGATCGACGCCTTTCCGGATACGACATTTCGCGGCGTGGTTTCAGAGATAGCGCAGAGTGCATCGTCCAGCCAACGGATCGGTGCCGACGCCGCCGCCAAGAATTTTGTCGTCAAAGTGAGGGTCGTCGACGACGTCATGGGGATTCGTCCGGGCATGTCGTCAACCGTCGATATTATTACCGATGTGCGGGATAACGTCCTTTCGGTTTCGCTCCAGTGCGTGGCGCTGCGGGAAAAGGGCGAGGGCAAGGCGATTGAGTTGAAAGCGAAGAAGGAGAAGAAGTCGTCGCGTGAAATTGCCGAAGAAGTGCGCTCGGGGACGGCGGATTCTTCGCTGTTCGTCAAGGAGGAGCTTGAAGAAGGCGTGTTTGCGTTCCGACAAGACTCCGCGGCCTGGATTCCCGTGAAGACCGGACTCTCTTCCGATCGCCACATCGAAGTGCTCACCGGTCTTGCAGAAGGGGATTCCGTGATCAATGGACCCTACCGTGCACTGGCGAAGGAACTTTCGGCGGGAGACAAAGTCAAGCTGAAGGCGAAGGACGAAAAGGGCAAGGGGAAATCGAATTCCTAAGTCGGCAAACATCGACAGCGAAGCAACAATAAAATGGTTCAAGATTCCGGCCGGTCCAACGGCCTTTTAATCGATATCCGCAGTCTGACGAAGACCTACATCGTCGGAACCGAGCAGGTGCACGCTTTGCGGGGCGTGGACTTGACGATTGCCAAGAATGAATACGTTGCGGTGATGGGTCCTTCCGGATCCGGCAAGTCGACGCTGATGAATCTGGTGGGCTGTCTTGACACGCCTTCCGCGGGCGATTATTTTCTCGCCGGGCAGAATGTTGCCCGTCTGGCCGATTCGGAGCTTGCGGAGATTCGCAATCGCCGAATTGGTTTTGTGTTTCAAACTTTTAATTTGCTTGCGCGTACGACGGCGCTGGCCAATGTGGAATTGCCGCTGGTTTATGCGGGATTTCCTTCGGGCGAGCGGAAGAAGCGTGCGAGGGCCGCGCTGGTAGCGGTGGGGCTGGAAGACCGCATGCATCACAAGCCCAACGAACTGTCCGGCGGTCAGCGCCAACGCGTGGCGATTGCCCGCGCGCTGGTGAATTCGCCGTCGATTATTCTCGCCGACGAGCCGACCGGAAATCTGGACAGCAAGACCGGCGAAGAGATCATGCAGATTTTCGAGAAGCTCTATCAGGACGGGAATGCGATCATTCTGGTGACACACGAGGAAGACATTGCGCGCCATGCCAGGCGCGTCGTCCGGTTGCGTGACGGCGTGATCGAGTCGGACGTCAAGCGAGGGGACAAGGTGCAATCGTCGTGAACCGCTGGTTGATGGACGTCACGGAGGGAGTGCGGTTCGCCCTGCGCGCGCTCTACCGGAATAAGCTGCGCGCGGTGCTGACCACGCTCGGCATCATCATCGGCGTGGCAACGGTCATTCTGATGGTGATGATCGTCTTGGGGCTGAATCAGTCGTTCGAAAAGCAGTTTGCGTTTCTGGGCTCGCATACGCTGTACATTTCGCGCTGGGATTGGACATTCGGCGAGGCGGATTGGCGGTCGATGCTGAAGCGGCGGGACATGAAACTCAGCTACGCTGAATTTATCGAACGCGAGTCCACGCTTGCCGAAGCGGTCTCTCCGTTTGGACAGACCGAGCGAACGCTCGAATTCGGCGCGCTAAAGTTGACACGTATGCCGGTTTTCGGCGTGGACGAGGACTATATTGTTACGAATGGGGTGGAAGTTGACATTGGTCGATTCTTGACGTCGGGCGATTGTCAGTACCGGCGGAATGTGTGCGTGATCGGAAATACGATCAACGAGAAATTGTTCGAGAAGGTCCCGGCTATCGGTCAGCGGTTGGAAATCGGCGGCAGAAAGTTTCAGGTGGTCGGAATTCTGGCCAAGCAGGGCAAATTCTTCGGGCAGGACATGGATAACTATGTGCTGTTGCCGATCGGCTCGTGGATGAAGGCGTTTGGCGAACGCGGCAATGACATTGACATTGTGGTTAAAGCCTCACGCGCAGAAGATGTTGAGAATCTGAAATGGGAAGTGCGGGGATTGATGCGCAATGCGCGCGGTCTCGGGCCGTTTGATCCGGACGATTTCGGCGTCAACGCTCAATCCATGATCATGGATTGGTACAAGGGAGTCACGGCCGGCGTCTACTCGGGTGGAATCATGATCGCCCTGATTTCCCTGCTTGTCGGTGGGATTGGCATCATGAATATCATGCTTGTCTCGGTCACCGAGCGTACCAGTGAAATCGGCCTGCGGAAGGCGTTGGGGGCGAAACGCTGGATCATTGCCTGGCAGTTTCTCGTGGAGGCGGCGGTGATCTGTCTGCTCGGAGGAATTGTGGGGGTTGGATTTGCGGCGATGGCCGGTGCGGGATTGAAGCAGTTTCTCCCCACGGCCATGCCGTTATGGCTGGTGATATTCGGGTTGATTTTTTCCGCGGTAGTCGGCATCTTTTTCGGACTTTATCCGGCGACGAAGGCCGCGCGGCTGTCTCCCATTGAAGCCTTGAGGCAGGAGTAGCCCGTGAGTCGACTGCGTATACTTGGCTATTCGCTTTGGGAGTCGCTGCGCATGGCGTTGACGGCGATTCGGGCCCACAAGCTGAGAGCGGCTCTGACACTACTTGGTGTTTTGATCGGAGTGATGACGATCATCTCCACGACCACCGTGCTTGGCGGGGTCAAGCATCGTGTCACCAATGTGATGTCCAATTCGCTGGGCGTCAACGTGTTTCAGTTGCAACGCTACGACGACGAGGCGGGCATTCATATGGGTCCGCGCGAGCGTGAGCGCAGGCCGAAGATTGTTCCGGAGTACGCCAAGGCAATCGTTGAGCGGTGCCCGTCGGTGCGCGCAGTCGGAGTCGAAGTTTGGGAATTCGGCTATACGATTTCGCGCGGTTCACTGAAGACGAATCCCAATCAACAGATTGTCGGCGGAAGTGTTGAGTTCGGCCCGAACAATGGCTATAACATTGTATTGG
>CAZQBX010000146.1:0-3036 GCA_964592145.1 uncultured Ignavibacteria bacterium
CCCCCCCCCACCCCCACCACCCACTGCCTTCCCCGCACAAGCCGGCATCCCGCCGATCTCGGCGACAATGGAGTCAATCACTCTGCTCTTCCCCGCGCCGTTTTCCCCGCGTATGATGACCAGACTTCCGTCCGGTTGAATCTCTACTGCTTTCAGTCGCTTGAAATTCTCAGCAACCAACTTGACTATCTTCATGGCACCCTTCCGTGGATTGAGTTGTTAAGAGTTGCCGGAGCCGCCCGTGTTAACGGCTCCGGCCTTGAATTGATTAGAACGGCTCGTCGCTATCGGGCGGCGGCGGAGTCTGCTCCTGCGGCTTTCCAAAGAAGCCCAGGACTTCAACATCTTCGGCAGTCAAGCTGACGTTGTGGAATTCACCACCGGATTGACCCGCATTAACGCGAACGCCCATGCGGCCCTTGACACAGACCACGTCGCCTTCCTGAATCTCGGCGACCTTCTTCATGATCCAATCCGTGCCGCAGTAGAACTCGAACTTGCCGCCGTCCTGCGGATCGTTCAGAATCTTCAGAATCATGTAGGGCTTGTCCGTGCCCCGCGACGTGTGTTGTGTCGGTTGTGCCGCGACCTTTCCGGTCACAATGAATGATGTGATAGCCTTTGCCATTGTTATGCTGTTGCTCCCGTCATGGAATTGAGTTTGGAATTGGCCGCGTTGTAGCGGATTCGCGCTTGTTCAAGGCTGGGCGCGGCGAGGAAGTGGCGTTCCCACTTGAACCGCTCGTCGTCCGAGAGATTGGAAACGCCCGTGATGACGCGGAACTCGTCAAGCAGTTTGAGCCCTTCTTCGGTCTTGTCCCACGTCAAGACGCTGTTTCCGTTTGGTGCGGGCGTATGGGCCTGAGCTGCTGTAGGTTCAGGAGCCGCGCCACTGTTGACGTAAACCAGAAGTTCCTCTCCGTGTGCCTTGGTCAATCGCTCGGCAAACTTCTGAAAGATTTCGAGACGATTCTTCGAGTCCGTCGCTACGTGAGTGTCACGATCAATGTCAAACACCAGCGTGAACTCATAATCCATTCCCTCGCGCTGAATTGGCGCGAGTCCGACCTTCTTTGGCTGTTGCTTGCCGCGCTCATTGGTTTCGAGCACGTAGTCGGTCTTGCTTCGCATGGTCGCGATGACGTGAGCTGTGCTTTGCAGCATGGCTTCGACGAGCCTATTGTGATCCGGTGTGACCTCTCGCCAAGCCGTGTAGCTGTTCTTCAAGCGGTCAGCTGCTTCACCCTGCTTATCGAGCAGTCCACCCGAACCCGCCCAGGCGTGAGAGAGCGAGTCAATAATGATGACGTCAAAGCCCTGGGCCTCACACTCCTTGATCGCTTCGATGTACTTCTTCGCAGTGAACGGTTCATTAATTTCGCAGACCGAGAACTCGGGCATGTTTGCCTTGCCCTGTTCCCACTCGCTTGAGCGTCGCTCCGTGTCAATGACAACAATCTTCTGCCCGAGTCCGCTTGCGAGCAACAAACTGCTGTGTGTCTTTCCAGAGCCAGCAGGCCCACACAGTGCTATGCGTGCCTTTGCCCTGCGCCGTTCTGCTTTTCTGATGTTCAATGACATTGGTTTTCTTCCTTCCGTGGTGTTTGGTTTTCAATCCTGCGTGTTGATGTCGTAAATGTATTCTTCGATGTCATAGATTCCGTAGTAGCGGTGGCTCTCAAAAGGGTTTGCTTTGTGTCGCTTTTCCCACCTGCGAATCATCTCGATGATTTCCGCATCGCCGGTAGGCACGCAATCGAGCGAAGCAGCGCAGAACTTGGCATGCGGGAACGCACATTGATACGGCCCAAACGGGTTTTCCTCTTCGAGGTCGTAACCTGTGCAATCCACTGGATACGTTGTTGATTGAAGCCTGCAGATCAAAGCGTCACACTCTTCCTGAAACTTGTCGTGGGCTATCTCACTGGCCATGTGACGTGCGAGGTCAAATTCAACGCTTCCCATCATGACCCCCATCCTTGATAGCGACGGCCTGCACAAGCGCGTCCTCGGCTTCACGTTCAAGAGCGGCCTGAGTTGCCTGGTCTTCATAGGTTCCTCGCGGACAGCGGTATAGCCGCGTGCGAACAGAATCCGTAATTGCGAGGTTGCGTTTCAGCATCTTGACCTCTTCACAGTAGGGGTCTTTCGCAATGGAAAGCTCCTGCTCGTGAATACAATCCTGAATCTGTGCGAGTGCGATATTTGCCTTGCGCTCAGAATCATGGCAGTCATCAAGCTCAGCAAACTTGCGTATCGCTGTGAGGAACTTCGAAAGGTGTCGCTCAATCCATGCCACGCGCTCCTCGTCTGAGTTGAGCGCGTCCAGCTTCAAGCCGATAATCTCGGCCTCGCCGATTGTGCAACCGGCCTGCTTCAATACTTCAAGTCGTGTCATTCTCTTTCTCCCTTCCGTGGATTGAAACAAAAAAGCGGCGGCGCTTACAGGGATTCCCCAGCAAGCGCACGCCGCGTTCTAACGTCCTGAATGATTTGCTCTGCTGTCTGCCCCTCCTGCCCGTTACCATTCGATCCCGCGCGAAGCCTATTGACGTAATCAACAACTGAGCTTCTTACGAATCGAAGTTCATACCCCGCGGGTCCGCGACCGGGAACTGTGTAGCAACGAAATAGATCCCGATTTGCTTTTACCCAATTGATGCTTCTGCCCACGATAGAAGCGACTTCACGTAGGGCATAATCACGAAGGGCCTCATCTTGACTCGGGCTGTTTTTCGCTGTATCTTTCAAAAGGAAATCCTCCGGCTTGTCCGGTTGGGTTTTGGTGCCCCCCTCACTCTCTGCCGCCAAGCATTGGGAGTGGGCGGGGGTTGTTTAATCTTACGGCCTAAATATACTAAACTGGTTCTATTTTGTCAAGCGTTTTAACCCTTATTTTTCTATTTATGTGAGATTGTCACATTGAGCAAGGTCAGCGAACTACGGAAGGCACTGGCTAAGCGAGGAGCTAAAGTCAAGATTCATAAAGAGTCAGGGCTTACTCTGACTGCGCTTCAGAAGATCCAGAGCGGAATA
>CAZQBX010000147.1:0-2968 GCA_964592145.1 uncultured Ignavibacteria bacterium
CGAAAGAACCCTTCTCTGTTTGCTTTTGGCTTGTCTCTATTACTTTATGTAGTGATTGCGATTTCGACGACGAGTGAAACATAACGCCCGGTAATGCCAAGTTCCGGATCATGCGAAGTGGAGTTGGAGATCTAGCTCTGGTAGTCATTTTCGTTTAATTTGCTGTGCATAATCAGAGTGATTTGAGGAAGGCGAGCACTTTGTCGTCTGCCTTGAAGCGTGGTACATCAGCACCAGCTGGAGTGACTTTGTTGAGTGCCCGTTCTTTCGTTTGGAGATCGGCTTCTAAGTAAACGTGAGTAGTCTCAACACTTTCATGACCAAGCCATAGCGCAATTACAGACATTTCCACGCCTGACTGCAGCAAGTGGGAAGCTGTCGAGTGACGCACCATATGTGGCGTCACTCGCATTCCGGAAAGAGACGAACATTTCAGCGAAGCAGTTTGAACTGCGCTTTGAAGAATGTAGTCCAGTCCGTTCCTCGTTAGCTTTTGACCGGAGGCGTTAGGAAACGCGTATTCGAAAGAACTCTCGGCAAACCAAGACTGAAGGGTCATTGCCGTTTTGCTCCAAAGAGGTATGGTGCGCTCTTTGCGCCCCTTGCCATGCAGGCTAAGAAAACTACAAGCCCCAAAAGAAACCTGCGATTGCTTGAGTCCAATTATTTCAGAAGCCCTGGCTCCACTATTGTAGAGAGTCAAGAGAAGTGCATGATCTCGCCGTCCACTGAACCTTGTCAGGTCTGGAGCTGCAATTAGCGAATCGATTTCTTCCCTCGACAAACAATTCACAAGAGGTTTGTCACAGCGCTTTAGTGGAATCGCCAAGACTGATGTAGCTTGATCGACGCTCCTTGGATCGTAGAGAGCTACAACTCGGAAGAAGGAACGAATTGCAGCTAATCGAATGTTTCGGGATCTGATTGAGTTCTTTCGGCTTTCTTCCAGATAATCGAGGAAGGACAAAATAACCGGCACATTGAGATCAGAGATACGCAAGCGCGTTGGCTCGATGCGGTATTTTTCTTTCATGAAGTGGAGCAAAATTCGGAACGTATCTCGATAGCTGCCAATTGTTTCTGGACTGACACGCTTCTGATTGCAGAGATACTCAACAAAGAATTTCTGCAACAGCGGCCCTATCAGGGTTGATTCATTCTTCATGGCATTACCTCCTTGCCGCCGGCATAGCGTTCGAACCGTTCGGCAGCGGCAGTCATAAGACCAGGGGCTGCGCTCAGGTACCAGTACGTATTGACGGGATCTGCATGTCCGAGGTACACGGAGAGATTTGGCACTAACCCATGCACCGCTTCTCCTTTTTCATACCAGTGCAGAAGTCGATGCACGGCGAATGTGTGACGAAGCGAGTGCAAAGTAGGGCGCATCTGTCCGGCTCGCGGCTTAATACCAGCTCGCTGGATGAACTCCTGAAACGTCCGTTGAAGAGTTAGATAGTTGAGTCGACGACCTTCTTTTGTGACGAACAGATAATTAGAAGAGCTGGCTTGCTCCTGATCCTCACGGAACTGTAGATATCGCCTAAGCTTTCTGCAAGCCGTAAGGTGGAGCGGCACCCATCTCGTCTTGCAGAACTTACTGCGGTAAATGAGCAATCGTGGCGGTGTTTCGTCAAGTAAAACGTTCGCCGTCTTCAGTTTGATTGCCTCACCCGGTCTGAGTCCGGTACATGCCATCAGCCCAAAGAGCGTTTGCACCGTTAGTGCTTCCATCCTCCTGTTCTTGTCCAATTTACCTGCTAACTTGAGCAGACTACCAAGCTGACTCGCGGAAAAGATAAAGGGCTCAGGACGCCTTGATCTTTCAATCAACCGGAAGCTGGGTACCTCCGTTTCAGGTAAACATGCTTTGAGATGTCTGAGAAAAGGACGAGCGGCACTGAGCCGAACTTTTCGTGTAGATGCTGAGCGATCAGTCAAGCACGCCCATTCAATGGCATATCGAGCCCGAATGGTCTCATCATCCTCGCAATGCGCCTGCAGATACTCGACAAACTCATACAGTAGAGGAATCATGTATGCGGTTGGCAATCCCAATGCTTCACGAAGACCGAAGTATGAATTCAGCTTTGTTGGTAGATTCGTTTTCATGACCGATCACCTCCGTGGCCAAGGCAGAGCTATCTTCGCCAGAGTTTGCAGATCGAGCTTGGCATAGATCGCCGTCGTGGTCAGTGCCTGGTGACCCAACACATCAGCAATCTCTTTAAACGTGGCGCCATGATTGATCATGTTCGAAGCTAACGTGTGACGAAATAGATGCGGACCGCAAGAAGAACGCCGTACACCAGCCCGAAGGAGCAAGCGTCTGACTATCTTTCCAATTGCCCCAGGCTTGTAGGGAAGGTATGGAGCAGTGCTTTGAACAAAGATCTCGCGGTGTTCTGAGCGGGCTCTTGAGCAACTCAAATACCTTAATACAGCTTTGCCTAAATCTTCAGGGAGTGGAAGCTTGCGCTCTCTGCGCGTCTTGCCAGCTCTGACCAACAGATCTCCTTGCACCCAATCGATATCATCGAGACAGAGATGCGCGACCTCGTCCACTCGCAATCCCAGGCGAGCAAACAGCAGTAACAGCGCAAAATTCCTAATGCCCCTGGCAGTGCCGTCATCAGCAAGCAGGAAAACCTTCTGAATTTCTGATTCACTCAACTGTTCAGGCAGTGCAGCATGCATCGGGCGCCATATATGCGGAATCACCGTTTCCAAATAGGAAGACACGATGCCATGCGAAATGAGGAAGCGCAAAAACGATCGCGTCGCAGATATCGTTGTACTTGGACCTTGCCCTCTCCGTGGCGCCGCATCTGCCTGCACGAATTCAATGATGGCCGACGCAGTAAAGAGCGAACTCTTGATCGTGTCATCCTTGCAGACGCTCGTCAGGAGCCTGCGAGCGATGAGCAAGTAACTCGTTCGTGTCGCGGGCGCTACACCAAGAACTTTG
>CAZQBX010000148.1:0-2919 GCA_964592145.1 uncultured Ignavibacteria bacterium
CGCAAGACATGTATAATGCCTTTGGCCTGGGTGATGACGAAACCATGATCTCGACCATTGACGCGGACGGTGTGTTGTTCGCGGCGGCGAAAGAGCTGGCAGTTCAGAATGGCGAGAAGGACAAGAAGATCGCCGATCTCGAAGCGCGCGTGAAGCAGCTTGAAGCGGCGATTCTGCAATTCGGAATGCTAAACAAGGAAGACAAACAGTAAGGGGCAACCATGAACAAGCTACTTTTTCTCCTCGTGATGCCCGCACTGATGTGGGCGCAATCCTCGAGTGAGAATTTCACGCTGACCAAGTCCGTGATGGATGCAGGCGGCGGCGCATCAAGCTCTGCGAACTTTAACTTGGTGTCGGCCTTTGGTCAACCGACTCCAATCGGAACTCAAACAAGCGAGAACTTCACACTCTCCGCGGGTTTTCTCTCACCGTTGCTCGGCGTGTCACCCTCATCTCCGATTCAGCATCTGGTCATCAAGCAACAGCAGCCAGATGCAAAACTCTGGTGGGAACCGATTCCCAACGCGACAAGTTACTCGATTCATCGATCGGTGAACTATGTGTTTGCACCGGACGGAAGCAACCAAGTCGGCTCGACGTCTGACACGACATTCACGGATCCCGGAGTTGCGGCAGCCCAGATCCAGAGCTTCTATATCGTCGTGCCACACTGATTTCCATGCGTCATGAACCGATCTAACCAAGGTCTCAACACTGGTCGTCGCGTAACCTCGATTGGTGGCACTTGCACGCGCACGCGGTGTGACGGAACGCGGAACCACAGAACGATGTCCTTGCCTAGGTGCGAAGTAGGAGGTGTTCAGTGCACAAGAGAAGTTCGCTCGTTTGTGATGCTAAGTGACAGAGATTCGTGTGCCGAAAATGTGCCAAATGACCGTGAATTCGCATCGTAGAATATGAAGTTACGTAACAACGGTGGCTAGTGATTGTGCGTCTCAGGAGTCTGTAATTACTTAGTTTAATCAATCTCGTCCCCAAAAGACGATTTATTCGATTCCCGCCGTCTCCACAAGTGCACCCTTGTTAAGTATAGACTTAGCAGGGGTGTTTTGTCATTTGGCAGCAAATGGCGACGAATTCTACAGGACAAAAACAGGACATCGGATCATCTTTGGCGGAAAGTACGACCTTCATGACCTTGTTATTTCTACTGCTAAGAGAGACAGCACCTCGAATGAACGTGCGAAATCGTCCCGCCATCTCCATCGGACGCTCGGAGGCTGAATTTGCAGAAATTCTGTATATTATTGAAAAGAACAAGCCTGCAACCGTGACTATGCAAATCCTCGTTGTTGATGACGAACAGAATATTCGGAAGACTCTTGGCATTCTTCTGGAAACTGAAGGCCATTCGGTTCTTGCCGTAAGCAACGCGCAAGACGCAGTGTCGGCTGTCGGTCAAACATCGTTTGATCTTGCCTTCGTTGACTTGCGGCTTGGTGTTGACTCGGGAATGGAGCTGATTGCCCAATTACGCACCGCGCAGCCGTGGCTAAAGATTGTCATAATAACGGCCTTCGCGAGCATTGAGACAGCGGTCGAAGCCATGAAGCGCGGTGCAACGGATTATCTGCCCAAGCCCTTCGCTCCGGCACAAATCCAGTTGATTCTGGAACGTGTCGGCGAACTCCGACGGCTTGAGCAGAAGATTGAATCCCTGAAAAGCACGCTCGAACAGCTGCACCCCGAAGTGGAGTTTGCGACTGGCCATGCAGAAATGCAACAAGCGCTGTCAATGGCAAGAGAAGCTGCGGCGTCCGATGTCACCGTGCTGCTCGCAGGCGAGAGCGGAACTGGTAAGAGTCTGTTGGCGCGCATGATTGCCAAATGGAGTACGCGAGCGGACATGCCGTTCAACACGGTATCTTGTCCTGCAATCCCCGCTCACTTGCTTGAGAGTGAGCTTTTTGGTCACAAGCGTGGAGCGTTTACAGGAGCTGTGAAGGATGCCACGGGTAGGGTTGCGGCATCGGAGGGCGGCACACTATTCCTCGATGAAATCGGCGACTTGCCGCTTGAGCTTCAGCCGAAGCTGCTGAGGTTTCTGCAGGATCGTGAGTACGAAAGAGTGGGTGATCCAGTTACACGCAAGGCCAATGTGAGAGCGATTGTCGCAACAAGCATAGACTTGCGAAAGGCCGTGGAAACCGGGAAGTTCAGGCAGGAACTTTTTTATCGAATGAACGTCTTTGAGATTTCCATTCCACCGCTGCGAGAACGTCGTGATGACATTGCAGGGCTTGCTAGTCATTTCCTCGATTTTTTCAGCGCCCAAAATCACCGCAAGATCGGTGAGTTCTCAGCTGAAGCAATCAACGCATTGAGAGCACATGATTGGCCGGGAAACGTGCGAGAACTCCGCAATGTTGTTGAACGCGCCGTCATTCTTTGTCATGAATCGTTGATTCAGATAGACCACCTGCCGGCGGTGTTCCGTGGCAAACAGACGCCACCGTCAATCGGCGAAGCGATACCGATTTCGACCGTTGAAGAGGCTCACATTCGCGCCGTCCTTTCCAAGGCCAAATCGCTGGAGGAAGCCTCTCGGATTTTGGGAATAGACACTGCTACGTTGTGGCGACGGCGCAAAGAATACAACATTTGATCCGCATTTCAAAATTCAATGATCCGGACCAACGGCATTGATTCCTGAAACACCCTCTCCGTATTGAGAAGGTGTTTTGTTTTTTCCAACCATAGCAAAAACAACTCAGGAGGCGAAAAAACGACGAAGGCACGGGATTAGCCTTAAGGACCGCCATGTTCAGCCTTCGATCTAAACTCGTTCTGGGCTTCGCGGCCTTGCTAACCGTTGCGGTAATTGTCGGCGCGATCGGCGTAAATGTTGTCGATAGCTACAGTCAGGCGCTCACGAAGATCCTGCGGGAAAACTAT
>CAZQBX010000149.1:0-2872 GCA_964592145.1 uncultured Ignavibacteria bacterium
TAGAGATGATGCTGAGGATTGGGTTGTACGCTGCTGGGGTACAAGCAGCAGGAGATCAATCCGGGTGGCTGTCTCGCAACTTGAATGATCATGAGAATGGTTGCCTGATGTTCCCACGCCAAGATGCCGACGGCCCGGATTGGGGATGGGGAATTCCGAGAAGAAGCGGAACGTTGGATGACGTGTGCAGTGTCTTCTATTGGGTCGAACGCGCTTACTTGTGGCGCGTCGGCGGCAGTTCAAGCGGCCAAGTGTTGCTATGGGGCAGTCCTGATACTGATGAGGATAACCGCAGGATACCCGTTAGCTCGTCCATCCTATTTCCAGACAGCAAAGACAAGTACGAAGTGTGTAAGATTCAATTGTACTTCCACTCGGAGACGACTTTGGACGGTACTTTTCTTAAGTACTCTGGTGGCGGCGGCAACCAGATTGAAGATACTCGTACCGGATACTTGCGAGGGTTTGATGGATTGGGCGGAGACAATATTCGCGGGAGTGCGGAAATGGGACTGCCTTGGTGGCAACGCACAATTGCGCAGAATTGCTCATCTTATTGCGGCTGGCCGCAATGCTCGCACATCGTTGTGCAGCCAACCAACATCAACCCGACGGCGAAGCACCTTTTCAAAGACTGGAATCAGGCAGGTAACCGTCATCGAGACTTCATTCGAACACCCGCTACGTGGTGGGATACGACGGTGACCGCAGGGCGATGGAATCACGGAGTCTTTCCTACAACATGCGGGGACACAGCGCGATGCTGGTGTTTGCCTCAGCCCTGTACCTATGATTCGGCCTTCTATGGTTCTGGAACCTGCAACTGCGAACCGTGGGACCATGGTGACTACCCATCTGATCCAGAGCCGTATTTTTACATCGACCACACAGACCCGACTTACGACGAGGCTCAAATCACTCGCAGAGTCGAGTATACTCCCGCCGCATTTGTGGGTAACGAAGCGGGCACGTTCTCAGTGGGGGGTTGGATGAATCAAGTCATCTACACCAGCGACACTGAAAACGGTCAATTCGTATACGCACTGGATGACAACCGTACAATGCCAGACGCACATGGGGCAAATGGCAACTCCCAGGCTATCAACATTACACTTGATCGGGCAGACTCGGTTCTCCTAATGGGAAAGTACCTCAAGGTCGGGTGTAGACCATTCTGGAGATGGAATGCCAAGCACGGGACCACAGTAGTGCACTACTACCTCCAACTGGCGACTTCGGGGTCACAACAGTGCCAATCGACACTGCCCACGGTGTGCAACGACTTCTCGATTGGCTACCAGAACAACCCGCTCTTTTGTGATGCAATCGTATACGACTATTTTGCCGGTTGCGTCACTTGGGACGCGGGTGGACCTGACCATGAGCCCTGGGAAGTTCGAGAAGTCCTCGACCAGAATGCTACGAGCGGTCGGGGTTGGTTGTACGCCAGTCAGTGCTTTGTTCGACAACCGCCAGGGAGGGGGAACACATCGGCTGGTTACAACGTGACCTACTACCCGCTAAAGACGAAATTGGCTGATCCTGTGACCGCTGAGGACTATCCCGGAAGCTCTATCTACATAGCTTGGGGATCAATGTTAGGAGACCCGGAGTGAGATTGATCATCGCGATCTCGTGGTTTGCGGGCATGTCAATATTGTGTACGGCACAGGACGGTCCACTTGTCATTTGGTGGCGAGACTACGGTGGCGAGTCGGACGAGTTCATGCGTGCTTTTGCGTTCGGGCCAGACGAGGCAATCTACATGGCCGGTGATGTTGAATTCAACCACGAACCGTTCAATCTAAATGCATGGGTTGCAAAACTCGACACTGCAGGCACGCTGCTCTGGTCAGTGGAAGTCGGAGAGCCTGACTTCAATGAATCCGCGCAGTCAATCGTCGGACTTGCTGACGGCGGGTGCCTGGCGGCGATAAACATCGGTGGTGAACCTGACCCAATGAATCCCACGCGACTAGTAGTGCGTTATACCGCAACCGGTGACACGGTATGGACAAGAGGGCTTCACTTGGGTGAAGCTGGCGTGCCGTCGCTCTTAAAAAACCCTGCCGATGAGACAGTCTTCTGGGTACATACGCACACCTGGGTTAATACCCAATCGCATCGCGTCTTTGTGAAGATGAACATCGACGGTGATAGTTTGGAGGCAAGGTACCTTGAGACCGCCGATCTGGGCGGTGTGACGAGCATGATTGGTTTCAGCGAAGGATACGTTGTTTGTGGATCAGGAGGGGCGGGAACGCGTGTCTCTGGCCTGGATCAGACTCTGGCAATCGATTGGCAAACAGAGTTTTCAATCAATGATGAAGTCATGCAAGCCGTTGCGATAGTGCCAACTCGCGGGATTTGCATCACAGGCTATACCCAGTATCGGAACTCGGATAGCTACGACGCCCTAATGGTGTTTCTTGATGTGGGAGGAGATCCGACCTGGATGAGAATCGCTGGTGCAGAACTCTACGACGAGTTCTCTTGCACTACAGTTACTGAGTGTAGCGACCTGATTGCTGCGGGTTATGTGAATAGCGGTGCCGATACTGGAGCAGATGATCTCTGGGTAGCTCGTTTTGATACGGTCGGTCATCTATTGTGGACCCAAACTTATGGTGACACGACGTACAGCGAGAAGTCAGTAGGCTGCGCCGAACTTCGGGATGCCAGCCTGATCTTTGCAGGGACCAGAATTCGTGCGGAGGCCGGCAATTACGACTTCTTTCTCATGCGAACTGAACCCGATCTGCTGAGTAGCTACCGTACTCGACTCAGCATCGCAAATGACTACTCACTCAACGCTCCCTACCCCAACCCGTTCAATGCCTCGACGACAATCCGGTTTGAGATTCCGGTGGCG
>CAZQBX010000150.1:0-2859 GCA_964592145.1 uncultured Ignavibacteria bacterium
GCTGCTTAGAGCGCTATCAATATATGGTACGTTGGACAGAGGAGTAAAGTCGACGAAAAGCGATATTTGACGGAAATTGCCAACTTCAAAGGAATGCTTTGGGCGGCAATACATTAACTTGACCAATCCAACGGCCGATACTAGCTTGGGCCGGTGAAGCAGAGGGCTGTTATCTGAAACCGACGGCAACACAGAAATATGTCAGAACCCACCATTCGACCGCTTGCTGAACTTCTGGCCTCGGGGCCGATCGAATATCAGCGCTTTCTTTATTACGCCGGGCAATTAGCGCGACTGCTCGAGAAGATGCACGCTGAAGGGAAAGCGCATGGCTCGATAAGCCCACTCAGTATCCTGATCTCCTCGGAGAATGAATTGTCTTTGGATGGACCATCCGCCTACCGCGAAGGCACAGTGGAGAATGTGCGCGAGGACCTGTACCAGGTGGGAATGGTCTTCACGCAAATGCTGGTGACTTCTGGTGGATCTGCCGGCCAGCCGATACATCCGATCGTCTCCGAGCATGCACCTCTCGATAGCGCTACCGCGCTGATCCCTGTCGAGGCGAAACTGCTACTGGAAGAACTTCTGGCGCCCGACCCGAAAGATCGGATCGCCACAGCTCGAGAGTTGGTCTCGACTATCAGTGAAATGAATGAGCTAGCGCGGATGCCGATTGAGCCATCGGTGCCGGAAAAGAATGACAGGTCGCGGCTCTACTTTGCTTTTGCGATGATGATCCTGGTGGCGCTGGTGGTCTGGGTGTTACTTGAGGTCTATCACAAACTGTAGGCTCTAACGGGGGCGCAATCAGCGGGAATCTTCCACAAAAAAATAACCCAGACAGGTTGCTCGGCCTGCCTGGGCGGACGATATTAGGTAATCCACAGAAAGAGTAACACTTTCCGATTGCACGAGTAAAATACCAAAATATGTTGATATGTCAAGGGGAAAAGCCGGGATTTTTGAAAAAACTTCGTAGCCTCCGAGAGCTCCTTAAACCACCTCACGGATTGCGTTAAGGCATTGTCGACAAGCGAGTTACCGCGCTCAGGCCAGCCAGACCTTCCCCTCGGTCCGACGAATCAACCCCTCCACCACCATCCGGTCAGCAATTTTTTCCACTTCCGAAATCTCCCTCTTCAGTCCCCTGCAAATAGTGCGCAGGGTGACAGGCTGGCGCTGAACCAGTCTTCGGATTATCTCCCCTCTCACCTGACGGACCGACCCCTCGAACCTGGATTGTCGTGAGAGCGGAGGGATTGATGCGATCTGTTTGGGAAGTATCAGTCGGGAATAATCCATCAAGGCGTTATGCCAGTCACGAGAGCGCCTTTTGGGAAGCAGTCGTTCGGCGAACTCCTGTACCCCCTTCGGTGCTAAGGTAGACGGTAACCCGAAAGAATGAAGCAGCACACGACGGATATTGGTGTCCACGGTCGCCAGCGGCCGGTTGAACGCGAAGATGAGGATCGCGCGCGATGTGTACGGCCCGATACCCGGCAGCTTTTCAAGCAGTTCGGGCGCGAGCGGAACTTTGCCGCCATGGTCATTTACGATTACCACAGCAAGTTTCTGGAGATACAGGGCGCGTCGGTTGTACCCCAATCCTGACCAGGCGCGGAGAATCTCCTGGTTCGAAGCTCGCGAGAGCGCTCGCCAATTCGGCCAGAGCGATATCCACTCTTCGTACTTTGGCAGGACCCTCTCGACCTGGGTTTGTTGCAGCATTATCTCGGCCACAGTAACGCGATAGGGATCGGTAGTGTTGCGCCAGGGGAGGTCACGGCGATGCTTGGCGTAGAATCGAAAGATCTTCCGTCGAAACGAGAAGATCTCCTGTTGCGTGACTGAATGGAGAGAGCGCATGGATCAGCGTTCAGAACGGTCTTTGCATTCAAACCACCAGGCGGCGGTCATTCCGAAGATCATCGCCATGACATACCCCTCCTGCGCCCAGGTCCAGGCGCGCATAAAAAAGATGGAGAGGGCGAAGACGATCATCGCGATCATCAATGCGGCGGAAACCTGAGTATCCGATCGGGAGAGTACTTCTCGAAAAGGCGCTCTCGCCATGCGCAGGCCAGCCCCGGTGACTGCAAGTAGTGCGGTTACGCCGATGATGCCGGTTTCGGCGAGGTAGTGAAGGACTACATTATGGGCGGACATCCCTTTGATATAGTACCAGACCGGTGCGGTCTTCATCGACGGAACCACCTGGTCAACCAGATTGAAATTCCCGATGCCTATTCCGACCAATGGGCTCGTCAGCCAGCCTTTGACAGCGGCTGTCCAGAGGACGATGCGCAATGCGATCGAGCCCTGCGGATCCGATACGGAGGCAAACATCTCTTCCACTCGACCGAAAAAGCCAACCAGCAGCGAGCCGCTGATACCGACTATCACAGCGGTAATAACGCCTGCTACTGCCAGTACCTGGTTGAAAGCATAGCGGACATCAAATGTCCGATCGCGATTGATCTTGCGCCAGGCGATCCAGATGAGGATGGGAGTAGCCATCGCCACCGCGACTAGTGTCCCTCGCGAGCCTGAAGCGATTATCGCCATGGCGATCGCCATGATGACAAGGGCGAAGCGAACACGTTCCCCCCTACTCTTTGACCAGATGAAAAAGGCTAACGCCATGGGAAGGGCGGTCATCGAGTAGTTCTCAAACGCCAGCCAGGCAGGACCGAAAACACGCTCGGCGCCGCCGTAATAGAGGAAGATAGCGATGTTGATGACCGAGAGTACCGCGACAAGATAGATGTAGAACTGAACGATCCGTCGCACGCCAAGTCGGTTAGCCATAGTGAAGATCGCCCGGAATGCCAGAAAAATGACCAGGATGCGTATGGA
>CAZQBX010000151.1:0-2845 GCA_964592145.1 uncultured Ignavibacteria bacterium
TCGATGTGGCGCCCTACCAATTCATCAACCACAGCGGCATCTGGTACCTGGCCGCCGTGGGCGGCAACCGCCTGAAAGCCTACAGCTTCGGCAAAATCGATCGGCTGCTAGTGTCTGGTGACACCTTCAAACGCGACGAAGCCATTGAACAGCAGCTGCGCGACGAAGAGGGAATCTGGCTCAACAGTCAAAAAACCACAGTGACACTCAAAGTGGCGAAGGACGCCGCCGGATACTTTCGTCGCCGCCACCTCGTCACAAGTCAGGTACTCGAGAAGGAACTGGAAGACGGCGGCATCATCGTTTCCGGCAAGATGGCCCACCCAAACCAGATATTGCCGATCGTACGCTACTGGATTCCGAACATGCACATCATCAGCCCAGAAGGGCTGCAGGCCGAACTCGACAAGCAGCTGCAAAACTATCTGGAGGATCGCTGAATGGGTTTTTCCGCTTTACTGGCCATGGCCACCTGCGATCAATCTTGTGTCAGCGCCACGTTTCGCATGGATGCGAAATGCTCATTAGATTCACGATTATTCCACAGTCAAGATTATAGAAAAGAATTTTCTACACCAATGTCGGAGACACCAAAAAATCAATTGATTAATCCAACCAAATAACCAGATGATGTTATTCAACTGCAATAAATGTGGACTTTGTTGCCGCCACGTCGACAGAAGTCAACTCACAAATCATTTAGATCGTGGTGATGGCATCTGCACAAATCTAGACGAACAAACACATTTGTGCACCATCTATAACGACCGCCCTTTGGTGTGTCGTATCGAGGATTTTTATCACATTTATCTGCGAGAGCATTCATTCAAAGATTACATGGATGCCAACGTCACGGCATGTCATTCTCTAAAAATTGAACACACTTTTCCAATGACAATCAAATCCCCCGAGTGCACGAGAAATTCTTGACACAAGCGACATTACACACGTCATACCCAATCACATTTGTCGACTCAAAGAGCCACGCGAGGAAAACATGCCAATTCCAATTCTCATTGCTGGTGTAGCCATTTTGGCGGGAGGCTATGGCGTCAAAAAGGGGCTAGATGCCAAAGAGAAGTTTGACGAAGCAAAATCGATCAGCTCCAGGGCAAAGGATCGCTATGATGCCACACAAGACGAGCTAACGACTGATCGAGACAAAACCAATCTAATGCTCGAAAAATACGGGGAGTATAAAGTCAACGTATTCATGTCGAGGGTAAAGTCACTAGTGGATATTCTAAGCCACATCAAGCAATCGAGTTCCGAATACGAAGACATCAGCTCACTCATCACCACAGAGGAAGTCCAAGCGATCAAAAAGAAGGTTGTCGATGCAATCGAAATTCATCATGCAGCAACAAGTGTTTCAGCTGGGGTTGCGACTGCTGGTGGGGTGTATGCCGCTGTTGGCGCACTCGGAACTGCCTCAACCGGTGCATCGATTGCAGGGCTAAGTGGTGCTGCCGCCACCAACGCCACGCTGGCATGGCTAGGTGGGGGCGCCATCGCTGCAGGGGGAGGAGGAATGGCCGTTGGAACTGCAGTCCTCGGTGGACTGATAGCTGGTCCAGCACTTTTGATCGGCGGGCTGGTCATGGACTCAAAAGCAGAAGAACAACTATCCGCCGCATATGCCTACGTTTCGAAGGTGGACGTTGCAATTGGTGAAATCGAGAAAACACAGGTCTTGATGAAGGGATATCGAAGCAACATTGCCGAACTGACTGCCGTGATCGGTGAGATCGTAAATCGATTCGATGAACTCCTCTCGCAAGTTAATCAGGTATCGATGCGATATCGATACGACCCAAAACAGAATCATGCACTTGGCAACCTCATCACGGTCGGCAAAGCCCTCAAGGAAATGCTTTGTGTTCCAGTGATGAAGGAAGACGGCAAGATCAACAGCATTGTGTCGATCATCACGCAGTCCAAGGAAGTACTGCGTGTCTCTGCTGGGAAGGGATGATGAAGCATCAGGTTATTGCAAAGATTGCAGGAAAAACAGTTGCCAAAGCCAGTCCCGCACAAGTACTGGAAGGAATAAGAACAATGGCGACTGCTTACTCAGAATGGCAACGTATCACTGAGCAGGAGCAGACCAAGCGACATGCCATAGAGGCGTGGCGTCAGTGCCAAATGAAGAAACTAGCTGACCAGCGTGCTCTGATGGAGAACTACTTCGAGTACACGTTTTCAGAGCGAGCCAGCAACTTCAAGGAACTCTTTTCTCGACTGGATCAAGGTATCTCAGAAAATAATCAAACCGTCATTCAGACTTGCTTGGCGGCAATAATTGATATTGCCAAGACTTCACCGATCGCGGGCGTCAATGACATATTCAATGCACTGGATGACCCGAATGTGAAAGAGATCACAATCTAACGCCCCGAACAGCTTGTGATCGAATCCAGTCATAAGTAGCACACAAATCCAGGACCAATCATGAATCAAGAAAATGTTTTCGATTCTCTCGTTCAAGAAATATCAAAGGACGACTCGATTCCCGAAAATCACAAAAGAATAGTATTTCAGAATCTTGCAAAACTCAAAAACACCAAAGTCAATCTATTGATCGTTGGCGCCACTGGGTGCGGAAAATCATCAACTATCAATGCACTATTCAATACAAATAAGGCAAAGGTTGGTCAGGGCGTCGATCCGGAGACCATGAAAATCAGCAAGTATGAGCTGAACAACATTATTGTTCATGACTCGCCGGGACTCGGAGACGGGAAAGAAGCCGATATTAGACATGCAAAGGCCATCACGAAGCTACTCCATTAGGACTTACGCAGTGTCACTTCAGCTAGCGCAATGATTCGCCATTTCGACTCAA
>CAZQBX010000152.1:0-2805 GCA_964592145.1 uncultured Ignavibacteria bacterium
CCACGTAGGTGTAAACACCGATGGAGGATTTGTTGCCGGGCAGCACCTCGACTAAGCGGTTGTAGGAGATTTCCGCGGCGCGAATCATGTTCGCGTAGCCCTTGTTCTCGAAGAGGTTTCTCAAGTGCGCGAGAATCTGCTGTTTGTTTTTCGACTCGGCAATCGCGCGCTCGAAAGCTTCCCAGTTGACATCTTCAACGGGCTGCCAGCCCTTTTTCACTTTGATATCGGACATATTTGAATGTAAGCTTGGTTACTTCTTGGGTTGTTCGACTTCTTTCGCGGCCTTCTTGGCTTCCTTCTCGGCGCGCTTGGCTTCCTTTCTTTCCATCTTGTGCTCCTTGCGGTCGCGGGAGAGTTCCTTCAGGCGCAGCGCGTGATCTTTCTGATCAATCTTGTTCTGCTTGAGTTCCATCTTGGCAGCTTTCAGGCGGCCCGTGAGTTCTTCGATTTCCTGCTTGAGTTCAAACTCGCGGCGTTCGAGGGCTGAACCTTCTTCACGCAGTGCGCGGCGGCGGGCTTCCAAGGAATCCGCATCGGCGGCGAGCGCCTCTTTCTTGGCCTCGATCCTGGTGGTGTCCTGCGCGAAGTTCTGCGCGGCGCCGGAAAGAAGTAGAGCCGCGAATGCAATCAAGAGTAGCTTCTTCATCATAGCCATCCGTATTTGTTAGTTTGATTGTCTTCTTTCCGGGTCGGGGAAATCCCGCGACAGTCCCGAGCGAAAGTCCGTGGTCATCACAAAGACTCTGCGGTGAAGCTCTTCGACTTCGCCCGAGCGTTGCGCGATTTCACCGAAGGCATCTTCCAATTCATGGAGCGATAGAAACTCCATGGTGATGTGAAATTCTCCCAACTCCGCAGGGCCGAAACCCAGCTTTCTGCGCGTCAATCGCCAAGAACTCATCTTGCCTGATTTGATCAAGTAGTCCATGTAGGCGCGCAGGTTTAGGGCAAATTCGAGGTCGCGCTTGGACTCCTTAAGATTACACCAGACGTGGTAGATGTTCACTCGCGCTTCTCCGTGGGAGCCTCCCTGCACAGTTGTTCGCGGAGAAGTTTCTTGGCAGGACTATTCACCTCGGGTTCGATTTCAATATACTGATAGTAACTCTCTTCTTCTTCTGGAGCGCGCCCGCTACCTGCAAGCCGGAGCACATAGGAATTCCATCCTTCACCCGGATTGACATCGTACAAGTATAGATGCGCAGGGTTGAGTGACCGATCCGTGATGCTCAACAAGTCAGCAAGCGAATCGGGAAGCATTGGTTTTGCGATTGTAGAGGAATTTGCTGAGCAATACACAGTCCACGCTCCATACACATCGGAATTCTGAAATACCCAGTTTCCGCTGATAGCGTCCGCGCCTCCCTGCACACTTATGCTCCCATAGACTCCGTTCACGTCATCGTACTCGAAGGAGATTGACTTTTCAGGAACTTCAATCGTGGATGGGAGTGCATCATACTCCTTGCCGTAACTAAAGAAGTTGGGTTGCTCTGACCACACACTTATCCAATAGCCGCTAAACTCAATATCTGGCACCCGGAATTCGCGATCTGCCCTCGCAACAGAATCCGACACAGCTTGAACCCGAAACGATGACATGTAATCCCATGGCACGTAGCCGGTCAGGCTGAGACCGTTGACAGGAATTGTAAGATGAACCGGAATTCTTGTAGTCGGCTGATCGAGTTGCAATGTGTATGTGTTCAAGGCGTAAGGCACAAACGGGACATTTCTTTGCCATCCAATGAAGTTTGCCTCCTCACCCTCTATCAGCCCCGCAATATCAATCTCGCTACCAAACGGTCTATACACTGAGATTTCGGAAAAGCTGTGTGACCGAGGACTAATCTCACTTGTGGTGATGGCGTGGCCAGGGACCCATGCTGTCAGCCTTGAAAACTCTCCCTCCGGATACTGCAGTGTAAATCTGATTTCACCGTACGATTGAGGAAAGGAGTTGAATTCCCTCCGCCACAGTTGCTTGGATACATTCACGTAGGACGTAACATAGAACTGTTGCGATGCATATTGATACGCAATAGTCAAGGTGACTCCATCGGGAAGATCCTCGTCAAATTCAATTATACCATTGGATGATACTTCCCGAACTGCAAGTACCTCCGAACCCTCCGCGCTCTGGACTACAACCCAGATTCGCTGCCATTCAAAATCGTAATTCTCAAATTGCACTTTGAGTTCCGGATCAGCTGAGTCCTTGTCACAGCCAGAGAGAAATGTGAGCCCCGAGGTTGCGACACAAAGCAGGATGTTTATGAGATGTAATCTCATCTTTGTATTCCCCGTTGTTGATGTGCAGAGATGCTCTAATTCAGACCAAGAAAATATGAATCTACTTGCTCATCTTCGCCATGACTATACCGCCGACGGCCCAGCGGAGGGCGGAATCCACGATGTTGACGAGGACATAGGTTGTGGAGAAGCTCCACCAAATCCATTGTTCAAGCTGGAGCAGGGCCATGCCGACGGTTCCGGCGATCATCACGAAGAGGACTTTGCCTCCGAACTTCAAGGACGGCACGGTTTGCAGAAGCCAAAGCATGACAAACGACATCAGGACGAGCGCAAGGAAATCGAGAATCATCGGCGCGGCCATCGAACTCATGCCTTCGCGTTTTACGGAGACGAAGATGTTGGGGCCTTGTGCGGACTTTGCCCACATCTCTTCTTCCGCCTTTTCGCGCTGTTCGGGAGTCAGCCCTTCTTTCATCATGTCGCCCATCGGCGCGATGTAGATTCCCGAATGCGGTGCTTCTTCGGCGATGACTTCCATGACTTTGT
>CAZQBX010000153.1:0-2745 GCA_964592145.1 uncultured Ignavibacteria bacterium
TCCTCTATCGAAACCGTAAATATTCTCTGTCCTTCCAAGTCCGAGACCAAGTGCCGCGGACTTACTTAATGATCACGAACTTGCCAACCTGATTACCCAAAACTGACTCAACCGAGTACAGATAGACGCCGGAAACGGCAGCCTGGGTATTGCGTGAGATCAGATCCCACGACATCATGCTTTCGCCTTCCTGCAGCGGCGGACCGCTGGGATGCTGGAGTTCGCGAACCAAATCGCCATCAAGCGTGTAGATGCGAATCGTCGCTTCTCTAGGCAGGTTGGCGAAATGTATGCGGCGAGCGCGGTCTTGCGAAACGACGTTACCCTCGAGACGCTCGTAGCCGGCATCAAAATAACCGCCGTCGATGCGATACGGATTCGGGAATACGGTGACCTTAAGGTTCTCCTTCTCGACGCGGTCGGCCGAGTTGACCGGATAGATCTGAATCGCATTGGCCAGCGGCGAGCTTTCGAGCGGCGCCAGACTGGTCGACGGATTGCCAAAGTCAAATGCCGAGACCGACATATAGACTGACTGCGAAGCAAGCACGCCTTGAATCGTGTACTCGTATTCGTAGAAAGCGTCAACCGAGTCGTTCAGTTCTTCGGCCCAGATCATATCGCCAGGCTGTGCATCCGGATAAAGCTTATAGATGCCGCCTTCTTCGCCAAGGACGGAGCGGTTGAAATCCTGATTGACGAAGTAGTAGGCCGTCAACGATCCATCATCATCGGTCCAGGCAAGCGAATCGCGCTGCGAAGGATAACGAGCCGGATCAAAGTCGCCGCCATAGATCGCCTTGAGAGCGTCCAGCGTGAACGGATTCTCGGTCATTTCCCAGCGGGGCGGAGCAAAGCCGGTGTTCAAACGGAAGCGAGTGAAGTTTTCGCGGTCATAGGAAGTCAGCAAGGCGAATTCGCTGAGAATCAGCCTCGAGCCCATGTAGATGCGATAACCTTCGAAATCCTTTTGGAACGAGAAAGGATCAACACCTTCTTCTGTATCCTTGCCGTTCCAGCGAATTACGATCTTGCCCGGCGAAGCGCTGAATCGCAATTGCGGCGGGTTCGGAGGCGGCGGGCCGCTGAAGTCGGGAACGCCATCGCCAAAGCGATACATTTCTTTTCCGGTGCAAGGATTAGTTATCGGGTCTTCGACGCCCGGCAGAGTCCTGACGCCGTTGCTGTCTGTATCGACGCCCGGATTGTCATACACCCACGCCGCCCACTGTGCGTTGGTAGCCAGGTCAGTAAAGTCGAGTTCATTGTTGAATTTGTCGGGGTCCGCATCATCAAAGAACCTCCGGAAGTCATCGGGGCGGACATGGAAGCGGTCGGCGCCGATGTATGCCATCGTGATGAGCAGCGAGTCGCCGGCAGTAATGTCAAACGGACCAAATGACAATAGATAGCGCGTGTCGTAACCATCGGCAAGGTTCTTGCCCAGCGCCTGGTCTGAAGGCGGTGGCAACCAACCCTGCGACGTATAGTTCTGCGTCGAATAGAGTTGGTCGTAGTCAAATTCGCCATTCTTCATGACGAAGTACTTGTTTTCATCGCCGGCCGGAGTGCCCAGACCACCGGTGCCAAAACTCCTGGCGTTATCCTGCAGGATCGGACCCCAGTCGAGCGTCGGATCGCCCTGCGAAACCCACCAGTTGAAGCTGGTCTTCAATTCGGGATTAGGCGTGCGTACGACACGGGTGCCGGTGACGGCTGTTGGGCTTTTCGCGTCAAACACACCGGCCGTGTTCGGATCGCCGTCGTTGTCAGCGATCCAGGCAACGTTGATGACGTCTTCAAGTTCATTACAGGACGGCGATATTACGGTGTTCTTGAATCCGCAGATATCGTCCTGGAAGAAGTTGTTGGTTCCCGGATGTCCGACGTCGGCGTCAACGTAGATACCCATGAAAGCCTTGCGGATCTCGTTGACACTAATGTTGCGAATGACGAAATCGAGAAGGATGAAGTCCTCGGCGTACGAATACGACCAAGAGTAGCTCTTCTGCACAACTTCAACGCCAATCGGCACATGCGCGCGTCCCTCTTCGGGGTTCTGCGGCACATATGCGGCATCGGTGAGTGTGTCAGAATAAACGGCGATATAGTCGGCTTCGGAAACCGCATCAGCAGAATATTCCGCATCTGATTTTCTGATCGTACGTTTAATCATGTTGCCACGCGGCGCGGCGTCGGCCCACATCTCGAATACATGCTGCCAACCGTCGTGGCCGTGGGACACTAGGGTATCTTCATTGACAATTGCACCGATCCAAAGCGCTCCCTGAAACAGGTATTCTATTCCAGAGCCGGCCGGAAAGACGCAAGAGGGCGCCGACAAACCGGTTTCGGGATCAAGAATACTGGCGTCGGCCTGATTGCCGAAAATGCCATAGTTAGTCACACACAGGTGAATATTCCCGACTTTGTGGACGCGAACTTCCTGGGATGGCGCGGCCAGTGGTTTATTCAAAACCTGCAGGCGGCGCAAGTGCTCCGCACGGGTTTCATTAGTTACCAGCGCAGCATTTGCGAGGTTGTAACTGCCGAGCACAAAGGCCAAGCCAATCACACATAATTGCGCCAGCGATCTTCTGTAACGATTAAGGTTCACAGACTTCCCTCCAACTCTATCCGAAATGAAATTGTCTCTACACTATAACAACGAATGTTCATTCACGTCTTTCTTAGAACTTCATCCCGAGGGTGAAGCGATGGGCTTCATTGAGCAAGCCCATATCC
>CAZQBX010000154.1:0-2710 GCA_964592145.1 uncultured Ignavibacteria bacterium
GCTCGTGCGTACCGGTGACCCGCGGCGGGCCACCGGTCCGCACAGCCCAGTCGTTAGGCGTGAAGAATCAGACAAAAGGAGATAGAAGACGATGAGTCATCAAGAGAAGCTCTGTTTCGTTATCTCGCCAATCGGCGATCCGGATTCCGAGACGCGTAAGCGGTCAGATCAAGTGCTCAAGCACGTCGTTCGACCGGCAGCTACATCGTGCGGTTACAAAGCCGTGCGAGCTGACGAGATCGACAAGCCAGGAATGATCACGTCTCAAGTGATCCAGCATATCGTGAACGATGCGCTCGTTGTCGCCGATCTGACCGAGCGGAATCCCAATGTCTTCTACGAGTTAGCGATTCGACACGCTCTCAGGAAGCCGCTTGTCCAGTTGATCAGAAAGGGCGAGGCGATTCCGTTCGACGTTGCCGGGACTCGAACGATCTACGTAGACCACAAGGATCTGGACAGCGTCGAGTCTGCGAAGAACGAGATTATCGACCAAATCAAAGCCTTGGAGAAGGACTCATCCGACATCGAAACGCCGATCTCTGTCTCGCTTGATCTTCAGCTTCTGCGGCAGAGCGAAAAGCCCGAGGAGCGATCCCTCGCGGACCTCGTCGCGGCTGTTGTTGACCTTCGCGCGAGTTTGACAAAGGTCGAACTGCGCATCGGTACGAAGGATCAGGAGGGTCTTCTTGGTGAGATTCAGACGGAACTGCGATCACTTCCATCTCGACTCGACGAGTATCTCGGCTCACCCCGCTTGCCGGGTATGAGACGCGGCCGCTTTCATCCCATGATGCTCAGAGACATGCTCCATATGGGACCCCGAAGCAGCCCTGGCTTCGGAGTGTTGATCCTTGCAAGCCTATTCCGAGATTCGATGCCTTGGATATACGAGATGGGAGTTGAGGTATACCGGACGAGTAAGCAGGGCACTACGGCGGAACTTAAGGAAGCCGTGCAGGAGTTCCGACACGCTGTCGAGTTCTCATTTCATAGTCCGATGGGTCACGAGTTTCTAGGCAGAAGCAAGGAGATGTTCATGGTCATGGAGGAAATCGAACCGCTTCTGGATCGCACGCTCGGTATGCTTGGCGAAGAGGGCTCATCTGGACGACGAAGGACGAAGAAGGATAGCGGAGAAGGCGCCTAACAATCGGCTCGTGCTTACCCTCCACCCGCGGCACGCCTCGTGCAGGAGCCACGAGTCGCGCCACGGGTTCCGGGCAGCACAGCCGTGATGTTGGGCAGCATGAAGAATGAAGACTCTGCACATATTCCCGAATAGCGTATCTGCAGATCAATCGTGGGAACTACTGAACTGGTGCATCGCGCATGGCGCAGATGATTTCAGCGTCGGCATTATCGGAACAAGCTCAATGCCGGAGACAATTGCCTCACGGTTACAGCCATTTGCTGCAGGAAATGCCACGCGACACCTATTTACGAACAAGATCAGCAACTTCCCAACATGGCGATTGAACGCCGATTCCATTGCCCTACTGAAATCCCTTCTGCCGGAAGGATTGTTCACATACGGGATAAACGAACAGGATCAATGGCTCGAAGATCCTATTGTATTTCGAAACGGCGGTCTATTTCTCGGTATCGTTACCCACGAGGCCGAGGGAGTGCTTCGCATTACCGATGAAGAGGAATCGCAACTCAATGCTCTTGGACTCGCGCTCAAGCACAAGGGCAAGTGGGTGGACTATCAAGAATGAGGATGCCCAACCAGAGGGTGGAGCGTATTTGCTCCCCGCGGACGGCTCGCAAATCCGCTCACCCTTGATGTTCGCAGGAGATGAACCATGAATATCACTCGAATCCCACAGATATCTAAAGATGGACACGCCATAACGTCAGTTGAGACATGGTTCCAATACGCACCACCGAAAGACGGCGAGAAACAATGGGTTGATGGTCGAAGCGCGAAGGAGCTCGCCAAGGCATGGTTTCCTGTTTCAGGGCAGGCGCGTGTACCTACTGAACTGTCATCGCTGTTCGCCAGTCACGCTGACTTTGTGACGACCGAAGTAGCATCGGGTAGCCCGGAAGTGCGTATACCCCTCGACAACTATCCAGGAGAAACGCGCAACTCGGATATGGTCCTCCTCGCGAAACGCGGGACCGCCACCATACTTGTCGCCATCGAAGCCAAGGCCGACGAGCCCTTCGATATGACGATCAACGAGAAACTCGCGTCTGCACGAAAAGGCTCGAATATTCCCAAACGAGTCGCACATCTGGTCAGGGCGATATTCGGAACCACGCTAGGCGAGACTCCCGTTCTCAGAGATCTGCGTTACCAACTCCTGAACGCGACGGCAGCGACGCTGATCGCTGCTCGTTCCAACGGAGCAGCACAAGCGCTCTTTCTCGTTCATGAATTCGCGACGAATATGACCACAGCGGAGAAACGTCGGGCTAACCATGACGATTTGCTCGCCTTCGTGAGTGCTCTGTCGAAGGGTAGCGTTCGATCTCTTGACGATGGCACTATTGCTGGACCATTTCGACCACCAGGAGGGGAATACGTGCCGTCCGGGATCCCGCTATTCATCGGCAAGATCAAGAGAGGACAAGGATGACAATCTGCGAACCATCGGCTCGACCGTACGGCTCACCCGCGGCGGGTTCGCCGTCCGGTCAGCCGTAACGTTCGGCTAATACCTTAGGACACCATGGATACGATATCAGTCATTCCATCAAC
>CAZQBX010000155.1:0-2709 GCA_964592145.1 uncultured Ignavibacteria bacterium
GATCGGAAATCCAGCCAAGGAATGGCGCCTGACGAAATTCAATCGTCGAGCGAAAGACAATAAATAATCCGTAAAGGATCGGCATCTGCAGGAGCATGGGAATACATCCCGCGGCAGGATTCACGCCGCGCTCCTTATAAAGTTCCATCATCGCCTTGTTCAAAGCCTGCGGATTCTTCGCGTGCTTTTCCTTCAACGCTTCCAACTCGGGCTTCAAGGCCGACATCTTCTTCATCGCGACCTGTGACTTGCGCGTCAGCGGCCACAACAAAACCTTCACCACCACCGAGAAGATGATGATCACGACGCCGTAGTTCTTGATGAAGCTGCCCAAAAAGAGCAGAAGCCAGAGCAGGGACTTCGAGAAGGGCTTGACAATCGCCCAGCCCCAATTCATCGTCTCATCGAGGCCGACGTTGTAAGCCTTGAGGTTGTCTTCCTTGATCGGGCCCCAATAGATTTCCACGCGCTGTGCAATGTCGGCGGCATCCCACGGCATGCGCAGGGTCGAAGAGTAGAGGTGCGGAACTTTTTTGTCGGAAGCGTTGCGTGTGTAAGCGCGCAATTCCGCACCGGCAGCAGGAGATTGCGGAATTAGCGCGGCGATGAAATATTTCGAGCGCGCCGCGACGTACGGTGTGCGGCCCGTGGCGACGAGTTCGGCCTTCGGATCGGAACCAAGATTGATCTCTTCGAGTTCTTCACCGATCATCGCATAGGCGCCGCCGAATTCATGATCCGAGGCAGGATCGGGTTCGGTGGTCGGCACTCCGCCTTTCCACGAGAGATTGAATTCGCGTGTGTCGGTCTGTGTGTAGCCTGAGGTGCGAAGATTCAGCGCAAAGCCATAGCGCTCAGCGTCGATGACATAATAGAGATAGATTCTGCGGCCTTGGTTATCGGTTGAGATGAGTTCAACCGAATCGCGGCCCGAGGTGACATTCAGTTGCGGTTTGGAGGATTCAAAATAGAGATTCGTCAGGGAGGTGATGTTGCGCGGACCCAAATCGAGGTCCACGTATCCGATAGCGGAGTCCGGGCCGAGGGCGGGCCTGAAGAGTTCGACGTCGCCTCCGGTTTTGTATTGATAGCCCGTCAGCGCATACGAGGAGATGCGACCATCGGAGCCGAGTGTCAGTGTGTAGAGCGGTGTCTCGATTCGCACATGTTTCCCGACGTAGGGGCGAGAGGGCGTCGAGTCAGGGGATGCGGGATGAGGGATGGGGGATGAAATTGAATCCGCAATCCCGGACTTCGGAGATTCGATGATTTTCGCCGAGTCAGACGGGGCCGGTTTCTCCGGGGCCTGAGCGGTTTGGGTCGGTTCGGGAGCCGGCGGAGCGATCCACTTATAATAGGTCGGAAGAAACAGCAGGGTTATTCCGACGACGACGAGAGCAATGATGGTGTTACGGTCGAACATGGCCGAGTAACGGCTCCAATTGTTTGTGATTTTTTCGTTTGCAGAATTACTTGACGGGGTCGTAGCCGCCGGGGTGCCACGGACCACACTTCACGATACGGCGGATCGCCTGTGCAGACCCTCTTACAATGCCATTTTTATCAATGGCTTCAATGGCATACTCCGAGCAGGAAGGCGTGAACCGGCAGCGGCCCCCGAAATGTGCCCCGAGCGTGACCTGATAGGCGCGTATCAGGGTGGAAAGGAGCCACTTCATGAAGGATGGTGGGGATTTCACTTTGACGAGTCGCTGGATGACCGCTTCGTCAGGAGAGATGTGAGTTGTTTTTCAAAGCCAGGCCAGTCGGCAACCGGCTGACGGAAAAGCGCGTAATAATGAGTGTCGGCCGCAAAGAGTTCCTTGTGCAGACGAAAGAACTCCTTCAGCTTGCGGCGATAGCGATTGCGCTCGACAGCCGAACCCACCTTACGCGTCGCAGCGCAGGCGAATTTCCGATCCGGCTGTCCGGGCAAAAAAAAAGGACCAATTCCGGAAGTGTCCGTCGTCGGCCCTCTGTACGCACGCGTTCCAGCTCCGAACGACCGGAAAGGCGCTCGGACCGACGGAACTTAGTGTCGCTCATCCGAGACTGTCAGCCTCTTGCGGCCTTTGGCTCGGCGACGCGCGAGCACCGCGCGGCCATTCTTCGTGGCCATGCGCTCGCGGAATCCGTGACGATTGCGACGACGACGACGTGAGGGTTGGTAGGTTCGCTTCATGGTGGCTCTATGTTAGTTTGATTGTGAACGAAGGAGAAACCCCATCCCCCGGCCCCTTCCCCGTGAACGGTGAAGGGGAGCAGCGGGAATCACAGGGGAACTGAAAAGATAGGAAAAACAAGCATGAGAGGCAATTCGATGCAAGGGGTGGACTGTTAGCCTGTTTATCTGCCATGCTTTTCTACGAATTTGTAAAATCTGTGTTTATGTCTTTTTGCATTCTCTGGCGCCCGAAAATCCCGTGACGGCAGGAGGCGGGGCAACCAGAGGGGCCAACGCGAAATTGTAGGGCGAGTTTGCCCACGGCAAGCGATTCCCTGCACACAAGACCAACGATGTAAATTGACGAATTCCGATGCCTCGCCTCGTGCCTCTCAAGGTGGCAACATCAAAACCAAACAGAGCACGTATTTTCAACTCTCTATGCTTCGTAAGTAGAGAAGAAAAGAGGAGTTATTCCGTTGACTCTCGAGAGCGATGTGTTATATTGTGAGTCCGATGTGCGAAGAGGCATCTTCCTCTGAAAC
>CAZQBX010000156.1:0-2392 GCA_964592145.1 uncultured Ignavibacteria bacterium
GTGAACTCACCTGGCGGGTCTCGACCCGGCCAGTTGCTCTCAGGCGGTACGCCTCCACCGCGTTGCGCACACTGCGCACCAATTTGACAGCCGACTGCCCTTTGTCGATATAGTCGAACGGCTTCTCGGAACGATCAATGCGCTGCTCGTCGTAGTCGCCGGGAAAACCGGTATGGAAGATCACCATCACCTCTGGCAGGATCTCCCGGACCTTCTGTGCGGCGACAATTCCATCCATTCCTTCCATTTTTATATCCATGACCACCACAGCAATATCAGAGTGTGCCTTCGCGTGGGCGATCGATTCCGGCCCAGAGGATGCGCTCAGGAGTTGGTAATCATCCTCAAACAGGGCTACGAGTGCCTCCAGCACACGTGGGTTGTCATCGACGAGCATGATCTTGGCGAGCATAAGTTTGACTGGTTGGGTTGAGGTTGCCTGGATTCGTGCGGAAGAGGAGTTATCTATCGGCGGATTTCAGCCTCATTTCAAACGTCGTCCCCATTCCCGGTTCACTGGTCACAGATATCTGTCCATCGTACATTTCGATTATTTTCTTTGTTGTAGAAAGTCCCAGACCGGTACCTTTATGCGGTTTGGTCGAGAAAAAGGTATCAAAGATTCTGGGGAGATCGTCAGGCGAGATTCCGATCCCATTGTCGGCAAACGTGACCGCAATCACATTGCCGGACAACTTCCACGAAACGAATATAGTAGGACTTGTCCGATTTGTCAAGGCATCGAGGCTGTTGAGAATCAAGTTGCTCCAGACCATGCCCAACTGCGTCTCATTATTGCTAACCAGAACTCCTTCCGGACCATCCGTAGAGACGTGAATACCGAACTGGTCCAAAAGGGGTCGATTTGCCGCTATCGCTTTTCTCAGCGAATTGGCGAGATCGACTGCCTGCACCTTCCGCTCGGAGTCGAGTTTGGTGTACTGTGAAATCAGGTGTGTAATGGCGATCGCCCGCGAGATCGAACCGCCGACATGCAGGAGATGATTATGCGCCTTATCTGCTTGAATATCTCTGTCGTCGAGCATCTTGTGCAGTTTGAGCAACGAACTGTCGGCCGGGAAAAGGGCATTGCGAATCTCATGGGCGAATCCGCCGGCGATATCCCTGGCCTGGCGATATTTCTCCTGGGCGATGATAGTTAGTTGAGCTTCTTTGAGCGCTTGATGAGTCTGTTCCAGTTCTTCTTTCTGGCGAGCGATGGTTGACAGGTTCTGCTTGGTCTTTCGTCGATAGTAATTGCTGACAATCGCCCCGGCCAGCGCGGCGAACAAAGTCACCAGAATGTAGAGCTGATTGTTGCGGTAGAAGATGGCGACCATCGCGGTCCACTCGCGAGGGCGGATCCCGATCTGATACGCGTTGCCATGGAATGTGGCCACGACAAGTCGAGACACATTTCCCTCGCCGTCGCGTTCCGCAACCTCGGCGTAGTCAAACTTCGGCAGATCCAGCAGTTTGCGGAAACTGCCGTCAAAGATACCAGCTGACAATCCCGGCTCATCGCATGGCAAAACTGTGCTCTCGCCGGCAAATCCAGCTATTGTCGTTCTGAAGTACGGAAGTTCGCTTCCGGAGTATACTGCCAATTCCCGCAGTGACGAATCGAGAATGTGAACCGAATTGTCGCGTGTTCTGATATACACATTCTCAAGGCCGCGTTCCTGCCAGTCACATAACAGGACCTCTGACCCCGGTACTGTATATCTGGATTGGGCAAGCAGTTGACCGGCGGCGTTGATCTTTGAAACATGGGTCATGGTTATGAGGTTGGTGTCGATCGGTTCTGGCGTGTCGAGCGGCAGGTCATGTACCATGTAAAACGTGGAACCATATCCAGATTTGACCAGTCGAGTCGCGTTGGGATATTTGGAAGTAAGGTGGTGAAAGACGATCTTTCCTTCGGTGTTCACCCTGAACAGGCGCGAGAGGTCGTCTCTGAAAAGAGAATCCTGCGCTCCCTGCCCGGGATTATGAGTAGCCACCAGTAATCCCGGACCAAGCGAATCCTCACAAGGGTATGCTTCGGTAACGGGTGAAGCGACCGGCAGAGTCCACTCGACTTTGAACGGATTTGACTGGACAGAAATGAGGAGACGTGGCCGAAGGTCACGTTGACTATCGAGGTAGAAGATCGATTCAGTACGACCATCCTGATCGTAGTCCGCAGTAACGACGTGAGAAAAGATGCCTTTCCAACAACTATCCCCGTTGGCATCCTGACCAGTTGCGACAAAGAGCCGTTCGAGCGAATCGGTCGATAGCGACCATCGGATGACATATGCGGAGTCCTGCCAGAAGCCGGTGATGATCACGGCCGTATCGGCAGGCTGCGAATCGATGACCACTGCCTGATCTGATATGGAAATCCGGG
>CAZQBX010000156.1:2402-2703 GCA_964592145.1 uncultured Ignavibacteria bacterium
TCGGCTTCTCCCCGAGAGTGGTATGAGTATTCAGTGACTTCCAGAGCAACCGACTGGGATGGAAGTCAACGCTGTTGGGATTTTGCGCATACACAACCGAACCATCGCGCTCGCCCAACTTCCCTTGACATACCACTCTCATAGAATGTACCACTGGAGTGGCGCCTTCCAGGGCATACCAATGAGTCTCTACGACGCTGAAAAATGGCAGATAGCTGGCATCCGACTCAATATCAAGTTCGATGCGCTGCACGCCATTGTCACAGGAGAGACCAGCGAGCAGTGACAGGCCAACAACCAA
>CAZQBX010000157.1:0-2664 GCA_964592145.1 uncultured Ignavibacteria bacterium
ATCTTCCTCGCTCTCTTCTCCCAGCTCCTTCTTGATGATCCGCATCTGTTCCTGCAAGTAGTAAACTCGCTGGTGCTTGCTGATCTTTTCGCGTACCTGCCCTTCAATCTGCCGCTCGATTTTCAGCACTTCAATCTCTTCTTCGAGAGACTGGTTGATCAGCTCGAATTGCTTCAGCAGGCTGGATTCCTCCAACACCTCCTGCTTGCGACTGATCGGCAGCGCAAGATGCGCGACAACAAAGTCACTCACCCGCTCGGGATCGGTCATCGCATTAATCGAAATCAACACCTCATCCGGGATCTGCCGGTTCAGACCGACGTATTCGCGAAAGCGTTGCACGGCAATGCGCATGTTTGCCCTGGTTTGTACCGGATCGCCGCTCGCGACGATAACGGCATGGGCCCTCGCGCTCATGAAGTTCTCTTCCGTGGCAAGGCTCTCCACTTGCGCGCGAAACAATCCTTCGATGAGCACTTTCACCAGCCCGTTGGGCAGCTTAAGAGTCTGAATGATGTTCGCGACGACACCGACTTGGAACAGGTCTTCGGGATTGAGGTCTTCCTGATTCCCGTCCTTCTGCAGGAGCAGCAGCATCCGGCGTTCGGTGACCGTGGCACGCTCAACAGCCGCCAGTGTCGCCGGGCGACCGATCAACAGCGGAAACACCATCGACGGGTATACCACTACATCGCGTAGTGGCAGCACGGGAAGCACAAGCGCGTTGGATTCTGATTGGACTAAATTCATGGAGGATTTGGGAAGTCTGTGTCTATTGACCCGGACAGGACCGGACACTTGATCGACCGGAATATACGCAATTTCAAGCGGAATTCACAATCCGGACACCGGAACGAAAAGAAGGATGGGAAGGAGGGTCAAAAACAAGCGGGCCGTGAGGCCCGCCGAAAGGTACTATATTTCACGTCTTAGGCGCTTCACGGGGATGCCTAACTGCTCGCGGTACTTCTGTACCGTTCGCCGGGCAATCGGGTATCCCTCTTTGGCCAGCATCTCCGCGATCGTTTGATCGGAGAGTGGGTCGGCCTTGTTTTCGACGTCGATAATATCCAGTAAGCGGGACTTGATAACTTTGGTGGAGATTTCCTCGCCATCCGTTGTCTCCATGCGTTCCGAGAAGAAGTACTTGAGTTCGAAGACTCCCCACTCGGTCTGAACGTATTTGCCGGAAGTCACGCGCGAAATCGTGGAAATGTCCATGCCGATTTCTTCGGCAATATCCTGCAGGATCATCGGTTTTAGATGATCCTTGCCGTGTTTGAAGAATCCCTCCTGCCGCTTCACAATCGCTCGCATGGTTCGTAGAATCGTAGTCTGTCTCTGATGAATGGCATTGATGAACCAGCGCGCGCTTTCCAGCTTGCGCGTGACCCACTCCTTCACTTCGCGGTTTGCGCTGCCGGAAAGGAACATGTCCTTGTACGCGGTGTTGATGTGAAAGCTCGGGATGTTGCCGTCATTCAGGTAGACGAAAAAGTCGCCGTGTTCGCCGTTTCTCGCAACCACGAGATCAGGAATCACGTAATTCTGTTTTTCATCGAAGTAACCTTCGCCCGGCTTCGGATTGAGTTTCCGAATCTGATTAAACGACTCTTTGACTTCCTCAAGCGCAACGGAAAGTTTCTTGGCAATAACTTCAAATCGCTTGTTCAGAAAGTCTTCGTAGCACTGCTCAAGCAGCAGAATCGGGAGTCTCGCCACTTCCTGATCTTCCCATTGCCGCAATTGAATCAGCAAGCACTCCTGCGGGTTGCGCGCGGCTATGCCGGGTGGATCAAGCGACTGTATCGTCGTGAGCACCGACTCGGCCATCTGCACCGGAACGTTTAGTTCGCGGGCGATCTCTTCGATCGGAAATTTGAGATATCCGTCGTTATTGATGGAACCAATGATATACACTCCGACGGTAAACTCAAGGTCCGACAACATCTGAAGTCGAAGCTGTTCCTCGAGATACTCCGCGAGTGTCGGAATGAACGGCTGCGGTGACTCCACAAGCTCGTCACCGGAGGACTGCCGCTGCGGCTTGAAGACAAAATCCTCCTCGTCACTTAGAAAGCTCTCCCAGTCGACCTCCGCCTCCTTGCCGTTCTCCGAAGGCGGAGCAGGCTCGGGCTCGGGCGTCTCGAAGTGTGGATGCTCCTCGGTCGCATTCTCGAATGTTGCCGCCGATGCCTCCGTGTCCATTTCGACGGGCTCCTTTTCGACGATGGACTCGTCCTCCGGGATCTCATCGAGAAACGGGTTTGACTCCAGTTCCTGGCGCACTCGGAGTTCAAGATCGAGCAGCGGTAACTGGAGCAGCTCACTCCGCAGGATTTGTTGCGGCTGGAGAATCTGCTCTTGTCTTTGGCGAAGTTCTTGTCGTAGCTGATGCATGGCAGGGCTACATTGAGTTGGAGGAGTTTGCGAAAAGTGGGGTGTGTTCTGGCTGGTTCACTCCCGGTTCAGTGCAAAGCTGGTGCCAACACACCGAAACTCGCCGTGTGCTGACTCCTATCGATTTTTCCGACCCCTCTAACTTTCAACCATTCAAATATTTAACTCGTAAACTTCGGGAAAGGTCCCGCAGTGTGGTCGGGGTCCCGGTTGAGGTACATTTCCGGTCCAACCGGGAAACAATTGATATAGCAGATGACTTGA
>CAZQBX010000158.1:0-2652 GCA_964592145.1 uncultured Ignavibacteria bacterium
GGTCGGGCAGCAAGTATGCGAGCAATCGACGGTTCATCCATGGTTTTGACTTGCTGAAGCCCAATGCGAATCGTACCGTTCTGGACTGAAGTCGCTGCATCGCTTGAATTGCAGTCCGGTCCCAGAACGCTGATGCCTTTACGTCGCGCTTCATTCATCAGTGTGGCAGGCGGATAGAAGCCCATCGGCTGATGGTTCAGAAGCGAAGCATAGAATTCTGCGGGGTGGTGTCGCAACAAGTAAACAGTCTTATAGCTTGTGTCTCCAAAGGCTGCCGCGTGTGCCTCACAAAACCCATAACCAGCATAGCCCTGAATCCACTTGAAGACTCTCTCTGCGAGCTCCGGTTCAACTCCACGACTAATGGATTGCTGAATGAAGACTTGACCTAACTCATCCATCTTTTCCGATGAACGATTGTGCGATATGGTCCTACGAAGCACATCAGCCTGTCCCGGAGAAAACCCAGCCAGTTCAACTGCGATGCTGATCACCTGCTCCTGATAGAGCACAACGCCGTAGGTGTGTTCCAGAATTTTGTCTATCACTGGATGAATGGACGTGGCCTGTTCAAGACCATTCCGCCTGCGCACGAAGGGCTCGACCATCTCGCCTTTCAATGGCCCGGGACGAATCAATGCGACAGCCGCAATCACATCTTCAATCGTTCGTGCCTTCAAGCGAGGAGCAAGAGATTGCTGTGCGGGACTCTCATTTTGGAAACCACCGGCCGTCTCACCTTCACGCAGAAGCTCAAAGGTCTGCTCATCATCCAGTGGAATACGGTCATAGTCGAACTTAGGCTCGTGAGACCGCACCATCACGGCGGCATCTTCTACAACACCCAACGTAGGAAGCGACAACAGATCGAATTTTGCCAGTCCCAAGTCTTCAATGCCATCTTTGTCATAGTGCGAGATTAGCATACCATTTGCTGCTCGCAACAACGGCGTGATCTCCTGCACCGGAGTGCCTGTGACCATGACACCGCAAGGGTGAGCGGATATGTGGCGCGGCAAGTCATCCAGCCCTGCACAGAGGTCAAACAACAGTTCGAACTTCTTCTTATCGACTTGCAATGCACGTATCTCTGGTCGTGTCTCCAAAGTGGATGCTATCTTCCTAGCGGATAACGCCCAGTGCGAGCGTTTGGCCAACAGGTCAACGTCCTCCTCCTTAAATCCGAGCGCTTTAGCTACATCCCGAATTGCCCCACGTGCGCGATATCGGTTAAACGAGGCCACACCGGCCACATGCGCTTGGCCGTATTTGTTGACCACATAGTTTACAATGTCGTCGCGATAGCGGCGGTCAAAGTCCACATCAATGTCTGGCAGCGATTCTGAACGCTCGGGATTGATGAACCGTTCGAAGCGGAGATTGCGTGCGAATGCATCGACCTTGGTGATGTCCAAGCAATAGGCCACCACAGAATCTGCCGAACTGCCTCGACCTGCATATCGAATGCCTTTGCTTCTGGCAAAGGTCAACAGGTCATGCATGATCAGGAAATAGCCCGCGAAATCCAAACCCGCGATCACTTGCAGCTCGTAGTCCAAGCGAACTTTCAGGTCGTGTGAGACCGTGCCATACTTGCGCAGCGCACCCTGATAAGTCAGTTCACACAAATGCCGATTCGTCTGCTCAAGCGGAACATCGAGAAAGCGTGGTCGTGTCGAACTGTCCCGCAGCGAATAAGGCTCACAACGATCTGCAATTTCACGTGCCACCGACAGTGCATCGGGCATGTCCGAGAACTGCGATGCAACACTTTCGGGGCTTGCCAGATAGCCTCGATCATTCACCGCGCGTTCGGGATGCGGTTCATCAACAGTGATAAGATTGCGGATACAGCAGAGGATGTCAAATGTACGATGCTGTTCAGGTCTGGCATAGTGCACGGGATTTCCAGCAACGACTGGAATTCCCAGATCTTTACAGATGCCACAAAGATGCGAATTGAACTCGGCCTGCAGCGGCGCAAATGTGCGTTCGATTCGTACATAGAAGTCGTTTTCATACTGGTGACGAAAACTATAGAGCCAGTCAATTGCTTTGTTCAACTTGCGTTCGTAAAGCCACTTTGCAAACGGAGCCTGATCTCCCCCAGCAAACAGAATCAAATCCTCCGAATGCTCGTGAAGTTGACTTTCAGGCAGACTTGGTTGACGTCGTTCGTTTCCGAGATGTGATTGTGTGAGTAGTTTGCAGAGACAAGAATAGCCCCTGCGTGTACGTGCAAGGGCTACAATTCTGCCGGACTCAAGCGTCAACTCCGCTCCTAGCAGCGGCTTTATCTGATATCTGTTACATAGTCCAAGGAACTCCGGCACGCCGCACAAGTGATCGAGATCGGTCAGCGCCATGGCTTCGTAGCCAAGTTCTCTGGCCCTCTTGACCAATTCTTCCAAGCGCGATGCGCCATTCAGAAAGCTGAACTCGCTGCGAACCAATAATGGAACATGTGGCTTCATGCTGCCTTCGCAAGCCAGTCTCCAGAATTGGGATTTCTACAAAGAAGTAAGCGGCGTTGCACGGTCAGGACAAGATAGAATTCCTTGGCGCATTCAGCGTCCCACCATCTGCCCGCCTCCAACCAATGGTCCAATACACAGACGACTACCTGAGACTGGCCACGCCAGTGAACAGACT
>CAZQBX010000159.1:0-2623 GCA_964592145.1 uncultured Ignavibacteria bacterium
CAGCGAGCTTGGCAAGTTTGGCTGCAAGTTCCGGGATCAGAATCTTCGTTGCCAAATAGCGAACGCCTGGCCCATCAAACGCCTCCGCTGGAGCAAGCCAAATCGGGAACTTGATTGCCTCGTCCGCCTTTTCGACGAGCTGATACTTCCCGTCAGCCCATTCCCACGCTTCGAGGAGGAGCACCTCGTACTCTTCCGCCGTGGCAGCCGGTGCGACTTCTTTCACGACTTCGCCAAGTGCGGAGATGGTCTGGAAGACCTCGATCACCTTGAACGGCGGCGTTGCAAGTTCTTCGATCGTGCCAGATATGGCTTCAAGTTTCTCTTTCAACTGACTCATGGATCACCTGCCTTTCATTTAATTATCACTTCCACCATCGAGTACGGTGGTATTTTTTTTGATCGTCTTGACTCCCGCGTGAGCGAATCCAACTCCCGCGATTGCGGCACCAAGGTAACCGATAGCCTCCCAAATTGGTGCGTATTCAGGTGCAACAAGTTTCCCAGTCTGACTGACGAGCATTATGGCCGCACCGATTTGTCGCTTCTTTCCACTAAGCCAACTCCACATGATAGCCTCCTCCTTGTTTTGTTACCGCCGAGCCTTCAATACTGCAACGTCCGTGCGTAGCTCGCTTATCTCTTTGGCGATAACGTCACGGAGATATTTCTGGCCCTCTTCTGTCTTCCCGTCCAGCTTGTCAATCGCGTCAAGCACACGGTCGCCACTCGCCTCCAGCTTCTCAACTCTGACCTCCACGGCAGTCACACGAGTTGCCAGATCTGATGTGAGTGCATACGTGCCACCTCCCGCGCTAATCCCGCCGAAGATGATCGGCACCAAGACTTTCATTAGCCAATCGGGAACCTGCTTCTTAGTTGAATCGTTTGCCACAGTTCGCTCCGGTTAGTATTTACGGTGTGCCGATGTCCATGAACGTCAGGCTCATGGTGTCGGTTGACGGACTGATTTTCTGTTCTATCAGTAAAAAGTGATTGACCCCGTTCTCGGCAGCCGGGAGCAATGGATGATTGATAAGCTTCTGATCAAACAGCGAAAGCCCGATGTTCTTAATCGTCGTATCGAAAGAGCAGAATAGCGGCATTCTGGTCAGCCAATCAATCATCCACTTGATGAACAGCTCTGCCGTTGCGTCGTCACGAATCCACTCAGCATTGTAGTCCCAAGTGTTCACTTGCTGAAAGTCCGCGTAAGCGTCTGAGCACTTTTGCCAGTAGGTGTCTCCATCGGAGGAGAGGTTCGTGAACTTGGAGTCATACGCTGCCGACTGTGGATTCTTGACAAACAGCGTCTTCTCGAATTCGCCCGTTGCCATGTTCTTGCGGTAGTGCAGAATAAACTCATTGCGCACGTTGCCAATATCCCCGCGCCACACACGCATTGAACTCTTCTTGCCGTCCATCAGAACGTCGGCAGTGGTCAAGGCCGTCGGGCTGCCGGAAGGTGCAAGAGAAGCAATAAATTCAAGGCCGTCTGGCCTCGTTCCGTAGCAGAATGCACCCTCATAGGCTATCTGCCTGAGTAGCTCGCGGCTATTTTTCGCTTCAATAACCTGTCTTGCAAACTTCCAGCTTGACCGCTCGCCTGCCACAGTATCAAAAGACGGCTCATAAATCTGTCGTGTGCTTTCGACTTTTCCGGCAGCCCACGCCGGATGAAATACGTTTGCATATGCGACGTTATTATTACCAGACCAATCACGAAACTCTGTGCCGGAACCTTCATCAAAATGCCAGTTCCCTACGAGGTTCGGTTCCCCAGTCTTCCCTCTCAATCCAGATCCACTATTGTAATCCGCAAGAACTTCTGCATCTGACAAAGCGCGATTATACATTTTGACTTCATCAAGTCGTCCGTCCAAGTGTGGAGTGCCGGACAGAGCAGCTCTCCCAAATACTACAGGACCACCAAGGTCAACGCGGGTCACGGCGTTCGTTCCGCCACCATTAGTTGCTCCGTTGCGGTAGTGCGTGACAGTTGTTCCGCTGACCTTGACAGCCAAATGAACCCAAGCGCCGGTTGATGCAGGTGGGTTTGTAGCATCAATCTCAGTTGTCTTTGTTCCATCACCCATTCCAAGAGTTGGAAGCCCTGACCCTGAGCGAAGATACCAGTCATAATTTGCAGGATAGACACTTTCAAACTCCGCCTTCCGAATCAATCCTCCATTATTCGTGTAGCTGTCTGGATATACCCATGCGATCAGCGTAAAGTCTCCCGTTAGTTCGAGAGACTCAGAGTGCATAACCATCGCATAGTCATTGCTTCCATCAAAGTCAAGCGATTTCGCAAGACCCGCAGGAGTTAGTCCGACCTCTTGACACAAAACCGACTCCGCAACATAGGCGGGGTTCTCAATTAAGTCGCCTGCACTAAAGCTATTAGAATGATTTGCAACATCAATGAATGAGTGAAAAAATCGGCCCTTTCCTGTTTGCATGATCGAATCTACTGACTCGTCTGTCGGTTCAGTTATCCCAAGATATACGGACTTAATACGAAAGGAGCACCCTGCGTCTAATGTGCTCACTTGCACATATTTGAACTCGATCTGATACCCCGCGACAGTACAAACTTGGGAATCTTCTGAAATTGCAATAC
>CAZQBX010000160.1:0-778 GCA_964592145.1 uncultured Ignavibacteria bacterium
GGCGTCCGTGTCGCCGGGCGGCGACGGCATCGTCGATATTGAACGGCAGGTCGACCTCGGCGGCCCCATTCACAGCAAAGGAGTCCTGATCCTCGCCGGATACCTGGGCAACGTGTTTGCGCATAAAAATCCCATGAACCTGTCCGCCCGGCTGGCATTCGAACAGAGCTATGAAGGGGTGGAAGGTGACAGTGCGTCGTCAACGGAATTGTACGCCTTGCTGTCGGCGCTGTCCGGCCTGCCCATTGATCAGGGCATTGCGGTCACCGGCAGTGTCAATCAAATCGGCGAAGTTCAAGCCATCGGCGGTGTGAATGAAAAAATCGAAGGCTTCTTCGATGTGTGCCGCATCAAAGGCTTGAGCGGTTCACAGGGCGTAATGATCCCGCAGAGCAATGTCCGGAATCTAATGCTCCGGGAGGATATTGTGGAAGCCGTGAAATCCGGACGTTTCCGGGTATGGGCGGTGGCGACCATTGAAGAAGGCATCGAAATCCTGACGGGCAAGGTGGCCGGACGACGTAGCAAGAACGGGCGATTCCCGCCGGACTCGGTATTTGATCTGGTCGAACGGCGATTGGAAGCGTTTTCGGAATCCGTGAAGAAGTATGGAAAAGCGGCGAAGAAGAAAAGCCGGGATCAGAGGTAGGGAACCCTCGATTCCACACGAAGAAAAACAAAAAAGGCCGATCTTTCCGGACCGGCCTTTCTCTTGCAAGGTGACTCTGATCACTTCATCAGATTGAACTTTTCTCCGTATTTACCTACAACCGGAAGT
>CAZQBX010000160.1:788-2574 GCA_964592145.1 uncultured Ignavibacteria bacterium
GTGGTTCACACTTGCCCTGTGCCGCATTGATGATGCCTATGATCATCAGCACGATCCCAGCAACATGCAGAAACCATCCAAGAAAGGAAAGTAGAGCCATTGTTGCGGCAACCATCATGATCATAAGAATGAGAATTTGTTGCTCAGCATGAAACCTGCAAAATCGGTTTTGGCCAATTGCCAGCGGAATTGCAAAACAGCAAAATAGGTAACCCAGAATCGCGTACACTTTTCCATCTTCGATTTCTTCAGAAGAAAGAGTTGCTCTTCTGCTGTCTACCTCGATCATCTTAGTCCCTTGAAAGCGCTCAGGAAGGCTGCGCCGAAGATGGCCATCGCAATAAATCCTGCAAACAGGAGAACAACGCTAATGAGCACCAGAATACCCTGAATCATGAAAAAGGATCTCAATTTCTGCATCATTGGTACGAGCTCGTTTCTTGCAGCATTGGCCGAAGCCAGCGTGACGAGATTTCCAGATTGAAGCAATAGGACGCCAAGCCATATTGGCAACCAACCGAGCAATAGCCCATAGCAGGTGAGGCACATCAAGACTCCAAAAATGATCATCATGATTCCCAGAAATTTCAACCATGGGCGTGCCTCTGTAGCAATTGACGCGACTTGATCAAGCACGGTGTTCTGTTGAGAGAATTGATCAGTCATGACCCTGCCTCCATTCTTGTTATGGTTTTAAAGGACGCCCGTGGGCATCCTGATTTATGGAACCTGTGAGAATTAATATGCCTTCGATGAGTCCCCATATGGATCCAACCCCGCATGTCAAAACAGTCACAATGATTTGAGCTACTCCAATTCCTACAAATCCAAGGTAAAACCGATGTACTCCGAAACCACCAAGGAAAATCCCTAACAGCCCCGCGGCCGTTTGTGAATACACCCCATCTGTGATCGGTTTTTCGATTATTCTTACAAGCCTGACTCCACACTTGACACATATTTCTGCGTTCAGGTTTGTTCCCGCTCCGCAACTTTGGCAGAAAAAGATACCGTTTCTTGGTGCAGAGCCACATTTAAGACAAATCACGGCTTGATCTGCGACTTCGTTCCCACAGTTTCTACAAAACATAAGGTCCTCTCTCTTCTATTTTGTTAATGGAATCATCAACGCCGGCATTTGCCCGCATGTTCTTTTGACCAAGAAGATTGCCAATAACATTGCCGAACCAGCAAAGCAACAAAAGCAATCATCGCATAATATCGGTCTTGTCAAATTCCGGATATTCGTCCTTGGTCTTCTTCGAAGACACGCTGTTAGCCACAAGATTGAGTGCAAGAACTGGACAGGTATACTCATGCCGTTCTCATAAGTGTCATCACCCATTTACCGGGACATCCGTTATTCGCCATATTTGTCGATAGTCCCTATGACAAACAATTACATGTTCTTGATCATTTCCGTCGCGAATTCACTGCATTTGACCTCTTTGGCCCCCTCCATCAATCTTGCAAAGTCATACGTCACGGTCTTATTGGCAATTGACTTTTCAAGGCCCTTGATGATCAGGTCGGCCGCTTCGTGCCATCCCATATAGCGCAGCATCATGTCTCCGGACAGAATGACGGAACCCGGATTCACTTTGTCCAGGTTGGCGTATTTCGGCGCCGTGCCGTGCGTGGCTTCAAATACCGCGTGACCGGTGACGTAATTGATGTTTCCGCCGGGTGCGATGCCGATGCCACCGACCTGGGCGGCCAGCGCGTCGGATAAATAATCGCCGTTCAAATTGAGCGTCGCGATGACGTCAAATTCCTTCGCGCGGGT
>CAZQBX010000161.1:0-2542 GCA_964592145.1 uncultured Ignavibacteria bacterium
GCCCCAACTCCTTCAACTTCAGAAGCCCCTCCTCCGCTCCGGGCATTTCATCAAAAATGTCGCACCATAACGCGCGCAGGTGATCGCGCGCATTCTCTGTTTTGGGCCAGTGAAGCCATTCGCGCATCTGTTCGATGAACTCGTCCGGTGTGCATCGCCCTCTTTCCAGCTCTTTTTTCGCATCGCCATGAATGTACTGCGCGCGAATTTCTTCGATCGTGCGCGTGCCACGCTCCGCCGCACCTTCGCAGAACCTGTCGAAGTCCAGCTTCAAAAGGACATTGCCAAGATCAACAAGGAAGAGGCGGGAAGACACGTTCAGTGATTTCCGTTCGTGTTAAGCTCAACATAATGGGATGCCTCGACCACGGGGGGCGGTGAGTAAACCTGTCTCGGGTTTCTGTTTCTAAGCGCTTGAACTGAGTCTACATATGCTTGTCGCTCTGTTTCAATGCAAGAATATTCGGATTCATAGTCTCTGCAATCGCGCATTCGGAATTGGAAAGTCAGGCTCATTTCCATCTCAATTGGCTGTCCCTTGTATATGGCGGGTGAAAATATCCAAGACGTGCATGCCTCTTCCACGGCGGGTGCAAATCCAAGAAGTTCCGGCCTCTCAAGATTCAAAGTATGCCGCACAACTCTTCCCAAGCTGTCAATGCTCAGAACAACGTTGACTCTGCCCGGCACGCCAGCCATCCCACCGAGTTTCGGGTACTTTGGTAATGGGCATTTCCCTTCAATCGGCCACGGCGCGACATCGTACGCGATTGAATCAGATTGCGCTTCCAATGTGGGCACAGGAACGACATCTTGTGCCCATGACACCGCGCAGAGCGCGATCAAAAGGGAAATGTGTTTCATGTTATGCGCTTTCGCTTCAGAGAGGTTCTTCGCTTCGCTCAGAATGACAATTGCCGCTAGTGCTTTACTTCTTCCCTTCCACCATTGTCTCGAAGCCGGCATAGAACATCTTCTTCATGTCGAAAAGCGGTTTCTCCTTCATCATCTTGTCCATGCGCGGATCGGTAAACATCTTTTTCATAACCGTGTCGCGATGTTTGCGCGACTTGTACTCCACGACGGATGTGATCGCGATTTCTCCGCGACCGAGCTTGATGAGCTTCGTGAAAGGCTGCATGCCTTTTGGCTTCAGATCGTCACCAGAGAATTCACGATAGCGGAGCGCACCGTGTTCCATTATGATCTTACCGAAACGATTCGCGAGGCGCTTATAAGCCACAAGGTTCTTTTTAGGAAGCGGTAACAGGAACAGATCAATGTAGCCTTTCATCTTCTTTCTCCCTTTGTCTGGTTACTTCTTCGTTCTCAAATCCTTCTTCAACAGCACGTGAGCCTTGAGCGTCATCAGAAATTCGGTCCAGCCGGAGCAGTTTTCGAAAGCGTAGTGAAGAAGCGGAGATGTCCAACCGGTCTCGGTGATCTTCAGCGTGACCATACCTTTCTTCTCCGAGAACTCGAAAGAGACGTGCGAGAGCTTGTTCTTCGATCCGTACATCGGCCAGTAGAACTCGAAATACTTGTGCCTTGCGAACGCGACCGGATAGAGCGGGAATTCGCCATGACCCTGAAAGGTCCAGAACACCGGTTCGAGCTTTGACGTGAAATCGCCGCGCACCTTTGTCACGAAGTGTTTTTCAAGATGCTTGGCTTGCGTTGCGGCGTCCCAAACTTTTTTCATTGGCGCGCGATAAGTCTGCGATACCGTGAAAGTGATCTTACCGCTTGCGACGGTGTAGTTCACGTCTTTCGTGACTGCTTTCTTCGCCATGAGATTAGTCCTCTTCCTCTTCGTGTTCGTCCTGATAGGTTGCAGCCGCTCCATCGCGAATTTCGGGATGATGAATCTTGCCGCCAAGCGAGGCCACATTCATGAAGAGCAGCAGCAGCACAAGCATCGCGAGCATTAGGCCGCCGGTCACCCACACGGGAAGCAGAGTGTGTTTTCGCGTCAGCCACCAGAGCGCAATCACCAACAGCGCGAACGGAATCATGATATTCCGCGCGGTTTCGGCAAGCTCCTCGTGCTCGTGAATGCGCGCGTCTTCAATGCCGGGCAAGCCTTTAACTATGTGCTCCGCACCTTCGCCCGTTTGAAAACTCGCGCCCGTGAAAGCCGCCGATGCGAGAATGAATGCCAGCGCGACGCGCTGCCAGCGGCCATCTCTGAACCACGTGGCCAAGCCCAGCACCACCAAGCTGACCATCAATCCCGCCATCGGATAGTGCACCAGCACGATGTGCCAATGCGCCGAATTCACCGGTATCGGTATCATCTCAAACTCCCTGTCAATTGCGTGAGACGTTATTGCTTCTTGTAAATCCCGTCAAACAACATCCACCACTCGGTCTTCTCGTCGTCGTAAAGTTCGATGCTCTGCCGCACCGAGCCATCGTCGAGCGGCCACATCATCATGCGCGAGCGCTGCGACTTGCCGTCGAATTCATAAGTTACACCTTCGAGCACAAACTTGCCATCCTTCATTCCGCCTTCATAGAAGAAATACTGCCCGGCAGCGTC